>NZ_JBSWVF010000004.1:0-566294 GCF_056159445.1 Pseudomaricurvus sp. ABR4_320 | reverse complement strand
TGATTTAAATGACAAAGCTTTCCAGAATTTTTCATCTATTTTTTTGACAGGAATCCAATGCAGCGTCATTCGCTTCTTGTTGGCTGAGGTAATGAAATACTGGGGCAGTTATGAACTCTGAAATTTTATTATATGTGATAGAAAGAGCCCGGTAAGGCTTAACACTTCCCTAGTAGTCATCGACTTGCCAACGAAAAATCGGCTGAATAACAACACCCTGTATCGAAGACGGCGCTAGAGTCTCTCCATAACGCTCAAAATTTATATATTTATATACGCGAAAATAGTCTAAAAAGCCTTTCAATTCGCTAAAATCAATTCCTTCCGCGCGCCATGATTTTTCTACCGAAGGCAACCAGCGTAACGGTCAGCTCCTCAATATCACTAATACTCCCTTATTTTAGATATTCCTTATTGATTTAAAAAAAATATGGGCCATCCTAGCCCGGCAATCATCCTTGAGGTTCCATTAAGCAGTACCAGTAAACTACTCGTCTTTTGAAACCGCCACCATCCTTGGTAATTGAGACATCCTAAATCATTAGACGGACAAAATTATCTATAGACGATTATTTTTTTGCAGAAATGTTTTCTTAATTGTGTCCGTTATTTGTTTTTCAGATTTTAATGTCGACCATTAGATCAAATGCATATCTCTGAGCTATTCCAGCTCCAAAGCCACATAATTGGAAACGAACGGCTTGATCTCTAGCTGTCCAGTTACATAGCTTTCAGTTCCACCACCATTGCTCTGAATTTTCAGATAGTAGTTTCCAGCGGGAATAACGACTGAACGGAAATTACTGCTGTTGAAATATATAATGTCGTCTACCAGCCATCCCTCTGCGGTAACTTCATACAAGCCACCATTACACTTCATATTGCCAACCCTAGGATCACTACAACCCTCCAAGACGATCATAGTCTGGCCCTGAGGATTTTTTTCCGTTTTAGTTATCGATATGTGCCCATAGTCCCGTGATGTTTTCGACGCGTTATAATAGGCAATTTTCTCTTTATCAATGCTGTAAGAGGTATCAGAGCTTCCAACCGAGCCTGAGCTGGATCCGCCAGCAACTGCACCTCCAACAGTCGATCCCATCACTGTGGACATAGCGCCAGAAAATGCACCATTTTTTACTCGTTGAAGATCAGCCGAAGTGCAGCCGGACACCAATACAACAGCTGCAATCATTAAAGTGATACCTTTCATGTTAACTCCCATATATCTTTTTAAATAAATTTTTTAGATCCAGCTGACCAATTTAAATCAGAGCATTTTAATGCGCAGCCACTCGAACACTTTGATTCGAGAGACTCAACCATCCTGATGAAATGCGCTTCGCATAATGAGCATTCCATATTCACTTCTTTAGACGGACACATTTGGAAAACGATACGTAACTCTTGAAGTCGCGATATATCTCTACGATATGGATTTATAATGATGGCTTTTCTTAGCACCACCTTATTTACATCGTTTAGATATCGCCAGGAGACTCAAGGAGTTTTTACAGGATGAGCGAGGAGTTCGTAGCACACTTCACTTTAAAATCCTTTGACAATGCATATGAGAGGTAAAGAGGCATTGTGAACATACGAGGCTTTCCACGTCTAAAATTTCTGACTCGATGACTTTGACTATTCAAGAGAATGACTAATAACCAACAGTCTTGTCGGTATATTATCAGACGCGCAAATTAAGGTTCAATTAACATATCTATACTTATTTAATTGATGTTTGTTTTTCCATCAAAAAAAACGTTCAGCTCATACTTTGATCTGACAGCGAAGACACATACACTGTTTATGATAGGAAATTTTTCCTTTATTGATTTTTTAGTATTTACTTATGGTTCACTTTTTACATTCATTTCAAAGAAAGCGCTTAGTGATAATACTTGTGATCCTTGGAATGATTTTTACCTTTTTCTCTCATCATCAATATGCAGTTGCTTTCGACCGTGATGGCATTGCCGCAGGTCAACTCTGGCGATTGGTCACTTGCCATTTCACTCATATTACCTGGCAGCACCTGCTATGGAATTCGCTTTCATTAGTAGCGGTTTATTGGATATTTTATAGTAACCTCAGCCAGCTCACTTTTGTGGGCCTACTCTTCCCACTCTCATTGATGACTGGCGGGTTTCTCTATTTATTTGTTCCTGAACTTCATTGGTATAGAGGTTTCTCAGGTGTATTACACGGATTAGTGATCGTTGGTGCGTTTAACAATTTAAAAGCAAATAGGCTATTAGGGATAGCGACAGTGGTCGGTATCTTGCTCAAAATTGTTGTCGAATGTAACAGCGATGTGTCTGTGAGAGACTATTTGGGAAATATGCGCGTCGTTTCAGAAGCGCATTTAGCAGGCACCATTGGTGGATTTTTCACAATTGGTTTAATTGCGCTATATCGGTACTATTTTTTTCGAACCTTGCAGAAACGATTGCCACCTCGTTAAAGGGTAGGACTCGATATTGCGAGCCCTACCTCTAACTTAAAGCCGCTTTTGACGGTATTTTATAAAGCCCAGCATACTAAGAAAGCCGAGGAAAAATACAGACGAGCTACCACCTCCACCGCTACCCCCGCCGGTATTCTCTGTCGCTGGCTCAGGTTCTGTCGTTTCCGGCTCATCAGCAACAGGCGTTGATCCTTCATTGACGATGGTATCCTCTGTTGAATCATTACTCGAATTCGTATCGACTTCCGCCAAGGCAATTGAGCTAGAAACGCTATAGCCAGTAGTTGTGCCGTTGCTTAATGTAAGGGTGATGCCCTCTTCAACGGTGGGATCCAGGTTAGAAATCAGACAGGTGACAACCTGCCCCTGCTGCTCACAACCGGTATCACTATTATAGGGAAGGATCGTCTGAACCGTCGCACCTTCGCCTACTAGAATTGATATCTCAATGTTATGGGCGGTTACCTCACCATTATTGACGAGGGAGTACACGACATCAGTCGTACTTTGTCCTTGGGTAACCTGACTGGAAACACCTATATCTGTGTCGATAGTAAACTCCGTCAGTCCATAGGTTGATCCGACGTAGGCGTAGTGATTGCCCGATGCAAGATAAACACTTTCGGGACCTCGGATTTCTGAAACTGACCCAACGCCATGAAGCTCAGCTCCGACATAGCTTAGTGAGCCGGAATTAGAATCTCTGGTATAAACCATGATAGCGTCTATGACGTTATCGGTAATGTAGGCCAATTGGCCATTCTCGCTGAGCTGAATGCTGTTTAGCCAATAAAGCTGCTGCACTTTGGAATCTGGATTATCAACCATGACTGACCGAACAAATCCTAGATCACCCGATGCCTGAATTGAGAATTCAAAAATCATATTATCGGATAATGCATAGAGATATTTACCATCTGGACTAACGTCCATTGATCGTGGTCGCTCTAAATCCTCAAGATTCGGGAGCGTATGGTCGACCTGTGAGATATACGACAGCGCACCTGAGGATTGATCTCGATTGAAATGGACAATTGCACCCTCGCCACTGTGGGGCTCCAATCCAACATAGACATGCTGTTGATCCGGACTAATGACCACTGAAGACACATATTGGTAGCCGCTGGTTAGACCTTTCGACACTTCAGTAATGTACTGAACCTCTGACACCATTCCATTTGATGATGTCGCCAAAACCGTAACAGAATGACTATTAATGCTGGTGACATAGATGAACTTTCCATCATCAGAAATGGTCATCGCTCCGGGAGAATCCAGTCCCCTCCCCGAATATTCCTGTATTTGTGTCAGCAACCCCGTTGATAGATCTCGTTGGTAAACAAACAGCTGATCGGTAACGCCGTCGGTATCTAAACCGAGAACGTAGACGTAATTTTCATCTGGCGATAGAAGCAAATCAAAGGGGCTATGGACACCCACATCCGCCGCAGAGTCTTCTTCAAGAACGTACTTAAGATTTAAATGAGTATCAGCCCCCCGTTCAAATACATTAATTGCGTGATCTACAGACGAAACACTGTATATATACTTCCCATCGACAGTTGATACCATGTCTTTGGTGAAGCTCAATGAATTGTTGCCATCGATATCATCGATGATAGCCTGATGCTGGGCCAAAGGCAGAGCCAGCGTTGATGCCGACGCCAATACAGTACTCAAGAAGAGTGGAGAAATTTTCTTTACAACCATGTTTCCTATCCGTGGTAAGTCCCATTTATGGCAATTCGCTGCGACTGTCGCTCGTCGAAACCTGAATGACGATATTCAGTGCAAGCGTCTTGACCAAGAGACTTGGACGGACAACTCATGGATAGCTCAGTCAGTGTGGCGGAGGCCCTCGCGCCTAAAACTATTTGTCAGATGCGCGAGAAGAAAAATAGTCATTGACCAACGACTGTGCACGCTCATATAAAATTGAATCGCCTTCCTGAAGAATCTCCAGGAGCAACCGCTTTTCCGCCATATAGACTCGTGCAAACTGGGGATCATGCTCGGTGATTGAGCGGGTGTTATCGATCAAATCTGCGAGTTTTATTGTTTTCGCCCGTGGACTTGCGGCAGCGGTATGGGCCCTATCAATGGCTTTTCGAGCCGCGCGATTGCCCTGCTCCGGAACCGAGACATCCGTCAGATCGCTTACTAGGCCTGCGATGTCGTTCCCAAAGTGCTGTTCGATGTCTTTCAGTGTCATTGGCGTATCTTCAACCACATCATGCAGCCAGGCAGCAGCGATCATGTTGTCGTCATCAACGACCGATGAGACCAGTTTTGCTACGGCGGCAGGGTGAACGATATAGGGCTCACCTGTATATTTTCTGCGCTGATCTATCTTTTGATGGGCGTCATGAGCAAATTTTTTTGCCTTTTGACTCACCGTTAATTCCGCTTTCTCGGGCATATATACCTCACGTGAATCCTAGCCTCAAATATTTGTCCTGATTTTATCTTAATCAACACTGACAGTTCATCGATTATCCGTCACTGAGTGACTCTCTTTGAATTGCTAGAAAATGATGGCAAGCATCCAATTTTCGCACCGCTAAACAATGTTCACCCAAACAATTTGTCCGTCTTAGTGGAAATTGACGACCAGGCTTTTATAGCTGTTATCTCGCCTTCTGTAACCACCCCCATAGATTAAGGACGACCAATATGAAATTTCCCCGATTGCTACTTTTCTCTGCCATCATCGCATCGAGCAGCGCCATCGCGCAATTTGAAGATCAAGCAAATAAAAATGAGCTCTTTGATGAAATGGACAGCGAGCTTGATGGCTGCACCGCTGAAGAGCAACAAGCCCTCACCATCACGGTACAAGGGCTGCAGGGACAACTAAAAGATAGCCAAAGGAAATCTGCTGAACTTAATCAACAACTGGATACAGCTCAATCTGAGCTCACCAAATACCAAGCCCAAGAAAAACAGCAGACCGCGAGCCTCGCAAGCCTTCAACAACAACTCACCAGCTTAAGAAATGAGAACAGCCGCCTGCAAGGTGCTACGGACAAAGAAGCGGAAACGCGCAAAAACGCTGGTGAAATTGTCATCTATGCGAGTCAACTGGAGGGCCAAATTGGTTCTTTAAATCAACAATTGAAGGATCGTAATACACAGATAGATCAGTTGCGCCAACAACTGGCGCAAAGTAAGTCTCAGTCCGAGCAACTGCGTGGACAAATAAACCAGATACAGCAAACCCAACATCAATCCATGCCTACTTCAATCCCTTCCAATGCGCAAACAAAGCCTGTCACCGTTGCCAGGCAAACAGCTCAAGAAATCCCAGGAGCCCAGGATGGTAAAATCATTGGTCAAGTTCTATCAATGCGCAGAGAAAAGTCGAAGGACAATCAGGATCAAATCGTACTTGGAATCTCTCTAACCAATACGACGAACAACACGATCTATGGCATTATGGTGGGGCCTGAGGCCAGCGCAATCGACAACGCCAACAACATGTTTTCACAGCGGGATGTTCGTCAGTTTCAAGGGATTACCCTGTGTAGCTCCGGCTATAAGCTGTATAATCAAATGGAATGGTGTGAAGACCAAATTAACAAAGGGCGATTCTCAACCACGTCTTTTCGCCCAGGTGTCGCGGTCAATATACTCGCTACCCTACCTGCTATCAGCTCTGATCCAAATACAGAATCGAGCACCGTAAATGCCTCGCTATTTCTTCTATTGCACGACGAAAAAGCAAATACCTTTGAAAAGTTTCCGGTCGATGTGCATTATGCTCGCCAATAGTTCTTCGCGGAAGAGTTAGGATACGTCAGTCACTTCACTGGGAGGCAAAGGGATGCCACACATTAACCGCCGAGACTTTATTTCTCAGACTCTATTACTAGGAACGGCTCTGCAAGCAGGCGCCAACAAAAGTATTGCTGCGCAACAGCGCCCTTCTGGAGCGGTCGTAAAGTACCAAGGGGATGTTATTCTATTCTCTACCCCTGATACATCGGGAACACCACTGAAAGACCGCCGGCACTATATTTTTGCAAACAATCAAATCGAAAGTGAGTCGCATGCAAAGGCTTACATCAAATTGATCGATGGTTCTCGACTATTAATGCGAGATCAAGCACGGCTCACCTTGTACGATGATCGCAAAATACAGATCCACCAAGGCAGAGTGCTCTTCTCTGTCGCCAAACGTAAGCCCGCACAAAGAGCTTTTCAGGTGGGTACCCGTCTGGCGCGTCTCGGGATTCGCGGTACCCAGTTCGCTATTGAACCTGGCGCTAGCGATGACGAGATGACGGTCTATCTGAAAGAGGGTGATATTCTTGCCGAACCCATCGGCGAGGCGTTTAAACTGTATAGGTCAAAAGAAGCGTCAGAATTCGAGCAGTTTAAAGCTACTGAGCAGCAGGAATTCGAATCCTATAAGAAATCTCTGCAAGAAGAATTCGCCGGCTACGTAAAGGAACATCAGCTCACCCCAAACCGAGGGATCTCTTTAAAGGGCGAAGAATTACGAGAGGTTCCCATCCCGACAAGCGTTGCTCGTCTGTTTGATGAGTTACAAGATCCCTCATTTGAAGAAGACATCTAACCCGCCCTACGAAAACCTACAAACCTTCTCCTCTACAAACGCCATCCTTTAGATGGCGTTACCAATACCTCACGCACAAAATCAGCTTCCCACAAGGTACATCAGAACTTTAAGGTAGGACGAATGGCAAAAACGGTGCGGTCCACCTCGCCATATTCGGCTTGGAAAGCACGACTGTATTTTCTAGGCCACTGCTGCACAACACCGATAGACAGAGCGGGAACAAAACGAGACTCGCCTTTTATAGGAAAATAGCGGGTTATAAAGGCACTGGCTTCAACAGGCGCCAAATTGTGCCGAGAGACAATGTAACTCAACTCATAGCCGGTGTTTTCCGAAAGCGACAAAAGACTCCCGCCCTCTCTAACCTGACTTCTTTCAAGAGCCAGATACAAAGTATCGGTGATATCGTCATTTTCGTGATTTTTTATACCCAGCCTCATTCCCCAATCAAAGGCTTCGAGATCACGTTTGACACTGCCTTTCGCCTTCCATTCGAGTTCGTACCAAACGTCGTTGATCAGCTCGTTACGGAAGATGTGATGGCCACCGACACTGAGCAGATACCCCATAAAACCCACGTTCGGCGCATCGCTAGCCCCCTCATCATCTGGGCTGTAAACGCTGATATTACTTAGCAGTAGTGACGCGCTATAGGGTTCATCAAAGCCGGCAGTGACCGATTCAATCAGATTGGAGTCATCGCCAAAATCCAGGTCATCATAAGCACCAGGCCAATTGTCTTTGATCGCAACGCCAAGTAGCGGCAAGGGATAGACGCTGAACTCCATAGTTAAAAATTCTGGTCTTAGGGATTGTTTAAGCAGATCACCATATACCTCCCACTCTCCAGCCTCGACGACGTTGACCGATGCATCGTCTGTTAGCGACCAGGTTTGGCCAACGGAAGAGTAGTAGGGACTCAGTCGATAAAAGGAACCTTTGGGCTGGAGGCTTTCATCAACTCCGCCGGAAAGCTCTAACACACCGTCCGCTGCATCTAACTCAACAAACTCATCATCTGACGCTTCCGCATCCATAGACTCCCACTCGGACTCATCGAAGTCTGCATCCAAGTCAATCTCTTCCGCAGACTCATCGTAGACAGATGATGAATCGTCCGGAGCCTGTGCCTTTACTTGAAATGCAAGACAGGTAACCAAGCCGATACCCATTAAAGGCACGCCAAAAGTGCGAACTAGGTCTTTCATTGAGGTAAACGATCCCTGTAGATTGGCAACCAGGGCTGCCAACGACGGTTTAAGAAAGCAATAAAGAATCGGCAGAAAATACCGAAGAAGAGCTACCGCTGACTCATTGAGTCAACGGTAGTGACCCTACAAGGGCTTAAGGGTTACAACCAACCATGCCTTCGAGGCTAGGCACTCCAGAAGTTAAAGAACTCATAAATCCACTCTCAAATTTCAACTGGACGGGAGTTCCCACTTTAATATTCGCTTCTGCACCCTCGTCTACGAGCTCGGCCCATGCAACGGTATCTTTACCGCGCCAGCAAATGATTTTACCTTCCGCAAAGGGATAGGTTTCTTCTTTGCCCTCAAACATTTGTGTTTCTAGAAAATTCACTGAAACGCCAGGTTGCGCACCAGATGCGGGTGGAATTGATAGACGGTAGTACATTTTTCCTTTGCCCTGATCCATACGAGCCGCCTGGACATAACCCTTGGTGGCCATCAAGGATTTAATTTTTGCTTTCGCTCCAGCGATAGCATCGCGCATTGCAGAAAGATACATACTCTGCTGCTGACTACTGGATAACGTCCGACAGCTTCCGGAGCTGGTCACCACGTTAGTGCCGTCCAGTTTAACGCCAACCTTTTGCTCAATGGGGTTTGTTGAATAAGATTGAACACGACCGGATACCTGCGCCGTATAGGTACAAACCGGGGCGCCATCATCGCCACCATCGTAGTAATAGTTCGTTAAGGTGGCAGAATCAAAGGCACCGTTAATCGCTAAGTTCGCCGCCTCTGGAATCTTGTAGTTCGAGCTTCCACCCATTTCAATGCGACGCAGCTCTTCATCGAGTTGGTCGCGTATGGTGCGATCAACATTGACATTGATGGCACCACTTTCTGCGATGGTTGCTTCAAGAGCCGTTCGTGCAGGACCACTCATGTCACCGGCAACGTCGTTTCCATGAGTGCCAACATCGGCTTTGACTTCAGTGATAATCACAGTAAAGCGGGAGTCATCGGCGGCTTCAATTTTACCGATGTCTTGCTTTGGCATATTTGTTAGTGGGACAACGGTTTGGCAGCCGGCAACTGCAACGACAGCAATCGCTGGCAGTAGGGTTTTTAACTTCATCATGGTGTTTCCTTACTGGTATAGAGCGTTATTGGAAGCCAAGAGAGGTCAACAACCCCTCTTCGTTAAAGCGTTCGGCTAGTTTTTCATTCGCCTGTTGGATGGCGGCATCTGCACTGGTTCGAGAACCGCCATTTTGTTCAAAACTGGAAGACAGAAGGACATTGCCTTTATCGTCGATAGACTCCAGCTTGACGTTCATTAGAGCCATGTGATCCTTGCCAAATGAATCTGTTTTGACATCGCTGGTAACGGATATAATCGTTGCCCCGGACGCATTGGCATTGCTGACAACTTTAACCTTGTTGGCGGACAGCATCTGTTCGATTCCCTGGGCCAGTCGCTTGGTGTTCTGATCGTATCGAACCACAACTTTGAGGTCACCTTTCGCCGTACGAAGCCGGCCCTTTTTGGCCATAATATCCATGAGGACAGGCTCAGGATTGAACTCAGTATCGAGATATCGACGGGTATTGCTCAGGCGATCCAACTCATCCAGTAACTGCAAGAGGCTATCGGTCGCCATGACTTGAGCCAGATTCGAGGACTGTTCAAAACTCGTAAATTCACTGTCGATTTTTGTCGTTAAACTATCGATGCGGTATTTGGTATCAGCCAGCATCCGCACCTTGTCGACTTTGACGAGCGTCCAATAGGTGTTTGTTTTGGGATCATGCTCCGTCTTCAGGTATGAAAAATGACTGAATTGGGTGTCCCCTACAACAGCGGTTGTTTCACTCGACGAGCTCATGCTCCCTGCCCCGTCACTAAATTCAGAATTAACCGTGGTGGTATCGCCAACCCGTATACCCAGGTTGGCTGCTACATCGAGCAAAGCATCAACCTTAGCCTTCTCCAGTTGATTCGCCGCCGCCACGCCGTAAAAATCAGATGCAGTATTTGCCGGTGGATTCAAAAACCAATCGGGCGGCTCTTTGGCTTTTTTACCGCCAAACAGCGATAGCTGTGCAACACTTTGCGTGGATAAGGTTGCTAATAGTAACGTCAGCGTATATCCCACCAGGTGCTTCCAAATAGTCTTTTTGCTCACTTGCCATATCCTCCATGTCATCCCCCTGGCAGCAGTCTCAGGGTAACTCTGTTAGACGGACAATGCCGCCGGGTTACTATTGTTTGTACAACGTCTCGTCCGCTGGTAATGCATCATAACCGGCCCCGCCGACAGGCATTTCTTGGCCATTCCCGCCCAGCAACCAGTGATTAGACAGTTGTCGAGTCAAGCGGTCAGCGGAAATCGCCGCACCATCCAAAGACTCGAGAAGGTTGGGTAGCTTTGCAAGGCTTGGCTGTGTTTCTGCCAATACATTGTCCAGGGTTAACAAGGTTTGGTTAGAAGATGTTAATATCTGCTCTAACGGCAACAGCAATTGCTGCTGGCTGGTTTCCACTTGCCGTAGCGTCGCATCCAGCGACGTTAACATTTTATCAGAAGTCGCCAGTAATTCTGGCAATTGTTTGCTTGTTTCAGTGAGTTCTATCATCAATCCACTGGTGCTCGCCAGTATGCCACTGATATCGTCACTGCTTCCGGCTAGCCCCGCTAGCAGGGTGTCGACACTGCTAACAATGCTTTGCGCCTGAGCCATCAATTCATCAAGTCGCAAGTCTTCCATGTACTGCCCCATACTTTTGGGCGCCACGATCTTTACCGTATCCCCCGAGCTTAGAAGTTGCGCAGCACTGCCTGGTATTAGCTTCATCGATGCTCCACCGAGGACCGTATCCAGCCCAACTTGGCTGCCAATACTGAGCTGGCTATCGGTGCGCAGGTGCTGCTCAAATTCATTGTCGATGACCAATTCAATAGCAACACTGGCATCCGCTTGCAGCTCTACAGATTCAATATTTCCCACGGTAACACCAGAAAGCTCAATCAAGGTTCCTGCAGTTAATCCGTAAGATTCTGGTAATACAGCATGTAATTCAATCCAATTGCGCTTATTGGCGTGAAAAACGAAATTGATGAACAGCAGATAGATTACTATTGCCATTGCTAGAATCAGGAAGAGTCCGACCAGTCGATCTTGCTTGCGTATATCACGGGATATTGAACGGGAGAAACTCACGTTAGCAACTCCAATCCTGTGTTGGAAATTTGGTAGTGCTCGTCCGCAAAGCCATCGTCATCACCAGACGTGGTGACCATCACAATCGTCACCCCCTTTTCCGCCTCATTGGTTAAAATATCAACAACATTATTTAACATCGCAGGAGACATACCCGCCTGCAACTCATCGGTCAGGATAACATCGGCAGCGACCACCAGAGCCCTGACCAGATTGACTAAACGAAACTGCACGTCGTTCAGCTGATGAGGTTCGAGTTCCAATAAATCACTTACTCCCAACTTCTCTGCCGCTAAATGTATGCGTTGATGAGCCTCTTCAGTATCGCAGATTCGATGGTAGACAAGGGGCATCGCTAGGTTGTTGTAAACCGTAAACAAGCTGATCAACCCACCCTGCTCATAGCAATAACAAAGTGTCGCAAATCGTTCATCCTCACTCAGAGAATCTACAGGCATGTCATTAAATAAAACGTCGCCATCAGTGGGCTCTACCAAACCTGCGCAACACTTTAATAAGGTTGAGCTACCGTCGAGAACTCCAGTTTTCCGGATCGCCGTTATTCGACCGGGCAAAAAGCGGCAATTTACATCGCGAAAAAATATCCGCGAGTTAAGGACCAAACTGAAGTTATGGAGTTGTAACATTTAATAAGCCACGATAGACAGGCCGATATTGATTACAAAAAACAGCAACAACTGAATGGTCGTACTGTTGGAAATTGTCCGAGATATATCCGTAAATCGATCACCGACCTGATAACCTGAATAAAGGCTCACAAGTCCGATAACAATACCGCAAAAAAATGCCTTTGCTGCAAAAATAAACAACTCAACAGGGTTGAGCGCATCGGTCATCGCAAACAAATAATCATTAAATGCCCAGGATTGATAGGTAAAAACCTCAACGTATATCCACGCACTCACGGCGGCGGTAACATTGAAGTACACCAGCATTAGCAAAAGCGATAATGGGAAGGAAAAAAAGACAGGCAAAAGAAACAGAATGAAGGGACTCAGCCCCTGCTCTCGTATCAACCGAAATTCGTTATTAAGCTGCAGATAGCCAATCTCCGCCGTCACGGCAGTTGCCGATCTCGCGATCAAAATGACACCTGAAATCAAAGGCCCGATTTCACGCACCACCATGACCACAAACAGGTCGGCAAAATTCTCCAACTTCTGCAAATAGGCAACACCGCGATCCGCCAACCCAACCCCTATCAGGATGGCGACGATACAATTAATGCTCGCGGCTTTGTAGGCTGTGTTATAGAGCTGGCGCTTGAAGAGAAAGAGAAACACCGACCGCTTAGGTGCATCGGTCAGCAATGCTCTACTGTGCCTCAACGACAGAGTGATCAAGCCACAGACATCGGCGCAGGCTAAAAATGCTGCCCGAGCTCTTGAACCTGTCCGCTCGGCAAACCTCAGAATTCCATAGGGCCGAGGCTCTGCCTTGATGGGTTGCTTGGAGTCGTCCATGAGCGCTTTCCCAGTCTACTCAGTATGCGATAGCCGACTATGAGGCTGCTGATCACTGACCGCCACATCGTGTAACTTAACAAAAGAAGGTTTCACTGGGCAGATCCTTGTTCTGTGATTCCGTTAGTGAGTAGCACGACGGATATCTGCTTCCTGACGATCTAGCCAGGCTTCAATAGCAGCCTCTTGAGAGGCCAGCTCCGCAGCCTGAGATGCTTGTAATGCCCGCTCAGCAAAACGTCGAGCTTCTGTTTGAGACTCTTCCAGTTGAGCACGCAGAAACAGACTGTCAATAACGCCTCTGGCACTCCCCCCCCGCTGATATTCCGCCCGGGCTCGATCCAGGTAATCCATATTTTCCATCTGCTTGCCAAGATTATAGTAAAGGAAGCCTAATAACCTTGGATCCTCATCGGCAGCCAACGACCTGATTTTTTCTTCGGCCTGCTCGCTATGGCCCGACATGACCAGCGCTAAAGCAGTTTCCCGGTCTTCATCAGCGAATTCCAGCGCCTGAGAAAAATATTGCTGGTCACCGGTTAGCTGCCCCATCCTTAGGTAGGATTGAAACAGCATGGCATCGCTGGCTAGCGACTTGGCGAGATTCAAGGCAGCTTCGGCATGCGCTAATGATGAAGCCCCCGACTCATTATTTTGACCTGCCTGATCCGCCGACTGCGCCAATAAATAATGGACTTGCCATTGATTCTCTCGGTCATCGATAGACTGAAAATACTTGAGCAACTCCTCCAGCCTGGCAGTGGACTGAACAGCCACATCTTTCTGCAGCACTAAATCCAACGCGTGCACACGATCTGCGTAGGCTTCGGCTTTAGGCGGTGAATCAGGGGACGAACTGCACGCCACAAGTCCTAGACAAATAAAACCGACTTGAATGGCGCGAAAACTAACTTCCAGGGCAGGGTTTGTCGACTGTTTGCAGTGTTTTGGCATCGTACACCTGGATCAATTCGTCTTTAAACTAAGGAGTAGACTCAATATCAGGCAAGGTGAACACTTTCTCAACCGGCTCTGAATTGGCTTTGACCAAACTGTAAATCAAACGATTTGGCTCTAGCTTAACGCTGTCGAAATACCCTTCCGGGGTTTTGTCTTGATAGATTTCTTTCGACATCAATTGACCATCTTCGGAAATACCATCAATGGTGCGTAATTGAAGCTGGAACTGGCCATCCGCAACAAACTCCAGTAACAAAAACCCAGATTGAATCTGTACACCAATGACCCGCTCTGCCTGTAATAGCGGTTGAATTGCCTCAACTGCTCCACTGGGCTCACGTAAAAACCAATGCTGTCGAACGTCCGTTTTGCTATAGCACACGGCGCTGAAACGCCCCACCGTTCCCAGCGCACAATTTAACCACTGACCAATAGAAGCATCCCTAACGGGCGCTTCCGGGGTTTCAGACGATGCAATCGAGGAGCGCGCCGCTTTTTGTGCAGGCGCTTCTGCTTCGTACACATCCAGGCTGGGTGCCAAATCTTCGCTTATTGCCAGTTCGTTCGCGGTATCTGGCTCAGGGGATTGGGTCGCTACCGCCAGCCAGACACACAATGCGCTGGCAAATGTCGCGACGGCAACCTGTGGTCGCCAAAAGCCAGCGACCCATAAGCTGAATCGATCGGCCAATGACGCGGTCTTTTCTGGTTTCTTTTCCGAATGATCGGCAGTATCAGAGTCTGTTGACTTCAACGGCAATTGGTTGATTTCGGGCAGGACATCAGCCAGCAGCTGCCACTGCTCGTAAACATTTGGGTGGGCTAATATCTGCTGTAAAATTTCATCGCGCCGCTCGGCACTCAAAGCTGGATGATTCCAGTCCTCCGCCAACAGAGCCAACTCCTCAGCGGAAACCTCCGCCCCGAGGTTCGATATGTCCTGACTGTCCAGCGCCAGCTGACTCAGCGCAAAGGCCAGACGATCATTCATCGTGTTGCTATTCCCATCAGCCATTACACGGAAACTCTACTTTCGGCGGCGATTTGCCTCAGACCTGAGCCTGTAGGGATAAAATATAAAGACATTAGACTAGACATCAAGGCACTCCCGTATCCTATTTAGGGTTGCCTTAATTTGACGGACAACAACCGCTTTAGAAACGCCCAGCCGTTGCGCCACCGCAGTGTGACTCAAGGCGTCACAGTAGACCATTTTCAGTAGAATTTGCTCTTCCGGGCTGAGATCAAGAGCTTTTATTTTCTCGCAAGCCTCTGAATTTAAAGATATTTCTTCGGAAACATCAGTAGCATCTCCTGCCACTGCAGATTCGGCACCCGCAAGCAGTAAACTGGCAAAACTTAATGCGTCAGCCTGTCTTTCCCGCTCTTCGTAAACCTCGGCACTGACGTCCCCAGGTAACATCCCTGCTCCTGTTTGGTCGGGGTCATCCAGCGATAGAGGCGCGTCAGACACACCACACCAAGGCAGCTTGCTTTTTATTCCGCGTACAATTTCCTGCAATATCGATCCATCTCGACCGGTCTGTGTGTGGCGGTCAATAACCTCCTGAACAGACTTTTTATAAAGACACAACTCCTTCCAGAAAGTAACCCAAAGGTCTCCCTTTCGCTGCAACCAGACTGGAGGTCGGGGACGGCCATAAATTTTACGAAAATAGTCATTGACCAAGCTGGTTGCCAAGGAATACAGAAAAGTCTCAGGAGCGCTTTTGCCCTTGAACGACTGACAACGCTTCCACTCATCCGCCGCCAAACTGGTAATGACAAAGGTGACTGCCTCTTCGCTCGCGGCAGCATCCAGTACAAATTTTTTTCTGGCAATCAGTGAAACACGCTCAAAATAGGCCTCACTGAACACCAACGCCGCCCAATCTACACTCACCCGACACCCTTATTTCTGGTCATTTTTTCATCACTAGACCAGCATCCTCATCAAAATAGAGCGCCTACCAGCATCGGCAACTGCGATCACAACTCACAAAGGTTGTTTTCTATGTGCCCTCTTTTCAGAGTCGCTCCACGTTGATCGTTCAAAATAGCGGTAGATTGTAGACGTATCGACCGACCCTGCCAACGGCAAAAGCCCAGTAAAAAGGCGTGAAATTGGTCACATTAGCCTCATACTCTACACTTTGACAGTGAATCAACAATACGATCGTTGATATTGGGGATACGTCAATAGAGAAAAAATTTGCCGGAACCTCAAAAAGCGCCATAATGTCCACCCATTTAAAACTCACGGATTAGGCGTCGTCAGCGCGGCTTTCAATTTTCACCACTGTTGGTAAGGATACTGATGCACACTATTTCATTCTCGAGCTTACATCTGCATACAACGAGACACAGCTAATCGCTATGCCTCTTCGTCATTTATGCCAGAGCTCTATTTTATTGGGTCTACACCTGAGCCTTTTTGTATCGGACGCTATCGCCCAGACCGATGAATTTGAACAGTGGCAAGCGTCTCAAAACGCTGAATTCCAGAATTACCAAACAGAATTCGACAAAGAATTCGTACAATTTCTCGAAGCCGAGTGGGAAGCCTTTCGGGTCTTTACTGGGGAAATCAGAGACGACTCACCAAAACCTGCCGAAGTGCCTGTCATTCATCATGATCTTGCCGTAGCCCAGGCATCTGAGCAATCGATAAACCGAGTATCAGCACCAGAGCAAATCTCTATTCCCGGTTTCTTTGGCCATCAACTATCGTCGCCGAAGCTTCCAGACATTGCCTGGCCAGATCTCTCAGTACTTAACAGCAGCCGAGTAAGTCAAACCTGGCAAGCCATCAGTAGCCAGGACAACCAACCCATTCTGGATTTTATAAAAGAAGCCCGCGCTCAACTAGACCTTGATGACTGGGGAACGATTCAGCTGGCCGAAAAGTACTTGACCCAACGTCACCTTTCCAGTCGCCAAAAAACCATCTATAGCTGGTTCTTGCTGAATAAATTGGGGTACGACGCCCGCGTCGGATACACGAAAGGTCAAACGTTGCTGATGCTACCGGCCAAATACAAGGTTTATTCCCGGCGCTTCAATGTGATTGGAGACACGAGATATTACCTGTTTCCAGATATTCCCGTAGCTTCCGTAACCACCTACTCTGACAAACAGTATCAACCCCAATCGAAACCTTTGGAATTCAGCTTCCAACGGGCGATCACAGCATCCGGAATCAATGCGAGCATTCGCTACCAACTCCACGCACCCTATCCAGAAAAAACCATCGAGCTGGACTATGATCCAGGCACTACCGATTTTCTTCGTACCTATCCGCAGGTTGATCTGCAATGGTATTTCCGTGCCCGCCCCTCTGCTCCAACAGCAAATTCGCTCAAAAAAGAACTGCAGCCGCTGATTGCCGGAAAAAGCGATCGCGACGCGATCAATGCTCTGCTGCACTTTACGCAATCCGTGTTCGACTACCAAACTGATGAGCAGCAATTTGGACGAGAAGAATATTTACTGATCGAAGAAAGCTTGTATTTCGGAATCAATGATTGCGAAGACAGATCAATTTTTCTCGCATGGTTATTGAGAAATTTGCTCCAGAAAGACGTTGTCATACTCGACTATCCAGGTCATGTTGCACTCGCCGTCGCGACTGACATACAACCGTCAGATCAATTTGTGACCATGAAAGGGCGCAAATATGTGATTGCAGATCCGACCTATATCGGAGCAAATCTCGGTGTGGCGATGCCTCAATTCGCTCACTTAGAACCTGAGGTAATCGCGATTCCCAGCGAGTGATACAACCAATGCCGGACCAGTACATAATCCGATAAAAAGGGCTTCGCAAGGACTATCAACTAACAGTCTTCGTAATTTGTCCGTCCAAGCCAACAACCACCAGTAACCTTTCACAAGGAATTGATAATGAACTTTCAGAGCACCCTAAAATCCGTCAAATTGCTAACCGCCGCACTGGCCACGACCGGGCTTGTTGCCTGTGGCACCCAGGCACCACAACCCCAGCAGCAAGCGACAATGACACCAGAAATTCCAGATTGGGTTATGAACCCCATCATTGAAAATGGCATTGCCGATACCCAGTGTGTGGCAGCCAATCCTGGTGTCGGTATGAATTACCTCAAATCTCAGGCCACATCTCTAGGTAGAGCCGAGCTGGCAAAACAAATCGACATTAAAGTCAAAGCGATGGACAAGACCTATCAACGCCTTTCAGATACAAAAGAAGGATCTTCTGTCGGCGGCTCATTCGAATCCGTCTCTAAACAGGTTACGGAGAAAAACCTGGCCGGTAGCCGCGCAATCAAAATGGGCTATGTCACTATGCCAGACAACACTCAAAACTTCTGCGTCATGATGGCCATGTCTCCTGAAGTCACCAAGACTTTGTTTAACGATTTAATCAGCGAATCAGGCACCAATGTGTCCCCTCAAAACGAGTCCGTTTTGTACGAGCGTTTTCTGGCTGAAAAAGCACAAAAAGAGATGGAAGCAGAATTTCAGAGCAACTGATTTCGACGCGACCAATAAACGCTGGCGCGCAGGATGTGCGCCAGTTCAACGACCGGAGGAATGACACCCTTGCGCGGTGCATCAGTAAAACCCCATGAAAAAGACCCTGATCTATTGTGCTCTGGCGGGAGTACTCAGCGGCTATAGTGCCGCCCCTTTCTCTCAACAGGACGATCCATTTTCGGAAATGGACAGTGCGCTTGACGACAGTTCGACGTCAGATGCAGATATGAAAGCTGAATTCGAAGCCTGGAAGAAAAGCCATCTGAACGAATATGATCAGTACAAAAAGCAGTTAATGGAGGAATTTGAGGCTTACAAAAAAATAGCCGCAGAAGAAACAGAAAAATACCAGAAGCGTCTTGAGCAAGTGTGGGACAAGCCAGAAACATCAACAAAGAAAGTCTGGGTTGACTACTCCAAAGATCTAAAAACCAAAAACCGGGTCGATTTTGAACAACAGAACATAGAAATTACCACTACACTAGACAGCAAAAATACCGTTGACGACACTCAATTAAAGCAACAGCTGATTACCTTATTAACGAAGAACCAAGCTCAAGCCTTTGAGGAAGACACGGTTGCTCAGGCGATAGAAAAACGCAGCACAGAAAAGCTGGAATTGATCGAAACAGCTCACGTTGAACCCAAACCGATTCTTCTACCACTGGTTTCCGAAAAAGAAGATCCGTCAACACAAGATGTTGAAAAAATTGTCGACAGGATGATCGCGGAGAAAAAGGAAACTGTCGCAACCAATAAAAAAGGTGAGAAAGTAGTGACGGTTCACGTTGCCATGAGCACTCCCACAGAACCAGAAGAAGACAACTCAGACATACGAGAGGCAAAGCGAGACGCGAGAAGCGCGCAATCCTCAGAGCCCCGTGAAGTCCCGAAAAAGGTTGAGGCACAACCCAAAACGCCGCCAACAGCTAATGAAAGCGAGACATCACCCGCCCCATCGAGTTCTGAAGCATCTCGCTCGCGCCGCGTTACACCACGCCCCATGGCCGATACTCAGGTCAATACTCTCCCCAAGGGTGCACGCTTAGTTGCCGCCGATGTTGGTAAATTTGCAACGAATTCAAAGCTGGATCAAAAACTGGTGTTTGCAATTATCGAAACAGAATCTGCTTTCAACCCCATGGCCAGATCCCCTATTCCCGCCTATGGACTTATGCAAATTGTACCGGGTTCTGCCGGGATGGATGCCACACAGCAATTGTTCGGCAAAGGTCGCATACTGTCTCCTTCTTACCTCTATACACAGGATAAAAATATTGAGATAGGAACCACTTATCTGAACATTTTGTATTTTCGCTACCTGAAAGGTATCAAGGATCTTCAAAGCCGACTTTATTGCTCGATTGCCGCATATAACACTGGCGCAGGTAATGTTGCAAAAGCGTTTACCGGAGCAATGAAACTCAAACCCGCTCTGGAAAAAATCAATCAAATGTCACCCGAACAAGTCTACGACCATCTGGTCAATAATCTTCCTTATGTGGAAACTCAAAACTACCTGAAAAAGGTCGTTGCAAGAATGCCCAAGTACGAAAGCTAAGCACCTCTCCAAATTTAACCGCCGCGAACCTTCCGCGGCGTTGGCTTTTATGAGACAAGGAACTGCCAGCCATGAATTCACCCAAGCAAGATCAGGGAAAACACTCCGATTCAGAACAACTCTCCCAAGAGATCCGCGACCATATTGAGCGAGAGGTGGAGGAAGAGGTCGATGAGGAGTTAAGTAAACACTCCCGTTACAACCTTGTGCTGAGCAGTTTTAGAACATGGTTTATTGCGGTTGCGGCAACCATTATGGCGCTTGGCCAATTCTCAGAAGCAGTCACATTAATTGAAGATGGTATTGATTCGCTGCGTTCCCGATTTACCAATACCGTTGAATACGAGCGCATCGCCAATATCCATATCAACAATACCGAGTCTTATATAGAAGATTTACTCGGTGTTCCCCAAATATCCAAATCGATAACCGACACGATAGATGCAAATTATTTTTACGATGACAAATTTCTGCTGACGATTTTCATCGAAGACAGCCGCGTCGCCGCCTATACCGTCATTCCTTTACAGGACGACTTTAATCCAGAAATCATCGACAGTGCAGAACAAAATTGGGAGCTACAAAAAGCTACTTATGCCAACTTTCCTGCCAATCCCAAGTTGTACATGGTCGATCATTCCGCGACAGCCAGCTACTACTTGGAATCCCTCGATACCGGGCGAATCGGCCTCTTTGTACAGAATTACCTTGGCAATGTGTCACTGACTGGAACGGCCGTCAGCCCACTCCTGATTGAACTCTACAATGACGAGGTGACAGGAAGCCCAGAAGACTTGCTTGAGGCTCAAGAACGCTTACGAGCAAACTTACCTCCAAACTTGTTTGGCATGGGAACCCTAGAGCTGAGCTTAATACAGCAAAGTTTGCTCACGGGCGCCGAATTCACCAGCTATTTTGGTGGCTAAGCGGGTATGGAAATCGGACGTCAACAGAGAAAATACACAACAATGATCGCGGCAATTTTCGCTGGCGCAACAAGTATCGCCACAAACGCCGCCGACTCTCTACCCTGTTGGTATGAAAACCCGGTCACAATACATCAAAGCGGTCAGGTGGGCGTCGCTAGAGATCTGTACACCGGAGGTCATCGTCCCCTGGATTTAGGCAAAGCCCGAGCTCTGGATGGGCTTTGTCGCCAACAAGGCCAGACCTGCTCTCCTGAAACGCTCGTCGATTCACTGAATCGCAATCAACTGTTGGGCAAACCGGTATTTTTTGCCCATTTCAGTAAAGATGGTTACCTTTACGCCTACGCATCCTATCAACCTGTCGATGATCGTCAGTGTACACCAAGTCGCTGCGACCTGAGCGCCTGCGACCCAAGCTGGCTCTGCAATCCAGCTGAAAATAACACCAACGGCATACTCGGTGTCAGCTACCGTGCCACGAGCACCCCAAAACAGTTTGATCTGGCAACCAGCAATGCTTTGCTGCAGGCAGAATATTTGTACGGCGTCGAAGTTACCGCCGCAAAAGAGCTGCAACAAAGTCAGTATTCTCGACAACGGCTAACCCTCCTGATGCAGGAGAGCAACGTGGATCTGGGAGAGAGAGAGACTCTGCCCTACCAAGTGAGCCAACAATGTCGCTCCGGAAGCAGTCTCTTTCAAAGAGTCGTTTTGAGCGACCAATTGACTCGATCTGCTGATATACCGGCAGATGATTTGGAATGGCTGGAAAACCCAAAACACCTGGGATTTGATGGAGCCATTGGTGTCGTAGAAAATCCAACCGGCAGCGGGCTGCTATCAGACCAAATAGAATTGGCTCTGCACCGTGCGGCCACCGAATTAGCCTTTGAAAAATCCGTCGACGTCTCTGATGACAGCTTTACGATGACGACCGATCAAGGTTATATTTTATTAACAACCACCAAAGAATCGACCCACACAGAATTGAAAGCGCGGGTGTTAAGCATCCACTTTGCTCCAGGTAGCGATGGTTTTCTGAAGGTTTATGCTTGGGTAGCCGCGATGTGAATTCTCGCAATCGTTAAAGGTGCTAGGGGAAAACATTATCCTCTTTTTGAAATGCCTGCCCCTTTGCCAAACGATTAAAGGATTTTCGCAATCTTAGCCCGCCGCGCCAGCTGCACAAATTCGGTACGATAGCCGTAAGGGTCGTCGCCTTTACTCTGCTGGGCCAGATCAATAACCTGATCAAAATCCCACTGATGAATATAATCACCGCCTCGTAACAATTGAGCAAAACCGGCAACGGCAATTGAGAAGTTTATCTCCTGCTGCAAACTGGCTGTTAAGTCCGACGTTTGGACGTCGACCGGCGTTTCCAAAAGGCGCGACTCTGTCTCTCCGGGCAATTTATAGCGTAAGCGTACATTGGCATATTCTTCAGGGGCAGAATCCCCAGATGGCACCGTGGTAGTTTCGCGATTACTGGGATAGCGCGGCGTATCGATAAGACCAGTCCCCGATGTTGGCGTAAATTCATAGATCGCTGTGACCGTATGGCCTGCGCCTATGTCTCCAGCATCGACTCCGTCATTATTAAAGTCTTCACGCTCCAGGGCTCGACTTTCATAGCCAATCAAGCGGTATTCACTAACCGTCGTTGGATTGAATTCGACCTGAACCTTCAAATCATCCGCAATCGGAAAAAGCGCCGACGTCGCTTCGTGAACCAGTACTTTTTGTGCTTCACCTAAAGTATCAATGTACGCCGCCGTACCGTTTCCATTCTGGGCCAATTGCTGCATCAGCGCGTCATTGTAATTGCCTTGTCCAAACCCCAATACGGACAGATAAATCTGTTTGCGGCGCTGAGCTTCAACGAAGGCAGTCAAGGTTTCTGGATCTGAGATACCAACATTGAAATCTCCGTCTGTCGCCAAAATGACTCGATTTACAGCCTCGACATCAAAATGTTGGGCTGCGAGTTCGTAAGCGAGCTGAATGCCCTCGCCCCCCGCTGTGGATCCACCCGCCTGCAAACGATTTAACGCTGCCATTATGCGCGCGGAGTCCGTAGCTGGGGTTGGTTCCAGCACCACTCCTGCCGCCCCTGCGTAGACAACAATCGCGATACGATCATCATCGCTTAGGGATTCTAATAACATTTCCAAAGACTGTTTCACCAGGGGTAATCTATCCTGCCCGCCCATACTGCCGGAAACATCCAATAGGAATACCAGGTTGGTTTTTGTGGCTGTGTCAGCGGGTGGTAAATAGCCTTTGATACCGATATGCAGCAGTTGATTACCCTTTGCCCATGGGGCGTCTGTTACGGAAACGGTGGTGGCAAAAGGCGCTTCTTTTTCTTCTGGCAGCGGATATTGATAGTCGAAATAGTTCACCATTTCTTCGACCCGCACCGCTGCACGCTGGGGCATAAAACCCTGATTGAGCTGACGACGAGCGTAACTGTAGGAAACCGTATCCACGTCCACAGAGAAGGTGGAGATTGGCGACTGTGCGACCTGTACAACTGAGTGCTCGTCACTGGCGTCGAATCGATCCTTGGAGGGCCTGGTGTAGGTCGGTGGCCCCGGATCCATCAGAGCAACACTTTGCTTGGCTGGAGCGACTAGACTGGCGATTTCACGAGTCCTTGACGATTCAACAGAGCTGCTCGCTATTGGTGATGGATGCGCGAGATCCTCTGAATCAGACAGCACGGGCGCTTCGGCCTGTGCCTGATTGTCGCGAGCATCTACATCAGACTCGTTCGTCGAGACACTGCACGCGGTGATCCCAGCTATGGCAGTCACCAATAACAGCCGCACTGGAAAACCGATTGCGGACGAACGGATAGATGGACTGAATGAGAGATTGGCGCAAAACTTTGCTGGTTTTCCCATGATCTTTTCTCCGAAAACAATGAAACACATCCATTGGACGGACAAAATCTCTTTAGAAACTCAGATCCCCGTGATAATCAACGTAACCATTAGTAAAGAGGTTCTTAAATCAACCAGGAATCAGGCCCTAGGTTATCACTACTCTGATCCACGTGATGCAGCCCCTTGAGACAGCGCATCCAACAGAGATAGAGACTGAAGATCAGAATGGGATAACCCACCAGGAGAAAAGCAGTCATCCAACCAATCCCCGACCAGACCATGCAAATCCAGAACGTGCGAAGCTGGTAGCGACCATGAGACTCACACCAGAAGTTTCCAGAGTGGCGAAGATTGCGGAGTAGATAGATCGCCGCAAAGCCACTAACAAACGTCAGCGGCATCAACATTAACAAATGATAACCCGTTCGGATTCGCTCGCGCTGCTCAAGGGTGGGCCCTTTACACGGTGCAGTAACAGCCAACACAGTCAGATCATTCACGGCAGTGATTCACTAAAAAGCAATAATGATGGAAATTTGCAATTGCCCGAAGGCTCCTTTGATAAGACGGACAAGCGATATGCCCATGTCTTTCCAGGCAACAATAGAGCCGCGAACAACGCGACCAAAGGCCCGCAAGTACGTAAGAAGACACATTGAATACGATAAAACGCTCAAATAGCAAAGAGCAATGACTAAAGCGACAACGCAGACGAGACCACCGCTGCGTACACAGATATAACACCAAAATTGCCTGAAGATCGACAAATTTATGAGCATGAAAACCGAATTTCCCAAAGTTTTCAGCTAAAAAACAGCCCCATTGATCTCTCACCAACATCGAAAATGTCGTTAAAATCTTTGGCCTGGGCATATATTGGCGAGAATCTAACGGAGGTATTGCAAGGAGGCAGCCGTTTGAGAGAAACTGCCGCCAGACAATAATAGACGCGACACACGGCTTCTCATCCAGACAATTTTTCAACCATTCCATGGCGTGTCTCATCATCCAACCCGTGATTTAACAGGGGCTTAGGCTAAGCTGCCGACGTTTTGAGCTGGCAGGTCTTTTTGCAACGGATCTTTGCCGATACATACTGTGTCAAAGCCGTTCGCCATTCAGAGTATAGCGGATGGGAGATCTTTTTAGCGATAGCCTGCTATCATTCACTATTGGCACAAGAGGATTCGTATATGGCCACAGCTGGCCTGGCAGGTTTTTCGTATATCTATGAAGTAGACATCCCCGAAAACCCTGATGAAGTGTTACACGTCGATAATATCGCCATCATGGGCTTTATCAATGAAGCTCGCCTGGCATATATGGCCGCGGCCGGCCTGCCCGGCTTCGATCCGGATTCAAAAACCGGCCACACTGTTGTCGTCAACCATTGCGAATACCGAGCCGAACTTTTTTCTCCCGACACCCTGCGCATTGGCATAAAAACCATGTCGGTTGGTAACTCATCAATAAAACTGGGATTTCGCCTGTTCAGTGATCAGCAGGCTGTCACGATTGCCGAGGCGTTTACGGTCGCCGTCGCCTACGATTTTGGCAACAAGCAAAAGTTGCCGGTACTGGAATCCATTCGCAAACAATTGCGACTACTGGATTATGCCAGCATGAACAGTCACTGATGGCGGCAAATCCACGCCGATCCGTCAGGGCCCGCGACTTCGACTCCGAGAACTTCCTGACGACGCCTCCATAGGATACCCCTCCAGCTCCGGCGATGTTTCATCCACCCCATCAATAGCGACTCCGTTTACCTCTCCTTCAAGAAGATCCAGATGCTGACTGGGGTCATCCCCTTCTTTATGTTCAAGCTTGACGATGACAAATTGCCAATCCACCGCGAGCCAGACCCGAGTCACCTGGTCATCATCTTCCAGCTTTTCCACAACCAAGGTCCGTAAATATCCCATAGGCGTGTTCAGCGTCTGCTGTGCCTTCACTTGATATCGGTAGAGACGATCCCGCTTGCCGCGAGCGATCGGGTACTCGTAAATGTCACCAACGTGAATGCCACCACAGAGTAAATCGAATCTCAGCTGCTCCTGGTGACTGAGTAAATCCTGTTCATTATCGACCAGTGAGCGGGACCACTTCTTATCGCCGGCAGAATTGGACACGGTTTTATTTTGCCAATCGAAGGACAACTTAAGATCACGAGAGCTGCCCAATCCATCGCGCTCGTAACGATAGGAGATGGGCCGAAGACGATCGCCATCGACATTAAAGCGCGTAAACTCTCTCAGCGTCACAAACAACAAGGAGGCTTCGCCACCAAAACGCCAGCTGCCATCGTCCTGTCGACGCAACTGACGCTCACTGGTGACACTGATTCCCCGGTAGGTCGCCCGGTATTTAAGCCGCAGCGGTTCGATGATAGCCGCCAAATCACAGGACTTCGGCACAACATCTAGCCCGGTGCCAGATTCTGTATCCACATCAGTGGCGGACGCTGCTTTTGGGTTGGAAGCCGGTACTTTTGGTTGTGCCTCGGCATTATCCGCTTCAGCGTTATCCGCTTTGATCTGGGATGCATTTTCAGTCGGCGTAATATCGTCAGATTCTTCCTCATCTTCCGAGACGTTTAAGGCGTCAGCATCCTGTTCCGGCTTTTCTTCAATCGACAGCTTCGGCAATTTTATTTCCAGTTGAGCCCCAGAGATTTCTTCTAAAGACTCTTGGGATTCTTCAGCATCCGAAGATTTGGCATCTTCGATGGTCGCCAGTCCACCATCCTGCGCACAAGACAAGAGAGTAACGGAAAGCATTGAAAGCAAGAGCGCGCAAGAAAGCGCGCGCAGGTTGCGCGAGTACCGCGCTTTTTTATGAATGAGAAACGACAAAGTGAAGACATGGCCCCTTAGTAATCTATTCAAGGAGCATAATACAGAATCGCAGTGAACGTAGCCTGAAGTTCGGGGATTTCAGCCCAAAGAACCCCAATGAGTGATCACGCCGTTTAAATTTTGTTCAGAAGTTTTACTGCGATCCGACCCGTGGAGGCCTGTTCGGATTACTGGCTCTGAAGTCGTAAGCTCTCGAGCTTTTCACACGCCTCTTCACGCAATTGACTGAGTTGCTTAAGCGTCATATCCAACAGCGATATATCTCCAACGTAATCCAACGGCGCTGAATCACCCTCTGAATATTTCGCCATCACGCAATCAATATCATACAACTCGTGTTCGTATTCAGAGATTTTTCTCGCCAAATAATCGCGCATACATCCCCCGCATAACTCTTTCTGTAACGGATTGGAAATGAATATTACATGGGAAATTAAAATATTTGCAATATTTACAATTTATACTACCGCGCCGCTTAATAGATGATTTAAATGTCATTATTAAACATTTAAATTGACTTTGTCTGGGCAATAACACTGTAAATTTTTTGCATTTCAAGCGGTTAGAATTGCCACCAGTGGCAACTGCGATTTCGCTATAAGAAAACGATTATCTATTACCGTTTTTGCGTAACTGTACAACTATAGACCAAAGTATAATCTGGTGATGCAGAAATCGTTTTATTCCCTGAGCCGTGACTGGCACACATACAGCCTGAGACAATACGCCAAGGCAACGCAACCACCCAAGAACTCGGTACGAAGAACTCGGAGGTTGCGTCGTCTGCGGTAGAACCTACTTGGCTGCGTCGAGCATCATGCGGTCAAACTCTACCGTATCACCTTCCGGATCACGCACATCAAAGGCAAAACTGCGCACCGCGCCCATTTCCGTATCCAGAATACTGAACGTCGTGATATTGCCACTACAGACGAACGGCACTTCGCGACTGGCACCTTCCATATCAACCATAGGGTTGCTGATGGTTGGATAGATGGCAGCCAGGCCATGGGCATCTCCAGTCACCGGATAATTTTCTGCATCCCAACGAGAGGCTTCTGCCCCTAGCGCCAACTCATCACCTAAGGTGCCATTACTGCGAACAGTATCATTGTATGGCGTACCGTCTTCCTGACTCCAAAATGCACCATAGCAGTTACCGACGTTAGAGGTTTCTATGAAGTTCATATCGCCATCTTTGAATCGGTTCCAAACGTGAGAATGCCCCATAACGACCAATTGTACGCCATTCTTATGTAATAGCGGCTCAACATCGCGACGGAAATGATCATCTGCCAAAGGATATTCATAGCGAACATGGGAAATCATTCCCAGGATGGGTTCGATTTGAGTTTTAAACACCTGCGCTCGCAATTCATCATTCTGAGGCATCAACACTTTTTTGGTGTGGGTGATCCCATCGGCGTCCAGATAGTCTATTTCCATTTCAGGGTCACTCAGTACTGGCGTACCATTATCACCGAGCCCATGGGCATTCTGGTGAAGCATCACAACCCTATACGGAGACGCTTGAAACGCGTCGCTGTTTAATGTTTTTTGCAGCCATTCGTACTGCTGGGTACCTTCAGCGAACGGTGTAAAGATAAATTCGCCAAATCCCCAGTTTTCGGGATTGTTAGACTCCGCTAGATACTCAACAAATTTACTGCGATCATTTTCACCGATATTCCAACTGCGCCAAATGCGAGAAACATTCATGGATATCAAGAAAACATCACCGAATTTTTTGCTGTAGTAAGACTCCCCTTCCGGACCATCATCAGGCAATGTAAGAAGGTCTCGGTATGTTTCAAAATCATTGGAATTGTCGCGGATCCACTGCTCTTTTGTGGCGGGATCACCAGTAGGATTGATACTCGCCGCGTCTTGCTCGTATCGATAAGCTGCGAACCAACGCGGCTGAGGATCACCAAACATATAATTTAATGTCGCTGTCTGCTCGGAACCATTAACCATAATCGTCTCATTGGGACGAAAAACACCCGATACCTCGTGGTTACCTACAGTTGCAAACAATGGTACGTTTTGCATTAAAGGCCCGCCAGTATAAGGCGTCTCTGGGACCTGATCGGCAAAGCTTGCCTGTAATACCGGAAAGAAACTCGGACTTGAAGACCAGGGATCCTCGTGCCAATCAGCATTGTAGTTGTCAAACCACTCAGCTGCCCGACGAGGTCGATTTACTAGATCACCTGCAAAGAAAATTGCATCCAAATTTGGAAACAGCTCATGCACCTTCTGGTAGTTGGCCAGAGAATTAAATCGCTCTTGGTGATCGGAAGTCAGCAGAATTTTAAGAGGCTCACCGGACTCTGGCAGAGCGTTGAGTGTGTAAAAGTCAGACTTGACGATCTCACCGCTCTCAGATTGTGAAAATATACGGTAGTCGTATTCGACACCTGGTCGCAAACCGTCAATGACAGCTTCATGGCGATAGGCCTGACGCTGCTGAACTTCTGTCAGCTCGACCTCCAAGCGTGAATTGGCGTCATCAAACAAACGCTCTAGCTTCATGGTATCGGCGTTGACCTTACGACCGGCAGGCTTTGAAGACTGATCGCTGCCAGCTTTGATCCAGTTCTGGTGTTGCCACCGAGGGAAAACACGCACCCAGCTTTTTTTGCCGGAAAAATTGGTAACCCAAGCGACGTGAACACCATCGCTGGTGGGGTTTTGCAGATAAGGTTGAGTCAACAGGGCCGGCTCACCAGCCTCCATAATAGAGACATCAGCCGCGTTGACCGCAGCCAAAGGTACAGCAGATAGGATTGCACTGACCAGAGCAATGCGGGAGAAATGAGGGAGGTTCATCAACAGGATCCTTGTTCTAGGTAAATCAAAAAGGCGCCCGAATCCTAATACTAAAGTATGAACATGCTGTGAAGGTGACGTGTCAACCAGATGACACCTTGAATCTCATTACCCAGATATAACGCAGAAGACCACAAGCGGTGGCGAAAGGCAGAGTTCACTTAACAAATGGGGAAGAAAGGAGCGAAAATAGCATCCCTGCCAATCGAGCGTTCCCTGGGGAAGTCATCGGTCTTTAGGATGGCACTGGTGACCAGCCCTCCATTCAACCAACCCCTATTGTGCCGGACGATTGTTGCTGATTTGTGACGGAGAATGGTTTTACAGCGAGTTTAAATAGGCATCCAATGTTTTTTGCAGCTCGGACAAGCGATTCTGCAAACTCACCTGAAGCACATGGAGCTGATCCAAGCCCATCGATAAATTATTAAAATCCACTTCCAGACTCGCCACCGCTAACGAGGACTCTGCAATAAAATCAGAATTGGCGCTGTCTTGGATGGGATCGTCTAATCGCCGGCGCCGGAGTCGCTCAACGCCGCTGCTGCTACCAATCCAGCGCTGGATTTTATGTAGGGTTTGTTCTGCCTCAGTAATTTCCTGATGCAGCTCACTTAAAACGACACTCATAAGTCGAGACGTTTATTGGTCTTTTGGCTTGGTACTTCCCTTACGCGCCCAAAATACGATATCTACACAGGATACCTATCCCACTGTATCCACGATGTTGCTCTGAGGAGGGCGCATCCTGCTCAAAAAGAACAGAAAGAACCTGACCGATTAGCCAGATTACATTGAAACCGCTGCAAACAACGGCACTCTTACCACACATCCACAAAAAGCGACTAACCTTGAATTGTTTTGAGTTCAGCTAAGAGGCCTCTTCCGCAGACAAAACCTGCATTAGACACCAGGCCATTAAATTAGTTTACAAGGCGATAATTTTACTTAACGTAAGATTACTTTGAGACAATGACAGTATCAAGACATTAATTGCCATAATGCTGCCGTTTTTTATAAAGACAGTGTGCTTCCATGTCCAGAGCCAACATACTGACGTAAAAATTGCCTTGAATACTTTGAGAAACATTCGCACTTGCATGGCATCGATACGGGCTCCATGCAGCATTCGGCATATCACATAGAGCATTCGCTTCTTTCAAGCTGGCAGAAACCTGATCGAAATATCGTAAAGAGAATTTAGCCTTAAACAACAAAAAAGCCGATCTTCAACGAAGATCGGCTTTTTCACTTGCGATTAACAGCAGACTACTGATGTTAACAGCTTACGGCAATTTGAAGGTCCAGACAGTGCCGCCCTGGTTGAAGTTCTTCACCTTTTTGGCGACCTCACCGCCCCAGAGTGGAACCGCTCCACCCCAGCCGGAGACAATACTGATGTACTGATCACCGTCCTGAGTCCAGGTTATAGGAGACCCCACGATTCCAGAGCCAGTATTGAACTCATATTCTACCTTGCCGGTTTTGGAGTTCAGTGCGATCAGATAACCTTCTGGATTACCGAAAAAGACCAGATTTCCCGCCGTTGCCAATACACCGCCCCAAAGAGGCGCCTCATTCTTGTATTCCCAAACGATTTTACCCGTTTTAGGATCGACGGCTTTCAAGGATCCAATGTGATCGTCATAAATTGGCTTAATGGTGAAGCCCGATCCCAGATAGGCAGCCCCCTTCTTGTAATCAACGGGTTCGTTCCAAATATCCATACCCCACTCATTGGATGGAACATAGAATAATTCGGTTCTTTGGCTGTACGCCATGGGCATCCAGTTTTTGCCACCAAGGAATGATGGGATGGACCAAACCGTTTCCCCTTTTTTGCCTTCGGCAGAATCTGTTGGATCACCGGGACGGCCACCGTCTTTAAAGATCGGACGGCCTTTGTCATCGAGACCCTCTGCCCAAGTGATCTGAGAAACAAACGGGAATCCGCGAATAAATTCACCGTTTTCGCGATTCAGAACATAGAAGAAACCGTTACGGTCAGCGGTGGCCGCCGCTTTAACAGTTTTCTTACCATCTTTATAATCAAACGCAATCAGCTCGTTAACACCATCGAAATCCCAACCATCGTGCGGCGTGGTCTGGAAGTGCCATACGATTTTGCCGGTATCCGGGTCGATCGCTAAACGAGAGGCGCTGAAGAGATTGTCACCGGGACGAGTGTGAGAATTCCAAGGCGCCGGGTTACCTGTTCCCATAAAAATCAGATCGGTATCTGGGTCGTAGGTGCCGCCAAGCCAAGTGGCTGCCCCCCCGGATTTCCACATGTCGCCGGGCCAGGTTTTGTTGGCTTGACCGCCGGTAATTCCGTTTTCCTTGCCATTCAGGTAGCCCATATGGCCTTCAACGGTTGGGCGGGTCCAAATGAGTTCGCCAGTTTTGGCGTCGCGCGCTTCAACCTTACCAACGATACCGAATTCACCACCCGAAATACCGGTAATCACCTTACCCTTCACAATCATTGGCGCAGCTGTAAAGGAGTATCCGGCTTTGTAATCGCCCATGGTTTTGCGCCATACAGGCTTGCCGGTTTTTTGATCCAAGGCGATCAACTTGGCATCTAAGGTTCCGAAAATAACCAGGTCGTCATACAAAGCTGCACCGCGATTAATAACGTCACAGCAAGGCATAATGCCATCGGGCAACCGAGCCTCATACTGCCAAATTTCGTCGCCCGTTTTCGTGTCGACTGCAAAAATGCGCGAATAGGAGCCGGTAACGAACATTACGCCATCTTTCACCAACGGCTGACTTTCCTGGCCACGCTGTTTTTCACCACCAAAAGAAAACGCCCATGCTGGAACCAGTTTTTTAACGTTCTTGTGATTGACCTCTTTGATCGTACTGTAGCGCTGAGCCCTGAGACCTAAGCCATAAGTCACCACATCTTCAGCAGTTTTATGATCGTTGAGAATGTCGTCGTCAGTCACCTTAGCGTAAACCGGAGCACTGCCGAGTTGTAGCGAAATCGCCATCGTAATTGCAGAAGCCAGTATACCGGCAGATAGGGTTTTATTTTTCATTATGTGTCTCCTCGAGAACTCAATTGACCTTGATAGCGTCTTTTATAATTTCAATGCTTCAAGTGATTCCCAGCGCGGCCCGTTGTGTACATCAGCCGATTCGCCCTTTCCCAACGAATCGACCTGCAAGCACGCCTGTGCTGAAACTACCCAGTGAGAAGGATAGTCAAAGGCTCGTGCAGTATCCTGCCGTCTGCACGTCGCCTCAATTACACCTCCGGGCCAACTTCTTCCATCCTTGGTAGGATGGATAACTCCAGAGTATTCATATCGTCAGATACAAGGTTATTCAGCAGTTTCGTATAACGAAGGCTGACGATATTGAACATTAAAAGTTGCAAATACGTCCTTGAGCGTGCCGTCGCGAACCCAGCCATCGATCAGGGTTTCGACCTCGTTGGCAAGCTCTCGATAATCCTGCTTCACAGCAACGCCAATATCCCACTGACGCTTTACCAGGCTCTCCATACCGGACTGACCAATATCGAGACGGTGCTCGGTGTTTTTAGTAAAATCGTGCAGGCCCCATTCAATCTGACTCCGTAGCGTTGCCACCGCGGCTACCTCGCCGTCTTGCAATGCATCAAGTGCTGCTGGTGTGCTCATGTAGTGAATGATGTTGTCCCGCAAACGCCCCTGAAGTGTCGACGTAAGAAAGGTATCTGGAAGAGAATCGATTTCCACACCGATTTTTTCGTATTGGAAGATAGCAAGGTTGTACACCTCACCCGTCTGCTCAAGGTCTCGAGCGATCGCCCAGCTTTCCTGGTGATAAGGTGCAAACATATGCACCATCTCGTTCCTGGGAAGCCCGTAGCCATCAATACCGTAACTGAACTGCCGGTCGTAAGGGACACGCAGCATCAAATCAGCTTTGCGCTTGTCGACATCAGTGACAGCACCTTTCCAGATGGCATTGCGCAGGTCGTCTTCGAGTCGCTCATCCGCTGTTAACCAAAACCAGCGAACATCAACACCTAAGGCTTCGGCAATACGCTTGCCGACTTCAATATCAATGCCGACCGGCTCACCATCAGCCAAAAAAGAATAAGGAGGAAAATCGCGATAGACGGCGATTTCGATATAACCAGAATCGATAATATCTTCGTAACTGCGCGCCATCACCGGCGCGCAGACGAGATAAACTAGAATCGCGATTAATATTTTCATCGCGTGACACCCTAACCAGAAAGGCCGAGAGTTATACAAGCTACTCTACGATTCCTCGGGTATCGATGTAGGAACGAATTGCCCACATAGCTTCTTGGCTAAGAATACCTTCGAACGGAGGCATATAAACACGCCCATCGACAACAGCACCATGACGAATGCGCTGCATAAACCACTCATCAGATTCCGCGCTATCAAAGAACTCTGCTTCATCATTAAGTTTACGAAGGTCGGGAGTGATACCACCAGAAATCACTTCAAGGCCGTGACAGCGGGCGCAGTTCTGATTGTAGGCGGAGTCGCCAACTTTGATCGCGGTTTCATTCCCGCGGTACGGATTTTCGGTCAGCCATTCTTCCCCAAGAGGTGGCAATTCGCTGGTGTCGACCGCCTGAGGCGTGACATTCCCGTGTCCAAAAACTGTGGCAGATTGGCTGGCAGCAAGCAACATGGCGATGGCAAGCGTGCTTTTACTTTTCATAATAGTGCACCGTGTATCGTATTTTGAAACTTATTATCAGCACGTACACAAGCTCGCAGACGGTTAGCTGAGCGGGCTTTATGTCGCGCAATTGGTTCTGAGAACCCTCTTGTTTATAAGTGCGCATGCTAAGTGAGCCGAGATACCACAGCCATTGTACTTGGGTAGCATTCTTTTCATCCTTTTTTGCAATACCCGGTCAATGGACGCCCTACTAATATCTTGCGCCTTAACGCGATATACTTGGGGAAATATTAGATTTTACAGGCCGTTAACGTGGCACGCGCAGGCTGAGCAGAGCCATCCTTTGATCTTGCTCTACTGATTATTGGATGTTTTTTGGCAAAGTACTGGGCTGTAGCATCGGCCATTAGGCGACCCTAGCCTCCTCCTTTAGCAGGAGTCCTAAAGTTGCAAACTACAACGATAACTAGATCAACAGCTTGCATGATTACTGATTTACTGCGACGCGCTACCTGTCTCTTGCGGCCCATCCGACGACGCTTACCCCTGTGCAGATTTTCGCTTGTATTGTGTCTCTACGCCCAGGGAGCCAGTGCAACCCCATTATCCATTCCGATTCTCTATCTGCATCAGCCTGCTGACACAGGCCCAGTTCTCTCCAACGTGTTCGCACCACCTGAGGATATGGGCGAACCAGGCGCCACATTGGGTGTTACAGATAACAACACCACCGGTCGGTTTCTAAAACACAGCTATTCGCTGCAGATTGAACGGCATAGCGATCAGGATCAAATACTCGCTAGGGCGAAAGACTTTGTTGCTGGCGGTGGCAGCCTACTCGTTGTGGATGTCTCCGATGACACACTTCGAGCACTGACGCGCGAAAAAACATTGCGCTCTAATGCTCTTTTCATCAATGCTGGGAGCCCGACAGACAGCTTGCGGCGCAATCAATGCACAACGGGTTTACTGCATACTCTGCCCAGTCGGGCGATGCTGGCTGACGCGTTAATTCAGTTTTTAACCGTGCGCCGCTGGCAGAAGTGGCTTCTCGTCAAAGGCCAACAACCAAACGATGCCGCTTTTGCCGACGCCTTGAAGCGCTCCGCCAAACGTTTTGGCGGCAAAATCGTCGAGGAAAAAACCTGGAGTTTCGACACAGATTTACGACGCGTGGCCCAACAGGAAATTCCACCATTTACCCGAGCTGGCAAGTATGACGTGGTGCTGGTTGCCGATGAAAGTGGTGACGTAGGGGAATACATCCCCTACAACACTTGGTTACCAAGACCGGTTGCCGGCACCCAGGGTTTGACTCCCGTCGCTTGGGCAAGAGTGGTGGAACAATGGGGAGCGATTCAGCTTCAAAATCGCTTTTTTGAGCTTGCGAAGCGAGAGATGACACCTGTCGACTATGCCAGCTGGTTGGCTGTCCGGGTTATTGGTGAAGCGGTAACCCGCAGCGGCAGCGCCAATGTCCAGGACCTCTACTCGTTTATTTTATCGGACGAATTTGAAATCGCTGCGTTTAAAGGTCGCCAACTGAGCTTTCGCAACTGGAACGGACAACTGCGCCAACCGATTCCCTTAGTACATCCAAAAGCTTTGATCAGTCAGTCTCCTCAGGAGGGCTTTCTGCACCCTGTCACTGATCTTGATACTCTGGGGTACGATCGGCCCGAAGTCGACTGTACGTTTAGCACTCGCATGGAAGAATGATAATGAAACCTGCTCTATTGTTTGCGGCGATGTTGTGCGCCACCCCTTCCGCACTGGCCGAGATTGTTTATATTTCCAATGAAAAGGACGACACACTATCGGTTATTGACCTCGACAGCCTGGAGGTCACTGATACGATCAGCGTAGGTATGCGACCACGTGGCATCACGTTAAATTCAGATCAGAGTCTGTTGTATATCTGCGCCAGTGATTCTGATGCGGTACAGGTGATGGATACCAAAACCCATAAAATACTCTACAGCCTGCCTTCCGGTGAAGATCCCGAGCAGTTCGCACTCTCCCCCGACGACAAGTTTCTCTATATCGCCAACGAAGACGATGACATCGTCACGGTCGTGAACACTCAGAGCCACGAGGTAGAAGCACAGATAGATGTGGGTGTTGAACCAGAAGGCATGGCGGCCAGCCCAGATGGCAAGTGGATCATTAACACATCTGAAACCACCAGCATGCTGCACTGGATCGACAGCGACAGTTATGAATTGGTCGACAACACACTGGTCGATCAGAGACCCAGGCATGTCGAATTTACCAAAGATGGCTCACAGCTCTGGGCGAGTTCGGAAATCGGCGGCACCGTCAGCATCATCGACACAGCCACCCGACAAATCCAGCACAAGATTGAATTCAAGATCCCTGGCATTCATCGGGACAAAATTCAGCCTGTCGGCATTCAACTCAGCGAAGATGGTCGCTATGCCTTTATTGCACTGGGGCCGGCGAATCATGTCGCCGTCGTTAACGCAAAGACCTATAAAGTTGAGAAATATCTTTTGGTCGGACGTAGGGTCTGGCACCTGTCGTTTAATGGTGACCAAACCCTGCTGTTAACAACCAACGGAATCAGCGGCGACGTGTCTGTTATCGATGTTGACGCCCTGAAAGTCACGAAAACCATTCGGGTCGGGCGCTACCCTTGGGGCTTAGCGGTAAAACAGTGATATGACTGCGCTAACTGTCGAAAATGTTGCCCATAAATATCCGGGGAAAGACGCCCTGAAAAGTGTGGATTTCAGCTTGTTGCCCGGCCAATTTCTGGCACTCTTGGGTCCCAACGGTGCGGGCAAAAGCACACTGTTTGCGCTGATGACACGACTGCTGCGATTACAACAGGGCGACATCACCATCGACGGATTATCAATCCGCAATCATCGTGAACATGTTTTGAAACAGGTGGGAATTGTCTTTCAACAAACGACGCTGGATCCGGATCTTACCGTCGCCCAAAACCTCTATTACCATGCAGCCCTTCACGGCATCAGCTCGCGGCAAGCACGACCTGTCATAGAGGCCGAACTAACCCGCCTGCAACTGCCGGAAGCCATTGATACACGCGTGAGAAAACTCAACGGCGGCCATAAGCGACGGGTGGAGATTGCCCGCGCCCTACTTCACAAACCGCAATTGTTATTGCTCGATGAAGCCACCGCGGGCCTGGATATGGAAAGCCGGGAGCTGCTGCTGTCCCATGTTCGCGAACTCTGTCAACAACGCCAAACTGCCGTGCTTTGGACGACCCATTTGATCGACGAAGTCAGCTTGCATGATCCCCTGGTGATTCTTCATCGGGGACAGGTCGAGGCCAAAGGCGCTTGCTCCGAATTGTTAGCTCGTCATGAATGCGACTCGATTAAGGAACTCTTTGTGCGCTGCACAGGAGGTGCAAAATGACGTTTAAAGAAGCTCTCTATAGCTTCATCGGCATTTTGCAACGGGAGTTCTGGCGATTTTTACAACAGCGCTCACGCTTCATCAGTGCCCTTATTCGTCCACTGCTGTGGCTACTTGTCTTCGCCGCAGGATTCCGTGCTGCTCTAGGTATTGCCATTATCCCACCCTACGAAACCTACATTACGTATGAGGTCTATATCGTACCGGGGCTAGTGGGTATTATTCTGCTGTTCAGCGGCATGCAAAGTTCTTTGTCCATGGTCTACGATCGGGAAATGGGCAGCATGAAAGTGCTTTTGACCAGCCCTCTACCACGACCCTATCTATTGCTTTGTAAGTTGGTAGCGAGCTCTATCATTGCGTTATTGCAGGTCTACGCCTTTCTCGCCATCGCCGCCTGCTTTGATATTCGAGTCCCAGCAATGGGCTATGTCTGGGTACTGCCTGCGGCACTACTGGCGTCGATTCTATTGACGTCCCTGGGGTTGCTCTTGTCGTCGCTGATACGACAACTGGAGAACTTTGCCGGAGTGATGAACTTCGTGGTGTTTCCGATGTTTTTTCTCAGCTCCGCACTCTATCCCTTGTGGAGAATGCGAGAATCCAGTGAACTCCTGTATTACATCAGTGCAGTAAATCCATTTACCCATGCGGTAGAGCTTATTCGCTTTGCCCTGTACGAGTCGGTCAACGGACAGGCTCTGCTTGTCACGGCGGGATGTTCAGCGGTCATTTTAATTGGAGCTATAATCGCCTATGAAACGCGCCGCTGAAACTGTTTGCCGAAACTCGGCAGCGACTTTAGAGTCGTGTCCTACCCAGTGTAAGACACCTGTTGTTCATTCCTATAACAAAATGATAGAGCCATGCAAAAAATCTTAATTGCCGACGATCACCCGCTGTTTCGCGACGCCATAACCAACGTTTTGGAAAAACATTTTTCCGATGTTGAAACTTTGGCCACCGAGGACCTGGAAGGAACCATAGCCCTGGTTGAACAGGATTCAGATCTCGATTTGATCTTGTTAGATCTCAATATGCCTGGCATGGATGGGCTGAATGGTATTGTCAAGCTTCGCAACAGTTTTCCCGACATACCGGTTGTCGTTGTATCCGCTGAGGAAAACAAAAGCACTGTGCTGCAAGCGATGACCTATGGCGCGGTGGGGTTCATTACCAAGTCGTCGTCCAGTGAAGAAATTGCCAACGCACTTAGGCTGATCATCAGCGGACAAGTTTACCTTCCGCCGGATGTTATTCGTAGTTCTGAAGATGCGCCTAAAAGTGAAAGTCGCGATCCGCAAATTGATCCAAAACTCATCGCATCCTTGAGCCGCAGACAACTGTTGGTGTTCGAACGTATGGCAAAAGGGGAATCCAATAAAAAGATCGCTTACGAACTTAACATTGCGGAGACCACGGTGAAATCTCATGTCTCGGCAATCTTACGACGCTTGAAAGTTCACAACCGAATTCAAGCCGTACTCTGCGCGTCCAATGTGGATTTCAACGATTATATCCACCGCTAACAGCCTATTGATTTTTATCTACGTGGCCTCTGCCTCGAAAACGAAAATCAACGGCCCGCGTTGGAATCAATCACCGCCAGAGGTCAGTCTCGCTAAGAAACATGGCCACTGGTGAGAATATTCGATAGCAGCACTTTGAGCTTGAGCGGTTTTACCGGTTTATTCATCAACTGATAGCCCGCGTCACGGGCAATTTGGCGCAACTCATTCGTATAATTTGCGGTAATTAACACCACCGGAATGCGCCGCTCCAGTCGCTCGTTGATGATTCCGATAGCATCCAGTCCGGTATCACCGTCATCCAAATGATAATCAGCGATCACCAATTGTGGATCAAACTCCAGTAACTCGTCGTCCTGTTGTAACTGCTCTAAGGTCTCCAGCGTCAGTACGTCACAATCCCAATTACTCAGCAAGGCACGCATGCCGTCGCAGATGTCCGGGTCATTGTCGACGACCAAAATTCTGGAATTGCGCAAGGGTTGTCCCAGAATATCCAGCGGCACAGATTCCGTTGTTTGCGGCTTGACTTCGCGACCGTAGGGCAAGGTAACGGAAAAACAAGACCCCTTGCCGATCCAAGATTGAACCTGGGTAGTATGCCCCAACACTCGTGAAATTCGGTCGACGATGGCCAACCCCAATCCCAAGCCTTTATCGCTGCGTTTTTGGCGCGCGTCAATGCGGCTAAATTCCTGAAAAATCTCACCGAGCTTGTCAGAGGGAATTCCAATACCGGTATCCCAAATTTGAACCTCAATGCCCGAAATACGACGGCGACAACCCAGCAATAAACGACCTTTCTGGGTATAGCGGACGGCATTCGTCAGCAGATTTCGTAATATTCTCGCCAGCAGCTGGCTGTCGGAATAGACAATTGCCTGGCAGTTCACAAAATCCAGCGATAGTCCTGCCTTTTGTGCCTGGGGTTTAAATTCAGTAACCAGGCGATGCAATAAATCACCCAGATGAAAATTCTCTTTTACCGCTTCGACAACACCCGCTTCCAATTTGGAAATATCCACCAGCGAGCTGATCAGCGATTCCACATTTTCAAGCGAATAGCCCAGTGAATTTACCAGGTGGTCTGCCTCAGAACACAAGGATTGGTCTTTTAGTGCCGTTACAAACAGCCGAGCGGCATTCATCGGCTGCAATAAATCATGGCTGGCGGCGGCAAGAAAGCGAGTCTTGGATTCATTGGCGCGGTCCGCTGCTTTTTTGGCTTCAATGAGCCCGGCTTCTGCCAATTGCCGCTCTTCAATCTCTTTACGCAACTGCAAATTGATTGATGAAATCTCCCGAGTCCGTTCGTTGACCCGCTGCTCCATGTATTCATAGGCTTGCTGTAATGCCTGCGCAGTGCGACGTTGCTCGGTGATGTCTTGCTCTAAAGCAAAGAAGCCCAATACGCCCCGATCAGCACCAAAATGCGGGATAAACGTCTTGCGAAAATCTCGATTGCGACGATCGCCACTGGATTGAGATACCTCGAAATTAACGGTGTGCCCTGCGAGTGCACCTTCAATATAAGGTCTATGAAGTTGATAACTTTGCTCGCCCAGCATGTCGTGTAAAGACTGTCCGGAAATTTGCTCGCGAGGCTTGCAATACCAGTCTTCAAAGGACTTGTTAACAAATTCGTAGCAAAGCTCTCGGTTGACGTAAGAAATCATCGCCGGAAGGGCATCCGTGATCAGACGTATGCGCCGCTCGCTTTCTCGCAGCGCCTCTTCGTTGCGAAACCGTGATGTAATGTCCGCATAGGTATCGAGATAGCCGCCTCCGGGAATGGCGTGACGACGGATCATTAACACGCGACCGCTTTGCAGTGTGCGCTCGCCAACGAAGATCATCTCTCCGGGCTGTAACGGTTCGTTGAGTTCTGGCCGAGGAATATAGTCCAATTCGGTTTTTTGAAGCAATGCCGGAAAATCCATGCCGCGCACAACATCGTCCCGTTCCAGCTCACACAACTCCAAAAAGCGCCGGTTCCAAGCCTCCAACACGTGATCGCTATTGACCAAAGCCACCCCGTGGGACATATTTTCGAGTGTCGACTGTAGCAGCCTCGCCTGCTCTGCCAGAGCCCGCTCATGACGAAGCTCCTCACCTTCTTTTACCGAGGTAATGTCGGTGTAAATGACGACCAGTCCACCTTCGGCGGTGGCATGCTCTGACATCTGAATCCAGCGATCATTGGAGAGTCGCAGGATGACTTCGTTCGTATCCCGATTCGCCTGCGACGCCACTTCACGCAATCGAATACTGGTATCGATAAGCCCGAGACGTACGGCCTGTTTTTGTATGTCGGCAAATCGAGTGACACCGAATTCAATCGCCACGCCAGCCTCTTCCCAGAACTCCAGAAAGCCGCTATTCGCCATCACCAGACGGCGTTCCGCATCGAACATGACGAAAGATTCTGGAATACTTTCAATCGCATCCAACAACATCTGCCGGGAATGTTCAGAACTGCCCTGGGCTAAAGCAAGTTCCTGATTGGCTTCTTCCAAACGCTTAAGCGTGTTCTGCAACTGGCGAGTTCGCTCTTTGACTTTGTCAGCGAGCAGCGCGGCACTTTCAAAGGATCGATAGGCACCTGAGTGATTGCCCCACCCCATTTCAACGCGTTGAATTAACACCGCGTTGGTTTTACGCAGTTTACTGTTTTCGTACTGCAGAGCTTCCACTTGAGCCTGCAGCTTGCTGATGGAGGTTTCGTCAGAAAAGCGCGGAATTGCCGGCATATCCTGAAAGCGGTCGTCGAAATCTGACATCGCGGTTATTGCCCGATGACCACACCGGTAAAGGTGTGATTCAGATGCATGCCGTCAACCTGCTCTCCATAAGTATTGAACCCGACAACCTTGTGCTCGGCATAAAGCTCAGACATTGGCTCAGCAATGTCCAAATGTTCTATTTCGCAACGCCGGTGAATGCAATCGAAACCGATGATCAATTGCGGCGCGCCGATCTCTGCGGTGAAATCTTCCAGCATGGCGCGAGTTTGCGATAACAAGCCGCCCGACCGCATATGGGTCAAGACTACGCCCAAATCGATGGCACAAAAGAAGGTGAGACTTAGATCATCATTCACTTTTTGCACAGAGCGCACGTAGGTCTCATCGCTCAACTGCACCGCCAGAGGGTGCAGGGCAAAGGTTTCCGGCACCAGATCATCAATCGACAACCCTGTTACCCGGCAATATTCCAGCGCCGCCGGCTCGGCGTTAAACTCATGGACGACCCTTTCATACGGCGACGCGCTGGTCACGACCAACTTTTCTGTCTGAGGCATCAGATGGTGCACACTGAATACCCGAAATGGGCATAGGGTATTGACGAGGACTAATACCGCTGAACGCGTACGAAACTCGCCGTCGTAGAAGATTCGCGTGTCTTGAAAATGCAGATTGTCACCGGCGGAGCCTCCAACCAGCGGCACTTCCTGCAGGCTGAGGCTCAGTGCATTGAGGATTAATTCTTCCCGAATCGACAAACCGTCGAGCATCGAGAGCGCAAAACTGTTGCCACTGATGGGCGCCAGCGCTTTCGCCTGCAGGCGCCCCAGCGTAGCACTGACAACATTTTGAGTATCTTCCTCGCTGAAGCTGGCGAGATTCTCAATCAGTACCGTTTCTACGGCAAAATGACTGCGAGGCAGACTGAACGCGGAAATGGCATTCTTACGATAACCGAGAGGCGTTATCTCGCCCGCAGTGGTGCAACCCACCAACCGCACATCGCCAAAAAGCTGGGATAGCTCCTCAGACAGAATATCCAGGCGATAGTCAGCACTGCAGTAAAATACAATACACGCCGCCTCGTGCCCTTCCAGGCCGGCGTAAATTTCTCTGGCAGCCAAACTAGGATCGGGATTTTCCGAACCTGCGCGAAGAATGTGCCCGGAATCCGACGCTGTCGCCAGAGAATCCGGCGTCCAGATTCGCTTAAGATCCATATTCATCGACCAACCCTCGATGATGCGCTGATATCGTTATTGTCGAAGAGACCTACTACTTCTGGTCCCCAGCCCTAAGGCCAAAGTATAACGGGGCCGATTATAACCATAGTGGCGCCGAAGACGGTAATTTAGAAGACAAAAAACACGACAGCCTTTTTAAAGGTTAAAAACCCGCCAACGGCAAACTCACTTTCACTATTTATGTCGCCGCTATGCCGATGATTTTTATAATAATTATAGCCGTAACTACGAAGAGATCTGCACCACGTAACCAGCACCAATGCTTGCATGAGGTAAAAAATGACAACGGCATGTTTACGTGTCACCCAGTCGGCCTTGCAGTAACAAAGGAAAACGCTCTAATAATGACACAGCTCCGGTTTCGCGAGATGCGCCTGCTGTGCGTAACCATTCTTCCACCGTCACATCCAACAGTATACTCATCGGATCCGCACTCAGAAAAACGATGCGATCGGCAATGACGAAAGCCTCCTGTAGATCATGAGTGACGCACAATAAGGTGGTCGCCTTCTCCTCACACAGGCTCACCACCAATTGCCGAAGTTCTTTTGCCAAAGGCGCATCGAGCGACGCAAAAGGTTCATCCATCAACAGCAGTCTCGGCTGGGGAACAAAGGCTCTCGCCAAGGCCACACGTTTTTTCATTCCCCCCGAGAGTTGTGCCGGATAGTGTTGGTGAAACCCCTTCAGGCCGACACTGTCAAGAAGTGCCGCCATGGCTTCGGTTACATGCTCCTGTTCAGCCACCAGCGCCAAATTTTCCAGAGCCGTGAGCCAAGGCATCAACCGCGGATCCTGAAACAGCATGGATATCGACGGCCGCTGCGGCTGTGTCGGAGCAACGCCATCGACACATACCTCACCATCAAAACCACCATCCAAGCCCGCAATCAGATTCAACAGCGTACTTTTACCCGCGCCGGAAGGACCGACCAGAGCCACTCTCTCACCGACGTGCATACTCAGTTGTAGGTCTTTGATGACATCGCGTCCTGGGCCGAAAGACTTGCTGTGAATATCAACGGTTAAAAGCGAAGATGACGTCACTCGATGCCACCTTTTTGCCAGCGCTGCATATGTTTTTCCCACGGTCTCAGAACAGCGCCTTCAACCAGAAAGATCACCACGACAAACGCAAAGGTATAGGCGAGTATGCTGACAATGTCGAAGAGCTGGAAAAACACACTGATTTTAAAACCAACGCCATCACTGCAGCCGAGTAACTCAACGACCAAAACAATCTTCCAAACCAAGGCGAGACCGGTGCGGGTTGCCGCCAGAAAAAACGGATACAGCTGCGGTAGATAGATGCGCCGCACTGTTCTCCACCAAGGCAATCGATACACCTTGGCGACTTCCAATAAATCCCGATCAACAGTCTTTGCTCCCTCACGGAAAACAATGGCCATGTTTGGCAACTTGTTAATAACCACGGCCGTAACCGCCGCCACTTCATTTAACCCTAGCCACATTAAACACAGCACAATGGTGACCAGTGCGGGAATGTTCAGAAGCAGCGTTAGCGTTGCATCCAACCAAAGGTCAAGCTGCCGGAAATGGCCCATGGCCAGCCCCAAGGCTAACCCCAACGTCAGCGCGAGCGAAAACGCGATGGCCACTCGTTGCAGCGTGATACCGAGATGGTAGGGCAATTCACCACTGCCCAGCTCCTGCCAGAACGTCTGCATAACCTCGAGGGGATAAGGCAACAGCTGCGGTTGCCAAATAACAACCGACAGATGCCAGGCGACAACCAGCACCACAATGGACAGCACTCGCGGCAGGAAGCGTCCGTGTAGGACCTTTAGTTTAAGTCGCTGCCACCAGCGCTGAGGAGCATCCATCGACGATACGGCAGCCTGTTGATGATTCATTCGCCAGACAACACCTTGCTCCGCCAGAAGAGATCATCAGGCAATACTTCCAACTGCCCGGCTAAATCGGATCCCGCTTCAGCTCTGAGAATTCGAAAAAGTTTCTGCGTCTCGGCAATCTCGTGATCGCCAAAACGTGCCGGTATTCCCTGTCGATATGCGTCTCGTAAACGGGCCTGCAATCCGGCATTGCCCTCCTTCAGTACAGGTGTAATCTGCTGCCATTCAACATCAGAAGTCTTCATCAAATCTCGGGCTTCATAGGACAACTGAAGAAAACGTGTCAGCATATCTTCATTCACCTGCGCCCATTCACTCTTAAACAGCCAACCCAACAAAGGCACTTGCGGGTCGACATCCAGCGACGTTAGGAGCTCTGACATATTCACCAATTCAGGCATACCCGCAGCTTCCAGGCGCGACGAAAAATGCCAGAAATTAATAACGGCATCCAAGTCATGATTGAGAAGTAATTGATTGAGAATCGGCGGTGCCGCCAACTTAACGGAGCTTTCGCGAATTAAATCCATGTTATGGACTTTACGGGCGTAGGCCCGATAGAGAATCCAGCTTTTGTTTACCGGACCACCGGCAATACCAATCCGCTTTTGCCGCAGATCAGTAAAGGTTTTGATGCCACTTTCCGGGGTTACAATGACGGATGCCGCCATCGTCGAATACGGATAGAAGCGATATTGGCGCCCGAATTCACGTTGTCGAGCGGCCCATATCCAGTCTCCTACGATGACGTCAACACTGCCAGATTGTAACGCGGTGAGAGTCGCCTGATTCGACGCCAGCGGAACAACGTTTACCTTGAGTTTGTACTTGGAAGCAAGCTTGTGCCGCTCAATGACATCCAGCTCCCAGCGTACCGTCCCAAATTCCAGAACGCCGACCCGCAGAGTGTCAGAAGAGTCTTTCCCTTGCACAGAGAAAGGCAGCAGCATCAGAACCAGAAACCAGCGCCACACAGCCAGTGGCGTAATCGTGGGTAACATCGGACATCTCTTATAATCTTATTGTATCGGCATGCTAACGGCCGCAAGTGTCATCGAGAATGCTACTTTAGCAGGACATGCAACGAAATGCGCGGATTTAACCCAATTGGCAAAGGGCCCCCTAAAAATAAACCGGAGTTATCCTGGCACAAATAAAAAGCCGACCCTGCCAGCACAGTGACAGGATCGGCGTAAGCGACTCTCCTCAGAGGGAGAGCCGAAGCGGTTGGCTAATAAAATCAGAAGGCGTCTTAGAAGAAACCCAGGGGATTGATGTCGTAACTGACCAGCAGGTTTTTGGTCTGCTGGTAGTGATCGAGAGCAACCTTGTGAGTTTCGCGGCCGATACCAGACTTCTTGTATCCACCAAATGCCGCGTGAGCTGGGTAATGGTGGTAACAGTTAGTCCAAACACGACCCGCCTGGATAGAGCGACCCATGCGATAAGCGCGGTTCATGTCGCGTGTCCAAACACCGGCGCCCAAACCAAACATGGTGTCATTGGCGATTTCCAAAGCTTCGGCTTCGTCTTTAAAGGTGGTAACACCGACAACAGGTCCAAAAATCTCTTCCTGGAACACGCGCAGCTTGTTGTTGCCACGGAACAGAGTCGGCTCGATGTAGAAACCGCCGCTCAAACCTTCAATGCTGGCTGGGCCACCACCGGTAAGAACTTCTGCGCCTTCCTGCTTACCAATTTCCAGGTAGCTAAGGATTTTTTCATACTGTTCAGAAGACGCCTGAGCACCCACTTGAGTATCGGTATCCAGCGGATTACCACGCTTGATGCTACGGGTTCTCGCGACAACCAGAGAAATAAACTCGTCGTACATGCTTTCCTGTACCAGCGCACGGGAAGGACAGGTACAAACTTCACCCTGGTTGAAGAAGGCCAGCACCGTACCCTCTACCGCTTTGCTCAGGAACTCGTCTTCCTGCTTCATAACATCTTCGAAGTAGATGTTTGGCGATTTGCCACCCAATTCTACGGTTGAAGGAATCAGGTTTTCTGCAGCGCACTTAAGGATGTGAATACCGACAGGGGTAGAACCGGTGAATGCCAGCTTGGAGATACGCTGACTGGTTGCCAGAGCCTGACCGGCTTCAGCACCATAACCGTTGACGACGTTAATCACGCCAGGTGGCAACAGATCACCGATGATTTCCATCAAAATCAGAATGGAAACCGGAGTCTGCTCGGCTGGCTTGAGAACCGTACAGTTACCCGCAGCCAACGCAGGAGCCAGCTTCCAAGCCGCCATCAACAGCGGGAAGTTCCAGGGAATGATCTGACCGACCACACCGAGGGGCTCATGGATATGATACGCCACAGTGTGCTCGTCGATTTCCGCCATGGTGCCTTCTTGTGCACGAATACAGCCTGCGAAATAACGAAAATGATCTACGGCCAGCGGCACGTCAGCGGCCAGTGTTTCACGAACGGCTTTACCGTTGTCACAGGTCTCTGCGACCGCCAGAATTTCCAGGTTCTGCTCAATTCGGTCGGCGATCTTCAGCAGTACGTTGGAGCGTTCTGCTACCGACGTTTTGCCCCACGCATCTTTCGCTTTGTGGGCGGCATCCAACGCCAACTCGATATCTTCATGAGTTGAGCGAGGGATTTCACACAGAACGCGGCTGTCGACCGGCGAAATGTTTGAGAAGTAATTTCCCCCAACCGGGGCGACCCACTCGCCACCGATAAAGTTCTCGTAACGGGACTTGAAACTAAACAGTGAGTCTGCCTCACCTGGAAATGCGTAAATCATCTTATGACTCCATGTGTCTGGAATTTATTTGGTCTTAAAAATTAACAATCAGACCAAGGCCGATTGTATCTGTGTCTTCGGTCGCTGAGCCGATGGAAAGTTCATTACCATCGTACTCCGCGACTAAAGTGAGGTTATCGTTAAAGTTATAGAACCATGCAAATTGCGTTGCTTCCATGGTCCACTCTGCGGCGGTATCGACTTCGGTTTCACCGTAAGAGGCAACCAAACGGGACTTACCAAAAGTGTAAGATCCTTGAAACAGATAGCCATCGGTATCCACTTCATCGCCATTTTCAACGATCAGGTTAGTCAGCCCCAGCCCAGCATCGGTACCGGCTCCCAACAGAAAGCCTAAACCCTCACCAGTCACACCAGATGCGTGCAGAGACAAACCACCAAATTTAACTTGAGCGCCATAGGACAAGCCGTTGGACTCAATTGTGCCATCGACCTCACTGTCGGTTTCCTGTGATAGGAAGCCCAACCATGCGGTCACTGAACCACCATCGTATTCAGTACTGTAGGTGAATTCACCTTCAAAACGAGGCAGACTTTCTTCGCTGGTACGACCAGTGCCTCTATCCGTTGGCGCCGTGTTGCCCGGATCGACGATACCCAGTGCGACTTTAAAGCCACCCATATCCGGGGAGCGATACGTAATCTGGGCATGCGGGAAAGGGTAAAAATAACCCGTGCCAATATTACCGAAAGATACGCCCTGGCCATCGATCAATCCGAGCGTATCATTGACGTTCCCATAACCCATCAACATTTCATCAAGAAAAATATTGCTGCGACTAAAGAGCGTAAAATCTTTACCAATAAGAACCTGACCCCAGTCGGCATCGACAGTCCCGTAGAACTGACGAACATCAATACCCGTGCTGGTCAGATTGGTATCACTATCGTTAATGGTGACCCAAAAAGAGGAACGACCACCCAGTTTTAGGTCTCCCACCTGCTTACCAAAGTTAAATCCAATCCAGTTGGGTAGGAAACCCATTTTTACGCGAGCCTGGGAGCGATCGGTTCCTAAAATTTCGTTATCGGAATCACTCTGAACGTAAAAGGTATTGAAAGAACCGTCGACGGAAAACGTGGTGTCTTCCTGGTCGTATAGAGTAATCGCTGCGCTTGCCGGAAGACTGGCTGACATGGCCAAAAATAATCCGGAAACCGATACTCTGCAGGTGCTTATAGTCATTATTTGCCCTCTATTTTTCATTTGATTATTGTTAGATGTCGAGAGGCTCTAGTGACGGAATTCATCTGGTTTCACGGCGTCCAGTGAATTTTATTCCGGCCCGGCCCACTCTGCATGGCAGTATGCTGGCCGGGATCTTCAGGTAACAGTATTCGTTCTATGGTTTCAGACTACTTCTTTGGCCGAAGATTTTTTACACCTTAAGAAGTACTACCAACGAAGGACAAAAAGAGAGGGAATTTGGTAAGTTCCGCTGCGGCCAATACCAACCTGCGCAGACATTACTTATCGTATCAACCGCCCAAAATCCGCCGAACCAACGGCGAATTTTTGGGCAGAATTAACACACTAGAAGCGTAGCTTCACGCCCACCCACGCGCCTCTGGGCGCGCCGGCACCAAGAAACACCGGAGACGTCCCTTCTAGAGCGTCAATAGCCTCGCCAGGATCTTCTCCCAGCAAACCAAAGTTCTCGTACTCGGTATCAAAGACATTATCCACCTGTAAAAAAATCGATAATTGCTCAGTCAGCTGATACCAGGCATTGAGATCCACGATGCCGTACCCATCAACTTCATCCATTTGATTACTTTCATCTCCGCGTAGAACCTGACTGGAATTTGCCAGAATATCAATGGACGCATAAAGCGCATCGGTGAATCGGTAACCTGTGGAAAACTTCAATTGATGGTCTGGAATACCGGGTATACGGTCTCCCTTACTAACTTGGATTTCTCCCGCATCGTCGGCGTCGGGATGGTTCGGACTTAAGACGGCGAGAGATGAATCGAAGGTGGCATCAACCCATGCGTAATGCAGAGACCAATCCAGCGCGCCGACATCCCCCGCCAGTGAAAACTCAATCCCCTGGCGCTTGGTTGCATCAACGTTGGCAAAAAGTCCCGTCGAGCGACCGGTGGACTGAAACAGAATATCGTCGCGATTACGCGTCACGAAGCCGCCCAGGGTATAATTCATGGATTTCCACACACCTCGAGTGCCGACTTCAAAACTTTTCGCCACCACCTGTTGCAGCGGCGGGTCGGCAAGAAAGGCGTTGGGTAATCGACATTCAAAGTCGATATCATCCGGATCATCACCACGCGCCTCAGCAAATTGCCGGGCCACTTCAAAAACGCCCTCATTGCACGAGAGCTCAATGGGTGTCGGCGCTCGGGAAGACTCACTGTAGGACGCGTAGTAGAACTGCTCACTGGCCGCCTGATAGTTTAATCCGACAGAGGGATTAAAACGGCTAAAGCGGTGATCACCGTTCAACTCAGGACGCTCTCCAGATTGATCTCGTAAGGTAACGTCCGTGCGATTAAAGCGGCCCGCTATTGTCATGGTTAAAGCATCGCTCAAGCGCAGGGTATCCGCAATGTACAGGCTGCTGGTTTCATTTTCTGTCGCAACTTCAACCGCTTGATCATCCAAGAAAGTTCCGGTTCCCAAGCCTGCGGTGCTGCGTGTTACTGGATCAATATCCGACAGTTCGGTAACCGAGGTAAAATCACTTTCCCCTTTTAAATATCCGATACCGACGACCAAACTGTTGTCATAGCCAAAGAGCTCATTCAGAAAGGTAACTTGTGAATCAAAACCATAGCTTTCCTGATCCCGTGAGCTGATGTTATTAATGGCCTCATCAGACCACTCAGCGCCGGCTGGCAGATCCTGACTGATGTCCTCCAGCTCGAATTCCTCTGGATCAAGCCCCGCCGCTTCGGCTCTGGCCTCAATCAATTCTTCGAGATCATCAAAGCTGGTTACGGTATCGACACCGCCGTCACAAATATCATCCAGATCTATGCCCAAATCTTCCAGCGCATCCTCCTGCTCTTCCGCTTCATCCAGCAGAGCTTGTTGACCACCGGCGAAGGTACATTCTTCCAAATCCGAGCCATCCCCGTTAAACGAATCAGTATCGATAGCGCGGTAGAAGGCAGAACCGGCAAACTGGACAGAATCGGAAAAAAAGTGAAAGCCGTCCAACGTCACCATACGCATGTCATTTTCAGTAATGTCCGGTGCGGTGAAAATTGCGGCGCGATCTATATCCAACAATGCCGTTGGCGATGCTCCGTTGCCCGTAAGATCACTGCGACCGCTTTGCAGTGTGAGATTGACTGCGGAAAGGTCATCCTGACGCCAGCTGACTGTCGCCAAACCTCCCCAGGTATTCGACTCGGAAAGATCCCGCCAGCCATCTTCCTGCATGCCGTTAAGATTGACATACAGACCCCAAACACCATTATTCCAACCGTGCTCCAGGGAGCCACGCTGCCGATCCCAGGAACCGCTGGAGACCTCCAACTGCGTACCTTGAAAATTAAACCCGTTTTTCATTTCAAGCGTGATCGCGCCGCCCAGAGTGTTCAGCCCGAAAATGGGATTGGCGCCACTGATAAGAGTCATCTCGTTGACGGCCGACAGGGGAATCAAATCCCAACTCACTGAGTCCCCCAAAGGTTCGTTGAGCCGAGCGCCATTTTGGTAAACCGCCATGCCCTGAGGTAACCCCAACAACGGGGACGCCGTAAAACCGCGAAACTGTAAATCCGGTTGGAGTGGATTGTTCTGGGCAGAATTGATGGAAACACTGCCCAGTTTTGAATTGCTGAAATCGGTGAGATCGATCGCCAAGCTTTCATCCAACTGCTCAGCTGTCGCGCGCTGAATTGCAAATGGCAGTCGCATCATATCCGGAGTCAATCCCCTTACCGGTGATGGCGCAACAACGCGGACTTCCTCAATATTTTCTGCCGCAACCCCCGCATTGGCAGCGATTAACAGCGATAGTGGTAACTTTCGCCATAAAGCAGGACACCATGACGTCATAATCTTTTCCCTTGTTATTATTTTGTCTCAAATGTAGTCAGCTTTTTTAAACTGATCTTCCGTCGCAGTATCCCCCAGGGAATTTCGAAAGAAAACGGCCTTACGAAAATCCGGGAAAAGTTCCCTCCCCCTAAGGGATGACGCCTCTCATCAAAGAGTCTGATTGCCACGGCACCGAGGCTTGCTACCATCGGTTTTTGACACAAAAATTATAAGAAGACCTGTTTATGTCGTACAGAATGTCAGCAACCGTTGCCGGTTACTGGCTGTTGTGGGTTGTCCTGCTGTGGAACCTCGCTCTGCCCAGTTACGCCACCCCGGAAACCATTCCGGAGAAGATCGACGACGCCGCGCTTGACGCGCATATTTACAAACTCTTCCCCACCGCGACCCGTATCGAAACACCAGACTCAGAAGCGCCCGTCTGGAAAGCTTATCAACTCAATGAATTACTCGGATACGCCTATCGCAGCAACGATTATGTTGACTTACCGGGTTTTTCCGGTGATCGCGTCAACTTATTGATTGGCTTGGACCTTCAGGGAGACATTACCGGCATCGATGTTCTGCATCACCACGAGCCCATCTTTCTCCATGGATTGGGACCACAACCCATGCTGGATTTCATTGCCCAATATCCAGGTCACAAGGTCTCAGAGCGCATCATTGTCGGCCATGGTGACAGCAGTGACGACAGCGCCACGTATTTTGATGGTGTGACAAAAGCGACCGTTTCCGTAATCGTGATTAATGACACCATACTGTCCTCTGCACTCAAAGTTGCACGAGCACGATTGGAAGCCTTCGCACAACAGGCCCCGGCAGAGGTGAACCCTGAGGTATTCACCCCGCTGAGCTGGCCCCAGCTGCTAGAACAAGGATTGATAAAACGCTGGGAACTTCCCGGCCCGGTGCTGGAAGAACAACTGGGACAGGCCCTGGACGACTACCCTTTTGAAGGTGACGAAGACACCTATCCCGAAGACGGTATTACCGTTTTCTACGCGTATCTGAATCCGCCCACGGTCGGCCGTAATTTCCTTGGCGAAGACGAATATCAAAGAGTGATGGACGCCATAAAACCCGGCCAGCATGTATTGGCGGTTTACTCCCAGGGCTATCTGGATTTTATCGAGGATGACTTTCGTCCGGGAACCGCGCCACAACGCATCGGCCTGACGCAAAACGGCCTACCGTTGCCGCTGAGGGATATGAATACCTACGACCCCTCTGAAGACGCCCTACCGACATCCTTTCAGGGTGAGCCCAATGTACGGCTATTCGCGATTAATGGTCAGACTGGCTTCGATCCCAGCGCTCCGATGGAGCTCAATCTCAACCTGATCTTCGCCCGCAATCCACTCATCAAAGACTCAGCGCACTATACCGATACCTATCAGCTGCCGGCAGAATTCTTTACGACCGTCGACATTGACGCCAATGCTCTGGCGAGTCGCCCCCTGTGGATGCAGATCTGGGAGCGGCGTCTAGCGGAGATACTGGTGCTTGTCGCCGGATTGAGCCTTCTGACGGTAATGTTCTTCCGCCAACGTTGGCTCACCCGTCATTCACGCCGCACACATCTGTTCCGTTGGGGATACCTGGCTTTTACGTTGTTTTTTATCGGCTTTTATGCCCAAGGCCAACTGTCGGTGGTGAATATCTACACCCTACTGTTGGAAATCTATAACGGCTTCAGCCTCGATGTCTTTCTGCTCGATCCAATCATCTTCATTCTGTGGGTCTACACCGCCATCAGCCTGATTCTGTTTGGCAGGGGACTCTTCTGCGGCTGGCTGTGTCCGTTTGGAGCCCTACAAGAGGCTGTCGCTTGGGTGGCAGAAAAATGTCGCATTCGACAGATTAAAGTGCCCAACCGCTGGCACCGGCGGCTGATCTGGCTGAAATACGTCATCTTGCTCGGTCTGGTGGCTACCGCGTTTGTCTCTTTGCGGCTGGCAGAACAGCTGGCTGAGATCGAGCCGTTTAAAACATCAATCACACTGGTGTTCGTGCGTTACTGGCCCTTTGTACTCTACGCACTGTTACTGCTCGGTGCCGGCTTGTTCATACACAAATTTTACTGCCGCTACCTGTGCCCCCTTGGCGCGGGACTGGCCATCGCCGGCAAATTCCATCTGTTTAATTGGCTGGATCGTCGGCAGGAATGTGGTTCACCCTGCCAATTGTGTCGCCACCGCTGTGGCATCAATGCGATACGCAGCGACGGCAGAATCGACTACAACGAATGTATTCAATGCTTGGAATGTGTGGTGATTTTACGCGATGACGACCAGTGCGCACCGGCACGAGTCGCCAAGCGGAAATCTCAGGAATCGACAGGCGTGGTTGTACTGCAACCGGTCAAGGATGTTTAGGCTTGCGACGACCTTCCATCATACCCGCCAGGGCGATAATCAATACCGCAACACCTCCGATTAATAAGCCAACGCGCGCCATCTTTCCTACGATAGCCACCAGACCGTAATCCAGGTCAGCGATTACGCCCTGACGCTCACCATCAAGATAGGTGCGCATTTGCTCGTCACGGTATTCCAGAGTTATGCGCTGAGGTTGCCCCCATGCCACCGGAAAATCTCGCAGTCTCATACCGGAAAGCATGCCGCTGGACCCAGTCGCCCGTCCACGCCAGCGAGGGAAATAGCCGATGCCCACCTGGTCAATTGAGAGATTGGCGTCGTTACCAGCCCCCGACCAGCTGAACACCCGGGCTGGTCGACGTCGCTTGGTGGGATCGGGCAGGAACCACGCATCAACCAGGACGACGTCCGCCGCTTTAATTGCATGACAGAGATCGCGGGTATCCTGATTTAGAAATGAGCCGCGACCTTGGGTCAGGCTTAAGGATTCGGTGGCGCCCTCCAGATCCGGGAGATCACACTGGGGATTACTGGAACCGAGATCTGCTTTTAATACCTCACTGCCCGCAGTGATTTTCAGACACTCGAGCTTACCCCGCCAGGGATTACTCCCGTCCGCCTCACTGGCCAGCGTCAACGGCAGATTACAATCCCAGTTTGATAAGGGGCGCGCAGTAAAATAAGGAATCAGGACGATAATCGGAACGACAAGGGTAGCCAACAGGGCGAGCGGCCAGAGACTCAATAAGCGTTCGCGAGTCACCTTCCACGCCACAAAACGGATGCCAGCAAAACCGCCAATTGCCACGCCGGTACAGTTGGCAAGAAAATCGGCCACACTCATCTGTCGGTGAAACATCGACTGCAGCACTTCAATCGCCCCACCCAGCGCGATAATCAAGCCCAAAGCAATCACCCGAGACCAAGAGCGACGCGCCACATGAACGGCGGCAAACGCCCAGAGTGCGTAGGCCGACGTGTGATAAAACTTATCGAGAGGACCCGGTTGCAACTGTGGACTCAACGAGGCGGCACCGATAACTCCACCAACCAGACAAAAAACAACAAAAAACAGGGGACGACGCATTCACTACTCAGTGCAGACTCACCGCCGGAGGTTGCCAGCGAGACCATCTGCCAAATTTAAAGAAACAGCTCTGCCATTGATAATCAAACAATAGCTCATCAGCGGCATGGTGGAGTCTAGGCCACCATTATGACCGTGGGGCTATTGACCGCGAGACAGCGCTTCTGGTTCGTTACTTCGCTGAAATGAGAATTCACTTGTCAAACGAGGTAATCCGCCCCCTGAAGGATTACTGTAGGAAATCGGGATAAGCCTGTAGCTCAGCGAGCAGTCGTTGCTTGCGGTTATCCGCCAGATAGCTCGCCTCAAAAGCATTGGCCAACAGTTGCTTTACCTGCGCCCCTGACAAAGGAAAAGCACGCGCCAGGGCAGAGAAATTCTCCGAGAGAAAACCGCCAAAATAGGTGGGATCGTCGGAATTTACCGTGACCTTCACCCCCAGCGTCAGCAGCTGTAAAAGATTGTGTTCGGCCATGGTGTCGAACACACGCAGCCGCACATTGGAGAGAGGACACACGGTCAAAGGAACCCCCATTACCACCAAACGACGCAGGAGTTCTCGATCCTCAATGCAGCGAACACCGTGGTCAATGCGTGAGACCTGCAACCTATCCAACGCCTCCCAAATATAAGAAGGCGGCCCCTCTTCTCCCGCGTGGGCGGTCAAAGCAAGACCAATGTCTCTGGCTCGCTCATAGAGACGCGCAAACTTTTGCGGCGGGTTACCCACTTCAGAGCTGGCCAGGCCAATGGCGACAAAATCGTCGTACCAGGGCTCTGCCAGATTCAAAACGTTGAGGGCATCTTCTTCCGGTAGATGGCGCAAAAAGCTCAAGATTAACCCGACAGATATCCCCCAATCCTGACGCGCCTCGTGTATTGCCCGGCGAAATCCTTGCATCATCGCCGCCAAAGAGACGCCATTGGGCAAGTAGGTCTGAGGTTCCACCATGATTTCAGCGTGGCGAATATTTTCTTCGTGACAGCGAAGCAGATAATCTCGCATCAACCAATAAAAATCGCCTTCATCTCTCAGGACTGATGCGCCGAGATAATAGAGATCCAAAAAGCTCTGTAAATCAGTAAAGTCATAGGCCGCTTCAACGTCAGCAATGCGACTGTACGGTAGCTTGACGCCGTTCTTCTCAGCCAGCGACAGCATTCTGCCTGCCTGTAAGCTGCCATCAATGTGCAAGTGCAACTCGCACTTTGGAATACCCTTTAACCAATGATCAAATGCTGCTGACATGGTTTTTCTCCCGATTTTTTTGCATGCTAACACCGGCACTAAAAGCTCGCGAGCATCCCCCCCCCGGGGGAGTCAGTTACAGGATGCTTTACGCTTTTCTTAAAGCTTGCAGCAATTGCCGGGATTTCTCGGTGGAAATCGCCTCATCAGCGTAGTACCAACGCTCAAAATAGCGGGTGATATCCCCCAAAACAGAGCTTAATTGTGGCGCCTCAGTCACAACACGCGCCCGAAAACGCTCCGCCGACTCTCCCGGCAGGCGCTTAAAGCCACGTTTGCGCAATTGGGTTTCCACCCGCAGATAAAAGCGTTGTGCCGGCGTTAGAGGCTGTGGTCGGTTATGCCACCAGAGATGCAGAATCATAATGGCCAGCGCCAGCGAGCCACAGACCAAAAGAAAAACGGCGACTTTGAACGGATTCAGATGCCCAAGCAAGCGCTCTAGAAACGCATTACGGGTATTGTCATCGAAACCTAGGACCGCCCTGTCCCAACGATACTGTATGGCGTCCCACTGTAACCTCAATTTTCCCACCAAAGGGAACTCCCGATAACGACCCAGTGACGCCAAACTTTCCACCTGTTCTGGAAACGCATCGCCAAGGCTGCGCTCAATTCTCTCTGGCGCCACCGCAGCGGTGGGATCCACTCGTGTCCAACCACGCCCTGGCAACCAGACTTCGCTCCATGCATGCGCATCGTACTGATGCACCACCACGTAGTTTTCAAGGGGATTATATTCCCCGCCCAGATAGCCTGTTACGACTCGGGCTGGGATCCCTGCTGCGCGCATCATCACAACAAAACTGCTGGCAAAGTGTTCACAGAACCCGACTTTGGATTTGAACAGAAAGTCATCGACACTGTGGTAACCGAGGGTTGGTACTTCAATGTTGTAGCGGAATTCTTCGCGGAACAATTGCAAGACGCGGTTGATATACGCGCTCTCGTCGGCGGCTTCACGGCGCCAGCGCCGCGCGAGATCGACACTGCGAGGGTTCATCCGGCGGGGCAGATAGGTTTCAAACTGTCGCCGCCAAACGGGCAGGTTTTCTGATTCCAGGCGATACTCCAATGCGGAGGACACCCGGTACTGAATTCGCCGGTTCACGGTTTTTTCACTCACCAGCGTATAGTCTCGGTTCATTCCCAACACGCGGTCATCACTGGCGGCAAAGTCAGTCACCAATGGCAGGCCGAACAACCAGGGCTGCTGTGTCGGCTCCAGAATAACGCGATAATTCAGCGTTTTTCCATCGGCCCGCTTTGCGTCCATCCAATAGGGCATTTTCTGCCCCAACCAGGCGACGTTACTGCCATCGCGATAATAGTCCACCGGCCGCGCTGGTTGCCAACTGCGACCATCAAAGCGGGAAAAAACCGGCCCACGCCAGTAGAGCTGCGAAGCCGGTGGCCGCTCGCCTTCAAACGCAACGCGAAAAGCGACACCCCCGGATTTTGACAGTGCACTGAAGTCTCCCGGCGACATACTGTCAGAGATGCCTGTCACCGATGATTTCACCTCTTCAGGAACCGCCCATAAAGGATCCAACCGTGGCACCACCAAAAACATCAATAACATAAAGGGAATGCTGTGCAGCAACAGACGACCACTCAAGGCAGCGCTGCGTTTTGGGTTGCGGTTGTTTGGCGACTGGTGAATAACCAACAATGCTGTGGTGTTACACCAAAGGCAGAGCAATGCGTAGAGCGCTACCGGCAGAGATTGGATAAACAAAAAGTGGACAGCGATCAGAAAATACGTCAGCAACACCAGCAGAATGGCATCACGCCGCTGGCGCATTTCCAGCTGCTTGAGTAGCACGGCACAAGTCAGTAGCGTGACCATGGGCTCGATCCCGAAAAACCGGGTAAACGATATCATCAGGCCACACAGACACACGCCGATAAGTGCCAGGCGGGTTAACGTTGATGGCATCTGCCAGGCACCGCGATACACCTGCAGCTTCCAGAAGAAGACAATCAATGCCACAGCGGTTAGCCACAGGGGTAATTGAAACAGTAGCGGTGTCACCGCGAGTGATTGCGACGCCAATAACCAGGGAATACTGTTACGCAGTAGCGGTGGTGATTTTCGGCTGGACACCGGATACTCCTTCTCCCCGACTGGATAGCGATTCCTTGCCGTATAGCGCCAGAGCCTTCAGCAGTTGCCGACGCTGCTCATCGCCAGTGGCGGGACGAATGTCACAACCTGGCATGACAAGACCACAGGCCCGACCTTCAGAACTGAATTGAACGACCCAGTAGCTCAAGACCGACAAACGCTGCTCCACCTCCAGATTGATCAATCGCTCCCAATCCAACTGCACACTGGATGCCGCAGGTGAGACATAGTCTTTACTGAATAGGCCCTGGCCTCGGGCAAAGTGCTTCCAATCGATGTGCTTAATCGACATTCCCGGTTGATAGGGCCGCAGACCGAAGAAATCATCACTGCCGGCCACCTCACGCAAATCGCCTTCGCTGTCGGCACGCCCGCCCAATGGCGGCTGATAACTCATGACAGGTTTCGGATAAACCAAAATGTTCCGCTGGCAACCCAGCCAGGTCCAACAGCGAATCAATCCCAAAGGAAAGACGCTCTGCATTCGAATGCGTGGAATCTGCTGCCACCCTCGCTCGCTGCCGCCAACCAACAGATTCACGGTTGTACTGTCTTCGTCGAGCAGATCCAGGCGAGTTCGGGATTTATCTTGAGTTTCGAAGAAGATGCTCTCCCGATTGCCGCCTTTATCTCGACTCACACGAACCCGCAGCTCTCCCTGTTCACCAGCAAAACACGGAGACACACGCACAAACTCAATCCGCAATCCCGCCAGAGTCAGAAAGGTGTGGTATATACAGACCACCATTACGCTTAGCATAATAAAGCTAATCGACAGCACCAGGTTGTTCTGGTAATTGGTACCTGTTATCCACAACAGTAGCGCGGTAAAAAGATAGGACCAGCCTGCTTTCGTCGGTATGACCAACAAGTTGTGGCGATTGAGCACAATGGCATCCGCACGGGGAATACGTCGATCCAGCCAGCGGCCATAGTAGCGCCGACCAACTCGTACCAGCCAAAGTTGACTCCACCAAACCTTAAAAATACCGCGCAGGCGTTGCATTCGTAACATGGCATTAACTATAACCTAAACCGGAGACGTCGCCAGCACACATGCACTATGACGATCACTCAATAACCATATGCTCAATTCTTATCAAAGACCCCAAATGCCACGAAATAAAATCTAGCAACGGCGTCAAATTCAACTACACTTTCTACTATTCTTACTGTGAGCCGACCTTACTGTCAGAACACTGACACGTCAAAAGGTCAATTTGGCTTTCTCTATCGGGATGGATTCTGGTTACCAAGGCGTGGATTTGTCACCGCCGCGATGCTGGTGTGCCCTACGAGATTGTCACGCTAGGCCACATAGTTCCTAAGAGACTGTTTCCGCTACCCTCAGCTCAATTGTCAAATTGGGTGAGGAGCGATACGGCAAAAAGGAAGACCGGTCTGAAGGCGTTAAACCTCAGAATGTTTTATCTGATCAGCGGTTAAGATATGCCCATATTTGTGGTTCACGATGCGCAGGGACAGGTGGTACGCTCCGGTTGCTGCCTGCTAGAAGAAGTCACTGAACAAGCGTTATTTCCCGATGAAGTATCCCGGGAATATACAGAATTTGTCGATGGGAATGATAAGTATTGGAATGCCATATGTCGGCAGTTTCTGGACCGGCCAGTGTTGCAAATCAATCAGTCTCGCCAGTGTTTGCAAGCCGATGGTGACGACACTTTGAGATTCTCGAACCTCCCCTACGGGACGATGGTCACCATCAATGAAGACAGTCAGCGGGTCGCCAAAGGCTTTTTCTGTTTTAGTACCGATATACCCGGTCATTATGAGATAACCTTTGAGCGCTTCCCCTACCGGACGATGAGTGTCAGTGTCATTGCACTGCCTAAAGAAGAGCCTCCACAGATACTGGCCTTACCTGCACCAATGAGCGACTGACAGCGAACTAACGCTGTTCAGGCAAGTCCAACTCAACCAGCGCTTTACCTATTGTCGCACCGGACATGAGTCGACTGAACGCCATCGGCGTATTGGCAATTCCCTGGGTGATATCCTCGACAACTTTAATGTCACCTCGATGCACCCACTCCGCCAACTGGTCCAGTGCCGCAGGCACTTTGTCCTGATAGGTAAACAGTAAAAAGCCTTGCATTGTCAGCTGGCGCGCAACCACTTCCCAGAGATTGGTTATCGGGTTAGGGTTTTCGGTCTGATTGTAGTCGGCAATCATGCCGCAACACACGATACGCCCCTGTACCTTCATCGTCAGCAGCATGGCATTTAGAATGTCGCCACCGACGTTATCATAGTAGATATCCACCCCTTCCGGCGCCAACCTAGTTACCGCTCCGGCGAGGTCCTCCGTGGTTTTATAATTGATCGCCGCATCAAAGCCAAAATCCCGAGTGATCAAGTCGGCCTTTTCATCGCTGCCAACAAAGCCAATGACTTTACAATTGCGCTGCTTGGCAATCTGACCGACCATACTGCCAGTGGCACCAGCTGCGGCACTGACGACGACCGTCTGCCCCTCTTTGATCTGGCCAATTTCATGCAGGCCAACGTAAGCGGTGGTTCCAGACCCACCCAACGGGCCCACATAGTAGGACAGAGGGATGCCCTCTTTTGGCGTTAACTTTTCCAGCAACAAGGTCTGACTGTCGCAAACCGAATAATCCTCCCAGTGATTGAGGGAAAAAACGATGTCACCTTCTGCAAAATCTGCATTGCGGGATGCGATCACTCGGCCAACACTCGGCCCACGAATCACGCCATTTAAGGCGATAGGCTCAAAATAGTTGGCCTTTCCCTCCAGCCAACCTCGAATAGCGGGCTCCAGTGAAAAATACAGATTCCGGAGCAAGAACTGCCCGTCGGCAATCTCTGGCATCGGGGTTTCAATCATATCGAAATGGTCTTCATTAGGAACACCATAAACATAAGACCGTAAAACGATCTGACGATTAGCCGGCATAATGTAATCTCGTTTTAAATCATTATTTTTAGGAGCAATAGCGGGAATGGGAAAAACCTGGATGCTGCGAATCCAAGCCATCCGCAAACATTGGCGAATCACCTGAATCGCTAGCAGGAAAGCGCTGACAGCCATGCAATAAAAATGTCAGGGATTGAATTCGCCAAACGTCCTCTTGTCTGGTAAGCGTAAATTGATAGCGTCCAAAAAGTAGATCATCAACCAACGCCCCCTGCTCATCTGCAGCACGTAAGTAATTCACAAGTCCGACTTCTGCGGTGGCAGTACAATCACTGACTGAAATCGACTGAGCGGAAAAAAGATGTAATCGCCGTAGGTATGAATCTTCCAACGCTTTTACCCACGGCAGAAAATCCTTGGTCGAACCTTGCCAAATTCCAAAATCAAAATGCGCGTCATCTTCAAGAATACGCGTTAACGTCTGCCAATCTTTCCAATCCACGCAACGGCTGTAGGCTTCAAGAACTGAGCGACACTGAGCCTCTGAAATCAAACGTTGGAAAACTCGATACTCTTCATCAGAGAGAGAATGCATGACAACACCACCTCCAGGACATCAACAGCATGCTGCCCTACCAGTTACCAGGCAGCCGCCTCTTCAACAACCTGCGGTCCACAGAGCCAGTCACCGGTCACGGATATTGCAACAGAGGCGCCTTTAGGCAGATCTGCTCCGACCTCGGGCTCTGTCATCATGATACGATCTGGCGCCCATACGGAACCTTTTATTTCTTTGACGGATCCCAATTCAAGGCCAACTTTGGCAAGCATCTCCTTCGCTTTTTCAATGCCTTTACCCCGGATTTCCGGGACATAAGCACGCTCTGGATTTTCATGAATGGGCAACACCCGTGCAGCTTCTTTCTCCGCTTCTTCTCGAGCAGCATCCTCATCAAACTCTGGACCGTGATAGTCAATTTCCCAATCGAATGACATCATGTTTTCAAGGATCGATGGGAGATAAGGTGTCATGCGAAGATGAGCCCAGTGGGACATGTAACGCTCCATCGCCTCGTAAGAATCGACATCACAACAGTTCGCAAAATCAAAATCCCCACTGTGAAAGCGATGCCCGGTCACACACTGGCCGTGGCTGTAGTCCCGAATTTCTGGGTTTAAGTGCGGGAGTTTTTTCACTTCGGCAATAAACGTATCAATATCTTCCTGACGGGCGTCTTCTTTGAACTTTATCATGACAATATGACGAATCATTGCATTGGCCTTCCGTTATTATTATCCGTTTAAAACCGCTCATCTTCCGCTCACTGGCAACATTGGCGGAGGAATAGATGATGAAGGGTGACAACCGCATCCTTCAAACGGGCAGCAATGTTGAGCGATGAAAAATGGTGAACGATGAAAAAAGACTATCAGATGGAAGGAAAGGGCGTACAGAGTCCCGCGCACAATCCTATCGTATTGTATGTTTTTATGCAGGAAGGTCTTGGAAAGGTTGGCAATCCCACGCCCTAGAAAAGCTGAATAACCTCTGAAGGACGTTGCCAACCCTAGGCGCGCATAGGTGCTTGCTACTTCAGCTAAATTGATTCGTTCCCCAAACGCCACTGATGGCAACTTGCCGCGCCTGATCTGGCTCCATATGGCGCTCTTTAATGGCGGTTAAAAAAGCCTTCAGCCCCTCTTCTGCCGCTTGACGGTTAGGAAAGGGACCGACGTCAACCCCCTCGCGAGTGGCAAAAAACCATTGGTCATCAACGAGGAAATAGCGCTCGGATCGGAAGTGGGTTTTGTCAGATTCACCCCGTCGCACAGTCATAGGCAATGCCCTTTGGCAGAGTTTACGAGTAATTGGGAGCAAGTATCGTAACTGCCATCCGTAACTCAATGTACGACGCCTATTCTCTTACTGACTAGTGTAGCAGATTCATCACAAGGGATTAGAGATAGCCGCAGAAGCTCTAGTGCCTGTGGTTAGCACCCGCACGCTGGGAAGCCAAAATGGCGTCAAACTTATCACCATTAAACGCCGCCAGGTCCAGATATTCTTTTACCAGAGCATACCAGTTAGGATCACCACTGGCGCGAAACTGTTCCAGAGCCACCAACAGCAGCTTGGCGGCAGCACGCTGCTCACGCCTCTCTCCCTCTTCATAGTGGGCGACAATATCGTTGAAACACTGATCAACACGCTGCATAGGATTCATGGCAAAACACCTGTAACACGAATTAACCAATCAGCCTAAAACAATTACATGACAATTTATAGATATGGACCAACCCTCAAAGGATGTCGAGGGCGAGTTTGCGCGCCTGCTCTGGCGTGAGGTAACGCTCGTTTATAGCGCCAAGAAACACGGACAGACCTTTTGCAGCCTGCTCCTGACTGGGATATGGCCCCACCGAGAGAGCCTCCCGGGTTACAAAAAACCAGTCGGAACCGATATTAATAAAGCGATCAGAACGCTGTCGCTGCTTGGAAGAACTTTCTCCTCGGCGAATAAACATGACATTCATCTTATCCGTAAAATGTGAATACCAGGAATTGTCTGAAAGTCTATCGAACTTACCGCTTACATGAAATAGACCGTACCCCAGACGCCTTTGATGGCAAGATCCCGCGCCAGCTCCGGTGAACAATTGTTTTCAGAAACACATTTCAAAAATACGTCCAGGCCTTCCTGCGCTGAGTTACGATCACCGTAAGGGCCGACATCAACCCCCTCTCGAGTGGTAAAAAACCACTGATTATCGATAACAAAATAACGGTCGGAGCGGTACCAAGTTTTCGGTTTTTCACCAGCGCGAACATGCATAAATGAGCAATTACCATCCAGCAGTAGAGGGATAATAGCAGCCAGTCGATGACGACTTGCTGACAGCCTTCTACCAGATGTATAGCTCAAGCTACTCAATATACAAGTTTTTGACGCCAGATAACAAAGTAGCGAAAAAATATTTTAACGACAGTGCGCACGATACTGGGCGCGCAACTCCCGCCGCCTTGACTTAAGACGCGCCCCTTTACTTGCGGTATAGCCAGCCCTGAGCTGCGCCTGGATATGGTGAATACGTAACTGGATCGATTGGCAGGCGGGAGATTTTGCGTTGGATGCACCGACGAGAACGGCTTTTCCAGCCGTTGATTGTTTTATGCGGCTACTGCGTTTTGGCGGCTTTATGCGTGACAAGTTGAGATTTGGTGATATCTGCAGGTTTTCCTCTGCGTAGGCTTGAGCGTCACGACAGGAGATAGTCATCTGCAAATGCGCCCCGGCATTTTTATCTTTACGATACCATTCTTGCCAACGTTTACAGGTTGCCAGCATACGTTGATACACCGCCTTTTTCTGCGTGGCCTCGGTGCCGGAAACATGTGTTGGTTCTGGCGTCGCCTGAACGCAAACTGGGAATATAATAATCAGCACCAGTAGACGCCACGGATATTTGCCTGCTGATATCGTCTTACCCGTATGAATCCAAAGCTTTCTCAAACCCGCCATAACACATCCCTGTCGATCATCAAAACCGTCACATTGCGTGAAGATCTGGGACAATGGCCTCTTAGATCCCGAATTGGTATCCGCTAAAAGTAGACTCAGACATTCGCAATCCGATGTTAATAGGCTAACTAAGGCATAGGGGCTAGTCCGCTCTAACCTTGTTACGCCGCGCCGTCGAGCAATCCTGATCGGACACATTGAAGCGATTGACCATCGACTGCAGTTTACAACCCAAGTTTTTAACGTCTGAGCCGACGCGGTTTGCCAATTCCGAACAGTCTTCCGCGCGCTTAAAGTTTGCTTTCATTTCGGAGTACATCTGGCTGATTTGTTCGAAGTTGTTTTGTTGACTGTGAACAGCGGCCGAAATCAAGCCAACGTGACGAGTAATAACCTGGGTGGCTGCCGACACCTCATTGAGTTCTTCACACGAGGAAATAACCAACTGACGGGATTGTTCAGTACCCTCGCTGCCCCGACGCATCAGGTTGACCACGTCTTCGGTTCCGCTCTGAATGCCTTCGACCATATCAACAATCTCCTGTGTCGACTGGCGAGTCTTAGAAGCGAGCGACCGAACCTCATCCGCAACGACCGCAAATCCACGCCCCGCCTCCCCCGCCCGAGCTGCCTCGATAGCGGCATTAAGTGCCAAAAGATTGGTTTGTTCCGAGATACTTTTAATCACGTCGACAATAACAGCAATGCGATCGGTATCGGTTTTAAGTCGGTCAATCGCCGAAACCGTTTCTCCGATATTTCCCGCCAAGGCTTCCATGGAATGTTGCAAAGACGCAATCAGCGACAGCGCCTTTTTGACGACTTCATCCCCGGTTGCAGATGCGCTGCTGATCTCTTCGAGCTCCCGATCAACCGCTTGCGTCGATTCGTGAGTGGCAATCAGGCAATCATTCACACGATCGGCCTGGGCTTGTTGAACGTGGGTTAACGACCCGAGTTGCGTATTGATCTCGCCAAGGTCTTGCGAGATAGGAATCATACGTACAATCGATTTTAACAGCTCTGAAAATGTCTCATCCAGATAGGCAATAAACTGGTTGATGCCTTTTGCCAGATCACCAACCTCGCCACTGCCGGCAACCTCCAGACGCTGTGTCAGATCTCCGCATCCTTGGGAGAGATTTGATACGGTATTCACCGTTCTGCGCAGAGGTCGGGTCAACAGCGCTGCCGCGATGTAACCGAGCAAACCACCGACGCACAAGGCTACTGCACAGCTGGCAATCATTGCCAGAAAGTTTCGCTGGGTGATATCTTCAACAGGCGCCAGAGCCTCGCTCTGGTCAATTTCACTCATTACCACCCAGCGAAGTCCGTTGATATCCACGGGCTGATAGGCAGACATGACCGCGACACCTCGATAGTCAGGGAAGACATCAAACCCCGTTTTACCCGCCATCGCAGCCTCGGAGCCTCGGGTTTTCACACGCTGCAAGCCTATCGAGGTCTGCTTATTTTGCATCTGCTGGACTATATCTGCGCCGACACCGATATCAATTTGTGATTGCGCGAACGCGCTCGGGTCCTCTAACAGAAAGCGACCATCACTGCGCATGGTGAAGTCTTCACCCACCAGGTAAGTTTCGCCGGATTCACCCAGCCCCGACGCCTGCCACTGGCGATGATGAGTCATTACTGCGTTTATCCGGTCTACTGGCAGCTGAAAAACCAAAACCCCCAACAGGGTTCTTCCCTCATAAATTGGCGATGAGATAAATGACGCCGGCGCATTGTACGATGGTAAGTAAGGGGAAAAATCCGTAATAAACGTGTCGTCCGGCTGAGTGGCCGTCAGGGCTTTTTTATACGCAACACCAAGCCCGGACGAGGCATAAGGGCCGGTCTTTAACGAGGTCGCAAAATCCAACTCTTTGAAAACGGAATAAATCACATGACCACTGGCGGCATCGACGAGAAAAATATCGTAGTAACCGAACGCTTGCTGGTATTGGCGAACGACCGGATGAATGCGCTGATGAATTCTGTCGTAACGGGTTCCGGCGGCCCCCGCGTTTAACTTGTCTTTTTCACCCAACGGAAAGCTGTTTTTGCTGATATAGGACGACTGCAGAGCAATGGCTGGCTGACTGAGTTTCAGCATCTGCGCTACCGGACTCGACTGTCCGGCATTTAAAGCAGCAAATCGTTGATCAAATTCGGCGCGGTAGTAGTTTTCCAGCACGACGCGATCGGCACTGCCGGTATAGGTCTCCCGAGAAAATTGGAAGAAGGTCTCCTGCAGATCCTTCATGGCATCCACGACCATAAGATCACTGGAAAACGTGATCACCTGTTGTCGGATATCTTCAAAGTAACCGGTGATTGACTGGGCGGTCGTTTCCCGGATCGCCGTCAGTTTATTCTCCGCCTCGCGGGTCAGCGCCTTTTCCGCCGCCTGAGTAGAAATATGCGTCAACACCAAGCTGACAAGGAGCGTCGGCACGAACGCCAGAAAGGTGCCCATCAGGATAAGTCGAGTCTGAAGCCGCATGAATCCGCCGAAGTTGAAATTTATAGGACAGCAATCACCAGTATAGCCAGCAGACAAAAGGCTGAGAGATGATAGCTCAGGCAATCAAATACACCCTGCTCTTGGAGCCACCATCCTGAGATCATACGTTGACGCAACAGTTTTATTGTTATATCTATATATCGTTAATCCAATCCCCCTCACTCTCTTCGGCTCTGACAAACTCAGTCTGGGTGTTCAGTTATATAAGGAATTAGGAATACGATGTCGTTTAGCCCTCCATATTTTGGCCCCAGCGTAAGTCGCCGTGCCACATCCCGCTCTCGTCTCACTCAGCACCTACGCAGCCAGCTGAATGCCGTTAGCCTGCTCCTCGCTCTTCTGATCTCATTGTGCTCACCGAATCTCTTGGCAGCGGGAAGCCCACCCCCCGAACTGCCTGAAGCAACCATAACCGAATTGGCCGTCGGCGATCGAAAGATGCAAGTTTGGTCCTGGCCAATCGCAGGCCCCGAGCAGGGACGAATCCTGTTCTCCCATGGTGCGGCGTCGGCCCCCTGGAAATACGCGCCCTTGATCTCGCGTTGGATTGCCGCTGGCTACAAAGTCTATGCGCCTCTGCATGTAGATTCTGACGACCATCCACAGCAGAAAGACTACACCGGCATGAAATCCTGGGAGGCACGCTTGCAGGATATGCAGGTGCTGGCCGATACCTATGGCGGTGACCGCTATATTGTCGCGGGTCATAGCTATGGCGCGCTGGTCGCCTTGACCAAAGGCGGGGCAACGGCTGTTTTTCCTGAAGGTATACAGCAACCGGTGGCAGATAAGCGAGTCTCTATGGTGTTAGCCTTTTCACCGCCCGCAGCCATTCCCGGCTTTATCGAAAAAGAGGGCTATGGGAAAGTCAGCGTGCCCTCTTTGATCCAAACGGGCACCTTGGATGTTCCCCAGGGAAGCGACGCCAGCTGGAAAACACATCTCGATGCCTATGATGCCTCGCCTGCGTCCGGCAACCATTACGCTTTGGTTTTGGAAGGGGTTGACCACTACTTTGGAGGCGCCATTTGTCGACCGGAGCTCGACGCCCCCAAACAAATGGCACAGATAACCACGGCGGCAGACATCTCTCTCCTAATGATCTCGGCCTACCACGGTGAAGATTCAAGCGCCCAACAAGAACTTGAACAATGGCTCGCCGAATCAGGGCCTACCGCTCTACTGAAAAAATAATCTTACCCTGGGGCGTCTGACGCCCCTTTTTTTTGCTAAACGCTAACGCTGAGGATGGCATATGCGTAATTTTTTGTCGCGACGTTCCACATTAAAATTTCTTTCTGCCCTCGGAGCCGTTGGTGCCGGTACGGTCAGCCAAGCGAAAGAATCCCTACCCCAGAAAAGTCATCTGGTCACCAACGGCTATTCCACCGCTGATCTAGAGCTGGACACGCCGGCCAAACGCAACAGAGCCATCGCAAAAGTGATCGGAAGTATCGGCGACGATGAAGTCCATTCTTTTATGCGTTTCCATATCTATGGATTTGCCGGCAAGAATGCCGTTCCCTTTTTTTCGATGAACAACTACATCATTCAATACTGGTCGCCCACTGAAAAAGAAGATGAATTTCAGGTCAAGCACTATGAAGTGGGCTATTTTACCCAGTTTGATACAGACCAGCCGATTACGCACTGGAAGAACCCCTTTACCGATGAAACCGTAGAGTTACACCAATTCATCCTCGGCCCGGTTTTCCGCCGCTATACACCCGACGGTGTCATTTCTCTAGGCGTTGCACCGAAACCTCTGCGAGTTAACGTTATTGGTGATCGCGTATTTGTTCCCGCCCAATCGCTGGAAACCTTTCCCAATATGTTCCCCCCGTCCGAGTGGCCTGAGCTTTCCACAGACGATCAGGTGTACTGGGATTCCATGTTCACCTATTCCGCCGCATTGAAAGACGTTATCGATCCATCCGTCACAACGGCAAAAGCCGAAATTCATATGCAGAATCTGACCAGTTGGCAACCCTTTCTGCATTTAGGCAGGGTGCCAGGCCGGAGCATGGCACGAGCATTTGGCACCAACATTACTGGTTTTGAAGACCTCACCCCTGACGTCAGGCACGGTTTTGAAACCCATACGCCAGAAATTTTCGATACCAAAAACTGGACTCAAACGCGGTTTGACAATATCGATTACTATCAGAAAATGATGAAGGAGAAAGGCAAGTGAGGCTCGCTCGAACAATAACCAGCACACTGTCTATCTTGCTGGTAGGTCCTTTGTCCTCAGCTTTTGCCGATCCGGACTACGAGGCTCTCTACCAAGAACGCTTCAAGACGATAATGGAAAGCGGAGGAATGATGCCGAGCTATGACCCCATGGCGGAGGTTGTCGGCACCTCGGATTTTACACCACTCCCCAAAGCGGCCGCCGCAGACATCGAGATTCAAACCGAAGCACTGGAGGCGGCCAGAGACTACGCCAAGGCGAATAACTCCGATGCGTTTATTGTCTGGCACAAGGGTAAGATAGTCACCGCGGATTATTTTGGTGAGACCACCTCAACTACACCGCTGGTTTCCAAGTCGTTATCAAAACCCCTTTCCGCCATCGCGGTAGGGCGCGCCATTGCCCTTGGGTATATCGACTCGCTCGATCAGCCGGTCGCAGACTTTATTACCGAATGGCAAGGCACTGACAAAGCCGAAGTACTCATGCGTCATCTGCTGGATATGCGATCAGGGTTTCTCGCCCAAGGTTACAGTACCGACCCCGACCACCCCTGGAATCGCGCCTATCTCTCCTACCAGCTTGAGGATTATCTGATTCACAGCTATCCGCTGGTCGAAAAGCCTGGAGCCAAATATCAATACAACAATGCGACAGCGGACATGGTGTCCGTCTTGATCAAGCGCGCAACGGGAACGTCTTATCAAGATTTTATCGGTAAACAGGTATTGTCCCTTATCGGCGCTCGTGGCGGCAGCATCTGGACAGACCATGAAGACGGCCTCGCCCACTCAGGCTGCTGTATGTTACTGCCCGCAGACAGCTACCTGCGGCTGGCTCAGCTGTTGTTGCAAGATGGCAGCTACAATGACAAACGGCTTTTGCCGAAAGGTTATGTCCACGCCATGACGACTGCGACACCGCAAAACCCGCATTTCGGACTGGGAATCTGGATCGGCGGAGACTATACCGAAAGGCGCGGCTTTCAAGGCCCCGAGGGGAAAGGACCAAAAGTTCTTCACAGTGAACCTTACCTGGACAAAACCCTCTATCTTTTCGACGGCAACGCCAATCAAGTGGTTTATGTGATGCCCGAGTATCAAATGCTCGTTTTACGCCTCGGCAATAAACCGCCCACTTCGCCGGAATGGGATAACAGCCGTCTTCCCAACCTATTAATTCGCGGACTTCAACCACCGGTCAACTGACTTGCTTGCTGAGTGAAGGCGGCATAGCATGTTCGCCGCTTTCACGAACCTGGCTTTATCATGACCATTGATGCTCTGCTTGCTTTTATCGCCACTTCGATTCTCCTCAGCCTGGCTCCAGGCCCCGACAACCTTTTCGTTTTGACGCAGGCGGCCATTCACGGTCGCAAGTCCGGTATTTGGATTACGCTCGGCCTCTGCAGTGGTTTGATCGTTCACACCACGGCGGTCGCTCTTGGTGTTGCCGCCATCGTGCAATCTGCCCCTCTCGTGTTTACCCTTCTCAAAGTCTTGGGTGCTGGGTATCTGGCCTATTTGGCCTGGTGCGCCTGGAACGCGTCCCGGCAGGACATTGATCTCACAGGACAGCAAGCTGCCGCGCCCTTGTCCCTCTTTCGGCGCGGTGTCTTGATGAACATTACCAACCCCAAGGTATCGATTTTTTTCTTGGCGTTTCTCCCTCAATTCGCCAACCCTGACCAGGGCTCAATGGGGCTGCAGTTATTTTATCTTGGAATCTTATTTCTGCTGGTTGCACTGTTGGTGTTTTCCGCCATCGCCATAGCCGCCGGCACTTTAGGTCACTGGCTGACCCGTTCAGCTAAAGCTCAACGAAATCTCAATCGAATGTCTGCGGTCGTTCTCGCCGCACTGGCCATAAGATTGGCAACCAGTCACCACTAAACGGCTGAGAATTCTACAAATGTGTAATCCAGCCCGCCATTAACCTAAGATTGCAGAGACCTGCGCCTCGACAATTGGGAGGCTTTGCTGCCACTCAGACGCCCATACCGCCCCCGATAGAGGTTGATTGGAGTCACTTTGCGCATCGAGAATGCAAATGTTCCCCATCCGCTTTGCACCCGCATGATAGAGCCCTGCTTCCAAGGTGAGCCCGGCCCTAACAAATTGCGCATAGCCACTGTCGCCTAAAGCGATGACACCATAGTAACGACCGCGAAGATTTACCCGACCGTCATCCAATGCCAGAAACATCGGGATCAATGAGCGAGGAATATCCCCTTGGCCCGTGGTAGAACAACACAGCAGAAGTATTTCCGAGCCATCTCGGGTTAAATCCTGCGCATCCGGATCAAGATTTAATTCGACGCGATGCTCCGCTTTTTGCAAAACCAAAGCAACCGCTCGAGCGGTCTGCTCCGCACGCCCATTGACACTGCCCACCAAAATTTGAATTCTCGCCATAACGTCTACCCCAAAACCACGCTTCTACCGCAACAAGAATATCTCTATGAGCAAGAATCTCGCCCACGAAAGACGGGTGTAAAACCACGTGATTCGCCTCAAATACAGACAGGCTTGTTCTAAATGCGACCAATCCCCACAGTAGATTTGTCTCTGATATGACAAAACCCAATACCCAATCACGAAAATTAACGCAGGAGTCCAGGAATAGATCACTAAGGCGCTGTGGCATGATTTGTGAAAAACCATCGCGTATTTAGTAGCCATGAAGGACCGGCTATTTTTACGGCTTTGACATCCAGGTAATACGGCTCCCATGACCGGCCCAACGAAAATGCGTCTACCTTATGCCGCTAAGCGATTGCATCTGGTGAGCAACCCAATTGCTGAGAAGCAACATTCCAGAGAGACTCCGACGGAAAAGCTCTATCGAGGTGTCGGCTATGAACCTGAGTATCTGCAAGCTCACCCGGCGATTAGAGGCTCAGCGGATATACTTGAGCAGATAGGCGGCTTTCGATATACGTCTCAAAGCGGGAAGATAATTCCGTTGGAAACGGCGGACCGGCGTTTTCTATGGGAAGCCACACCAACAGAAAACAGTGACAATGAGTTCCGTTTACTTAATGCCAGCCTGGAAAGTCCAAGCCTTGAACAAGGCATCGACAGCACCCACCTAACGATTTCTCCGGAAATCCAATTCAGCTTCCACACCCATGCCTTCGGCGTACAAATCGGTGAAATTCGTTTGGTCAGCTCTGAACGATTTATCACAGATGTTAACGGCGAGGCCCACACGCTGATGAACACCCAAGCCGCTGAAGCGCCCGTACTCTACTATCCAGATCCTATCGAGAGCCCTTTACTCTACCAAGTCACCGATTGGCAGGCCCAGGGGCTGGATCGAACCTATGACTACAAGTACCGCATCCACCAAAGACTCTTTCCAAAATGGCAAGGGCATAACGTTCGCAGCATCACCGTACTGGAACACTATTCCAGCTACTTTTTGCAGAGAGCGATGACCCAAAATCGGTGTGACAGTATTTGGGTTCCCGTCTATGCACCCATATTCTGGGGATGGAGTGTCCGTGTCGAGCCGGATGACGATGAGTGGATGATCACGCGACGTAAATTAATCCTGCCGACCTGCGATGAAAACGGTTGGCAGCTTCCCCAATGGCAAGGCCGATCCTGCGATTTTGACAAGGAGACTTTCAGTGAGTGATGCAAATGGTGCTGTGACTGACTTTAAATCAAAGATTGCTGCCCGCTTGCCCGCCTTAAAGCGCGAATACCAACGTGGGGTAAACCGCGATCTTTCGCGGCATAGTGTCGAAGGCGTGTTTGGCAGGCAGACGGTCAATGTCATCTCAATCCTTTTAAACGACTCGTCAGGAATACTCTTGGAATTACAGGCAGAAGCAGTAACCATCCCCGATTCAGAACAGATCGCCTATCTGGATGCGCAGAAAGATGCTCTCGTCGACTATGCACTGAACTTTCAGCGCAGCTCTTGCGCCCTCTCCAACTTCCCGGATGAACATAATCCTAACACTGACTACTTCAGCCAAGTTCTCAGTGATGTCGATACGCTATGGAAAACCTGGTGCGTTGCGCACCAACATCTGCCATCAATTCAACCTGTACCTATCGGAAATAAACCATGAAGCCAGTGCTCGACTGGTCCAGCTATAAAGATGCCGGCATGGGCGATGCCTATGCCGATATTCCCAAACATGGTGGAGACTACGCAAAAGCCATTGCGGTATGTATCAATAGTGGACAATGCGAAACAGACAGCAAACTGGTTATGTGTCCCAGCTTTAAAGCTTTGGAAGACAAGGATCTGTCGACCGGCGGTCGTGTACGTCTACTCAAAGCCGCTTTGGCCAGTGATGATTGGGAAGACGCTCTTAAGGATATTCGCTTACAGAAAGCTATGGATTTGTGCCTGGCCTGCAAGGGTTGTAAGCGGGAGTGTGACAACAATGTCGACATGGCGATGATCAAATCCGAGTACCTGGCTTGGCGTATCAAACACGAAGGCGTGTCCTGGCGCAGTCGGCTTTTTGCAGCGACCCCACGATGGCTCGGCAGAAAGTCTGGCCTTGCAACGGCTATTCGCTGGCGCAATCGCAGCCCTTTGATTCGTCGCTGGATGGAAAAAAGTATCGGTATTAGCGCATCGATGCCGCTGCCCGAACCTGTATCAAAGAAAGTACTTCGACAGCTAAGAAGCCAGCAGCAAACACAGCCCATCAAGCCTCGAGATGACTCATTGGAAAGACCTGAAGTCGTCCTTTTTGTCGACACTTTTACACGGGGCTTCGAGCCTGAGATCGCCCTAGCTGCAGAAACAGTCCTTCTTACCGGAGGCTACTCCGTTCAGCGGCTAGAAACGAAGGGCAAAAAGCTCTGTTGTGGGCGCACCTATCTCGCCCAGGGTATGATTCGCGAAGCTCGTCGCGAAGTTGCGCATTTGATGGCCGCCCTGTTACCACACGTCGCCGCGGGCCGCGTTATCGTGGGACTGGAAGCATCTTGCGTTTTAGGGTTAAGGGACGATGCTTTAAAACTGGGACTTGGTGAACCTTTAGAAAACATCAGCAAGCAGGTGTTTCTGCTGGAAGAATTTCTTACCAAAGAAATTATGGCCAAGCGCCTTAAACTCCCGTTTAAATCTTGTGCAGGAAAAGAAACGCTTATTCATGGTCACTGCCATCAAAAAGCCGTTGGCGCCTTGAAAGCCGTACGCAAAGTGATGAAGTTGATACCCGATAATAATTTTAAATTCATCGATTCCGGTTGTTGCGGGATGGCAGGCACCTTTGGGTTGGAAGCAGAACATCAACAACTCGGAAGTCAATTAGCAAATCGCGAGCTGATTCCTGCTATCAATGAAGCGCCCGGCGCACGAGTGGTTGCCAACGGCTTTTCTTGCCGTCAGCAAATTCGCGCGCACAGCGACAGACAACCTGAACACTTGGCGATACTATTGCGGGACGCTCTCGACACGTGATTGCGCGTCTGATGTTAGGATTCCCTGCTCCTCAAGCCACACCAGAAACCGCGGCAACCAGAGACTTGCCGGCATCTCGAAATTTGGCCGGTTGTACATATGCAATTCAACCGGTCGCTCACCATCCCGCCACATCTGAGCTAACTGCAACAAACCATCAGTTACAGGACCATGATAGGTTTCAGTCGTTATAAACAACGGCGGCGCCTTCGGGCTAACATGAACATCGAGCAGCGACGGTCCATAATTTGACATAATAAAGGCCGGCTGCGCCTCCTCATCACCACGCAAATAAGTTGCCAAAGCAATACCACCGCCAGCCGAGGTGCCGATCAAACCGATGCGATCTTGATCGATGTTCCACTCCGACGCTTTTTGACGCAGGATGGAAAACGCCTTCACCGTGTCGTCAACCGCAAATTTAATCACTTGGTTTAAATCCGCGTCGTCAGGAGCGGGATTGGCGTTAGCATTTTCAATGGTGAGCTTTGGAAATTTTCGATTTGCATTCGGCGCTGCCGGTGTGCCGGTTTCCGGTTGATGCTGCAATACTCGATATTTGAGAACAGCAACCGCAAGCCCCTGTGCATTAAGCTGCTGAATCATGGCCTGATTATCATCACCAAGACTCAATTTACGTAATGCTCCCCCTGGCAAAATAATCGCCGCAGCACCATTAGCGACGTTTTTCTTTGGTAAATAAACCTGCAGCTCAGGAGCTGCCACGTTGTAAAAAATATGCGTGCCATCTTCTCTAACAACGACGGACTCTTTGATGCTCCAGGATTCCGATCCAGGCGCGGCGCCGTCATAAAGAGACAACACCTCTGGCGCGGCGATAACAGGCTCAACCGCGAGCAAAACAATTAAGCCAATCAATCCGTGTATTTTCATCTGTCGCGCTCTTCTTTAGACATTTTCTCTATTCTCTCTTCCCGATCAATGTAATACGTCGATTCTTCCAGTCATGCTGACCTTGACCAGAGAGATTATCGGCAACGACCGTCACATCGATGATATCGCGATCAATACCAATCCCGGTCAGGATACGAATCATTTTTTCGGCTCGCTGCTTGGCCATGCCGAGCCTTTCTGGCAATCGCTCGCCATTATCGAGTTTGGTTTCTGCTTGATAGCTGGTAAGTTCCAAGCGTTTAAATCGCGCTTGACCTCGTTCGGTGAACGTCAATAACTTGCCCGCCGTCACTCCATCGAGCCGGTCTTGGTTAAACGCAAAATACAGAGTGAAACTTTCCTCCCCGGTTGTCTTTTCCTCTTCTATCGCATCCGCCGTGGGGACGGAAACGGGCACAGGTTCAATCGACACTTCCGGTCGGGTTTTCATTTCTCGAAAAATCGGTTGATACTTGGGGTGATCGGCGCGCTTATCGGAACGCTGCTGCCCGATAATAACCCCATCGAAAGGGGTGTAGCTGTTACAACTCAAGTCGACTTCAGGCAGCACGGTGATTCGCCCAGTAAAGCGTTTGCCACCACAATAGTGCTCACCCTCCACCACTTCGCCTTCGACCAATAAGCGGTGTTTCAGCTGGGGCTCACCGGCGTCAATCAAGCCAATTGGCTGAAGGTGATATGTCTGCCCTTGATAATCGCTGTAAAAACAGACATCAACTTCTGGCCCTACATCCCTCACGATAGGACAGGTAATAAAATTAATATATTCCCCAGCACCTGCGCCTTCCGCAATGACCACAAAACTCAAGCTAGTAACGAACGTCTTCCATAGACCTAAATACCGTTTCATAGCGACCTCATAAAATTTACCAGATCGACTTTCTCTTTTTCGGTGTAGCCGATATTAAAGCGGCGATCATAAAAATCGACCAACTCACGTAACGTATTTGACGAGCCGTTGGCAAAATATGGCGGCCTTGCCGCCAGCGCGCGCATTTGTTGCGTCATGGTTGCGCCAACATCTCGGCAGCGACCGGTAATCAGCGCTCGACCTGGATCGTGGGTATAAATTTCGCGCCCCAGGTAGGAGTGAGGGTTTGCACCTTTATGGCAGGTGACTTTAAAAAGCGGAAGATCGTCACGGGCAGTTTGCCAGGGGTAGTTGTTCAATCCGAGATCCATTGGAAAAGGTCCCATGTCCATTCCCATGCCCATCGTATTGTGGCAACCACTGGCGCAGGAGCGCTTAAAAGGGTTACCCAGCCCTTTATCGTTGTACGCACCGACGTCGTTAATGTAGAAGCGCTTTTCAAAAAAGACGTCAGCACCTCTTGCCACCGAGGCTTGAAACTCTTTTTCTAAAGAAGATCCAGCATTTGAGTTTGCACCATCCTCACCCTTCCACATGGTGAAATCCCCAAACACACGATTGACCGGATTATTCCCTAAACGGCCTGGCAGTATGCTGGCAGGTGCTTGAGGGCCCAACCCAGGCGGCGAATCGTTTCCTGTCAAAGAGCCCGCGTCCTTGTCGTAGGCCTGCGCTCCGAAAATCTGCAACTCAAAAGCTTCCAGCTGAGACAGTTCGCTCTCGGTAAGCGGTCGCTTTAATTCCAGATGTTTTGCCGCGGCGTCTTTAGCTTGGTGTCGGGGGGTCAGACCTCGTACATCGGCCATCAAGATGCCTTGTACAAACTTTCCCGTCTCCGGATCTTTCGGCAATAAGGTTTTATCGGAATAGAAAAACACATCGTGAGGTCCAACCCCGTGGGGTAACTCAACCATATGTTTAATATTTAATACCGGTCTCGGACGACGATAAACCGAGATCGTTGGTGTGTCGCTGTAGAGCCCCCAGGTTTTACTTAAATTGCATCCGGTCGGATCTCGGACCACTTCGATATCAAACTCTGGTTCGACCGGATCTGGTTCAAATGGCGCGGGAGGCCAGGGCATCCCGATTCGAATTAAGCCTTTGTTTAGAAGCAGCGAATGGGACTCCGGATCTTCCTGTGGCAACTCTGGGCAATCAGAGCCGTCGTAGGCCGCGAACAGAGGGTCCTGCCCTTGAGTCGCCTGCCAGCGTTCGCGAACAGTGTTAACGGAAAGGCTCATTCCATCGGCTGGCTGATGACAGGTGACACAGGCGCGCCCGTTGGTGCTGTTGGGTTCAAAGAAGGGATGAGAGCGCGTATCGATGGGGCCGGAGGCATTGATAATACCAAGGCGACCAAACTCATTCGAATATTCCGAGTAAGCGGGAAATGTACGTCCATCGCCAGGCGCCCACCATTCCCGGTTCGCCTGATCACTTTCGGTTGTGTTGTCACCGGCTGCTTGAGGCCGCTTTCCTTCTCCGACCGCCTGACTCCAGACACCCCACGCCAAAAACGGCAGCAGGGAGGCAGCGACAGCGAGCTTCGTACGAACCAGACGTCGCTTTTTATGTGTGTGAATTCCCGAGTTCATCATACGCCCTACTGCATGCCTTTTTTCTGAACCTGCCATCCATCCTTAGTGCAAAGAACACAGTCTTCTCCGACAAACCAGTCGGCAGCGTCAGCATCTTTTTGCAGCTGCCAGGCCATCCACTGAGTTGCCACCTCACCGTAATCGCCGCCTTTCTCATCAAACAGATAGGTCCCTCCATGTCCAACGCCATTTTCCCCAAAGAAAACCGGAACATGTTCAATCAACGACAGGTCGTCCAAAGCATTCACATAAGCGATGTCTGAAGGCCCGCCGTTGATATAGGCGATGGGTCCCTGTAAACCCTGCAGGAGCGTCTTATCCATATGCAGATTACGATTTCTCTTCATCGGCCCTGGTGGCGGCGCTGTAAGAACACCACTGTTAAACGCAATCCCGGTATCAACTCGGGGATCCCCCAGTATCGTAATCGCTTGCAGGCCACCACAACTGGTGCCCATAACGCCAATACGGTCGGTGTCGATACGCTGGTAGTAAGGGCTTTCAGGATCAGCCGTCTGCGATTCGGCCCAGTCAATTCCCGCCAGTATGTCGTCGACCGTCGTATCCGGCGTTTCCTCCTCCTGTCGGTCAACAGGTGGCGAACCCGGGGGCTGAAGTTCACGCTCAAAACGTGGATGCCCGCTGGCAATTATGAAAAAGCCATGGGAGGCCACCTCCCGTAAAAATTGACTATAACGCAATCCGTTGTCACGACATCCGCCATTTCCCCACAGCACTAACGGCAGTTTTTGCCCTGTCGACTGCTGTGGATAATAGAGCGTATTTTGAGGCATGCTGGCGACGGCAACTGCTTGTGCGGGAAAACTTCCGCTGCCGGATACCTTGCCGATCGCACCCGGTGCATGCCACTGTGCTGTCGGTGATTGTTCTGTTGTTGTAGCGCAGGATGAGAGCCAACTCGATGCCAGCAGGATGGCAATAGGACGACTATAAGACATGGAAGCTTCCTTGGTGATTGATGGCCGCGACGCTCTGCGATCCTAGACGACCTCTGATTAATTACCTGCGTTGCCATCGCGGCGTTAATCAGAGGTTCCCGAGATTTCACAAAGATTGCAGATTCATCGCTAAATGAGGGGGCAACTAGAAGTTGTAACGCAGTTTTGCGCCAAACTCGCGAGGATTGCCTAACAGGTATGTCCCGATACCGTCAGCCGCCCCTGACGCCTTACTGGTGTATTCCTTATCGGTAAGGTTTTTAGCGTAGAGCTCAAAGCGCCAATCGCGGTTGGACTCATACGCAAGAAAGAAATCCACCAGAGTTTTCGATGGCGTCAGGTTGTAGTCGTAATGGTAAAAGGTGGTGTAATACTCATCCTGATAGGAAACGCGCAAGCTTGGAATCAAACTGCCGTCACCCCACTCCAATCCTTCGTAGGCTAGACCAAAGTTAACCGCCATTTCGGGCAAGTAATCGATGGGCTCTCCGTCCAGATTAATGGTTTGCGCCGTTGTTGGATTGACGGTATCAATAGCACCTACAGGCAATGCCATTTCCAACTCGCCATATTCACCATCGTTGTAAGCGACGGAGAAATCCCAGCGGAAGTCCGCCAGCAAACCAGAAAACTGCGCCTCAATGCCCTTGATGGTCGATCCATCAACATTACGGGTAACGGACAGGGCCACGTTTTCTGGATCGGGCGAGAAGGTTCTCTGGAATTGGTCGTATTCCATGTAGTAAACACTGATGGACGAATTGATTGTGTCGTCCAGCAGGCTGCCTTTCCAGCCCAATTCAAAATTGGTGACTTCTTCAGAATCGTACTCGTTAGCAAACGGTGTTATGCCACCGGGCTTATAACCACGGCTGACCGTTGCGTAAAACAATTGGCCATCCAGGGGCATCCAGTTCACCAATACCCGCCCGGTTGTTGCATCAAAGTCGAGGATATTTCCTGCCGCAGGCACCGGTGATCCCGCTGACGCTGGCGCATCGTAATGGGACAAGCGATCATCCGGGAAGGGACCGGCAGAAATGTATGAGCCACTCTCATAACCGACTTCATCCTGGTTGTAGCGCAGCCCCACTTTTACTTCGAGCGTAGAAGATAAGGCATAGCCGACTTCGCCATACACTGCTTGGTTTTTACGAGTGTTATCCAGATAAATAAACATGCGGGTATGCAGCGTTGGGTCATAGCCGGTGCCAGGATAACTCTCCTGGTTGTAACGGATAAAATTCAGGTAGTTGTCCTGACTGTAATCAAGAAAACTCGCGCCGACGGTCCATTCAAAAGGGCCATCGCTTTGCGATACCAGTGAGACTTCGCCAGTCCAATATTCGTCGTTGATGGTGAAGTTTCGACCACTTTGAACCGCGGAGGGATCTGTAAAGGGAGAACCATAATCCCCCTCACTCAACATGGTTTGGTCGGAGGCAAGAAATGACAGATTGGCGAGCACACGAAAGTAGTCATTGGCCGCCCAATCCACCTGCAAGGTCGTCCGATCATAGGTTACGTCACGGTAACCATCGAGGTCATAATTCAAATCCCGCTCGCCGGACGACGGGACGGTATTGGATCCGGGAGAGGCGAAATAGCGATAGGGAACGCCATCTGTAGAATTGTCACTGAACTCGTAGATGAGACGAGCTTCAAGAGCATCGGTAGGCTCATAGAGCAGCTGAAACCGGCCAAAAGACCGATCCAGATTTCCTGGCTGATTGTCGTAGCGACTGGGAGAAGTGCTGAGGTCTGGCCCGTGGTTATCGTAAAAACTGTCTCTTTGTTCCCAGTCCAATGCAATCCGTGCAGCCAGCGTTTCAGTTAATGGAAAGGAAACCCCTCCGCCCATACGTTTGTGGTCTTCCGTCCCATATTCCGTACTGATAAAACCCGAGGTTTCACCCAAAACCGGCTTTTTCGAATTAATGAAAATAGCACCACCGCTGGCGTTTTGACCGGAATAGGTTCCCTGAGGACCTCGCAGGACTTCGACACTTTCAACATCAAAAAACGCATCACCGTATACGTACTCGCGTGCGACATAGGCGCCATCAAGATGTACAGCCACACCCGCGGTTTGGTTGGGCGCCCCTTCTGACATACCGACACCGCGGATGTTGAGAAATTTTGTATTACCGTTATCCGAAAAGGTTAACGAGGGAACCTGATACTGCAATTGCTCAAACGTCGACACACCGCGATTATCAAGCGTGTTTCCTGTAATTGCGATTGCAGAAATAGGAATGTCTTGCAAGCTGACGGCGCGCCGCTCAGCCGTAACCACAACCTCCTCTAACTCCAGAGAAGATACTAATGGCGCCGCAAGCGCGGACACCAAACAGGCGGTTGACGTGGCAAGATATTTTGGCTGCTTGCGCAGCGGACGAGTGGATAATGACATGAGTGCCTCTGAACTATTCTTGTTATATGGCATAACAATAACAATGGATTTCCATTCATGCAAGCGCTTACATTTTGATTTTTACCGACTTCCTCCGAAAAGAGTGGCTATAAAACACCAATACAAAGCCAGAATGACCATAATTACTTCAATAACTTTGAATAAGCCTTGTAAAATCTAAACGAATCCAACCCTACATACCCTATAAAAACGATGTAAGCGCTTAATATTTGGACTAGATTCTCTGAAGTTCAGTGTTACTATGGCGCCTACGAGCACACATCTGTGCCAGCGAATCCCCATAAGATATAACGACAATAAGTCAGTGGAGTTTGTGCGAATGGAAAAGCAATTCTCAGCGTTTGCCCCCTCAATTCCGGCGTAATCCAGTGCCCCCTGTCGGCAGGACTAACAACGGCTTTCCGGCTCTGGAATGGCTCCTGGCTCTGTACCTGTGCAGCTACATCCCATTTATACTGATCACAAGGTTGTTGACCAGCCAGCCGTTACCCGAACTCGAACGGCCTCTGACCGCGTTTGAGATTCTGCCATCGCTACTGATTCTCAACGCGCTATTCACGTTTTTGTTTATCTGGAGGAGCGGTTGGTATCGGGAAGCAAAGCAGTTGACGGTTTGGCGTCGCCGCCTGCCCTGCCCCACGCGCTATACATTGCTGTCTGGAATTGGTACCGCACTGGTGCTGGTCACTGTGCCTTTATCGTACACGTTTGCCGACGTTAGTGTTCCATATATTCAATTGATTATGCGTGGCGATCTACTCATCCTCGCGCCTCTTGTGGATGTCATTTTTGGCCGACAGGTGCGCTGGTGGAGCTGGCTGTCGTTACTACTGGTGTTTGTTGCATTGACGATTACCATTACCGCGCGGGAAGGACTCGGACTCCCCCCGCTCGCCATATCGACCATTGCCCTCTACACATTGGGCCACCTTATTCGCTTGGGCGTCATGACCAAGGTCTCCAAATCCGGAGACCCTTGTTCTGCAAAAAAATACTTTGTCGAAGAAAAGCTTGTGGCGTTACCGTTAACAATTTTGATACTGGCCATACTAGGCAGCGGTGGCTTATCTGTCCATGAGGGCGAATTACAACGCGGCTTTCTCGGCATCTGGCATCAAGAAACCCTGATCTATATCGTATTAATCGCCGTCGCAATGACGTTGGTATCCGTATTTTCCGCACTGATTCTGTTATCCCCCCGAGAGAACAGTTATTGTGTGCCACTCGAGCGAGCTTCCAGTATTTTGGCGGGTATCATTGCGACCTATCTTCTGTCTGCATTCTGGCAACACAAACCGCCAACCTTTGCAGAATTGTGCGGCGCCACCATTCTGGTAGGAACCATCCTGCTGCTGTCACTCGCCCCAAGGCTCGAAGTCGCCCGAAGAAAACGGCTCCCGGCCACAGACGCCAAAACCTGGAATGCGAAATGATGAATAGCGCGGTTCGGGTTACACTTTAGCAAACGGTTATCTGTATTTTTAATGAACACCACCAATCCCCCCAAACTCAGCGACGTAGCCGCAGCGGCTGGCGTTTCATCGGCCACCGTGTCACGTTTTTTCAGTAATCCTGATTCCGTTGCCCAGAAAACCGCAGAGCGCATTCGAGCCGCCGTGAAAGCAACCGGCTATACGCCTAACCGAGTTGCCGGCAGTCTCGCCTCAAATAAAAGTCGGCTGGTCTCGATACTGATCCCTCAAATTGCGCCGTCTTTTTTTATTGAAACCATCGAGGCACTCGTTAGCAAGCTGTCCTCTTCCGGATGGATTGCAACGGTTGGTGTCACCGACTTTGATCCCGTACAAACCGAGGAACAGATCATGGCGGCTCTCGCCTATCGGGCAAGAGCCATCATTCTTACTGGCGAAGTCAGCGACGATGTAAAAACCTTTATTCGACAAAGCAACACAACCGCCATTGAAATATGGGATTTACCGGAGAAGCCTATCGACATTGCCATCGGTTTTTCTCATCGATTAATCGGTGAAAAACTCGCTCAATTTGTAAAATCCAGAGGGTATTCTCGCCCTCATTTTATTTATGGCACTGGACCAAGGGCGAAAAAACGTCGGGATGGATTTGTCGACGAATGGCATCGCCTTTCCGGAAAAAACTGCACCGAAAGCCTTCAACAAAGCCCTCTACATTACAGCTTGGGACGAGCCACCTTTGCTGAGATTCAGCGGATGGAAGAAAGACCTGATGTTGTTCTTTGTGGCCCAGACTGGCTGGCTCAAAGCTTGATCATTGAAGCAAAACACGTTGGCTTATCAATACCCAACGACTTTGCGGTCATCGGCTTTGGCAACAGCGCAATTGCCAGTGAGATGCGCCCCACCATCACCACCGTCGAAATAGATGGCGACAGCATCGCGACAGAAATCATTCGTGTGTTGGAGCAACGAGAAAATAACGAAATCCCGATAGAGCAGAAAGTTGATACCGGGTTTCGTATCATCGCTCGCGAAAGTGCATGATTTTTTCAAAAAGAATCAGCAGGGTTTCTTAAAGGACTTGCGAGCCTTAGCGACCTTCTTGCGAGAAACACATTCTTGCACATGATCATTCACCAATCCCATTGCCTGCATAAACGCAAAGGCTGTGGTCGGTCCAACAAACTTCCAACCACGCTTTTTTAATGCCTTTGAAAGCGCCACCGACTCTTCGGATGTTGTGAGTGATTGCGGCTCGATATCCGCCTTCGGATCCATTTCAAACTGCCAGAAAAAGGCCGCCAGCGAACCGGCTTCAACCACCAGTTCCTGCGCTCGCTGAGCATTATTTATCACCGATTCAATCTTTCCACGGTGGCGGACAATACCCGCATCGCTTAACAGTCGCTCGACATCTCTCTCATCGAAAGCAGCGACCTTGTTAAAATCAAAGCCTGCAAAGGCTTTGCGAAAGTTCTCCCGCTTGGCAAGAATCGTTCGCCAGCTCAATCCTGACTGAAAACTCTCAAGGCAGATTTTCTCGAATAAACGAATATCATCATCTACTGGATAACCCCATTCGTTATCGTGATAGGGAAAGAACTCTGGCACACTGCCACACCAACCACATCGGGGCTTTCCATCCGGCCCGGTTACTGTGCTACCCATATTGAATTCCTATTTCAGCTTTGTCGTTGAGTACTTGCTCGCCCACATAATTTCCGGCCTCTGTGCATCAAACCATCACGCCTCATCCGGGTTACTTTGTGGGCGCCCACATGTGTACCACGATAATGGCGGTCCCTCCAGTCGATCAATCGTTTTCCTTCAGCGATTCGATTTGACTGGTCAGTCAAAGCAGCTTTGCTACAATGCCTGTCATTCCAACGAGCAACTACTAGAAGACCATCACTATGGGTTTATCCCTTAACGACCAGCAATGGCGCAACATCACTTTTATTGCCGCTCTCTGCGAACGTCATGCCGGTAATTTTACGCTGTGGGCGGACGTCAGCGACAAGGCGCAAGACGGTGAAGAATACCGTCGCTGTTTAAATAAAATGTGGGAAGCTCTAGCGGGCCAATTGAAGTCAGAAAAAAACCTGGCCAAGGCCTTGGAACAGGCGGAATCATTGCAACCACAGCCCCAGGACGATGATGCCTATGGCATCTATCCGGCCACGGATGCCTGCCTGCTGCTGATCAGTGGACTGCAGATGCTCCTAGATGAAAGCATCGATGATTCGAGCACTGCGGCCAATCTATCACTGGCGACGGTGACTCAATTTTTGGAATTTACCGGTGAAGCCCCGGAAGCACATGAGCTTCTGGTCAATGAGCGAGATTTTCAAAACGAGCTCTTAGAACGCCTCAACACCGCCAGCGATCGCGCAGAGACGATCAAACGTCTGCGCCATCAGCTGGCTGACTACGAAACATCTAATCTCGGGATTTCTATAAACTGATTTCTGGATTAAGTGTCTTCTTCATCATCTTTATCGATGTCTTCCAAACTTAACGAGAGGCCGCTACTGCGCGGTGGACTGGACGCAGCAGGTGCTGGCTCAGGTTTCGCATGGTAGTTTCCACCCTGCTGATCCAACTTTATCCGCAAGCGCAAATTGTTCGCGGAATCCGCATTTTTGAGCGCTTCTTCCTGTGAGATTCGCCCTTCTTTAAAGAGGTGAAACAGCGCCGAATCAAAGGTTCGCATGCCTAAGTTTTCCGACTTTTCCATAATCTCTTTGATGCTTTCAAATTCACCACGCACGATCAATTCTTCGATCGTTTTCGTCCCAAGCAGCACTTCCACCGCGGCACAACGTTTACCATCCACCGTAGGTATCAAGCGCTGCGAGACAAAGGCCCGCAGGTTTTGACCTAGCCCCAATAAAAGCTGCCCCCGACGCTCCTCCGGAAACAAATTTACGATTCTCTCAAGCGCTTGGTTCGCGTTATTCGCATGCAGGGTTGAGATCGCCAAATGGCCGGTTTCCGCGAACGCCAGTGCGTGCTCCATGGTTTCTCGGTCCCGGATTTCACCAATTAAAATGACATCTGGCGCTTGGCGTAACGTGTTGATCAACGCATTGTGGAAACTGCGGGTATCCACCCCTACCTCGCGCTGATTAACGATACATTTTTTGTGTTTGTGGACATATTCCACTGGATCTTCGATGGTGATGATATGACCGCCACTGGAGCTGTTACGATGGTCTATCAGTGCCGCGAGAGACGTCGACTTACCAGATCCTGTACCTCCGACAAATAAAATCAGTCCGCGTTTGGATTCCACGACCTCTTTGAGGATGGGAGGTAACTTCAGATCATCAAAACGAGGGATCTCGGTATTGATGTTACGAGCGACAATGGAGACATCATTGCGTTGGCGAAAGATATTGATACGAAACCGGCCCGCGCTGGGAATCGAAATAGCCAGATTCATCTCAAGATCTTGTTCAAACTTCTCTCGCTGCTCAGCATCCATGATACTGTTCGCAATCTCTGCAATCTGACCATTGGCCAAGGACTCTCGTGTTAACGGTTTGAGCACCCCCTGAAACTTTGCACACGGCGGAGCGCCCGTGCTGAGGTATAAGTCAGAGCCATCGTTCTTTGCGAGTATTTGAAGATATTCTTCGATTTGCACCAGCCACTCCTGAGAAATGCGCGAGGATCGTCTCCGGCTATTGCAAGACCATCCGAGCAACGCCTCTCTAAGTGTTAACGCAGAATGACGGTTTTTCCAGCAGGATCCTACTGAATGACATCGACATCTTCGAGCATTTTCTCGACCAAGGCGTAGCCGCTTTGATCGCCGATATCCGACGAATCCCGCAAACGATGGGCTAGGACCGCCGGCATCACAGCCTGCACGTCCTCCGGCAAGACGTGATCGCGCTGATGAATCATTGCCCAGGTACGAGCACAGCGGATTAACGCGAGTGCGCCTCTCGTAGAAACGCCACACGCAAATTCTGGCGACGTTCGGGTGAATTGCACCAGCCGTTGCACATAGGCCAATAATCCGTCGCTGGCGTGAACCTCTTCAACTCGAGACTGGATGGCGGACAAGGTTCCCGCATTGATGACGGGCGTCATCGATTCCAGCAATGATGCTGGGTTCTGACCTTTAAAAATCGCCAACTCTGCCGCTGGTGGTGGATACCCCAACTCCAATCGCATTAGAAAACGGTCCAACTGGGATTCCGGCAGAGGAAAGGTACCCGATTGGCTCAGGGGATTCTGAGTGGCGATAACAAAAAATGGCTGAGGCAGAGCACGGGTTTCACCATCAATGGTTACCTGATATTCCGCCATAGCTTCAAGCAATGCACTCTGAGTCTTTGGCGTGGTGCGATTAATTTCATCCGCCAGCAGCACCTGTGTGAAAACTGGTCCTGGGTGAAAATTGAACTGATTGGTTGTGCGATCAAAGACCGAAACACCAAGAATATCTGCAGGAAGCAGGTCGCTGGTGAATTGCACCCGGTTATAGGACAACCCCAGAACGTTGGCTAAAGCATGTGCCAGAGTGGTTTTGCCCATGCCAGGCAGATCTTCAAGCAGGAGATGTCCGCGTGCGAAAAGGCACGTGAGTGCCAATTTAACCTGGGTTTCCTTTCCCATAAGAACGTTGCTGACAGCAGACAGCAAAGCACTGAAAGTGGACTCCATGATTTCAAACAACCCCTATTCCAGCAAAACAAACGATAGATCCCCACGGACCATCATTTCAGTATAGTGCTCTGGAGCGAGGCCGTCCGTTACCGAGCCGAAAATTGGCACAGGTTAAGAGTTGGCCTGCTCACTTGGCGGAGCAGACCAAAGAAACACTATCCAATAGCGTCGAGACCGCGCTGGAGATCTGCCTTCAAATCCGCAACGTCTTCGAGTCCAACGGCCAGGCGAATGAGGTTGGGACGAATGCCCGCCTGCTCCCGATCTTCGTCGCTGAGACGGCCATGGGTAGTGGTCGCAGGGTGAACGATTGTCGTTTTCGCATCGCCCAGGTTGGCGGTTAACGAGACCACTTTCGTTGCGTTAATAAAACGGAATGCTTCATCCTGTCCGCCTTTGACCTCAAAAGAGAGCACGCTGCCGAAAGCGCGCTGCTGCGCTTTGGCCAGTTCGTGACCAGGGTGACTTTCGAGCCCGGCGTAATACACCTTATCAACCAGGGCTTGGCCATCAAGCCATTGAGCAATCGCCAGTGCACTGCTACTGTGCGCATCCATACGCAAGCGCAACGTCTCTAAGCCTTTCAAAAACACCCAGGCGTTGAAAGGACTCATCGTAGGTCCGCAGGTCCGCAAGAACACTAAAACATCGTCTAAGTATTCTTTGGCGCCGACAACAACACCGCCAACACAACGCCCCTGCCCATCGAGATACTTTGTCGCGGAATGAACGACGATATCCGCACCTAAAGCCAGCGGTCGCTGTAGCGCAGGCGTACAGAAGCAGTTGTCCACGACAAGCAATGCATGAGCATCTTTTGCAATTGCTGAAATGGCGCCGAGATCGGCGACCTCACACAAAGGGTTAGAGGGCGTCTCCAGAAAGAACATGCGAGTATTGTCTTTCACAGCACGTCGCCACTCATCAACTTGTGTCAGTGAAACAAAGGTCGTTTCAACGCCGAATTTTTGCATGTAGCGGGTAAATAATGCCGTGGTTGTTCCAAAGACACTGCGCGAACAAACCACATGATCCCCAGACTTGAGGAGCGCCATGCAGGTGCTGAGAATGGCAGCCATCCCCGAGGAAGTTGCCACAGCCGCTTCCGCCCCTTCGAGTGCGGCAATCCGGTCCTGAAACATACGCATGGTCGGATTGGTATAACGTGAATACACGTTGCCAGGCTGCTCGCCACTGAATCGAGCAGCTGCGGCTTCCGCAGTGTCAAAAACATAACTCGACGTGGTAAAGATGGGCTCGCTGTGCTCTCCTTCTGCGGAGCGTGTTTGGCCCGCCCGCACAGCCAAAGTATCAATGCCCGCACCGATGAGAGGGTTGTCAGAATCGAAATCGTTCATGGTCATATCCAGTCGGGATCAAACCGACCTTAGTCAAAATTCTTGATGCCTACGAATGTACCGCGGCAAGTATCGAGATCACTTGGGCTTAGCCGGCTTCAGTGGCGCCTTCATTGTGCAAACCAAAAACCGACCCATAACCCTGGGACTTATCCGCTTTATTTCTGGCCTTGTCATTGCGACTGGCATCAAGCGCATCCAGATACTCTTGATCGACATCCCCGGTCACGTATTCTCCGGTGAAGACAGAACAATCGAATTCGTGAATGTCTTCGTTACCTTCCTGAGATGCGGCGATCAGATCATCCAGGTTCTGGTAAATTAACCAGTCGGCACCAATTTCTTGGCAGACTTCCTCATCACTCCGGCCATGGGCGATCAGCTCCCGTGCGCTCGGCATATCTATGCCGTAGACGTTGGGGTAACGCACAGCTGGCGCTGCAGACGCAAAATAAACCTTGTTAGCACCGGCATCTCGCGCCATTTGAATAATCTGCTGACACGTCGTCCCCCGTACGATGGAATCGTCTACCAACAGGACATTTTTGCCTTCAAACTCGAGACGAATCGGATTGAGTTTCTGACGCACCGACTTTTTACGCTGCTGTTGTCCGGGCATGATAAAGGTACGGCCGATGTATCGGTTTTTTACCAGACCCTCGCGAAACTTTACTCCGAGACAATGAGCCAGAGACTGGCCTGCAACACGGCTGCTGTCCGGAATTGGAATCACCACGTCAATATCGTGATTCGGACGCTCCTCCAAAATTTTTGCCGCGAGGCGCTCGCCCTGCCGCAGTCGGGATTTGTAAACGGAGATTCCGTCCATCAATGTATCCGGTCGAGCAAAATAGACATGCTCGAAAATGCAGGGAGTCAACCGGGTGTTATCGCTACAGACCTTGGTGAACAACTCCCCCTCTGTTGAGATAAACACAGCCTCGCCAGGTTGAACATCGCGAATTAATTCGTAACCGACCACATCAAATGCGACGCTCTCAGATGCCACCATATATTCAGTGCCTTCTGGGGTCTCACGCTTACCAAAAACCAGCGGACGAATGCCATTCGGATCGCGAAATGCAATCATTCCATAGCCCGCAATCAAGCCAACACACGCATAGCCACCGCGCACGCGTTTCTGCATCGCCGATATGGCTTGGAAAAAATCTTCTGGCGTTGGCTGCAGTTTATTGATTCTGTGCAGCTCTTGAGCAAAAACGTTAAGTAACACTTCGGAATCAGAATCGGTGTTCAGATGTCGCAAATCGGTTCGGAAGAGATCCTGACTCACCTGCGCGGTATTGGTCAGATTGCCGTTATGAGCCAGAGCAATGCCGTAGGGAGAATTCACATAAAACGGCTGCGCCAACGCGGGACCAGAGCTACCGGCTGTGGGGTAACGGCAGTGGCCGATTCCCGCTCTTCCTAGCAGGCGTTGCATGTGGCGGGTGCGGAAGACATCACGCACCAGTCCATTGCCTTTTTGCTGCCAGAAACGACCGTCGTTGTCCGTCAAGATTCCCGCTGCGTCCTGGCCACGATGTTGTAACATCGTTAGCGCATCATAGAGCTGCAAGTTGACGTTTGATTTGCCGACTACCCCGACCACACCACACATAGATTGGACCTATAGAGACTGTTGTTACTTATAACGACTTGGCTGCTGCCGCCGTCAAATCGCTCCAGACCGCACTCGCCCAACTTTCCATCGCTAGAAATTGCGGTATCAGTAAGCTCTGCTGCCACCATTCGTCTTCGCCAACCGGCAACAGACGCGGCACCAGCAACACAATCAAAAGGGTGAGGACGCCACCACGGGCGACACCGAAAACCAGGCCGAGTAATCTGTCCGTACCTGACAAACCGGTGATACGCACGAGCTCAGTGATTAAAAAGTTAATCAATGAGCCGACTAATAGCGTTAAGACGAAAAGGCCACCAAACGCAAGAATTCTGCGCAGAGAAGGAGTCTCAACCCATTGTGTCAGCAGGACTTCGAAAGAGTCAGCAAAGGTCACGGCGACAAACAGTGCAGCAATCCAGCACAGCAGTGCCAAAACCTCTTTCACGAATCCTCTTTTCAGCCCTATCAATCCGGAAATAACCAGAACCCCGATTATAGTCCAGTCCGCCCAATTCATTGTGCTGTACAGCTTCCCTGATATCTGTGAGGGCGGCATTCTAACAAAGCCTTGGGCTTGCTGACACTAGAACGCCACATGTGCCTGTGAAAATTCACGTAAACGCGCCATCAACCAGTCGTCGAAACTCAGCGGGTTTAGGGCTTAAAGCGGATGACAAGGGTGTCGATTCCCAACGCAGAATCCAACTCTTGCTTGAGGGATTGAGCCGAATCTCGATCCATTTTTAACCCCACATATACCCTCGATACAGTTCCCGACGCCACTTCACTGGGACGCAGAAACGCGGGATAACCCTGATTCAGCAATTTGTCCCGAAACGCTATCGCGCGAGGCTCTTGACTGAAGCTTCCAACCTGCACCGTCCAGCCTTCAGGCATGCCATCGACGCCAAGAATTTGTCTGGCATCTGCACTCGCTGTGGCTTGTTTGGATGGCGCTGAGGGGGTTTCTTTCGGACTTGGTGCCTGCTCACCGCCAGGTTCCGGAGAATCACCTTCTGGAATCGACTCACTGTCCGGAGAAACTTGGGCAACGGCTGGAGGCTCTTGGGGGGCGGGTTCCTCTTTTGCAACTAACTCGTCATTCGTTGACGGGCGTTCAATCGCTGAGGGTACTTTATCAGCTGAAGGCTCATTACCCGCTGAAGGTTCTTTATACGCTGAGGGCTCCTTACCCGCTGAGGGCTCCTTACCCGCTGAGGGCTCCTTACCCGCTGAGGGCTCCTTACCCGCTGAGGGCTCCTGCCCATCTGGAGGGGTTTCAGCAAACTCCGGAGACGGGAATTCCGTCAGAGTGGCATCCTCAGGCGGAGGAGGAATTTTCAGTGGTTCTATATGAGGTGCAGGGGGAATTTGAGAGGTTTCATCAACCTCGACAGGCGCTCCCCTGTCGAGAATGACAGGCACAAAAATGACCCCAAGCGCCAATAGCACTAAGCCGCCAGTCAAACGTTGTTTAAGCCCCTCTTCCACTCGTATTCCCTATTTTGGGGTAAGACTAATGCGCGACGCCAAAATGCTGCAACGCGTCAGCAACTGTGAAAAATGATCCCATTACCAATACACGGCTCCCTGGCGCCAACTCTTCACACAGCAATGTCAGTGCGGAGCCAACCGAATCGTATTGGTGTGCAGTAACCCCCAACCCCTCTAAATCGCTTGCCAATTGTGCAGCGGTTGCTGCCCTGTCTCCAAGGAGAGTGCAAACGTGCCAGTGCCCTACAACATCTTTGAGTGAGGCAAAAATCTGAACTCGATCTTTGTCCGCCATCATTCCTACTATACAGTGAATTGTCGAACAAGCAGATGGTTCTATGGTCGACATCGCCTGCTCGGCGTTTGCATCTGACAGGAAGCTGACACGCAGTTGCCTAGCTTGGTATTCGGCCGCGGGAGGGTTGTGGGCCACATCCAGTATAAAGTGAATCCCTTGGTGTTCCACTTTTTGAGATCGACCTGGCAACTGAATGGAAAGCAGAATATCAGCCAGGGCTTCTTTAGAAAGGTCAAATCCCAGTAATACATACGCTTGTAATGCGGCGCCGACACTCACCCTGGGCAGAGATATTGGAGGTAGGCCAGTGAGAGTCAAAGCTTCCCCTTTAGGCGTGATGCCGCGCCAGGACCAATGACCACCTGGCTCCTCCTGCAACGACATTGCCTGAGGTGGAACCCACTTGGCACCAACAGCACGGGCACAAGCAGCAACCGAATCCGGCACGGTAGTATCTGCAGTTACTGCCCAGCTACCCTCGCGAAAAATTCCCGCCTTCTCACGGCCAATTTCTGCCAACGTCGACCCCAGCCAGTCGGTATGGTCCAGCCCAATCGACGTGACAATACCGACATCCGCATCCAGAATATTCACCGCATCCAGACGCCCACCCAGTCCGACCTCCAGCAACATCACATCGACGTCATGACGAGTAAAGACATCAATGGCTGCGAGAGCGGAAAATTCAAAATAGGTTAACGAGATAGCGCCCCGAGCGGCATCGATGCGAGCAAAAGAATGGCAAATTTCTGCGTCGCTTACTGGCTTTCCCTGAAGACGAATACGTTCGTTGTAGCGAAGAAAGTGCGGCGATGTAAAAGCGCCGACCGTCCGCCCCTCTGCCAGCAGTAACGCTTCCAGCGTTGCCACACAAGACCCCTTGCCGTTAGTGCCGGCAACGGTAACAACCTTGGCGGAGGGCGAAAGAAGTTGTAGGTTGGCAGCAACTTGGCGAATGCGCCCCAATCCAAGATCAATTTCTTTTTCATGGGAGTGGAGCTGCCAGTCCAACCAGGACTGCAAGGTGTTAAAACGGGGCATAGATGATGTGTCTACTGGGTAGTGCTAAAACGGTGCATTGTAATGAAAGCTCCGACACAGCAACAGCCCACCCAGTGACAAAGATGTACCTTACGGCCGCAGATTACTGCGGCTCGTAGTCGGTTTCTTCTTTTTCTGATTGATCTTCAATCAGCTCCACCGGCTTTTCCAGTTGCTCCAGTGGCAACGCCGGGCGCTCGGTAAACTTAGCCAGCAGTCCGTAGATACGATCACGCATCTCCAAGCGGGGAATGATCATATCGATCGCTCCGTGATCCAGCAAAAATTCCGCCCGCTGAAAACCTTTGGGCAGTTTCTGCCGGATGGTTTGCTCAATAATATTTGGGCCTGCAAACCCTGCTCTGGCGCCAGGCTCAGCGGCGTTGATATCGCCAAGCAGTGCCAGGGACGCAGAAACGCCACCATAGACAGGATCGGTCATCACGGAAATGTAAGGCGTGCCCTGCTGCTTGAGCTTCTCGATAACGGCGCTGGTTTTCGCCATTTGCATCAGCGAAATCAAGGCTTCCTGCATTCGCGCGCCGCCGGTTGCTGAAAAGCACACCAATGGAATGTCTTCTTTCAGGGCAATCTGTGCAGCCCGAGTGAAGCGCTCGCCAACCGCATAGCCCATTGACCCACCGTGAAAGGCAAATTCAAAAGCAACGGCAACCACGGGCATACCCTGCAGTGTTCCCTTCATAGCCACCAGCGCGTCTTTCTCCCCGGTACTTTTTTGAGCGGTGGTCAAGCGATCCTTGTATTTTTTAACATCTTTAAACTTTAACCGGTCGATAGGCTCAATGTCTGCACCCAGCTCTTGACGCTCTTCCTGATCTAGAAAAATATCCAAGCGCCGACGACCACCAATTCGCATGTGATGATCACATTTTGGGCAGACATCGAGATTCCGTTCCAGCTCAGGCCGATAGAGTACGGCCGCGCATTTAACACACTTCTTCCAGAGCCCTTCCGGCACCTTGCTCTGGCCCCGCTGTCGCTGCGAATTACTTGACTTCACGACATTGGGAACGATCTTATCGATCCAACTCATAGCTGACTCCCTATTATTTACTCACAGTTCCCAGTCGGTTACTGCACTTGATCCAGACCTTGTCTGATTGGCCTGACGAGATCAGCCACCGCCTCAGCTACATCGGAGCCCGGCTGACCTGTGAATTTACCCATGCAATCTACCAGTAAACTGCCGACAACCACACCATCCGCCGTCGCGGAGATCGCCGCTGCTGTGGCCGCATCTTTGATACCAAAACCCACACACAAGGGCAGTGTCGTCAACTCGCGTAACTCCGCAATTTTCAGATTGACACTGTCCACATCGAGATGTCCGGCCCCCGTCACGCCTTTGAGAGAGACGTAATACAAAAAGCCTCCAGCTAGACTGACAATGTGGGTCGCGCGGTCGGCTTTGGTCGTCGGCGCCAACAAAAAGATATTTTCTAACCCCGCTTTTTTCAGCTCGACATTGAGATCAGAGGCTTCCTCCGGCGGCAGATCGACCGTCAACAGGCCGTCGACACCGGCTGCACTTGCCGCTTCGGCGAATGCGGTATAACCCATACGTTCAACGGGATTGGCATAGCCCATTAGTACGATCGGCGTGTCATTGTCAGTGGTTCGAAATTCCCGAACCAGTTCGAGTGTATCCCGCAAAGATACGTTGTTTTCCAAGGCGCGCTCGTGCCCCTTTGCGATGACGGGCCCTTCAGCCATTGGATCACTAAAGGGAACACCAAGCTCGATGATATTGGCTCCTGCCGCCACCATTTCCTTCATCGTTGCCAAGGTCGCTTCTAAAGAGGGGTCGCCACAAACGATGTAAGTGACCAACGCTTTTCGTTTGGCCACGCGTAGATCCGCGAGCGTTTGATTGATTCGATTCATCGTTTAGACCTCAATACCGTCTATCTTGGCAACCGTTAAAATGTCCTTATCTCCACGGCCAGACAAATTAACCACCAGCGTTTGCTCGGGGCTCATGGTCGGCGCGATTTTAGCCGCATAGGCCAATGCGTGACTGGACTCCAGAGCTGGCATGATTCCCTCTACACGCGTCAGCGATCGGAACGCCGCCATGGCTTCGTCATCGTTGATCGCAACATAGTTAACCCGACCGATATCTTTCAACCACGCGTGCTCAGGACCAACCCCAGGGTAATCAAGACCCGCAGATACAGAATGAGTTTCGATAATCTGACCGTTTTCATCTTCCATCAGATAGGTACGATTGCCGTGCAACACACCGGGGATGCCGTCATTGAGAGGAGCCGCGTGCTTACCGGTCTCTACCCCAAACCCGCCGGCCTCAACCCCATACATGGCGACCGTGTCATCGCTAAGAAACGGATGGAACAAACCGATCGCATTTGAACCGCCACCCACACAAGCAATCAGGGCGTCGGGCAGTTTCCCGGTCATTTCCAAACATTGGCTGCGCGCTTCACGGCCAATTACCGATTGGAAATCCCGCACCAGTTGCGGATATGGGTGCGGCCCGGCCACGGTGCCAATGATATAAAACGTATTATCGACGTTGGTGACCCAATCACGCATAGCCTCATTCATGGCATCTTTTAGCGTTCGCGACCCAGATTCTACCGCGTTGACTTTGGCACCCAGTAGGCGCATCCGGTAGACGTTAAGAGACTGCCGCTGAACATCCTCAGCGCCCATATAGACTTCGCATTCCAGGCCCAGACGCGCGGCAACCGTCGCCGATGCAACACCATGCTGTCCCGCACCTGTCTCTGCAATAATGCGAGTCTTGCCACTGTATTTCGCCAATAGCGCCTGACCAATCGTGTTATTGACCTTGTGGGCCCCCGTGTGATTGAGGTCTTCACGCTTCAAATAAATCCGAGCGCCGCCCAATTGCTCACTCCAGCGCTTGGCAAAATAAAGCGGTGAGGGTCTGCCGACGTAGTAAGCCAGATCCTCGTCAAATTCCTTTTGGAAATCCGGATCGTCTTTAAGGCGTCGATACATCGCCTCCAGCTCTTCAAGGGCGGGCATTAAAGTCTCAGAGACAAATTTACCGCCATAGATGCCGAAGTGCCCGTTTGCATCAGGAAATTGGGAATAATCAACCGGGTCGTAATTGCTGGTCTTAGTCACCTGCTCTCTCTCCACAGTCAGGTGGCGCTGCGCGCGCACCTGATAAATTTATTAATTAGGGCGGGGTCTTTTTGTCCTGGCGCGGATTCAACACCACCACTTACATCAACCGCATTCACATGCGTTGCCGCCACGGCCTCGGCCACGTTTTCCGGCGTTAATCCCCCTGCTAACACCAAGGGTAAGGACGAATCTTTGGGCACCCTTTGCCAATCAAAACATGCCCCTGTTCCACCGGGTACCCCTGGAACATAAGCGTCCAGCAATACTCCACTAGCACGCTCGTATCGACGTATTTCTGCCGCAACATCAAGCTCTGGTCGCACACGCAGTGCTTTCATGTACGGGCGTTCAAAGCTAGAACAATAATCCGGAGTTTCTTCGCCGTGAAACTGCAAAAGGTTCAAAGGGACGTCAGCCAGAGTCGCGTTCACATCATCTACAGACGCGTTGACAAATAACCCGGTTACCGTCACGAAGGGTCCCGCATGCCGAGCAATGGCAGCAGCCGTTTTCACATCGATACATCGGGGGCTGGGTTTGTAAAAGACGAGGCCAATGGCATCAGCGCCAGCATTTATTGCCTGTAGCGCTGCGTCTACAGATGTGATTCCACAGATTTTAACTCGGACGATGGACACCGGGGATTACCGAAACACGTTTTGCTGCCTGCGGTGGCCATCCATATCAACCACAAATACAGCAGAGGAAAAAAAGTGACATACCAGAAAAAGATTTCTGATAGTAGCAGAAATCAGAGTCATTTGTTGATAAATAGCAGTTAATTTCGGCCAAATTTCACCGTCACATTAAAAACCGTACAAATTTTCAACATCAGCAAAAATGTGCCGTTATCGAGTCTGCGAGAGGAAGATCGAAATGCTTGGGATAGTCCACAGCGACTAAATGTAAGCCATCAGGTTTGGCCGTTGCCCCTGCCCTACGACGGTCGCCTTCAACGAGTAATTCCGCTAACCAATCTACAGGTCGACGGCCTTTGCCAATCATCAGCAAACTGCCCATGATGTTGCGCACCATATGGTGAAGGAAGGCATTCGCCTTGATTTCCATCGTAATCACAGAGCCATTCTGGAAAAACAAAATCGACTCCACCGTTCGCACAGGACTGTGAGCCTGACACTGAGCCGCACGAAACGCACTGAAGTCATGAGTTCCCTGCAAGTAGGCCGCAGCTTCTGTCATGCGCGCCATATCCAGAGGCACATCTTCCCAAGTCATGAAGTCTCCTGCCAAGGCGGGACGCGCTTGCGAATTATATAGCAGGTAACGATAGGTCCGAGCAGACGCTGAAAATCGTGCGTGAAACGCCGGCTCAACCGCTCTGGCCCAATGAACACTCACAGCGTCCGAAAGGCGCGCATTCACACCACGGGTCCAGGCACGCACAGGACGCTCAGCCAGCGTATCGAAATGAATCACCTGTCCGCTGGCATGCACACCCGCATCCGTACGCCCCGCGCACACGAGAGTAATGGGCTCAGCTGCAATTTCTGACAGGACAGACTCCAGCGCCGCCTGAACCGTCGGAACACCACTGGGTTGTTTTTGAAAACCATGAAAACAGCGACCGTTATACTCGACGCCCAACGCATAGCGATGCATGCCCTGAGGATAGACTTCGGGATCGATAATTTCAGCGTTGCGGGTATAAGGTTTTTGAGAGGGGGGGTATTCGGCGGCCATGGGTGAATTTTAGCGATTGTGGCCGCCTGCGCCAAGCTCGAAGATCTCGAGCCTGACGCGAGGGTTTACCATTTAGCCAAGTCTAGCGAGCAGCTCTTCAGCATCGGAACGCTGACCATCATCGCCTTCTTGTACGACCTCATCCAGGATATCCCGAGCTCCGGCATGGTCGCCCATATCGATGTAGGCCCTAGCCAAATCCAATTTGGTCGCGGTTTCATCGGTGTCAGCAAGGAAGTCAAATTCGCCATCCAGATCCTCATCCGACAGCTCATCATCGGCAAAGACATCCTCCGGCGATGGCAGATCACCCAGTGCGGCAGAGAAGAGATCATCATCATTGCCTGGAGCGTCATCAGAGGAATCGCTTGCACCCAATTCTTCAGCCAGATTCGGTGAAAACTCGGTCGCCTCCCCCGTGAGATCCTCGAGAGCATCAACATCGGATGTGTCGGCACCGTCCAAATCCAAAGTCGGGAAAGGTTCTGCCGTAGCAGCTTCAGCGGTCAGCGAGTCGAGAGAAAACTCATCAGCGTCCTCTCCTCCACCAAAGGATGCAGGATCAAACTCCATGGTTTCGGAGCCATCCACCGGGCTCTCGAGCCCCATATCAACCCCAGTTTCAACCGTCAGATCCAATTCAGACTCAAGCACCTCTTCGGCGGGACGAGTATCCGGATCACCATCCAACACCTCAGCAACCGCTTCAGTTGTCGACGGCTCATCATCCAAATCGAGTACGAACTCCAATGGCTCTGCACTCGCGGCGGAATCGTCATCTGCCTCACTGTCGATCAGAGGATTCAGCGCAACCTCAGATTGCACGTCTTCACTTTCGACATCTTTTTCAGCCAGCGGCGAATCCAACGTCAGCTCAGGAATGTCAGACTCATCGGCGTCGCTCAAGGCATCATAGTCAAGCTCGGTCGCCGTCTCCGCAGCGGGCTCATCCAGGGCAGTCTGCTCTCTGAGTCTCGCCTGAAGCGTTTCCGCCCGTGTAATTTCCGCCGCAGTCGCGACAGAAGTGAGCGCCGCAAAGTTCTGCTCGAAACCGTGGGCATCGCCTCTATCAGCGCAGATCTCCATGAGCTTCAAACGCGCGCCACTGTGATCTGGATCGGCCTCCAGTGTTTGCCGTAAAAGCTCCTCAGCTTGCGCGGTCTTACCAAGCCCTAAATAGATATCTGCTTCCGCTACGGCATCAGCTGTTTGCGCTTTTACCGTAGGTGTCACTGGAGCCTCAACAACGGGAGCTGGCTCAGGAACGACTGGCGTCTCGGCATCCATCTCTGCCGCTTCCGCCGATGCAAAACTTCCCGCCGTTACCGGTGGCGCCTGCTCTGCAGAGAATGCTTCCGATGAATCTTCTTCCTGTCGGCGACTCAGCAGGAAAAAGACCGCGGCAAGCAGGGCAACCACGCCCGCACCCGCGTAGAGGATATTGTCTTTGAGGATATCCAGCCAGCCACCAGTACTCGCCGCAGGAGTCTCCGGCGCCTGACTCTGTTGTGCGGACGCAGCTGCATTCTGGACCGCCTCAAGCTCGGCATTGGAAACTTCAACCAGGCGCTCCATCGTTTCGAGCTGCGCCTCCAGCTCGGTCACTTTATCTCTCAGCTCCGTGTTTTCACGCTCCGTTGCAGCAACAACTTCTTGAGAACTGGTAAGCTCTTCCTCGAGATCGGCAATAGCAGCGGCGGTTTCCGTTGCTGTCGATGATGCAGCATCTGGATCCGCAACTTCAGTGGTCGCAACGCCAGAGCCTTGCTGAGCACCCAGCGTTAAACGCCCTTCTACAGGCCCGGTGGATTCCGCCGTGTCTTGCAGTCGATCAGCGGCCTGCACAGGAGCTTCAGCGTCGACATTTGAATTCCAATCAGTATTCTGCTGAGCAACTTCAGCAAGAGCTTGCTGTTCGGTGAGCGCGTCGATCTCATCCAGAGCAGGCACCTGCAATATCTGCCCGCGTCTCAACAAATTAATATTATTGTTTATAAAGGCTTCGGGATTCTTGCGCTGCAAGGCCAGCATGGTTTTGCGCGCAGAGACCTCGGAGGAAGGGCGAACTTCGAGAGCAATTTCCCATAAGGTATCTGAGGCTTTTACTGGCCCGTAAGTACCAGCGGGTGTCGACATGGATGATGACGGTGTCGACGCAGAAGAAGAACCTGATGTGCTACCTGCCGTCGGACGGGACTGTGTGCTGGCAGCAGGTGCAACCGACTCCGTCATTTCCCGAGGGGGATCCAGCAGCAAAGTATATTCTCGCAGGATTCGACCGCTCGGCCAGCGCCCTTCCAGCAGAAAATTCAAATAAGGTTCACGGACTGGACGCTCAGTGGAAATTCGGACTGCAGGGCCTCCAGGCGCCTCCATATCAACGGCGAACTTGAGCCCCGTCAGAAAAAATAATCGATCAACACCGGCGCGACTGAAGTCCTCTCGGGACGCCAATTGAACCATAACCTCTTCGGCACTGAGATCTTTGGTTTGCAGCAGTTTGATTTCTGCCTGCAAGGGTTGATTAAGATGAGAGTTGAGCTTGATGTCACCCAACCCGAGAGAACTGGCAAATTCAGCGTTGAATACACCCACCAGACCCATCGCCAAAGCCAGCTTTCGAAGACGCATAAAATAATCCTTGTTAACCCTGACCAGAAATGTTCCCAATAATGCCTGCGTGAAACATTCGCATCACGCAGCGCCACCCGTTCGTTTACGCCCCTGGCGCCTAAAAATCCTTACGCGTCTATCAGAGCAACAAAGATTCGCCCTATCTATAGCGTCACCGTTGTCACGTAATCGGGTCATACCTCCCTATCAGAATAGAACAGATCACCATCAGCTCAAGAGGTTTACGAAGGATTCTGTGGGTTTTATCCTCGAATTGTTACACCCATCACGTGTTTATGCGTCCTGCAAGATGCGTAACATTCTGCGCAGCGGCTCTGCGGCCCCCCAAAGCAACTGATCACCAACCGTAAAGGCATTGAGGAAATCTGGTCCCATGGACAATTTACGCAGGCGCCCTACAGGAATCTTTAGGGTACCGGTAACGTTGGTCGGAGTAAGGCGAGCCATGGTGTCGTCGCGATCATTCGGAATCACCTCAACCCAATCATTGGCTTCGGCAATGATGGCTTCGATATCACTCAGGGGCAAATCCTTCTTGAGCTTCAAGGTCAATGCCTGACTGTGGCAACGCATTGCGCCAATACGCACACAGGTGCCATCGACAGGCACTGGAGTCGAAGACCGCCCGAGAATTTTGTTGGCTTCTGCCTGGGCTTTCCACTCCTCTCGACTTTGGCCGTTTTCCAGCTGAGTGTCGATAAATGGGAGCAGACTTCCAGCCAGTGGGTGGCCAAATTTATCCGTTGGAAAATCGGAACTGCGCATCAACGCGGTAACTTTTTGATCGATGTCTAAAATCGCTGAGGCCGGTTGCGCCAGCTCTTCGGCCACACAGTCACGCAACGCGCCCATTTGTAACAGCAGTTCACGCATATTTTGCGCGCCAGCGCCGCTCGCGGCCTGATAGGTTTGAGCACTGACCCACTCAACCAGATCTTCGCGAAACAGTCCGCCAAGCCCCATCAACATCAAACTGACAGTGCAGTTGCCGCCGACAAATGTTTTGCAGCCTGCGGAGAGCGCATCTGCAATCACAGAACGGTTGACCGGATCCAGCACAATCACGGCATCGTCAGCCATACGCAGTGACGACGCTGCGTCAATCCAGTAGCCCTGCCAGCCACTGTCACGCAGCGCTGGATACACCTGCTTGGTATAGTCGCCCCCTTGACAGGTGACGATCACATCTACTGCCGACAACGCGTCAATATCATTGGCGTCTCCAAGCGCAGGGATCTCTTTTCCAATATCAGGTCCCTTGCCGCCAGCGTTGGAGGTACTGAAGAACACCGGTTCAATCGTCGCAAAGTCGTTTTCTGCGATCATGCGCTCCATGAGCACTGAACCAACCATTCCCCGCCAACCAACAAAACCAACGCGCATTGTCTCTACTCTCTATATTGACCTGTCATAAAATGACTTGGTGATGATATCTGACGAAGCTCTGTGCTGATAGCTCAACAACTTCCGTCAGATGCCTAGTAATGGACGCCCGCTCTGCCGCCTTTAAGTAGCAGTAACAGGCACCTGAATTCGAACGGGTAATTTTACCGCGATGCCGACGCGAATGCACCGGCGGAGGGAGGTTTTCAGTCAGATTGGTGTCGCTAAGTCACTGGAGTGCGGCTAGAACAGCATCACCCATGGCAGAAGTCGACACTCGCTGACAACCGTCTGACATTAAATCCCCTGTGCGCAACCCTTGATCCAACACGCTTGCCACCGCAGCTTCGATGCGATCGGCGGAAGCGCCTGCGTCGAGCGAGTAACGCAACATCATGGCCGCAGAGAGAATAGTCGCAAGAGGATTGGCAATATTCTGACCGGCAATATCTGGCGCTGAACCATGACAGGGTTCATACAGGCCTTTACTGGTCTGATTCAGTGAGGCCGATGGCAGCATGCCGATCGAACCGGTCAGCATTGAGGCTTCATCAGAGAGAATATCGCCAAATAAATTGCCGGTGACAATGACATCGAACTGCTTCGGATTTATCACCAACTGCATGGCTGCGTTGTCGACGTACATGTGGCTGAGTTCGACGTCTGGATAGTCTTTGGCGACCTCTTCCATAATTTCTCGCCACAGGACAGTCACCTCAAGAACATTGGCTTTGTCGACGGAGCATACCCGACCGTTGCGGCGCTGAGCAGCTTCGAAGGCCACCTTGGCAATACGGCGGATTTCCGACTCGCTGTAGACATCCGTATTGAAGCCCTGACGCTCACCATTTTCCAGAGTTCGCACTCCGCGCGGCTCACCAAAATAAATACCGCCGGTCAGCTCTCGCACGATCAGAATATCCAGACCGGAGACCAATTCAGGTTTCAACGGAGACGCCGCTGCCAGCTGCGGGAAGGTAATTGCCGGGCGCAAATTGGCAAACAATCCGAGATCTGAGCGGATTCCCAGCAATCCAGCCTCCGGACGCAGATGACGCTCGGTTTTACCATCCCACTGAGGCCCACCCAACGCGCCGAACAAAATCGCATCCACAGCATGGGCTTGCTCGCGCGTCACATCAGGATAGGGATGACCGTACTGATCATAGGCACGACCGCCCAGCATCCCTTCAATAAACTCTAGATCGAGATTGTCCTGCTGATTGACCAATTCCAACACTCGACGGGCCTGGGCAATGATTTCGATACCAATACCATCGCCTTCTATAACAAGAACTTTTTTCGTCATTCCTTTCTCCTTAGCCTATCGCGTCAAATAACCAGGGCGCTTCTTGGCGGCGGCGGGTTTCATAATCTTTGATCGCGTCGGCCTCCTGTAAGGTCAGCCCAATATCGTCTAAGCCATTGAGCAGGCAATGACGACGGAACGGATCCACCTCAAAGGCAATGACCTCCCCTCCTGGCGTGGTAATCTGCTGCTTATCGAGATCAATCGTCAGTCGATAACCTTCACTGGCATACATCTCCTGAAAAAGGCGGTCGACAATGGCGTCGTCGAGAGTGATCGGCAGCAAGCCATTTTTAAACGAGTTGTTGTAAAAAATATCTGCGAAGCTCGGCGCAATAATCGCTCGAAACCCATAGTCATCCAGCGCCCAAGGCGCATGCTCGCGACTGGAACCACAGCCGAAATTTTCTCGCGCCAAAAGGACACTTGCGCCCTTGTAACGGGGAAAGTTCAGAGGAAAATCCGGGTTAATCGGACGCCCGTCACAAGGCTGGTCTGGCTGCCCCTCATCGAGATAACGCAGCTCGTCGAACAGGTTTTTACCAAAGCCAGTGCGCGAGATCGACTTGAGAAAGTTCTTGGGGATAATCATATCGGTGTCGACATTGGCTCGATCCATGGGTGCAACCAAGCCGTCAACCTGAGTAAAGCTCTTCATCGTTAGTGCAACTCCAGATCCTGAACGTTGACAATATGGCCCGCAACGGCGGCGGCGGCTGCCATGGCTGGACTTAACAAATGCGTGCGACCACCATAACCCTGACGCCCTTCAAAGTTGCGGTTGGACGTAGAGGCACAGTGCTCACCGTTACCTAACTTATCGGCATTCATAGCCAGACACATTGAGCAACCTGGCTCGCGCCACTCAAAGCCCGCTTCGGTAAAAATTTTATCCAATCCTTCGGACTCTGCCTGAGCTTTTACCAGGCCAGAACCGGGAACCACCATGGCCTGCTTAACCGATGCAGCAACCTGGCGGCCCGCCACGACCTGCGCTGCGGAGCGCATATCTTCAATGCGAGAATTGGTGCAGGAGCCGATAAACACTCGATCGATAGGGATATCCGTAATCTTTTGGCCGGCAGTCAAACCCATGTAATGGAGTGCACGCTCAATACCCGCGCGACGCACGGCGTCCGCTTCTGCTTCTGGATCAGGAACATTAGCGGTAACTGGCAGAACCATCTCCGGCGAGGTACCCCAACTGACTTGTGGCAGTATTTCTGAACCATCCAGTTCAACAACCTTGTCAAAAACCGCATCTGCATCACTGACCAGCTGGGTCCAATTCGCTACGGCCTGATCCCAAACCTCGTCCTTGGGTGCAAACGGCCGACCTTTGACATAGTCGAGTGTGGTCTGATCCACGGCAACCATTCCCGCACGCGCTCCAGCTTCAATCGCCATATTGCATACGGTCATGCGACCTTCCATCGACATCGCGCGCATAACGTCGCCACCAAACTCAATGGCGAAGCCAGTTCCTCCGGCGGTACCGATCTTACCGATAACGGCCAAAACAACATCTTTCGCCGTAACCCCTGGTGCCAGCTGACCATCGATTTTGACCAACATGCTCTTCATCTTTTTGCTGACGAGGCACTGGGTAGCCAAAACATGCTCAACTTCGGAGGTCCCGATACCATGCGCCAATGCACCTAATGCGCCATTGGTAGCCGTATGAGAATCACCACAAACGACAGTCATTCCGGGCAGACAGGCTCCGGATTCCGGGCCAACCACATGCACAATACCCTGGCGCTGATCGTTAATTTTGAATTCCAGAATGCCGAATTCATCGCAGTTGTCGTCCAAGGTTTGCACCTGAATTCGAGACACGGGGTCTTCGATACCACTGACACCAGATTCCCGCTCCGCGATCGTCGTCGGTACGTTGTGGTCCGGTGTGGCGACTATCGAATCCAGACGCCAGGGTTTACGTCCCGCCAAGCGCAGTCCGGCAAACGCCTGGGGTGACGTCACCTCGTGGACGATGTGACGATCGATATAAATCAGCGCCGAACCATCATCCCGCGCTTTAACCAAGTGGGATTCCCACAATTTGTCGTAAAGGGTCTTGCCCGCCATTGAACTGACCTCCTGAAAAGTTGTGCGTATTTTAACGGGGCTGCAACAATCAAACAAATTCATTATATTTATAATTTTGATTCCAAACAGGAATACATGACCAATGGATACCCATAACCTAAAGGCGTTTTTGAGCGTTGCGGAGTCCGGCTCATTCACCTTGGCAGCGGAGCAATTACATCTGACCCAGCCTGCAGTCAGTAAGCGGGTAGCCCTGCTTGAACAACAATTAAACTGCCGGCTTTTTGATCGTATCGGTCGCTCAATTACCTTGACCGAGGCTGGTACAGCACTTCTAGGCCGCGCTCGTCAGGTCTTACAGCTGGTTGCCGATACCGAACTGACGTTGAGTAATTTGTCGGGGGATGTCGGGGGAACGCTGCGCCTCGCGACCAGTCATCACATCGGCCTCCACCATCTTCCGCAAATATTGCGTGACTTTACCCGGGCCTACCCACAGGTTGAACTGCGTCTGGAATTTGTCGATTCGGACCACGCCTTCGCGGCGATTGACAGTGGCAGTGCCGAACTGGGGTTGCTGACATTGCCCAGCCGTTTGCCCGACAACATCACCTCCCAATCGATTTTAGACGACCCACTTGCCTTTGTCGTAGCGACAGATCACCCGCTAGCTCAGCGAGACGATATCAGCCTGGAACACCTGAGCCCTTATCCGGCCATCCTTCCAGATGCCAACACCTATACCAGCCAGTTGGTCAGCAACCTGTTTGCTGAGCATCACCAGCAACTGCAAATCAGTATGGCAACCAATTATCTGGAAACCATCAAAATGATGATTTCCATTGGACTGGGATGGAGCGTTCTGCCGCTGACCATAATCGATGGTTTGCACTCACTGCCGCTGGAAACTCATCCACTGACTCGACAGTTGGGCTACATCCACCATCGCCAAAGAACCCTGAGCAACGCTGCCAGAGCGTTTATTGAAGCTTTGCATGAGCATGCCGGGCGAGCAGATTAAGCCAAACCTATCCGCGATGATTAAGCCTGTGGTGGAATCACCGGGAAATTATGTTCAACACCACCATTCTGCCCTCGATGGCGCAATAGGTGATCGATAAGGACCAGAGCCATCATCGCCTCAGCAATGGGTGTTGCACGAATGCCAACGCAGGGATCGTGGCGACCGGTCGTGCGAACCTCTACAGCTTCGCCGGCACTGTTAACACTGCGCCCGGGGAGATGAATACTGGAAGTTGGTTTGAGCGCGATGCTGGCGACGATGTCCTGACCGGTGGAAATTCCCCCTAAAACACCCCCGGCATGATTGCTGAGAAAGCCTTCCGGTGTCATTTCATCACGATGTTCCGTACCTCGCTGAGCGACTGAGTCAAAACCATCGCCGATCTCCACACCTTTCACGGCATTGATTCCCATTAGGGCGTGAGCCAGATCGGCATCCAGACGATCAAACACGGGTTCACCCAATCCTACCGGCACACCGCGGGCAACGACGGTAATCCGCGCACCGATGGAATCCCCCTCTTTATTCAGCGCTTTCATAAAGTCTTCCATTTCGGTGACTTTACTCGCGTCTGGACAAAAGAACGGATTATTGGGAATTTCCTGCCATTCTACTCGATCAATTTTGATGGGGCCCAATTGCGACAGATAGCCACCAATTTTGATTCCGTAACGATCGAATAGGTATTTTTTGGCAATGGCTCCAGCGGCAACGCGCATGGCCGTCTCCCGTGCGGAAGCACGCCCGCCGCCACGGTAATCACGAATGCCGTATTTTTGCAGATAGGTGTAATCCGCATGGGCGGGACGAAAGAGATCTTTGATATTGGAATAGTCTTTGGAGCGCTGATCGGTGTTCTCAATCAATAAGCCAATCGATGTTCCGGTTGTCTTGCCTTCGAACACACCTGACAGGATTTTGACCTGATCTGCCTCACGACGCTGAGTGGTATAGCGCGACTGCCCCGGCTTGCGGCGATCAAGATCACCTTGAATATCTGCTTCTGAAAGCTCTATGCCCGGAGGGCACCCATCAATGATGCAACCAAGCGCTGCACCGTGACTCTCGCCAAAAGTGGTTACTGTAAAAAGCTTGCCGAATGTGTTGCCGGACATACGCCTACTACCAATTTGTCTGTGTTTTCAAGAGCGTCAGTTTTCGACACCCAATATCAAGGAGCGCGGATTATACGTAACTTTCGCCACCAGGGTCACGTCGGGTCAATCTACAGGCAATCGGCAAAGTGCTTCAGTTCTTCTGCCGTAATAGCGAATACGCCGTGTCCGCCCCTCTCGAACTCCACCCAGGTGAAAGGGATTTCTGGAAATGCAGCTTCGAGGGCCGGCCAGCTATTGCCGACCTCAACAAAAAGTATACCTTCAGCGCTCAAATGTGCGTGCGCATCTCTCAAAATTCGCCGGGTAACATCCAAACCGTCATCACCACTGGCCAAAGCCATACGAGGCTCTGCGAGATATTCCTGTGGAAGACTCGCCATGTCGTCAGCATCCACATAAGGCGGATTGGCGATAATCAGATCGAAAACCTCACCTTTGAGCCCATCGAAGACATCTGACTGCCGAATAGCAACACTCTCTTCGAGCTGATGGAATTGAATATTGCTCTGCGCCACAGCCAGAGCATCGTCGGAAATATCGGCCACAACAACGTCAGAGTCAGGGTACCAAACCGCTGCAGCTAATCCGATGCAGCCACTGCCACAACACAGATCAAGAATTCGTTCAGGAGCCGTGGTCAGCCACGGCGAAAACTCCTGCTCAATCAGCTCCGCAAAAGGCGAGCGAGGAATTAACACTCGTTCATCGACAATAAACTCTAGTCCGGCAAACCACGCTTTTCCGGTCAGGTAGGCAACGGGAATACGCTCGTCAACACGCTTTTCGATGAGCGATATCAGCTGTTGTCGCTCCTCTAAAGTCAATCGCGCGTCCAACAAATGTGGGGGCGAATCGATGTCGAGACTGAGACTCGGCAGTACCAATTGAATCGCTTCGTCCCAGGCATTGTCAGTACCATGCCCAAAATACACGCCCGCGCGATTGAAACAGCTGGTTGCCCAGCGCAGGTAGTCGCGAATGGTGACTAATTCCTGAAGGGGGGATTCTCGCATGTCGTTCACTGTTATAATCCTCGCCGAAATGAGATCGAGCCTGCTTGTAAGGGCGGGGATATTACCGGAAATTGCGGACAAGCGCTCAAATTGAGTTGTCGCCAATCCGTCCTGCAGTTCAAAACGTAATCGCAGATGGCCCGCTCAAACTAGGGGCAAGCCAGAGCCTCAACTCGGAATTGCACTGAATGCACATACGGGCGCAACACGCTTAGAACTGGAAATAACTATGCAAGAAGAATTCAAAAACATCCTCCTCGCGATCGGCGAAGACCCCCAGCGGCCTGGCTTGGTCGATACCCCTCAGAGAGCCGCAAAGGCCATGCAGTTTCTGACCAAAGGGTATCAGCAAACCGTAGAGCAGGTCGTTAACAACGCTCTCTTTCCGTCAGATTCCAGTGAGATGATTATCGTTAAAGACATCGAACTGTATTCCATGTGTGAACACCACATGCTGCCGTTTATTGGTCGCGCTCATGTCGCCTACATACCCACCGGCAAAGTTCTCGGCTTATCCAAAGTTGCCCGTATCGTCGATATGTACGCGCGCCGCCTACAGATTCAGGAGCAACTCACCCTGCAAATCGCTGAAACGGTGCTAAATGTGACGGAAGCTGCTGGTGTTGGCGTCATCATCGAAGCCAAACATATGTGCATGATGATGCGCGGTGTGGAAAAGCAGAACTCCGTCATGAAGACATCTGCCATGCTTGGGAGCTTTCGCTCCGATACCGCGACTCGAACCGAGTTTCTGTCATTGATCAGTTAGGGTGTTGCCCATTACGGGTATTACTCTTCGATCAATACAATCTGCAAAACCCTCTCCCGCTGCCCAATTCTGGCGGCGGGAATCAGCGCACCGACGCCGTGGGCCGCAACGCGCTTGTCATCTACCCCGGCTTCGATCAGCTGCCCACGAACGCGATTCGCTAATTGTTCTGATGCGGCCAATTGCTCAGAGAGGGAAAGGCGCGAGAAATTGTGCCCCACCAAGGCAATATTCCATGATCGATGTCGCCGCAGAGTTTCAACCAAGCTCTTCAGGTGTTCGTCATCAAGGCCACCATCGGACTTAAAAGCATCGACGAAAGTGAAACTCTCGCCAGCATCCAAGCGAGCACTGATTGCACCATAGGAACTCGATATCCGCGGAGCTTCAGCCGTCGTCATAACATCGACTTGCAGATAATTGCGGCGGTTGCCCCTCTGCACACCATAAATGGCAACGAAAGAGCGCATCTCTTCGCTGTCGATGACTTCAAACGCAGAATAATACTGATGGGCATCAAGACCATAAAGCTCACGAACATCAAACCGGGTGGTTGCCCAAGCACTGCTGCTGCCACAGCGACGAGACTCACAATAGTAGAGCTCCCGCCCGCCTTGAGCCAGTAATTGATCACGATAGAAATTAAAGATTCGCGTAATATCCTGATCGGCAGGATACTCCCACGTTTGGCGATGTAAGTTCCCCTGCAGCCGCTGCTCCCGCTCCGCAATCCACTCGCTGTTTATTTTTTTCAGTTCACCCAGTGTTAGCCGATAGTCGGCGGATTCCACGGTTTTGTCGTGAATAACGCGTCCAGAATCATCACTTTGAAGTGTCACCGCCTGGGAAATTCCAGCGACAAGCCACATCGCCAGAGTGAATCCCCCAGCCAGCCAACCTTTATCGTGCTTCTTCATTGTTTTAATAATCACTGATGTTGATGGTTCCTCTGAATATGGAAAGCGACAACTTTGTCGCCATGCAAGGAAGTTATTTTTGCAGCCATCTTAGCGCCCCCTCGCAACTTTTGCATGCCGCCCTACCCCTCTCGCGGCAAATACCCATAGTGGTATTGGTACGCTCGAGGAACCTTGGCGACAAAACTCTACCAATTATTCAAAAGGGGCTGAATACAATATGAATACCACGCCTATTCGCTGCGAACCCAATGCAACTGACCACAATCTCGCGCAAAGATGTCCAGCTCTACCTTCGCGAGGCCGCTGGTTTCCAGAAAAGGTGCAGGTCGCCGAGAATCACATAACCACTGAATCAATCTGCTCACCAGCGGTTGGTGGCTAACCAATAAGATTCCCTGACTCTGATGTGTCTCAACACGGTTGTTAAGGGTGTCAGCCAAAGTTTCAACCGATGCATTTGGCACCAAATCAGGCAAGGTTTCGGAGGCACATTTGAGCTTTGTATTAACGATCTCCGCGGTCTGTTGGGCACGCAAATAGGGACTGACGAGAAGACAGTCAACATGTGATAGGTCGGTCGAATTTTCGTCGAGACGCGCTTGAACATTGGCGCGACCAGCGGCAGTAAGCTGCCGAAGTGAATCGACACTGGCGAAAGACTCAGCGTCTCCGTGTCGTAAAATAAAGACATCCATGATCGCAGCCTCGATGATAACTGAATAACAGTATAGATCTGTCGCGTCAGGAAATCGATGAGCTCTCGAACAGAGTGAGGAGTGATGCGTTAAAAATGAAAATCGGTCAGCAGGCTACGCCCACTTTCTAGGCGACAGCTGCTGACCATTATGCGCTTAGTGACTCAGCTCAAGTAGCAACTTGTTCAGCCTGGCAACATAGGCTGCCGGGTCTTCCAGAGCACCACCTTCAGCCAAATTAGCCTGATCAAAAAGAATATTCGCCAAATCTCCAAAACGATCTTCGTCCGGCTCCTGATCCAACTTGATGACCAACGGGTGCTCAGGATTGATTTCGAAGATCGGCTTGGTATCAGGTAGCGCCTGCCCAGCCTGTTCAAGGATACGACGCATTTGCGCCCCCATATCGTCATCACCGACGACAATACACGCGGGAGAAGACGTCAGACGATCGGTGACACGTACAGATTCAACACGATCTTTGAGGACATCAGAAATGCGCTTGATGAGATCTTCACTCTTTTTCGCAGTCTCTTCTTTAGCCTTCTTGTCTTCTTCCGTATCCAGCTCACCCAGATCAAACTGGCCCTTGCCGACATCCTGGAATTTCTTGTCTTTGTACTCGGCTAAATGGCTCATCAACCACTCATCGACACGATCAAACAAGAGAAGAACTTCAATGTCTTTTTTGCGCAAAGCTTCCAAATGAGGGCTGTTTTTCGCAGTGTTAAAATTTTCAGCCGCGACGTAATAAATTTTGTCCTGCCCGTCTTTCATCCGCTCAATGTACTGATCTAACGACTGATCTTGTACATCGGTGTTGGTATGGGTTGTCGCGAAACGCAACAGGGAGGCAATTTTCTCCCGATTTCCGAAGTCTTCCGCCGGCCCTTCTTTCAGTACCTGCCCAAATGCAGTCCAGAACTTCGCGTACTCTTCCGGTTTGTTGGCCAATTTACCCAACATATCCAGGACGCGCTTGGTCAGCGCAGAGCGCATGGCGTCAACATTCGGATCTTTCTGCAAAATCTCCCGCGAGACATTTAAAGAAAGATCATTAGAATCGACAACCCCTTTAACGAAGCGCAGATATAAGGGCAAGAACTGCTCCGCCTCATCCATAATAAACGTGCGCTGGACGTAAAGCTTTAAGCCTCGTGAACCTTCGCGGTTATAGAGATCGAAAGGCGCTTTACCAGGGATATACAGCAAGCTGCTGTACTCCAACTTACCCTCCACACGATTGTGACTCCAATAGAGCGGGTCTTCAAAGTCGTGTGAAATATGCTTATAAAATTCCTTGTACTCTTCGTCACTCACGTCAGTACGCGAACGGGTCCAAAGAGCGGTCGCTTTGTTGACGGTCTCATCTTCGGGTGCTGGCTTTTCTTCTCCCTCTTCAGCGTAGCTTTCTTTCAGCATAACGACGGGGATAGAAATATGATCAGAGTACTTCTTCACAATGGAGCGTAAGCGCCAGCCATCGGCAAACTCTGTCGCATCGGATTTTAAGTGCAAGACGATGGACGTTCCACGATCGGCTTTATCGACCGTTTCCACGGTAAATTCTGCCTCTCCAGTGCACTCCCAATGGACACCTGTCGATGAATCCTGGCCGGCTTTACGAGTGAAGACTTCAACCCGGTCAGCGACGATAAACGCCGAATAAAATCCAACCCCAAACTGCCCGATAAGTTGCGAATCCTTCTTCGCATCGCCCGACAGATTTTGCATGAACTGAGCCGTGCCCGATTTGGCGATGGTACCCAGGTTTTCAACAACCTCTTCTCGGGTCATCCCGATACCATTATCGGAAATGGTTACGGTATTAGCCTCTTTGTCAAAAGCAACCCGGACCTTAAGGTCTGGATCGTTTTCGAAAAGGCTGCTGTCAGACAGCGCCTCAAAACGCAATTTATCGGCAGCATCCGATGCGTTGGATACCAATTCCCGGAGAAAAATTTCTCGATTTGAATAGAGGGAATGGATCATCAGGTGCAGAAGCTGCTTGGCTTCTGTCTGAAATCCACGAGTCTCTTTCTGGGCTTCCACGGACATGTGAATAGAGCTCCTGAGCTATCAATATGGGACAAACAGTTGTTCAAGAGGCGAGATGGGGCCACTAGCAGGGATTTCAACCCCAGAACATGGCATCAGACAGATAGAAAGCCGAAGCACTGCAATAGAAAAAGGCCCACGGCGACGGTTACGAAACTCGCCGCAGTCGTTAGCAATAGTGCGGAGGCGCCAAAATGTCCTAAACCATAGCGGCTGCCAATGACTGGATAGAGACCAAACATCGGCACCAAACACAGAATAACCAGGCTCGCCTGGAGTACAGGATCAAAACTCGGCAAGAGTAAAATCAGCGCAACAACAACCAAAGGGTGGATAATAAGCTTGGCGAAAGCGACCAGCGCCAACTCCACACCGAATTCCGCCGATGAAACTTTCGCCAAAACCGCGCCACCATAAAAGAGAGAGACTCCGCTAACCGTGGTTGCCAATAGCGAGAGACTTCGATCAATGACCGAAGGCAACTGGACGGATAGAAGAGACAACAGTAAGCCAACACCGATAGCGGCCATGAGTGGCGTCTTCAGTGCATTGATCAACTTTTCCACAAACCCAGGGGCTGATTCACCATTCTCTGAACGGCCAGAAAAATGCTCCAGCAGAAAGATTCCGAGCGGCAACAGCAATAGATTTTCAACAATCAGGGCCATAGCAAAAGCTTCTTTCGGCGTCTCCGTCATAACTTGACTAAGTAACGGAAAACCAACTGCAATACTGTTTGGAAATGCCGCCCCAAGAGCAAGATAAGATGCATTTAGAACTGGCCGCTTCAAAAAATGACGGCATAGCGTAAAGACTAACCCCAAAATCAAGAGATTTCCGAGGGCATAAATCAGCATAAACCAGCCATTGATGACACGCCCAAGGGGCATAGACGCAAGTGACTGGATGATTAATGCAGGAATGGCGATATTCAAAACGAAGGCACCCAACGTCTGCAGGCCGGATGTCGGAATCACCTCCCTTCTGGCGGCAACAAACCCGAGAGCCAACAAGATGAAAATTGGCGCGGTCAGCGTCATTACGTTGAGCATGTTACCCACCCCGAAAAAGCTCTATCTTATAACAGTTTTTTGTCGCACAACCCGAACAATTGCGAAGGATGAATTCAAATCAGTATTTAGCAGGCAAAAAAAAGCCCTTCCGAAGAAGGGCTTTCTGGAAGATAACTGAAGCGGTAAATTACCAGCCAGTTACCTCTTTCAGTGCATCACCGATGCCTGCCAGCGAACGCACGGTTTTAACGCCTGCGTCATTGAGCGCTGCAAATTTCTCATCTGCAGTTCCCTTACCGCCAGAAATGATCGCACCAGCGTGGCCCATGCGCTTTCCAGGAGGAGCAGTTACGCCCGCAATGTAAGAAACAACTGGCTTGGAGACGTTGTCCTTGATGAAAGCAGCGGCTTCTTCTTCCGCTGAACCACCGATTTCACCGATCATAACGATCGCTTCAGTCTGTGGGTCTTTCTCAAACATACCGAGAATATCGATAAAGTTTGAACCTGGAATTGGATCACCACCGATACCAACACAGGTAGATTGACCAAAACCGTAATCCGTTGTCTGTTTTACGGCTTCATATGTCAAGGTACCAGAACGCGATACGATACCCACTTTACCAGGAAGGTGGATGTGTGCTGGCATAATACCGATTTTACATTCCCCAGGAGTTATGACACCTGGACAGTTAGGACCAATAAGGCGAACACCCAGCTCATCGCACTTGACCTTACACTCCAGCATATCCATAACGGGAATGTGCTCGGTGATACAAACGATCAACTTAACGCCGCTGTAGGCCGCTTCCAGGATTGAATCCTTACAGAAAGGTGCTGGCACGTAGATAACAGATGCGTCAGCGCCAGTAGCGTCAACGGCTTCTGCCATAGTGTTAAACACTGGCAGACCAAGGTGAGTTTGACCGCCTTTACCCGGAGTTACTCCGCCCACCATTTGAGTGCCATAATCGATCGCCTGCTGGCAATGAAATGTGCCCTGGGAACCGGTAAAACCCTGACAAAGGACTTTGGTATCTTTGTTAATTAATACGCTCATTTGCTCGCTCCCCAATTATCCCTTAGCTGCTTTAACGACTTGCTCAGCAGCATCGGTCAAACTTGTCGCAGCAATAATATTCAATCCGCTGTCAGCCAGTACTTTGGCTCCCAGCTCGGCATTGTTACCTTCCAGACGCACAACAACGGGGACTTTTACGCCCACCTCTTCGACGGCACCGATAACACCTTCAGCGATCAGGTCACAGCGTACGATACCACCGAAAATGTTGATCAGAACGGCATTAACCGCCTGGTCTGACAGGATGATTTTGAACGCTTCGATAACACGCTCTTTGGTCGCACCGCCACCGACGTCCAGGAAGTTCGCCGGCGCACCACCGTGCAACTTAACGATATCCATGGTGCCCATAGCCAAACCGGCGCCATTTACCATACAGCCGATGTTGCCTTCCAAAGCAACGTAGTTCAGATCCCATTGAGCCGCGTGAGCTTCACGGTCATCTTCCTGAGTTGGATCATGCATTTCTTTAAGATCTGGATGACGGTAAACCGAGTTTCCATCAATGACAACTTTGGCATCCAGGCAGTGCAGATCATCAGCAGGAGTGATAACCAGAGGGTTGATTTCCAACAGCGCGAGATCTTTCTCTTTGAACATCTTCGCCAAGCCCAAAAAGATTTGGGTGAACTGCTTGATTTGCTTGCCTTCCAAGCCGAGCTTGAAAGCCAGGTCACGGGCCTGGTATGGCTGCGCACCGGTCAGAGGATCGATGGTTGCTTTGAGAATTTTCTCAGGCGTTGCCTCCGCCACTTTCTCAATTTCGACACCACCTTCAGTGGAAGCCATAAAGACAATACGACGGCTAGAGCGGTCGACAACAGCACCAAGATACAGCTCTTTGGCGATGTCTGTGCATGGCTCAACCAGTATACGGCTGACCGGCTGACCTTTTTCGTCTGTCTGGTAAGTTACCAGGTTATTACCCAGCCACTTCTTGGCAAACTCTTCGATTTCCGCCTTCGATTTGACCAGCTTGACACCACCAGCCTTACCGCGACCACCTGCGTGTACCTGCGCTTTAACTACGAACTCACCGCCACCGATAATATCGGCTGCAGCGACCGCTTCCGCAGGAGTTTCCGCAGCGATACCTTTGGAGACGGGCAGGCCGTATTCGGCAAATAACTGCTTACCCTGATACTCATGCAAATTCATGTCTTCTTTCCATCCACTTATGCGCAAGGCGCGTGTTTATGATACGGCGGTGGTATAGAGCTCCAGCCGCCAGGATTGAGGTGGTAAACTGTGCACACACCACCTCCCCTTGTTTGCGCTTTCAGTCTTATTATTTGCGCTTTTTGCGGTTTGGCATGTGAATCGCGTGGCCGTTAACCGCCAGAGCTGCTTCTTTGACAGCTTCTGAAAAGGTTGGGTGACCAAATACTGTCATGCCAATGTCCTCTGCAGTGGAACCAAACTCCATTGCAATGGCCACCTGCTGCACCAAATCAGACGCCGCAGGACCCACGATATGACACCCCAGAATACGATCTGTTTTGGCGTCAGAAATCATTTTAACCATCCCTTCAGCTTCGTCGGCGGCAACCGCACGACCAATCGCCATGAATGGGAAAGTACCGACGTTATAATCTTCACCATCCGCTTTCAGCTGCTCTTCGGTACGACCAACTGATGCAACTTCAGGGTGGGTGTAAATGACGTTCGGGATAATATCATAGTTAACCAGCGTCTTTTGGCCGGCAATGCGTTCGGCGACAACAACACCCTCTTCAGAGCCTTTGTGCGCCAACATTGGGCCGCGAACAACATCACCGACAGCCCAAACGCCCGGGGCGTCAGTAGAACACAGGTCATTGACATAAATACAGCCGCGTTCATCCAGATTGACGCCACTGTCGGCAGCAAGCAGTCCTTCTGTATAGGGACGACGGCCAACACAGACAATCAACTTGTCAAAAGTTTCTTTCTGCTCGTTTCCATCTTTGTCTGAATAGGTAACTTCAACTTCTTTACCCTTAACCTCAGAGCCAGTTACCCGACACCCAAGACGAATATCCAGCCCCTGCTTAGAGAAAATTTTCTGAGCTTCTTTGGCAATCTGCTGATCCATCATTGCAAGAAAGTCTTCCAGAGCTTCCAGCAAAACGACCTCGGATCCCAGACGCTTCCATACGCTGCCAAGCTCGAGACCAATGACGCCAGCACCAATGATTCCCAAACGCTTGGGCACTTCCTGAAATTCCAAAGCACCGGAAGAATCGACAATGGTTTCGCCATCAACAGGCGCCACTGGGATATTTACCGGTACCGAGCCAGACGCGAGAATAACGTTGTCCGCTTCCAGTACTTTTACATTTCCCTCAAAGTCCGTGTATTCGACTTTGTGATTAGCCAGCACCTTGCCGCTACCGTAAAGGGAAGTGACCTTGTTTGCCTGAAAGAGTCCAGAGATGCCACCAGACATCTGCTTAACGACACCTTCCTTACGCTTGATCATCGCAGGCACATCAATGGAGACGTCTCCTGTTCCGATACCGTGACCGGAAAAAGAGGCCTTTGCCTCATGAAATTTGTGGGAGCTATCCAGCAATGCTTTCGAAGGGATACAGCCGACCTGCAGACAGGTTCCGCCATTAACACCTTTGCCTGCCTTGTCTTTCCACTTCTCGATGCAAGCCGTTTTTAATCCCAACTGCGCGGCTCTGATCGCGGCAACATATCCAGCGGGGCCAGAGCCAATGACAATGACATCGAATTTATCCGACATAAGCGGGTCCTAATGATTAAGTGAGTTGCTTTAATACATCTGCGACCCCATCGGGGGCCGCGTATGAACAGATGAGGTTGTACCGACGAGAGAATATCGGCTGGAAATTACAATTCCAATAAGATACGGGCTGGATCTTCGATCATATCCTTGATCGCAACCAGGAACTGCACAGCGTCTTTTCCATCGACCAAACGGTGATCGTAGGATACTGCCAAGTACATCATCGGCAAAATCTTGACCTCACCATTTACCGCCATTGGGCGCTCTTGGATCGAGTGCATACCCAGAATCGCCGTCTGTGGCGGATTCAAAATAGGTGTAGACATCAGTGAGCCAAATACACCGCCATTGGTGATTGAGAAAGTACCGCCTGTCATCTCCTCCATGGACAGCTTACCTTCTTTAGCACGAATTCCATAATCGCGAATGGTATTTTCAATTTCTGCCAGGCTGAGGAATTCGGCATTACGGATCACAGGAACAACCAACCCTTTATCAGTAGAAACAGCGACACTGATGTCCTGGTAACCGTGGTATACGATATCGTCATTATCGATAGATGCATTGACCGCTGGGAATCGTCTCAGAGCTTCAACTGCCGCTTTTACAAAAAAGCCCATAAAGCCTAAGCGAGTGCCATTGTGCGCTTTCTCAAACTGGTCTTTGTACTTCTTACGGAGAGCCATAACCGGCGCCATATTAACTTCGTTAAATGTGGTCAACATGGCGGTTTCATTTGACGCATACAGTAGACGCTCGGCGATACGCTTACGCATCCGAGTCATGGGTACACGCTTTTCGACTCGCTCACCGGCAAGAGCTGCCGGAGCCGCTGCAGGTGCAGCCGCAGGAGCGGCCTTGGCCGCAGGCGCTTCCGACTTGGCGGGCGCGTTAGCAACATCTTCTTTAGTGATCAAGCCACCTTTACCGGTGCCTTTAACTGCAGACAGGTCAATGCCTTTCTCACTGGCCAGCTTGCGCGCAGAAGGGCTCGCAACCACGTCACCGGAAGCAGCAGGGGCCTCAGCCGCAGCTTCTGCAGGAGCAGCTTCAGCAGGCGCTGGCGCAGCGGAACCACCGGCGCCCTCGGCAAATTTAGCAATAACTTCATTACTGAGGATGGTTTCACCCTCACCTTTCAGGATTTCGGCAAGCGCGCCGTCGGCAGGTGCAACGACTTCAAGTACAACCTTATCGGTTTCAATATCGACGATCAGCTCGTCGCGTTTGACAGCCTCGCCCGGTTGCTTGTGCCAGGTGGCAACAGTGCCATCCTGTACAGATTCCGGAAACGTGGGCGCCTTTATTTCTATAGTCATTCTGTTTTCCTTTAGCCTCGCAGGCTTCTATCTTTTCTCAAATTGCGAATGTTGTTTGTGTACATCGATGTCTTGCGCGCCCGATGCGCACACGCCACCGGCCTAGCGAACAGTTAACGCCTCTTCAACGAAACGATTCTGCTCTTCCAGGTGCACAGACATATAGCCGGCCGCCGGCGCCGCTGAAGGCTCGCGACCCGCATACAGCAGAGGCATTGCTGGATCCAACGTGTCCACAACTCTGCGCAAATGATGTTGGCTGGCATACCAACATCCCTGATTCATTGGCTCTTCCTGACACCAGACCACTTCTTTCAAGTTAGCAAAAGGCGCGAGAGCTTCGGCAAGCTCATCACCTGGGAAGGGGTAAAGCTGTTCCATACGAATCAATGCCACATTTTCGATCTGCGCTTCGGTACGGGCTTCCAACAAGTGGTAGTAAACCTTGCCGCTGCATATAACCGCACGAGTAACGCCCTCTGGAGCGAGCTGCTGCTCTCCCAGAACGTTGTGGAACTTGCCATCCGCCAACTCTTCCAGTGTCGACGTTGCAAGCTTGTGGCGCAAAATCCATTTGGGGCTCATCACCACCAACGGACGCCGCATGGGTCGAATTGCCTGACGACGCAACATGTGGAAAACCTGAGCGGGCGTCGTTGGGATGCACACCTGAATGTTGTGCTCTGCACACAATTGCATGTAACGCTCGAGTCGCGCGGAGGAATGCTCTGGCCCCTGCCCTTCATAACCGTGAGGCAGAAGCATGACTAACCCGCAAAGGCGCCCCCACTTATGCTCACCACTGGTGATAAACTGATCAATTACGACTTGAGCGCCGTTGGCAAAGTCACCAAACTGTGCCTCCCATACCACCAAAGCATCGGGTGTCGTGGTCGCATAGCCATACTCAAACGCCAACACCGCCTCTTCCGACAACAAAGAATCGAAGATGTCGAATTCTTTTTGTTCTTCAGCAAGATTCGCCAATGGCAGATAAGAGCTGCCGTCCTTCTGATTGTGAATTACTACGTGACGATGCGAGAAGGTTCCCCGACCAACGTCCTGCCCCGTCAGACGGACTCGGAAGCCATTCGTAAGCAAGGTGGCGTACGCCAGAGTTTCCGCCATGCCCCAATTAATCGGTAGCGCCCCACCCGCCATTTTACGGCGATCGTCGTAGATCTTCGTTACCTGGCGCTGTACCTGAACACCATCAGGAATATCGCAAGACTTTGCAGCTAGCGCTTGCAACTCCTTCAGATTGTAGGAAGTGTCAGCAGGCGTATACCAGTCGTGACCGATATAAGGAGACCAATCGACGAACATGCTCTTGTCTGGCTCGTTGACGAGTCCTGTTGCAACATGCTCTCCACGGTCTAGTGCGGCGCGGTAATCTGTCGCAGCTTGATCCGCCTCTGCTTGAGTCAAAACACTGTCATTGACCAGTTTTTCCGCATACAGCGTACGAGTCGTCTTATGCTTACGAATGGTCTTGTACATCAGCGGTTGTGTCGCTGAAGGCTCATCCGTTTCATTGTGGCCACGGCGACGATAGCAAAACATATCGATAACGACATCTTTCTTAAACTCGTAGCGATAGTCCATAGCAAGCAGAGATACAAACAACACCGCTTCTGGGTCATCAGCGTTAACGTGGAAGATCGGCGCCTCGATCATCTTCGCCACATCGGTACAGTATTCGGTAGAGCGAGCATCATCACGACGGCTCGTCGTGAAGCCTACTTGGTTGTTGATGACAACGTGAATTGTACCGCCAGTCTTGTAAGCACGGGTCTGAGACATCTGGAAGGTTTCCATAACCACGCCTTGACCAGCAAAAGCCGCATCGCCGTGCACAGAAATGGGAACCACTTTATTACCTAAAGGATCTTCACGGCGATCTTGCCGCGCTCTAACAGATCCCTCAACCACTGGAGATACAATTTCCAAATGAGACGGGTTAAAGGACATCGCCAGATGCACCTCGCCGCCAGGTGTCATGATGTTAGAAGAAAAGCCTTGGTGATATTTAACGTCACCAGAGCTGTCGATGATACGCTTGCCTTCAAACTCATCGAACAGAGCCGCCGGGTTTTTACCCAGGGTGTTTACCAGTGTGTTTAGGCGACCACGGTGTGCCATACCCAGCACGAGTTCTTTTGCCCCGTGCTCACCGGCACGACGAATCAGAGAGTCCAGTAGAGGGATAAAACTCTCTCCACCTTCGAGACCAAAGCGCTTGGTGCCCGGATATTTGCTATCGAGGTGTCGCTCGAGCCCTTCCGCCGCTGTGAGCCGGTCGAGCAAGCGCATTTTATCCGCTTTTTCGAACACCGGCTGCGAACGCACGCCCTCTAGACGCTGCTGCAACCACTGTTTTTCGGCATAGTTGGTGATATGCATGATTTCTGGACCAATGGAGCCGCAGTAGGTCTCCTCCAGAGCACCAATAATATCTCGCAATGGCGCTTCAGTTTTACCGAAAAACGTATTTCCAGTTTGAAACACTGTATCGAGATCAGCGCTAGTCAACCCGTGAAAATGCAAATCAAGATCAGGCACTTGATCTCGCTGCATGATTCCCAAAGGATCTAGCTGAGCTTTCTGATGGCCGCGGAAACGGTAGGAGCTAATTAACTGAACAACCTTGACTTGCTTGCGTTCATGCTCGACATCAACACCACCTGAACCTGGCGCCGCCAACGGACGTGAACGATTTTTCCCTAGGAGTTCAAAGTGCTGACGGATCACAGAATGGGGAACATCCTGAGAAACGACACCTTCTACTCGAGGCAATTGGTCGAAATAGTCCCGCCACTCACTGGAAACAGAGTTGGGATCGTGGAGATAAGAGTCGTACAACTCTTCCACATAGGCCGCGTTACCTCCGGAGATATGGGAGGTCCGGCGAAGTTGTTCCATGATACTGTCTTGCATTTACTTGCCCACCTTGCACTCATCAGTCCATGGGCGAGGAACAGCGGGGAAATGCTGTGTAAGACTCTTTGACCTAAGGCGTCGGACGATCAAATCAGGTTCTCGGTCGAACCATCCGCTCCATCGCCCGCTATACACCGCAGACAACGGTACCAGGGTTAGTGAATCTGCACTCAGATCGTGTTGATCTAAACATAAACGCCGCATGTTCGGCTTGTACTCGACCATGCATTTTTCGTTAAGCCCCGGCGCCAACCAGGTCTGCGCTTAGACGATATAGTTTAAAAAAATATCCCTCAAATCATCGTCCAACGCCATTAAAATGACACTATCTGATGTGAAAAGGGTGCTAGTTTGGTTGTGCCTGCAGACCAGCATACCAAACCCTCTTTATACACTCACCCGTGTGCTTAAAACCTTAGCAGCAAAATGCAGATTTTACCCCGGCCCTCACCACCTTGAGGGCCGGAACATAGCATCAGCTCGCGCTGCTCAACAACATACCCCGAATATGGCCAATTGCCTTGGTGGGGTTCAACCCTTTCGGGCAGACAGACACACAGTTCATGATTCCATGGCAACGGAACAGACTGAAAGGATCATCCAAGTTAGAAAGACGTGCCTCAGTCGCGTTATCCCTGCTGTCAGCCAGGAAGCGATATGCCTGCAACAATCCAGCAGGACCAATGAACTTATCAGGGTTCCACCAGAAAGATGGGCAGCTTGTAGAGCAACAAGCACACAGAATACACTCATACAACCCATCTAGCTTTGCCCGGTCCTCAGGGGACTGAAGGCGTTCAATAGCTGGCGCTGGTGTATCGTTCTGCAAAAATGGCTCGATCTTGCGGTATTGAGCATAAAACTGACTCATATCAATGACCAAGTCGCGGATAACCGGCAAACCTGGCAATGGACGCAAAATCAGTGTGTTGTTTTCAACGCACTCTGATAAAGGCTTAATACATGCCAAGCCGTTCTTGCCGTTTATGTTCATGCCATCGGAGCCACAAACCCCTTCGCGACAGGAGCGACGGTAGGCCAATGTAGGATCCTGGGCTTTAAGCAGCTCCAGCACATCGAGCACCATCAAATCCTTACCCTGCGTATCCACTTGATAGCTCTGCATGTAAGGCGCAGAGTCAGAATCCGGGTTATAGCGATAAACTTCTACATTCAACATTGCTGTAATCTCCCCGTCGTCGATTAGTAGGTACGAATTTTAGGTTCAAAAGCTTCCATAGATTTAGGAGCAAAATTCACCGCTCGCTTCCCTACGCGCTTCTCCTCTGGGAAATACATGGAGTGGCACAACCAGTTGGTATCATCACGATCCTGATAATCATCACGGGCATGTGCCCCCCTGGATTCCTTCCGCTCTTCTGCAGTAATTGCTGTCGCCTCGGCCACCTCTAGCAGATTTTGCAATTCGAGCGCCTCAATACGGGCTGTGTTGAATGAAGAGGAAGTATCGGCCAAATTCACATTCTCAATACGAGTACGCAAATCAGCAAGGTTACGGATCCCTTCTTGCATGTATTCGCCCTTACGGAATACACCAAAGAAGTTTTGCATGGTGCTCTGAAGCTCCTTGCGAAGAGCACTGGTTTCTTCTCCGCCAGTGCCACTGTTGAGCTTATTAAGGCGCACCATAGCCGCTTCAATATCACTATCAGAAGCCTCTCTATGTTCAACACCCTCGCGCAGAGCCTTCTCGATAAAGAGGCCAGAAGCACGACCGAACACGACCAAGTCAAGAAGTGAATTACCGCCGAGACGGTTGGCACCATGTACAGAAACACACGCGGCCTCACCACAGGCGTAAAACCCTTCGATGACCTTGTCTTGACCGTTGGCGTCCACAGTCAACGCTTGGCCATCAACGTTAGTCGGGATACCACCCATCATATAGTGACAGGTCGGCACGACTGGAATCGGCTCTTTGACCGGATCGGCATGTGCAAAGGTACGGGAAAGCTCCAGAATACCAGGCAACTTGGCATTCAGGGTTTCTTCGCCCAAATGATCCAGCTTCAGGAATACATGATCGCCTTCAGGTCCACAGCCACGGCCACCGAGAATTTCAAGCACCATCGAACGGGCAACAACGTCGCGGCCAGCCAAATCTTTGGCATTGGGCGCGTAACGCTCCATAAAGCGTTCGCCATCTTTATTAATGAGATAACCGCCCTCACCACGACATCCTTCAGTCACGAGAGTTCCCGCGCCATGGATTCCGGTTGGGTGGAACTGCCACATTTCGATATCCTGCACAGGAAAACCTGCGCGCAGGGCCATACCGATACCGTCACCGGTATTAATGTGGGCATTGGTTGTTGAAGCGTAGATCCGGCCGGCACCGCCTGTCGCGAAAACCGTCGCCTTAGACTTAATGTATACGACTTCACCGTCTTCGATACACATGGCAATAACGCCAGTAACAACACCATCCTGGTTTTTGACGATATCGATCGCAAACCACTCATTCAGGAAGACAGTTTCGTTTTTGACATTACTCTGATAGAGAGTATGTAAAAGTGCATGGCCAGTACGGTCTGCAGCAGCACAGGTACGGGCAGCTTGACCACCTTTACCAAAATCTTTGGATTGACCACCGAACGGACGCTGGTAGATACGGCCATTATCTTTACGAGAAAACGGCAAGCCCATATGTTCAAGCTCAAAGACCGCCTCGGGTCCAACAGAGCACATATATTCAATCGCGTCTTGGTCACCGATATAGTCAGACCCCTTGACGGTGTCGTACATGTGCCAGCGCCAATCATCATTAGGATCTTCAGACGCGATCGCGCAGGTAATGCCGCCTTGGGCAGACACAGTGTGTGACCGGGTTGGAAAAACTTTCGTAATAACCGCAGTCTTATAACCGGATTGAGCCAGTTGCAGCGCTGCGCGCATACCGGCCCCACCGCCGCCTACAACAATACCGTCGAAGGATATGGTTCTCATATTTGCCATTGCTTAAAACCCCCAGAGAATTTCTATACCCCAAACGATATAGGTAACCGTTACAACGCCGAGCACAACCTGAACCAGTGCACGGATGACTGTGGCTTTGCCGCCCATCATTCTGACGGTGAGATAATCCGTCAGAACTGACCACAGGCCGATCCACGCGTGTGCGGCGATGGAGATCAATGCAATCAGACTAAAGATGCGCATCCACAGATGGCTGAAAAGTGCGTGCCATTCTTCATATCCCATATCCGGGGTGAAGAGCACATAAAGCACCAGAAAAACCGTATAAGCAGCAAGAACAACGGCTGTACCCCGTTGAACAACCCAATCGTAAAGGCCGCTGCGACCAAAACTAGAAACTGCAGTTACCATACCCAAACTCCCGCCAGCAGAATCAATACAACAGCAACAACGGCAACGATTTTCGCGCCACTGCGGCCACTTTCCAAAGTTTCACCTATCCCCATATCCATGATCAGGTGACGCACACCTGCAACAAAATGGTACGCCAAGGCGGCCAAGGTTCCCCACACGAAGAACTTGTAGACTGGATTGTCCATTCCCTCGACGAGCGAGTTGAAACTATCTTCGGAGGACAGACTCAAATCGAGCATCAATAGGAGGATTCCGATTCCGGCGAAAAGGATAACGCCCGAAATTCGATGGAGAATAGAAACGTAGGAAGTGATGGGAAGCTTTATAGTAGCTATGTCTAAATTAACAGGTCGGTTCTTCTTCACGGCTAGGATTTACCTCTTGTGGCCCCTCAATGGGCTGAATGGGCTTGTACAGTGGCTTACTGTAAGGTTTCTTGACGGATACGCATGAAGACGCAAGATGCGCCATCCGTAGGCTCCCGCAGAACGCGCGGAATTATAGATATCACATTGTAAAAAAACAACAAAATGCCGAAGTGGATTATAGCTTGTAGACCATCGTCTAACCTGTTTGGCAGCTAAATAACCCTATTTTACGGCGCCCCTGCGCGGATTGGGCAGCTCCTCCAAAGGAATAGGGTTTTACTCCGCCTTAAGTAGCAGAACACCCCTACCTGTGGAATGATCGCTTAGCGATGCCTCTCCACCATATAACAATTGACAATCGAATCCGGCGCCTTATAGTGAATGCGCCCCTACTTCTTCAAATTGCTTCGCCGTTTTTGAAGGCTTAGAAGCGTATCATACATAGTCAACAGGAGTCCGTGATGACTGATAAGAAAGCTTACCTTTCGGTCGACGGTTTGGACGAACCACTTGAGCTACCCATGTATTCCGGAACAACAGGCCCAGACGTTATCGACGTTTCAAGCCTGAGTGGAAAAGGATATTTCACTTACGACCCCGGATTTATGTCCACCGGCTCGTGCGAATCCAAACTAACCTACATCGACGGAGGTAAAGGGGTTCTACTGCACGGCGGTTACCCGATCGAACAACTGGCAACGCACTCTGACTACCTCGAACTCTGCTACCTGCTCCTCAATGGCGAACTGCCAAATGCGACAGAAAAAGATGAGTTCGTACGCGTCATTACCAACCACACAATGGTCCATGAGAACATCGCCCGCTTCTTCCGGGGTTTCCGTTCTGATGCTCACCCGATGGCAATAATGTGTGGCGTTGTTGGCGCACTGTCTTCCTTTTACCATGACTCACTGGATATCAATAATCCAGAACATCGCAAAGTATCAGCACACCGCTTGATTGCTAAAATGCCAACTCTGGCAGCGATGTGCCACAAACATCATGTTGGGCAACCCTTTATGTACCCCAACAATGATATGTCATACTCAGAGAACTTTCTTCATATGATGTTCGGCACGCCATGCGACGAGCCCTACGTCAATCCGGTTCTGGCAAAGGCGATGGATAAAATCTTCCTTCTCCACGCCGACCATGAGCAAAACGCTTCCACATCGACTGTTCGTCTTGCAGGATCTTCCGGCGCCAACCCGTTTGCGTGTATTGCTGCTGGTATCGCCACCTTGTGGGGACCTTCGCACGGCGGCGCTAACGAAGCCGTACTGAACATGCTCAACCAGATTGGCGATGTCAGCAACATCGACAAATTTGTCGCTAAGGCCAAAGACAAAGATGATCCATTCCGCCTGATGGGATTTGGTCACCGCGTCTACAAGAACTTTGACCCTCGCGCCAAAGTGATGAAAGAGACCTGTGATGAAGTGCTTTCAGAACTGGGCATCCAAGATCCGCTGTTGGATGTCGCCATGAAGCTGGAACAGATTGCTTTGGAAGATGAGTACTTCGTTGAGAAGAAACTCTACCCCAACGTAGATTTCTATTCCGGCATTATCATGAAGGCGATTGGCATTCCAACCGATATGTTCACTGTGATCTTCGCAACAGGCCGCACCGTTGGCTGGATCGCGCACTGGCATGAAATGATTAGCAACCCATACAAGATTGGCCGTCCACGCCAGCTTTATACGGGTTACACACCTCGCGATTACGTTCCTCTGGAGCAGCGTTAAGCGTTATACACCTCCCCCTTCTGGGGAGGTTGTTCTCACTCCCTAAATCTTCAGTATTTGCTCAAATCGCCGACTCATTTCCATCCAAAACCCTGAGTTTTGTATCGCCTGCGCAGCCCCCTGGTGCTCTTCCCTCCGCATTTTTGCCATCCACAGTTCTGCACCGTCAAAGTGATAGACTGGGATCAAATCTCGTCGCTGTGACGCGAGCAAAACACTTCCCTCAATATTGTCGAGAATAAGTGGTTCAGAGCCATCTTCAGGATAATAAGCCAGCACCATGTGAGCCTGATTTTTCGTTTTAGACGTCACGTAAGTCATTTTCAATCGGCGAGAATCTAAACCCAAACTCACAACAGAAAAATACTTGGCGATGGCAAAGTCCTCTTCATCTCCGCCATCAACAGACAGCATCTCTACGGGTGTTGCCCAGTAGTCTTCAACCCCCCACACCTCAACATCGCTCGTCGCTGGAATTCGATTGAAGAAATCATTAACACGTTGAGCAATCAGATAGGTATCGACTCCAGAAAGATCTTGCAACAACTTGCGCCAGTCCGACAGTCTTCGCTGCGCAGAGTCGCCGAATTGCACACCAACTCTATCAATCATAGAGTCATCAAGTACCATCAATAAGTTAAAGCGACGCTCCCCCCACACAGCAGCAGCGACAACTAACAGGCAAAACAGCAACAAACCACGCGAAAAACCCATGAACCTCTGACCACTAAACTCATCTACTTTGACTATAGACCAGCCAGATATGGTCGATACCAAAGGCGACCTTGAAAAGCCTATGCTAGCCTTTAAACATGGAAGCCGATGCCTCACACCAATTCAATTCACTTGGCGCCGCCATCATCGAAGGCGACGTTCAAAGTCTATTGCGGGCCTTCCACATTCTCGAACAAGTCTTTCCTGTGCAGCCGTCGGCAAGAGAATCTTATTCAATAGAAGCTCTATTGGAAAAGGCGGCGTTACTCCCCGAAACACCGGTAAAAGCCAACCAGCTTCAACTAAAAGAATTTAGCCGCCAAATATTCCCGGGGGTGGCCATCGACAAGAAACATCGCGGTGCGTTTATGTTTGTTGACCTGCTTTTTTCTAAGTGGTTACACGCGACTCACTGCCACCCCAAAGCTTATCTATACGCCAGCCAGCTCACCATTGTGGCGGCCATCCGGCTAATTCAGAGACCGGATATCGCTATCCGCTCAGAGCATCCACTAAGTGCTTATCTGGAAAAGCTGTTCAACCACCTTACTCAATGGAATCCTCTTCCAGGCAAGCAGGGAGACGAACTTCCAAATTATCTCAAAGCGACATACCAACGCCTACGCACGTTGGATTTTTCAGATCACGCAGCGCTGGCAAGCCTTGAGAATGATTTATCGTCCATTGTCGATAAAGAGCTCGCTAGAGCGACGATGGTTAACCAGAGAGCGATGCAAAGTGCGCGTGACCGAGAGCGCCTCGACACTGCTAAATCGACACTGAATGAATTTGTAGACCAAACTCTTTGCAATTCACCGATGCCTCGTTGGATCACCGATTATATAGAAAGTGATTTACTCCAGTACTTGCAACACTTGTTAATGACAGATCAAAAAACAGATGACCGCTGGCAAACCTGGCGACACCTTCTCTCAATACTTGCGGAAATTTTTAACAAGATTGATCAGCAGGCCGCCCCATCCCAAACCGAGATCAATGAGAGCCTACGCATTATTGAGAATGTACCTCCACCCACACCGACAGACACGCTCGATTACACTGAGTTTTTGGACTCACTGTCAGCAATGTTAATTGCACTTGCGAACGGAACTCCGTGGGACACTTCCACGCCAATGCACACACTAGCACTACGAGGCATGCCGCCCACAATCCAAGTGTCGCAAACGATCATTGATGAACTCTCTCACTATCAAAAGGGAAGTTGGTTTCAACTTTCGACAAAAGACGAGCCACATTGCAAAGCACACTTAAGCTCAACAAACGAACTCACGGGCGAACTTACACTCACCCGATACGACGGCAAGCAATTGACTTATTCAAGCCAACAAGACTTCGCCGTCGGCATCGCCGCCAACATTGTATGCCCTCTGGCTTATCCGAATCGACACTCAGCAAACCTAAAAAAATGTCTGGCACTGCTCACGGATAAAATTAAACACGCCGAAGCGCACAGTCACACCCAAAGAAACACTGCCGCAAACAAGGCGATGTCAGAAGCCGCCACGATTGAAGCTCAAAGCGCCACGACGACCACAGAAGCGTTAGCGCAACCAGAGTATCTACCAAAGGACTACGCAGGAAACCTGAGATGCGGAGCCTGGCTAGAGTCCTATCTGGAAGGATCACCTTTGCACATGCGCCTCGCAGTAAAACTGACAGCCAAAGACTGCTATATTTTTACTGATCGACAGGGGCGTAAGCTCGCAGAACTCTCTGAACATGACATTGATCAGCACCTCGCCAGCGGCCAGTTTAGAATTCTAAGTAACGGCGAAGACATAGATAACAGCCTCAAAAAAATCGTCCGAGGGTTACGGAAAACACCATGAATTCTCAAAATAACAAACCCGAGCAGCGCCAGGAGTTGCGACTGAACACGAAGGAAACCGTGTACATTGAATTATCAGCCGCACTACCTCAATCAAATAGCATTCCTGAAATCCTGGCCTGCCAGAGTATCGACATTTCCGCGAATGGATTGCAACTGCGACTCGACCAGGCTGTGGAAATCGGCAGCTTGCTAAATATTGTCATACAGTCTGAAAATGGCGTCGCACCGCTGCAATTAGTTGCGGAAGTTCGCTGGCTGATCGAAATACCGGATAACCAAGGTTATATGGCTGGATTCTGCCTAGTTGAATCGGACCACACCCAGCTCGCAGACTGGAAACACTTTATTGCGAATAGCCTGCGACAAACAGAAGACATGTAATCCTACACCCTGAATAACCCCCTATTTCCTAAAGTATCGTGGATTTAAAAATCACGGTGACGTCCTATGACGCAGCGAAAAAAATCAAGCCAATCACGCGATTAATGATTAAAACGATCCATACCATCTGTGGCATTCACAAGCGGTTTACCCCACAGAGCATGTGTGATTCCATTCCCCAATTCGCTTGATAACGACAATAATGAAAAAGGAAATCACCCATGAATGCTCAAGATTCTTTGGTTCAACGCATGTCGGAAGATGATGCCCGAGCCGTTTCCACACAGATGCTCTATCTAGCGCCAGGATCCACCGTCAACCGACGCTTTGTTTGGCCGGGTCACGAAGTGAACACCGGTGAAAACCGCTCCTACGATGTCATCGTCAGGGATGGCCGCGGCCTGGAGGATTATTTCACCTTGGATAATCACGGTTTTAAAATCGCTCACCACCCGACTTCGGTAACAGATTTCTATAACAACGAAGCCATTGCTACATCCTATACCGAAGAGATTGCCAAATTGGTAAAAGAGGAAACCGGCGCCGATTTGGTTGCAACAACCAATTGGATGGTAAGAACGTCAGCGGAAATTGAAGAAAGAGCCCAAACGCCTGGGGACTATCAACATATTGGAGGCATTCAGCCTGTCGGAGGAGATGTCCATGTGGATTTTGATACGCGCTCGTCCGAAAGAGGCGCGCAGATGTATTTTCAAAAGCACTTTCCAGACGCCCCGGGCTTTAAACGCTGTGTGATTCTAAGCGTCTGGCGAGCCTTTTCGCCAGCGCCCCAGGACTGGCCACTGGCGGTATGTGATTTTAATTCCGTTGATGATAGCGAAGGGTTTTCCAACGCTCTCGTCGTTGTTAATCAAGAGCCGAGTCGCAAAGAAATGTATGCGCCAATGGCGAAGGAAGAGGACCTGGTGGCCGCCTGGATATTCTTACACAACCCCGGCCATCGCTGGTGGTACTTTTCCAATATGAGTATTGACGAAACCTTGCTTTTCAAGTTTTACGACACCGACCACAGTAAAGCCTGGCGGACCCCTCATGTCGCATTTAGAGACCTTTCCGCCGACAAGCCGAACCACAGAGCCAGTATTGAGTATCGCGTCTTCGCGTATTTTACCTAACACAGGCATCGCCGTCAGACGTCGGGCCGAGTTTCGATCTCCAATATGCGAAGCCTTTGCCCAGCCTCCGCCTGAGTGTTGCCACAGTAGACTGGGTCAGCCTGAAAGCGTTGGCAGACAACCGGATAATCCGGCGTATTCCAGATACGGCAAGTAAAAGCATCGCGATCAAGATTAACGCAAACTTGCCCTGCGGGCTTGCCTTCAGGCATGCCCGGTATCGGCTGAGTTATGGATATTTCGATGCAGCACATGCCACATCCTTTACGACACTCCATGACTCATCCCCACGATGGATTGAAATTAGAGGCCCGATTTTGCGGATTTTAGCGCCCATGTCTACATGAAATTACCCGAAAAAACGAGAGCGCCACAAAATGGAGGTATCGCTGCGATCAAAAATCTTCGCCTCGGCATACTGCCTCAAAAAACGTCGATTCCTGTTGGCGTCGAGATTGAAGGATGAGAGGACTCTAACCAGGATAGAAACGCGTCGGCCGGAAGTGGTTTCGCGAAGCGGAAACCCTGCCCTAAAGAACAACCCAAAATCCTAAGAGACTCACATTGGGCAGTGTTTTCTACACCTTCTGCGAGCACCTGAAGATCGAACGCTCGGGCCATTCCCATTATCCCCTGCAAAATCGCAAAATTGCCTTTATCAGAGGGAAGACCGCGAATAAAACTCTGATCAATCTTCAATTGATTGGCCGGCAGCTGCTTTAAATACATCAGCGAAGAATAGCCTGTGCCAAAATCATCCAACGCAAATGTAATGCCCATTTCCTTACAGGCTTTCATCACTGAAATGATATGGGCAGTGTCGTCAGCCAAGACCGATTCTAAAATCTCAAACTGAAACATACCCTCCTCAAGCGAGGAAATGTCACCTAAAACAACTTCAAGCCGAGAGATAAAATCCCTACGCTTCATATGAAATGCAGAGATATTAACGCTGACAGGAACTGAGACCCCCGTCTTCTCCCACGCCCGCATTTGTTGCAAGGCTTCGCAAATCACCCATTCACCGATTCTGGCCGAGAGCTCATGCTCTTCCACCGGCTGCAAAAAACTTCCTGGTAACAACACACCATATTCAGGATGCTGCCAGCGAAGTAAAGCCTCAGCACCAATACACTCGCCGGTCAGCAAGTTCACTTTGGGTTGATACATCAAAAATAATTCGCCTTGCTCCAACGCCACCTCAACACTTTCAATATGATTGTTACGGTGGCGTAATTTATCGTCGCGATGTATATCAAAAAAATGAAACTGATTGCGCCCAGAAATCTTGCAGAGGTACATCGCTCGATCCGCCTGCCGCAACAGCTGATCGGCACTCATAACACGCCCGGCTTCATAGACACTGATTCCAATAGACACCGTCAGAGAGAGCTCTTTGCCGTCAACAGTCATGGGTTGATTAATCACCCCCAACAACCCCTCAAGCAACGCGATTCCACGATCCCCGGTAGGGAAATCAACAAGCGTAATCGCAAATTCGTCCCCCCCCAAGCGTGCCACTTGATCCCTATCGCGTAGATACTCTCGAATACGCTGTGCGATTCGCAACAAGACCTGATTGCCGCCAGTGTAACCAAGCATCTCATTGATTTGATCGAAATTATCCAAGTCCAGCAGCAAAACAGCCAGACTACTGTCGAGACGCTGGGTTAGCGCCATGGCGTCATTGAGGTAATCAGAAAATAGCTGACGATTCGGCAAACCCGTCAAGGGATCGTGACAAGCCGAATGCTGTAATGCATCACGAAAAGAGATTTCTGCGGAAATATCCCGACATAATCCAACCCATTGCATCACACCAAGATCGCCGATCACCGCGGGAATCGCATCAGTACACCAGCAGCGATACAAGCCCTCACTGTCTCGAATTCGATATTCAAAATGCAATCGCTCTTCCCCAAATGAAAAAGATCGGCACGCCGCGAGAAACCGTGATTGATCGTCTGGATGTATATAGTCCGCCCAGCTGTGAAATTGGCTTCCGAGTTGATTATCTGTATAGCCGAGCGCGCGGCCAGGGTCGCCAAACCACTGCACCCTGTCGTCTCCATGGTGCCACTCAAAAACCTGGTCGTACAAGAGCTGCCCAACCAACCTCTGACGGCGTTCACTGGCTTCCAAATCTTGCGTCCTAAGGCGCACTCGCTCCTCAAGGGTCTCCTGGTATGCCGCCAATTGTGAAAGCGCCGACTCCGTTGCAATACGTTCATATTCAACGGTAGCTACGGCCTTCTTTGATTCAGTAATGTCCTCACAGAGAACCAGAATACCTCCTCTGTTACCCTCCGAATCTTTCCAGGGTTGCGCAAAGTGGCGGAACCAGCGCGGATTTCCCCGCACATCGATGATGAGTAACTCAGGGGAAAACATTTTTTCACCACTCATTGCCCGGTGATGAATTTGCTTTAAGCTGTCTGGGATATCTGGGAATAATTCGTAGTGTCGCCGCCCTAATAGTGCCTCCCTCGTCATCTCAACACCCTCACACCATAAATCGCTGACCGCCAAATACGTCATCTGCGGATCAAACATCGCAATCGCATTTGGCGCCTGTTCACTCATTACCTGATAGCAGTCAGGCCGAATCTGATTAGCGGCTTGAGGAACCGAACCTTCACCTTCCGGACCAATCGAGATTAACCAGCGACTCACTCTAGATACGGGATCGAGCAACATCCGGGCTGTCGCGACGATAGGAGCATTTAAATCAAAAGGCTCACCATCATTAGAGGCTGGCACCCTGGCCGGCTCAAAACGTCGTTCAACCAGTGCGACAGGCGACTCCATGTTGTCCACAACAGTCGACGGTTTTTTCTGCATTGCCGCAATTGCATCGCGGATTATTGCATCTGTAAATCTACCAGGGTCTTGTCGCTGTAATAGACCCAACAGTTGATGGAAAGGCGCATCTGCAAACAGCAGTTTTCCAGAATCATCACAGAGAGCAAAACCACAACATTCACTCGGGCAATAACTCAGGTACTCCGATACTACGGAATTGAAAGGCATGGGGAATAACCTTTTATCGTTGTTTTCGGTACACCCTACTTCTAAAAAAAATCAACACGCTTTTAATCAATCTAAAGCAATTCAAATACAAACCCGATCACAGAATATTTTTCGTCTGAAGACTGGTTGTCAGTCATGATGACTTGCCATTAAAAAGCGTTACAGTCGAGATAAAAATAATTTTCATTCAAAGGTGTATATCCAAAGCATGAAATAATGATACGAGCATTCCGAGTCCCGTCAATTCGAAACGGTCGTCAGAGCGATCATATTGATCTAAAACAAGCATTCAACTGCCATTATTGAATGTTCAAACGACATATCTGGATTGATCTGGCAATAATCAATGAATGTATCGAAAAGACTCACCAGGCAATAAGTAACCATGCTTACAGTTAAGGAAAACATGTCCATAGTTATTGATCGTTGCCAATGGCAGTCCAAACAACATTTTTGGCGGACTTGGTGAAAAATAGCAATCAAAATCGATCAAAAAAAATGGCAAACGATTGTGTCGCTTGCCATTGTGCCACCACATCTATTAGGTGTGGATTGCTTTTCGTTAGGAGGCGCCGTTAATTTCGATTCCAGATATCATCGCGGTATTCAGCGATCGTCCGATCACTGGAGAATCGACCACTACAGGCGGTATTGAGAATACTCATGACAGCCCAATTCATTTTATCTTTATACGCTAGGCCTGCCGCTTTTTGAGCCTCAACAAAACTGCGAAAATCTGCCGCCGTGAGCCATTGATCCTGAGGGTTAAAGATTGAATGGATAATCTGATCAAAAATGCCTGGCTCGAACAGGTTAAAGTGGCCGCTTTGCAACAAAGACATGACTCTGGCGAAGTCTTCGTCACCATCAATAATCGCTTTCGGATTGTAATCTTTACGGGTTTCGACAACTTCTTGTGCGGTCAAGCCGAACAAAAAGAAGTAATCCTCACCGACAGCATCACGAATTTCGATATTGGCGCCATCCAACGTGCCGATGGTCACAGCACCGTTCATCATGAATTTCATATTGCCCGTACCAGACGCCTCTTTACCAGCGGTAGAGATCTGTTCTGACAAGTCTGTACCAGGACAAATCACCTCCATAGCACTGACTTTATAATCGGGAATAAACGCGACTCGCAACCAAGGTTTGGCACGAACATCTTTATTGACCACTTCGGCCACGTTATTAATCAGTTTAATAATCTGCTTCGCCATCTCATAGCCAGGGGCAGCTTTACCCCCAATTAATACACAGCGGGGTTGCATACCATCTGTATCGCCGCGAGAAATTCTGTCATAAAGATGGATGACATGGAGAATATTCAACAGCTGCCGCTTATATTCATGAATGCGCTTAACTTGAACGTCATACATAAACGTTGCATCAAAGTCGACATGGCAGGCTTTTTTAACCAGTGCTGAGAGCGCCTGTTTATTATCCCGCTTAATGGCTAACCAGCGCTCAACAAACTCGGGATCATTGACGTAATTCTTCAACTTCGACAGTTGATCCAGATCCCTGACCCACTCATCCCCGATACGGCTGGAAATGAGCTTATGCAAAGCGGGATTGCAGTGCGATAACCAACGACGAGGCGTCACACCGTTGGTCTTATTGTTGAATTTGGAGGGCCACAGCTCGTAGAAGTCTTTGAACAAACCCGCCTTCAGCAAATCCGTATGCAGCGCAGCGACACCATTTACGGAGTAACTTCCCACAATGGCCAAATACGCCATACGCACTCGTGGCTCACCATCTTCATCAATAATGGACATTCGACGCTGGCGATCAAGGTCACCGGGCCACTTCTGAGCGACTTCTGCCAAATAGCGAGCATTGATCTCATAAATGATATCCAACAGTCGAGGCAACAGTTCCCGGAACAGATGCACCGCCCAAGTTTCCAACGCCTCAGGTAACAGCGTATGGTTGGTATAAGCCATTGTACGGGTGGTAATCGACCAGGCCTCATCCCACCCCATATGGTGCTCGTCGATCAGCAATCGCATCAGCTCCGCAACGGCGATGGTGGGATGAGTATCGTTTAACTGAAAGACATGCTTCTCTGCAAAATTCTCCAGTGAACTGTCATTACGATCAAGCCAGCGCGCCAGAATGTCCTGCAGGCTCGCCGAGCTCAGGAAATACTGTTGCCGCAAACGCAAAACCTTACCGGCCTCACTGACATCATTGGGGTAGAGCACCATTGAAATTTGCTCAGCCTGATTTTTTGCAGCTACGGCATCTGAATAGCTGCCTGCATTAAACTCACCCAAGTCAAATTCGTCGGTGGCCTCTGCTTTCCAGAGTCGAAGAGTGTTAATGGTTTCATTGCGATAGCCGGGAATCGGCACATCGTATGGCACAGCAAGCACGTCCTGGGTATCGACCCACCGCATACGCAAATCGCCTCGGTGGTCCGTGTAATATTCGCTGCGCCCGTAAAATTTTACTTTGCGCTTATTTTCAGGGCTTTCAATTTCCCAAATATTGCCGTTGCGTAACCAATTGTCTGGCTGTTCCATCTGGTAGCCGTTGCGAATCTGCTGATGGAACATTCCGTACTGATAACGGATACCATAGCCGGTTACCGGAATTTCTAAGGTTGCGCAGCTATCGAGAAAGCACGCGGCAAGACGTCCTAAGCCACCATTACCAAGACCGGCATCCATTTCTTCCTCTGCCAGTGTTTCCAAATCAACGGAATACTGCAGCAGCGCCTCGCGCACACCTTTTTCTAAATCGAGATTGAGCAGTGCATTATTTAAGCTACGCCCCATAAGAAATTCCAGAGACAAATAACTTACCCGCTTCGGCATTTCATTTTTATACTTCTCGCGAGTCTTGCGCCATTTTGCCACTAGCTGATCCCGCACTGTCATGGCCAGAGCAGCATAGAGATAATGGTGTGATTCATCATCTTTATCGCGGCCCAAAGTCACCTCAAAGTGCCGCATCAAATCCTCATTCATGCTGAGGACCGGCAAATTCTCAGACGTCTTCGTTGATTCAGTTTTCTTGGCGCCTGACGCCTTTAATTTTGACTTGCCGGGTTTTGCGTTTGTTGCCATTTGAACCTCACACCTTTTTCTTTGGTGACTTTTTTCGCGCCGGCATGCCCGACGCGAGTATACGGAGAGACTTCGGCGTCATAGGAAGGGACGCACCGGGGAGATAGCGATCATCATCATCAGCATCACTATCGGTATTTATAATGTTTTGCCAGAAACTGACATCATCCAGCTTTGGCAGAGTGAAGGTTTCTTCCAGAGAGGAATTGCAAAAAATGACCAGCAAGTGGGGCTTTTCCAATTGAAACGTACTGTAATCGGTCATTAATAAGCCCAACAGAACCGCCTCACGTTCGTGCCAGTGAGAGTCCATCATGGCTCTCCCCTCTGCATTCAACCAACGGATGCTGACGTCGTCCGGGCTATCGGGCTGATGCTTGTATCTGTCGGCCTGCAGAATGGGGAACTCCTGCCGCAATGACGTCAAATTGGCTGTAAATTCAATCAGGTCTAGAGCTTCGGGCGACAAATCTTGCCACGACAGCCAATTGATCTCGTTATCCTGGCAATAAGCATTGTTATTGCCCTGTTGTGACCGACCAAACTCATCCCCAGCACACAACATCGGCACCCCTTGAGAGACCAACAGCGTGGCAATCATATTACGCTGTTGCCGCCAACGAATACTGTTGATGTCATAATCATCGGTCGGCCCCTCGTGACCGTGGTTATAGCTAAAATTTTCGCGATGGCCATCATTATTGTCTTCTTTGTTTAATTCATTATGACGATGGTCATAACTCACCAAATCCCGCAGAGTAAAGCCGTCGTGAGCGACAATAAAATTAGTGGTTGCAAAGGGTTTGCGTCCGGCATGCTCAAAAATATCTCCCGAGCCGTGCAGACGTCGAGCCAGCTCAGGCAATAGATTGCGATCACCACGCCAAAAGCGCCTAACCGTATCCCGATAACGGTCGTTCCATTCACTAAAGCCAGGCGGGAAATTGCCCAGCTGGTAACCCCCCGGACCAATATCCCAAGGCTCCGCGATCATCTTCACCCGTGATAAGACAGGATCCTGACTTATCGCCTGAAAGATTGGTGCGCTTTTACTGTAGCCATGCCCATCGCGTCCAAGAATCGGCGCCAAATCAAACCGGAAGCCATCAACGCCCATTTTTGTCACCCAGTATCGCAGACTGTCCATAATCATCTGCATGACTCGGGGATGCGCTACATTAACGGTGTTGCCGCAACCTGTATCATTGATATAGAACCGTCGATCCGAAGGAAGCAGCTGGTAGTAGGAGGCATTGTCAATACCACGGAAGCTGAGTGTCGGCCCCATGTGGTTGCCCTCACAGGTGTGGTTAAAGACCACATCCATGATGACCTCTAGGCCCGCATCGTGAAACCGGTTGACCATATCCTGAAATTCCAAAACGGAATCACCCGATAGGTAAGCAGGATGCGGTGCGAAAAATCCGAGAGTGTTGTAACCCCAGTAATTCGACAGTCCCTTGGTATCCAGAAACTGTTCATTGATAAAGGCATTTACCGGTAGCAACTCCACACTGGTGATACCCAGCGACTTCAGATAGTCAATAACAGCTGGCTGCGACATACCCGCAAAACTGCCGCGCAGTGATTCAGGGATCTCCGGATGCCGCATCGTGAAGCCACGCACATGGGTTTCATAGATGACAGCTTGATGCCAAGGCGCCAACTGCTGACGACGGGTGGGCATACGCGGCAAATCATCGACAATCATCGCCTTAGGCATATAGGCAGCGTTGTCACGGGTATCAAAACTGAGGTCCTGTTCAGGACTCTCAGCCTGATAGCCGAAATGGCTGTCATGCCAGACAAAGTTGCCCTGTAACTGCTGCGCATAAGGATCTAACAGGAGTTTATGGCGGTTGAATCTCTGTCCCGCACTTGGCTGATAGGGGCCGTGAACCCGGTATCCATAACAGTAGCCGGGTAAGAGTACCGGCACATAGCCATGCCACACACCATGAGTGTGCTCCGGTAGAGGGATGCGTGTCAGTTCTCGGTTGCCCGTGGAATCAAACAAACACAGTTCGACGGCGGTGGCGTGCTCGGAAAAAAGAGCAAAATTAACACCGTGACCGTCAAAGGTGGCGCCCAGGGTGTATGGGTCGCCCGCTTCAATCACTGCTTTCACTGGAATTCTGTGCGCTCGGAAGTAGAGTTAACGAAATGTCCTCAGGAGGATCTCACCTGATCGACAACGGCCAAAATGGCTTTGGCTTCTGGTTGATCAAAAACCGCTGCGGTTGTTGCGCCTTGCTTACGTCGCCAATTAGGGTACTCACGGAAGGTCCCTGGAATGTTAATGGGCTCATCCAACAACTGAAGATCTTCAATCTGCATCAATAAAAGCTGCGAACTGGACGAAGCGGCCGCTCTGTGAATACTGCTGCACAGAGCAAGGTCAAACGCTTTCTCGGATGAATTTGCATCCCAACCGTTATCGAGAAACCCGCCCCGCTCCAGCCAACTCAACATTTGCCATTTATCTTCGTCTCTCTCTTGCAACTGTCTTTCCATTTCGTCAGATTGAATCAGTCCAAGAACTCCACGGCGCCGGATATCTGTTCCTTGCCACCAATCGGTCAAGGTTGGAACATCATGATTAGTCACCATCAACAAGGCTTTTACCTGATGGTACTCCAGATCTCGGAAGCGGCCATCTAATTCCCGTTCAAAATAAAAAAGGTTGTTGCTGTATAGGCCATTTTCAGCCATTGCGACTTTAAAGTCCTCAGGAACGACCCCTAAATCCTCACCGATGACAAGGCACTGATTGCGGTGACTTTCCAACCGCAGCAGCGCCATCAGGTCATCAAGAGGATAATACACATAAACACCGGTATTACCCTCCGGGCGGCGAATGCACCACCAAAGACGCAAAAGCGACATGGCGTGATCGATTCGCAGCGCACCACAATGAGCCATATTGCTCCGCAAAAGTTCGATAAAATGGCTGTATTGTTGCGCCTTAAGAGCTCGAGGATTGAGAACCGGCAGCCCCCAGTCTTGTCCTTCCCAGGCGAATGGATCCGGCGGTGCGCCAATGGTCGCCTTTAAATTGAACAAATCAGTGTTGCGGCCAGACTCACAACCACTGCCCACAGCGCCCACCGCCAGATCTCTTACAAGCCCAACCGCCATCCCCTGCTCAACAGCAGTACGCTGGCAAGACTCAAACTGCTCTTCAGCACGCCACTGCAACCAGGCAAAGAAGCCGTCATCTGAAACATATTTCTTGGCAAATGGATTGTTGTTCTTTTCGTATTCAACAAACTGCTGCAGCGTATCACCCTTCGCCTCGCAATAGGCTTTAAACCCACCACCAGACTGCCTTTTATCCATATCCAGGAATACGGGATATAGCCACTCAAAGCATTGATATTTCAGGATGTTAATCCGGTCGTAATCGACGTATTTCTCGTTTCTAAGTGCCGCTAGATGTTGCTTGAAATCAGCGCGATTAAGAGCCTGCTGGAGCGGCTTGCACTCCTTAGCTTCCGGTAGAGACTCAATATCGATATAAATGGGATTCAAAAAACGTCGGTCCGAAGGGCTGTAAGGACTGGCGTAATCGGGACTGCTGGTGCAAGGCGCATGCAGAGGATTGATACCCACCATATCCGCCTTCGCCTCAGCACTGGCCGTCACCAGCTCCCTCAAATCCGTAAAATCACCAACGCCCCAATTTCGCTCTGACTTCAAGGTGTAGAGCTGACAGCTGACCCCCCAAAGTTTTTCGCCAGCATCCTTAACCGGATCAAAACAACGCGGAGGACTGGCAATGAGACGACCATGATCTGAACGTTCGCCACAGGTTAAATCTGCGGTGTGATAGCCAGCGGGTAAGCCAGGTAATGGAAGCAAATAGGACGAATAACGGTCAGGCCCAATGTAGTATTCGCCCGTCTCCGCCAAATCAGCCGCTCGACACTCCCCCTGAGTTACCTCACCTGATTCCAAGGTAACGGTATAGGCAATCACCGCATGCTTTTCAGATTCGTGCACATGAAAGCGTAATCCGGGAGCGTCAGTACTGGTAATGAAAAACGGTAATACCAATGACTGCCAGGGCTTTGCATCAATGTCGTACAGATGCTGTTCCACCGCATCGTGGTTGTGGATGTCGTAACCCATAAGCTCCAGCACAGACTCACGATCCCCTCGGGGAATCGTGCAGTGCTCGCCAGAGTAGTTCAGATACTCGGTTGATATTCCACAGAAATACATCAACCTTTCAAGGCTATCCATACATCCCCTTCTTGCTGGAGACAACCGAACTCAGACTCTGGTGGTACTGGCTTCAGATGTCATGACGCACAAAAATATTTGCAAACTGACAGGCCGCTGCCAGAAAACAAAACGTTATCGGTAACAGCTTAGCGGGCAATTCAGATCGGTGCCCTGCATAACGGCTGTCGGGTAGCTACGAACATCTTTCACATTTGGTTGACCAACAGGCCGTCTTTGATGGGGATTTAACCTTTGCTCTCCCGCATGCCTAGAGTAATGCTCAAGAATAGAGCTGCTCCACATAGTCCATTGCTACATCCGACCAAAGAAATCTGGCATCGGCAGCACTTTGGCGAATCGCCTGCCAGCGTTGCGGATCATTTGCCTTGACGTGTAGGACTTCGCCAAATCGCCAAATCATCGCTTGTGCCTGCTCGAAGGTAGATTCACCGGAGAAAGAAAAACCATTGACGCCATCTGTAACCGTATCAGCCAAACCACCGACATGATGCACGAGACAGGGTTGACCTGAACGCATCGCCAGCATTTGGCTGATACCACAGGGCTCAAAGGAGCTTGGCATCAGAAAAAGATCACCACAGTTGTACAATTGTTGTGCGATCTCATCGGAATAGCCCTGGAGAAAAATGAAATTATCACGCACCTCGGCCAAATGACGGCAAAAGCCCTCCAGGTGCGCCTCACCGCTGCCCAACATGATCATCAAGCCTCCGCCGTCTATAACATCAAGCAGATGCTCAAGACAACTGCGGCCATCCCCCATCGGCTGTCGCAAAATACGTACTTTTTGATCAACAACTCGACCAACCGACGTTGCTAAAAGTCCGGGTGCCTCACCACGTTCCTGCCAGAATGAAATTTTGTGCAAGGCATCATGGTGTACTGGCTGAGGATTGAGGTGTAACCACTGCTCCAGCTTTTCGCGGATCCCCCCAAGAAGATCTGAAAAGTCATCGGTCGCAGGATAGAATCCGGAGTATTCACATCCGTTCAGAATGCCTTTTAATCTGCCCTCGTGGGAGGCCCTCTGTAGATCCAGCTCGAGACCTTCACCGCCGACAAAGCCTCTTTCAGGCTGGCTGGGCCGCTGAATTTCCTCGATATAATGTGGGGAGACCCCATGGACCCGCTGACACAAATTGATCGCCGCGCGCATCGGATTAAAACAATTTAGATAACGGGGATCATGAATCTCTGCATAGTTGTAGGCCAATTGAGGACACCAACCGTGTAGTGAAGACTCATCGCCCGCCAGCGGGCGAATACCCTGTAGCGAAAGATTATGGATGGTATAAACCAAAGGGAGCTGACGAATAGGCGCGTAGGCTGGGTCAAAACTCAGGACTACCGCTAATAACGCGGTATGCCAGTCGTGCAAATGCACAACGTCAACAGCATCGCAGCGCTGCTCTAACAGTAGCTGAGCAACCGCCAGGGAGAAAAGCGCGAATTTCGACGCATCCGAGGCGAAAGGACGTTCGGGCGGATCATCGCAATAGATACGCCCGGCCCCCATGGGAGCAAACAGCGGATGATCCAGAACCCAGGTGCGAATACCTGGGTAACGTGGATCCTCGGGCAACTGAAGCAGCTCTACGCCAATCTCTTCACCGCGAAACGGGACCTTGATAACGTCGAGACTGACCGCTCCTGGCAGAGTGGAAAAATACTGATAGCCAGGAACCACCACCTCCACCTGGTGCCCCAACCGCGCCAACGCACGGGGAATGTCTCTTACAACATCCCCCATACCGCCGACTTTTCCACCGGGCAGCGCGCCATTTTCGGCGGCTACCATCATGACCTTCATCTACGCGCGCCCGCAATCAGATTAGGTAATCACATCCGGTTCTGTGCGCCCCGTAAAGGCTTCTATCCCAGCGATGGCATCGGCTGCGGCCAACACATCAGCCAACGCTTTTTGAGGATCCATACCAATATACGCGGGATCTCTCTGGTGCTTATCACAATAGACACGCAGCGTTGCACCGGATGTTCCCGTACCCGACAGGCGGAAAACAACCCGGGAGTCATTGGTAAAGTGAATGCGAATGCCCTGCCCCGAGCTCTCGCTGTTATCGACAGGATCCCGGTAATGAAAATCATCGGCTGCGGCAACTTCGAGATCACCAAACGACTGTCCAGGCAAACTGCTCAACTTGGCGCGCAACTCAGTGAACATGGTATTGGCTTTATCAGAGTCGATCTGCTCATAATCATGGCGGGTAAAAAAGTCCCGGCCAAAGCGCTCCCAGTGTTCGCGAACGATCGAGCGAGCAGGCTTGCCGCGCTCAGCAACCACATTGAGCCAGAAAAGTACCGCCCACAAGCCATCCTTTTCCCGGACATGACTGGAGCCTGTACCGAAACTCTCTTCACCACACAGAGTAATCTTGTCGGCATCCATCAAATTGCCGAAGAATTTCCAACCTGTCGGCGTTTCGTAACAGGGAATACCCAAAGCTTCGGCAACCCGATCAACGGCGCGGCTGGTGGGCATGGAGCGAGCCACACCGGACAGCCCAGCGCGGTAGCCCGGCACCAATTTGGCGTTTGCGGTTAACACGGCCAGAGAATCACAGGGGTTGATGTAAAAACCGCTGCCCAACACCATGTTGCGATCGCCATCACCGTCAGAGGCTGCACCAAAAGCCAAAGGCTCATCACCGTTCATTAGAGCAACCAGCTCTTTGGCGTGCACCAGGTTGGGATCTGGGTGACCGCCGCCAAAATCCTCCAGAGGCTCAGAATTGATTACCGTTCCCGCTTTGGCGCCGAGACGATTTTCCAGAATTTCTTTCGCATAGGGTCCGGTAATCGCGTGCATGGCGTCGAAACACATGTGGAAGCGCGCGTGACTGAGCAGACCTTTAATCTTTTCAAAATCGAACAGAGACTCCATCAAGTCCGCATAATCCGCGACCGGATCAATAATTTGAACCGTCATACCAGCGACATCGGTCTCGCCTTCAGAATCCAAGTCGATGTCTGCGCTTTCTAGCGTCAGGTATTCGCTGATCGTCTGAGTCCCTTGATAGATCTCGTTGGTTACCGTCTCCGTCGCTGGACCACCGTTGGGACCATTGAACTTAATACCGAAGTCTTCATCAGGGCCGCCGGGATTATGGCTCGCGGATAGGACAATCCCGCCGTCGGTTTCGTATTTGCGAATCACACAGGATGCAGCTGGCGTCGACAGCCAACCGCAACGGCCGATCAGCAAGCGGCCAAAGCCATTGGCTGCTGCCATTCTGACGATGGTCTGAATGGCCTGACGATTAAAGTAGCGACCGTCCCCTCCGACCACCAGGGTTTTGCCGGAACAGTCACCCAGCATATTGAATATTGACTGGACGAAGTTTTCCAAATAGCCAGGTTGGGCAAATTCCTTGACCTTTTTGCGCAAGCCGGAGGTACCGGGCTTTTGGCCGGAAAAGGGTTGAGTTGCGACGTTAATCACTGTCATAAATAGTTTTCTCACATCATTTGTAACTGCGGCATCATGCCTGCGGTATTCATCCCATACCGCAATGAGACGGTTCACTCCGTCACAGGAGACACCTTTCCACACACTCGGTCAGAGCGCAAATCCTTCAGGCTGTCCAAGCATCCCTCGTGTGACCAGAACCACACCTTTGTCTGTGACCCTAAAGCCGTTCTTTCTATCCTGCTCGGGATCAAAGCCAATTACCATCTCGTCAGGAATCTCCACCCCGCGGTCCACAATTGTCTTGCGCATGCGGACATGCCGGCCAATCGACGCCTCGGGCAAAATGACGGACTCTTCCACTTCAGAATAGGAGTCAATATAGACATTGGAAAATAACACCGAGCGTCGCAACACGCTGCCGGAGACGATACAGCCGCCAGACACCATGGAATCCACAGCCATACCGCGCCGATCATCGGAATCAAAAACGAACTTCGCCGGCGGCATTTGTTCTTGATAGGTCCACAGAGGCCACTCAGCATCATAGAGGTTCAGTTGTGGCGTTGTCTCAATCAATTCCATATTGGCCAGCCAGAAAGAATCCAGTGTGCCCACGTCTCGCCAATAGGCTCTCTCGCCAGTTTTTGTGTCACGGAAGGGGTAGGCCTGAATATGGCCCTTATTGATCATTGAAGGAATCAGATCATTCCCGAAATCGTGGGAAGATTTCATGTTGGCCGCATCTTTGATCAATTGATCAAAGAGAAAGTCAGTATTAAAAATATAATTTCCCATAGACGCCAACGTCATACCGGGCATACCGGGAATTTCAGCGGGTTCCGCGGGCTTTTCTTGAAATGCAATAACCCGATTGGTTTCGTCGACCCCCATCACACCGAAGGCATTGGCGGCTTCCTCAACCGGCACCTCCAGACAGCAGACTGTCATGTCGGCGCCACTTTCCACGTGTTTTACCAACATCGGGCCGTAATCCATCTTGTAGATATGATCACCAGACAGAATCAAGACATACTCAGGCATTTCAGCGCGAATAATGTCCAGATTCTGATAGATGGCATCGGCTGTCCCCTGATACCAATCGTCAGAGAAGCGCTGCGAGGCTGGCAAAATTTCAACAAACTCGCCAAGCTCTTTCTTAAAGTGGCTCCACCCCCTCACCAGATGGCGCACCAGGGAGTGCGCTTTGTATTGGGTCAGAACACCTACCCGTCGAATCCCCGAGTTGATGCAATTGGAAAGCGGAAAGTCGATGATTCGATATTTGCCGCCAAAATACAGCGCGGGCTTTGCCCGCCAATTGGTCAACTCGTAAAGCCTCGAACCTCGCCCTCCAGCCAGTACCAATGCCAGGGTATTCTTTGTTAAGCGACTAACGTATCGGGGGTTTTGATCCAGCATAATGACTTGACCTGACTCGTCTAATTATCCTTGACTAGGAAAAATGGGCTTATGCAAGCCGACCCTTCACCTCTCAGTTTCGACACCAACCCAAAAGATTAACCGGTGTCGAAATTAAATCCTGTGCACTATCGCACCCTCTTGCATCCACTAGGCTTGGCAGTATTCAAAAATCACCGTCGCCAAGGGAGGAAGATCAAAAATCAACGTATGGGGTTGATCGTCCCAAGGCATGTCCTGGCTATCGACCCAACCGCCATTACCCACGTTTGAACCGCCATAGAGCTCTGAATCGGTATTGATACGCTCTCGGTAGGGACCTGGCCTTGGTACACCCAAATGGTACTGCGCCTGGGGAACAGGGGTGAAATTCGTGACCGAAATGAGCAAAGAGGTCCTGTCTGAACTGTATCTGACCCAGGCAAACACCGATGTTTCGCTCTGCTCACATTGCAGCCAGTTAAAACCGCCGGGTTCGCAATCCATCTCGGCCATAGCAGGCCGCTCCCGGTAAAGCTGGTTGAGGTCACGCACTAGCCTCTGCAGCCCCTGATGTAGTGGGAACTCCGTCAACGCCCAATCCAAACCGGTATCGTGATTCCATTCGTTCCACTGCCCAAATTCACTGCCCATAAACAGCAGCTTTTTGCCAGGATGCGTCCACATAAAACCATAATAAGCCCGCAAGTTGGCAAATTTTTGCCAGTAATCACCGGGCATTTTATCCAGCAAAGTTCGCTTGCCATGAACCACTTCATCGTGACTGAGCGAGAGAATAAAATTTTCATCGTAGGCGTAAATCATGCTGAACGTCATTTCACCATGATGATACTTACGATGAACAGGGTCTCGACTCATATAGCTTAGAGAGTCATTCATCCACCCCATATTCCATTTAAAACCAAAGCCGAGCCCATCCTGGTCAACAGGTCGTGACACACCAGGCCAGGCAGTTGACTCTTCAGCGACCATCATGACGCCAGGATGATTTGCATACACGCGTCGGTTGACCGATCTCAGAAAGGCGATCGCCTCCAGATTTTCGCGACCGCCAAACTTGTTGGGAATCCACTCGCCCGGCTGCCGACTGTAATCGAGATACAACATGGATGCGACAGCATCCACTCGCAAACCATCGAGATGGAATTCTTCCAACCAATAATTGGCGTTACTGATTAGATAACTGAGAACCTCACCGCGGCCATAATTGTAAATCAACGTATCCCAGTCAGGGTGAAAGCCCTGGCGACGATCCATATGCTCGTAAAGACAGCTACCATCGAAGTGTCCCAACCCATGGGGATCAGATGGGAAGTGTCCTGGCACCCAGTCGATCAGCACTCCCAAATCCGCTTGATGGCACTGGTCGACAAAATAACGAAACTCATCGGGATTACCAAAGCGAATTGTCGGCGCGTACATCCCTACGGGCTGATACCCCCAGGAACCGTCAAAGGGATACTCATTGATCGGCATTAATTGAATATGGGTAAACCCCAATTCCAGAACATAGGGGATTAATTGCTCCGCAAGTTCCCGGTAAGAGAGATAACGACCATGATCGGCGCGCCGCCAGGAACCGGCATGGACTTCGTATATCGAAATCGGCTGCTGCACACCATGGCGTTGCTGACGTTTTTTCATCCAGTCGGCGTCGCCCCAAGCATAAGAGCGATCGTAAACGACGCGCGATGCGGTCTCGGGTGGATGCTGCATAGACTTGGCGTAGGGGTCGGCCTTCAAAGGAAGAAGGTTACCGTTGGCGTCGATAATCTCATATTTGTAGAGCGCCAGATCTTCCACTCCGGGAACAAAGATCTCCCAAATGCCCGCCGCAGGATGCTTGCGCATCACGTGGCGACGTCCATCCCAGTGATTAAAGCTACCGATCAAGGATACCCGTAGCGCCGATGGCGCCCAAACCACGAAAAGAACGCCGTCGACGCCGTTAACCTGACGCTGATTGGCGCCCATCCAGCGCCAGACGTGTTCGTGGGTTCCCTCATTAAAGTAGTGCAGATCATCCTCGTTGAGGCAGCTCTCAAAATGATATGGGTCTTCCTGCGTCCAGGTTTCACCACTGTTATGACAGCGAAGCACGAAATCGAAAGTTTGTTTGCGATTGTGGATGACGGTTTCAAAAATTCCGTCGTCGTGAATACGAGATAACTTGTAGAGCGTTTTGCCCGACTCTCGCCCCACCATTTCGACGGTGTCGGCTCCAGGAACATAGAAACGCGCAACCAGCCCGCCTCGCTGGGCATCAGGGTGCAAACCCAGAGCGCTGAAAATGTCGTAGAAATGGCCCTCGGCAATAGCGTCTAACTCGCCAGACGAGAGCTTGGATACCACCGGTTGTTTGTTTGGCATTTACCCTTTTCCAAATCCATTTTGCAAGCAAGCTGCTATCTTGCCAAGTGCCGACGGCTCAAGGGTGTAGCATCGCGAACCGCCGCTAGCGGATGGCCCAACCAACTGTCATCCAGATTCTTTTATCTGATTTTGCTCAGCCAGCCGCGTCTTTGCAACAGGGTAATGATGTCTTAAGTCAATTAAATGACGAGATTGCGGCCGCCGTTCCCTCAGCGGCCTTAAGAACGCACTTATTCGTTCCAGCTTCGACCGTCACGCTCGATTAACAATTCAGCTTTGGCCGGTCCCCATGAGCCCGCGCTGTATGGTTTTACCTCGGTAGCCTGCTTGCCCCAGGACTCGATAATGGTGTCACACCAACGCCAGGCTTCTTCTACTTCTTCACGACCGACAAACAGCGATTGATCGCCGTTGATCACGTCGAGAAAGAGGCGCTCGTAGGCATCGGGAATCCGGTCCATTTCAGCAGTGCCGAGAAAATCCAGGCTGAGATCATGACGCTCTAGCGCCATCCGATGTTTCAAACTGTGCTTCTTCGAGACCATCTGCATTTCAATGCCTTCGTTGGGCTGCAGACGAATCACTAAACGATTGGGAATGTTGGCCCCGTTGGAGAAAATATTGTGTGGCAGGCTTTTATAAACGATGACGATTTCTGTCAATTTATCCGGCATGCGCTTACCAGTTCTGAGATAGAACGGCACACCAGACCAGCGCCAGTTATCAATGTATGCTTTCAGAGCGACGAAGGTTTCCGTATCACTCTTCTTGTTAACACACCCCTCTTCATCCATGTAGCCAGGTGCAGGATTCCCCTTGTACCAGCCCTGCGAATACTGACCGCGCACAGAGTGATCGGCAACATCCGCCGCACCGACACGCCGCAGTGCACGCAGAATCTTAACTTTCTCGTCGCGAATACCTTCAGCGGTCATAGAATTGGGCGGCTCCATCGCCACCAGGCAGAGCAGCTGCAATAAGTGGTTCTGCACCATATCGCGCAATTGACCCACCTTGTCATAATATGACCAGCGGCCTTCGATACCGACCATTTCAGCTACGGTAATTTGCACGTGATCAATACAGCCTTGATCCCATTGCGTGTTAATAAACCGATTCGCGAACCGAAGCACTAACAAGTTCTGCACGGTTTCCTTGCCGAGGTAGTGATCAATCCGGTAAATCTGCCGCTCACTAAAGTACTCGGCTACCGTTGCATTCACCGCTTTACAGGTCTCAAGATCGGATCCGATCGGTTTTTCCAGAACGATCCGCGTGGTGTCATGGACACAGTCGGACTTGCCGAGGTTGTGGCAAATGTCCATATAAATACTGGGAGGCGTCGCCAGATAAAAGATATTGGTACGGTCGGCATGGAGTCTTTCACTAAGCGCGGAAAAATCTTCTGGATTGGTAAAATCCATAACGATGTAATCCAAACGCGCGGAAAATCTCTCCCACACCTGATCACTCCAGCTGGATTCGTAGACCGCTTCACGGAGCTTGCTTTCCATATGGCTCTTGAATTCATCAACCGAAACATCGTTTCGCGCAAGACCGAGGATATTGACCTCTTTCGGCAACAGATCGGCATTGTCCAGATGAAACAGCGCACGGTATAACTTGCGTGCCGATAGATCTCCCATAGCACCAAAGATGACAAGATCCGTATTTGTAGTCATTCAGTTCTCCGAATATTGACGGCAGGGGCTGAGATCACCAACGTAGGTGATGACCTCCAACAGTGATCGAAACAGGCGTCTGGTAGCGCCTAAGGGACTAACGCAGCGCGCGACTCGCGCCAATCAAACCCAGGTTTTGACGTGTAACCAGGCGAATTGGAATCTCTTTAAGATAGCCTTCAAAACGCCCTTTATCCTCAAACCTTGCTCGCAACGGGCTGCGGGTCAAATAGGGAACAAATCGCTGCGCTATTCCACCGGCGATATAGATACCTCCGCGCGCACCAATAGTCAGCGCCAGATTGCCTGCCACAGCCCCCAATACACCACAAAAAAGTGACAGTGTTTTTTCGCAAATGGGGTCTGTTCCTGCAATCGCAGCATCGGTGACTTCCTCGGGGCGGAAGCAAGATGCGGGCTGCCCACTCATGGATATCAGGGCATCATAAATGTTCAGCAACCCCATCCCGGACAACAACCGCTCGACAGAAACATGACCGAAGCGGCCGATCAGAAATCTAAGGACTTCAATTTCTTCGTCATTGATTGGCGCAAACTCAACGTGCCCGCCTTCGCCCTCGATGACCGAAAACCCATTCTCTGAGGGCATCAAACAGCACATTCCAAGGCCAGTACCCGGCCCTAAAACGCCGATGGGTGAATGTGCTCTCGGTTCAGAACCCCCGAGCTGTACCCAGTCACCCTCGGTTAAATCCATCACAGCGTAACCGACGGCGGCAAAATCGTTGATGATGTCAACACGAGCGCCGCCCAACAAGGGTGACAGCTCCATGGGTACAATTTCCCAAGGACTGTTGGTAAATTGAATTCGTTCCTGAGACACAGGCGCGGCTACAGCAAAACAGGCTGCCACAGGCGCGCCAGCACAACCTGCCTGTAACATTTCCTGCTGGAAATGCACCACGGCGTCGTTAAACCGCGCGTAATCTGCCACGGAATAATGTCGAATATCGATGAGTTCGCCACTTTGACTGTCTGCTCTGGCGAAACGAGCGTTTGTGCCCCCAATGTCGGCGACCAGGTTCCAAGATCGATTCATAGCTAGTTCTTATCTACACACAGGCTGCATTTTAGGCTTGTCGGCAAAGGATGCAACGCCCAAGCCACGATTTCGAAAGGGTTTTCTTCCGACGCGAGGAATCATAGCAGACAGCGTTGTCAGTCTGCACTTTTTCTAGTGATAGCAGCTGTTTATGAACCTTATGCCACTGCTGGAAGGAAAACGGCTCCTCCCAACAGTGCAACCTCAGGAACCCTAACCGGTGTTGCGCATCCCTGCCGCCACCCCGGCAATGGTCACCATAATCGCCCGCTCCAGCGCCTTGTCCTGCACGGCGCGATTACGTCGCAGCAGCTCCGCCTGCAGTACATTCAAAGGGTCTGTATAAATATTGCGCAAGCCAATCGACTGACTTGACCATGCCTGATCTTGCAGTAGCTCTGCAATTCCTTTTAAGGATTTGAGCGTTTCAATATCGGTTGCAAGTTGATTGCGCAGATTTTCGCCAATGAAACGCAGCTCTGGCACCACCAGCTTCTCCTCATAATACGCCGACAGCCCCACGTCGCTCTTCGCGTAAACCATTTCAAGCATGGACAGACGCGTTTCAAAAAACGGCCAGTCTTTGCACATCTCTTGCAGCATGTCTTGCTTGCCGGATTCGATGGCCTGGCCTAACGCAGCCCCCGCCCCCAGCCACGCGGGCAGCATTAAGCGGTTTTGGCTCCAGGCAAAAATCCAGGGAATCGCCCGTAAACTGGCGATGCCACCACCGGTTTTACGGCGCGCAGGCCGAGAACCCAAAGGCAGATTCGCGAGCTCCAACTCCGGTGTCGCCTGACGAAAATACTCAACAAAACGAGGCTCATCGCGGACGTAAGCTCGATATGCATCACAGGAACTCTCCGCCATGGTGTCCATGAGTTCACGCCATTCCGGTTTAGGTGTCGGCGGTCCCATCAGGTTTGCCTGAGTTACCGCACTGGCGTACAACGCCAAGGTTTTGACCGCAACACTGCTCATTCCCAGTTTGTTGCGGATCATCTCACCCTGCTCGGTTACCCGCAGACCGCCTCGCAAAGTGCCGGGTGGCTGCGACAACAAAGCCGCATGAGCTGGCGCACCACCGCGCCCGATGGTGCCTCCGCGGCCGTGAAACAAGGTCAAGCCAACACCATAGGAATCGCAAATACCCTGCAATTCTTCCTGAGCACGATACTGGGCCCAGCCAGCCGCCAACATGCCCGCATCTTTGGCAGAATCGGAATAACCGATCATAATCATCAGCTTGTTGTCGATGCGCTGTAAATAATCCTTATCCTGCAGCAAGTCCTCGATCACCTGAGGTGCCCGATTTAAGTCGTCGAGGGTTTCAAACAGGGGCGCTACAGGTAGATGGGTACAGCCTGCTGACTTCAACAACAGCTGTACAGCGAGGATGTCCGACGCCTGACGCGCCATCGAGATTACGTAAGCAGCGATGGCACCACGGGGCTGGCGCGCCACCACCTGACACGTATCCAGAACCTCTTTAACATCCGCCGATGGGGACCAATCGGCAGGCATCAATGGACGTCGACTTGAAAGCTCTTTCTTGAGGAACGCAAGCTTTTCCGCTTCAGACCACTCGGCATAATCTCCGAGCTCATAGTGCTGGGTGAGCTCTGAAAACACCTGCATATGGCGGCCGGATTCCTGACGAATATCCAACTTGACCAGATTGACACCAAAGCACTTCACACGCCGCAACGTATCTAAAAGCCTGCTGTTGGCAATCAACGACATTCCACTATCACACAGGGACTGATAACACGCGTAAAACGGATTCCAAAGCTCACTATCGGCAGTTATGACATCGGTATCGTCAGCACTCTGGCCCGCCAACCTGGCATTGATGTACGCGAGAGTGGCTCTCAGTTTTGTACGTACTTCCCGCAGAACGGCTCGATAGGGTTCGCGAACGTTGCCTGACAAGTCGGCCAACGCGGGATTACATTCGGACATCGACAGCTCGTCGATCAAACGCGCAACATCTTTCAGATAAAGCGTTGTTGCCTGCCAGCGGGCAAGCAACAAAACTTCTTCGGTAATGGTGGCCGTAACATTGGGATTACCGTCCCGGTCACCGCCCATCCAGGACGCAAAGGTCACCGGTGCCACATCGACAGGTAAGTGAGTTCCGCAGGCACTAAAAAGAGTTTTATCGAGACGCCGCAGGAAATCCGGCACCGCCTGCCACAAGGATTCTTCGACCACATTGTAGCCCCACTTAGCCTCGTCGACCGGAGTTGGGCGCTCTTCCCGAAAGTCATGAGTGTGCCAAATTTGCGCAACCAACTCTTCCAGGCGCGTGTTAATGGCATCCAATTCCCGTGGTGTACGTCCGCTCAACTCATATTGACGCAGACAGAAATCGATTTCCGCATGCTTATGGATCAGTGTTCGTCGGGTAATTTCCGTGGGATGTGCCGTTAACACCAACTCAATGTTCAGTGACGCAATCGCTTCCAGAATTTGGTCTGAAGAGAAATCGTTCGATTTAAGCAGATCAAACAACGTTGATAGAGTTTGTGTCGCCGAAAAGACCTCATCCATCTCTCGGGACAAGGTGTGATGCTGATCAGCGATATTAGCCAGGTTGAGAAACTGACTAAACGCCCGCGATACCGGCACCAACTCTTCCGGACTTAGGTTGGCGAGAACATCCTGAAGCTTGGCCTGATCTTCAGCGACGCCGCCACGCGCGGATTTCGACAGGGTACGAATTAATTCAATTTTTTCGAGAAATTCCGGCCCGCGGGCGCTGCTAATGGAATCACCTAATATGCGCCCGAGCAACTTCACGTTACTGCGCAGCGAGGCGTAATTCTCTTCGGTCATGTAAAAAGTCCCCATCCAGTAAGAAGATATTGGCAAAAAGCCTAGCCGGCGATCTTATCGACGCCAAAGACATGCTTTGGCACATTGTCATGCTTTGGTAAACCATGCCACCGGTGGCATTACTTTACAGGAAATTCGGCAAGGGCGCACTCCACCCGCTAATTTGGCCATTAAGGTTTCTTGTAACGATCACTCTACATTCCACGTTATGGCAAACATTGAGATGACACCTGCAGTCTTCAAGCGCCGCCTGCTCCTGGTATCGGAAGGATTCCGGGCGGCGATGGCTTCTGCTTCCCGGAATGATGATCCTCTATATTGCGCCAAACAGACGGAAAAGGAAAATTCTACTTACGAAGGAATCTGAGGCGTCAAAGTGCGTTCACATTCGATCGATAGTCGCTGGCTTGTTTTAAGATGCCCTTCTGTCGAGAGGAATCCATCTTATCCCAGCTGCGATACATCATTGTCATCCGCTGATTGCCTTCGAACCGCTTGCGGTGCCGTAGCAGAAAATCCCAATACAAAGAATTGAACGGGCATGCCTTGTCACCGGTTGACTCAGATACCTTGTAGTCACAGTGGCGACAGTAATCGCTCATGCGGTTCACATAGGAACCACTGGCACAGTAGGGTTTGCTCGCGAGCAATCCTCCGTCGGCAAACTGACTCATACCACGGGTATTGGGCGACTCCACCCATTCCAACGCATCGACATAAATCCCTAAATACCAGCTCTCAACCTCGTCCGGATTAACCCCTGCTAAAAGACAAAAATTACCGGTAATCATCAGTCGCTGAATGTGATGGGCATAGGCATGGTGAAGCGACTGCTTGATCACTTCAGACAGGCAGCGCATGCGCGTATTACCATCCCAGAAGTAATCTGGCAGTGTTGTTTTTGCCTGCAATACATTGGCGTTGACGTAATCCGGCATATTCGCCCAATAGATGCCGCGGACGAACTCCCGCCAACCCAAGATCTGACGAACGAAGCCTTCGATTTGAGCAATGTCGATCTCGGCAGATGACTCAAACGCAGCAATTGCTGTATTGATCACCTCTAACGGATGTAGCAGCTTGGCGTTGAGAGCAAATGACAGACGTGAATGCAACAGAGTCCAGTTGGCAGGAGCCTGGCAGCTCATGGCATCCTGAAAACGACCAAATTCGGGCAAGCAGTAGTCACAGAAAAATGCCAGCAGATCCCTGGCTTGGCGACGGGTTATTGGCCAGGACAACCGATCAGTCGCATCACCGAAAGTGCTCACCCGATGGGATTTTAATCGTTTATCTATGGAACCCACATCATTGTCAAAGAGCAATGGTTCGGGAATCCGGTCAAAATCCTCGGCCTTTAATTTCTGCCGATTCTCTTTATCGAAATTCCAACGCCCTCCTCTAGGCGCCCCATCGGGCTCCAACAAGATCCCATGACGCTTACGCATCTTGCGATAAAAGCTCTCCATCCTCTGGGCTTTTCCCTCTGTAAACAGACCGTCGATATCATCAAAAGGCAGCAAAAAATGATCTGAATCGACTTCCACACACTCCGCCGGACAGGACATAGAACGCAGCTGTTGCAGCACCCGATATTCGTCCGGTCGCTGATACTCAAATCGGCTGGCGCCAGTGTTTTCAAGTTGATGCCTTAAAAGTTGAGGCAGATCCCGAAAGCGGCAGGTTTCGTCGAGAGTAAGGTGCACGACCTGATGCCCGGCTTTTGTCAGCGCTTCAGCAAAACGCTCCATAGCCGCAAAAAACGCCAAGACTTTCTGACGGTGATGACGCACATAATTGAGCTCTTGGTTTAACTCTGCAATCAGATACACCACCGAATCATCCCGACATTTATACCAGTGATGGCCGGCGTTCAACTGATCACCAAGAATCAGACGCAGCGTTTTAGCTGTAGGATTGTTTTTGGTTGCTGATGACATTCATGCTCCTCCGCGACTACATACGTTGCCAATCTCACAGAGGTTTTTGAGAGTCACCCTCAAAAGCCCCAGCCATGGCATGTGGCTTGCTGATTCTCTCTCGGCAAGTTTGTCCATGGGGGCAAATTCACGCCTAAGGCAGTGCCCCCTGCGCCATAAACGACACGGGAAAGAACAATTGTCGGTTTACTGACATTTTTGAAAACCAACCTGCGGATGCATGCACATGAAACTGACTGACATCGACTTTAAGGATGAAAATTTCAAACGTTGCGTTCTGGCGACAGGCGCAGAAAACGCCGAGGATATCGACGAGATCAACTGCCGAAAGTGCCGAATTAAAAGCCTTGCAGGAATAGAGTATTTTACAAACCTGAAATTTCTTGATGCCACTCGCAACAGCTTGACGGATGTCGATCTCTCAGCGAATACCAAGCTGGAAGAAGTTTTTCTCGGCAACAATGCCATATCCACCTTGAATCTCTCTGGCTGTGCTGAACTGACTCACCTTGAAGTCTTTATGAATGAACTAGAAGAACTGGACGTAAGTAGCAGCCCACTGTTGGAAGAGCTATGGGCCGACCTTAATGATCTGGAAACACTGGACCTCAGTAGCAATCCCGCATTGGTTGATATTCGCGTCAACAATAACAATTTGACTCATATCGAACTTGAGGATGGCGGTTCATTAAAGAAACTGTTCATTGCCGAAAATCCGATCGAACCGGCATTGATCAGCCAGTGGCAATCGATGGAAGCACTGCAGCTGAAACTCTGATGCTAGAGAAGCTCTCATTTCAGGGCTTCACCAGGATACATTATCGCAACTGCAACAAAAGCTTTTTGGCGTGGTATTTTTCTTCTGTAGATGAGATGCTTGTTCGTTGAGCATCTACAGAATTTTACATCACGTCAAAAGAGCTTTATGGCAATTTCCAACGATAGAAATACCCGACGACATTTCCTCAAAACCGGCATTGCTGCAGCCGCCATTGGCGCTACAGGACACTCATACGGCGATGATCGCCTGGAAAAATCCTTCAGTTTCAACCCCGAGCTTACATCAAAGGATATCAATGAAGTCGCAAGAGACGAATCCTACTGGCAATACGTCGGCAAATTTTATGACCGTACCGAAGGAATTATTAATCTTGAGCATGGCTACTGGGGCAAAATGGCCAAGCCCATTGAAGAGCACTACCAAGAGCTAACGCACCGCGTCAATCAACAGCTTTCTTACTACGCCAGGAAACACTGGCATGATGATGTCGAAGCCATCAACAAAAAAATGGCTGCCGCATTAGAGGTAAAAAGCACCGAAATAACCCTTACCCGCAACGCCACAGAATCCCTCCACAGTATCATTGGTCAGTATCGAAATTTTAAGCCAGGGGATGCCCTGCTCTGGGCAGACATCGATTACCCCGCCTTTAAACGATCGATGCAGTGGCTAGCCGAGTCTAAAGGCTTGCAACCCGTTATTCTGGAAATACCGACACAAGCTACCGAATCACAACTTGTCGAACTCTACCAACAAGCCTTCAAAGAACATCCTAATATTCGTATGGCGTTAGTCACCCACGTCAGCAATCAGCACGGTTTGAAGCTCCCTGTTAAAGCTATTGCGGAACTGGCTAGAAAAGCGGACATTGATCTCATTTGTGATTGCGCTCAATCGTGGGGATTGGTTGATTTTACGATGCCAGAACTGGGCGTAGATTGGGCACTGTTTAATTTGCATAAGTGGATTGGATCCCCGGTTGGCGTCGGCGCCCTCTACATGAAAGAAGGTACGCTTTCTAAAGTTGGTCCTTTCCCCGGCGAATCTGATCCTGACAACACCCTTCTGGCAAGTCGAGTTCACATGGCCACATCAAATTTTGCCAGTTTTCTTGCCGTTCCAGCCGCCCTGGATTTTCATTTTTTGGTGGGCGGAAAATACAAAGAAGCACGCCTAACGTATCTTCGACAACTTTGGGTCGATAGCGTCTCGGACAATGCAAAGATTGAAATACTGGGAGCGACCGATGCAGCCTCAGCGACGGGAATGGGGGGATTTCGCATTGCCGGCCAATTTCGCGAAGAAGAGGCGGATCAGCTGCAGAAAAAACTGGAAGCAGAGTATGGAATTTTCACCGTGGTCAGAACGGGGCTGAGCAGTGGCGCCAATTTACGCGTGACACCTCAGGTTTTTACTCGTGCGGATGACGTAAAACGCCTCGCCCAAGCCATTAATGAACTGTCCTGATTTGGTCACCAAACACCACCCATCAGCGTAGATTCACACAGCAGCCCGAAAGGGCTGCATTCAGCGATCCAAACATGTGCTGAAATACGCCGGCTTCACTCCATATAATCGGCACAGAGAAAGTCATCAATTTGCTGCATAATGTAAGGACTGCGAGAAATATCCTGTGCGATCGCCCGACATTCAACGGGACTGAATTCATGCAATCCAAAACTCAAGGTTCCGATAGGCTCAGCTTGATGATAAATGTGGGCGATTAATTCCGTCGAATTTGGACGCGATAAAGCCGGATGCAGGGTAACCATAACGCGGATTCCACCATCCAGACAATTTAAGAACGTCATTCCTGACAAATCTTCCATAGTCACTATCTGCGTTTTTTGAACGTGGGCTGCTACTGCAGAATATCTCATTTCCGATCTCCTGATCAGCCTGACAAGCGTGAACACGACCCCATTTAGGCGGGTTTTGGCAACACTCGTCGAAAAGTCAAATTGACTCGAGGACCACAAGGTTTTGCCAACCTGGGAATCGAGTGTACATAGCGCTGCTGAAAACTCGGTGTCATCAACAGCAAGCTGCCCGGGGGCAGATCAACAGATTCGATTTGTCCGGTTTCCTGATTCTTAACGGCAAACGTTCGAGTTGCACCGAAAGAAACGGAAGTAATAAAGGGCTTGGGCCCCATCTCCAGATCATCGTCAGCATGCCAACCGACATAATCATCCTGATTTCTATAAAGATTCACCAAAACGGCGTTATATGTCTGATTTAAAAAGTGTTCGATTTTTATCCGCAACACAGCCAAAGGTGCTGACCATTCCCGGCGAACCAGTAAGTTATTACTGTAGCTGTACTCGACACCAGGATCTGCGTGCCACGTCTGCAATCTTGGCAACTCAAAGCGACGCCCTGCCATTTCGTAGCTGTTTGCGGGCCAAGCGTGCTGCTGTGTAAAGTACTCAAGCAATGCGCCGGCAAGTTCCATATCCAAAAAATCTGGCCACAAATGCAATCCCGGTAGATTCTGCGACAGAGGGTTTGATCGCATACCGAGCGTCAGCAGATTGCTCGAGACCGTCATTGTGCGACGCACCTCCCTTTTTATGTCATAGAGTGTAGACCGACCTGGCAAAAGCGCCAGAATTTTGACTCTCAAACCGCTGAACAATTGCCCAATAGTTAATCCTACAGACAATTGGTCAGCGGCATAGCAATAAGCCTCAGGCTCGCAACAACGCTTTTACGAGACGCTCTGACAATTGCTCTTCTGTGAATTGAGGTTCATTGGGTGGGTAGAGTGAATCCTCATCGAATTGGTATCCATTGTCCCGCGCTAAAGCAAACATTTCTTTCATTTTTTGACAGGACTTTAACTGCTCACCCAACTCGGCATCATCACGAGCTTTTTGGGCAAAGGCAGCGATTTGATCAATAGACATTTTTGCTCTCCTAACTGACATAGAACCGGCAGGCATTATAGGTACACATGTGCGCCTGCCTTATATAAGACCTACGATCGCAGGTTCTCGCCTAGGCCATAGCAACAATCGAACCCGCTTACGAATGTCCTGAACAGAAACGCCTTAACCCGACAAACACTCCAATTTTCAAATAGTTAGCCGCTAGCTTATGCTGTGATTAAGCGACAATAATCGCTATAGCTTGTCAGCTATTCGACAATTTCTGTGACATATCTGCGACGAGCTGGCGATAGTGGTTGTATTCGAAGGATTGCTGCACTTCCAGAAAAAAATCCCGGGCATTATCGATAGCGTCTTCAATCACAGCCAAAACATACGCCTGAGCCCGACTTGAATTCAGCATTGTCGCCGGAACAGCAGCTTCGACACACAATGTCTTGTTGTCGGTGTCGTAGGATCGATAACGCATACCAGTAAATTCTGGCGCATCCGTCTCTCCCGGCAGCAAAAAATGCAGATCGACATCTGGCCTCGCCTGCTGAGCAGCGGACTGTCGATTGGCGGCGAGAGCGACCGCGACTTGTGTGACCGCTTGATTAAACCCGGAATCCTGCAGTTGTCTTTCTGGAAAATAGGCACCGATAAAAAGCGTCATGGGAATCTCCATAGAAAATTCAGAAAATCATCGATAAGACGCGCATCGTATTCTGGCGACAAGATGCGTACTTACGGTTCACAAGGTCTTGCAACTCTTCTGCCGTGATCCGCGGAGAAGAGCATCCCTAAAAATCAGACATCCAAATTCAGAAAACCCCTTGATTGCAAGGAAGGAAAAGATTCATTCAATCCGCTACTGATATATAGGTCTATGTTTGATTGCCGACACAGTTTCTCTCGATGCACTGATTTTGTCGCGAATCCTTCCAAACACCATGACATGATCAATAACATATGAAGACATTCACCAAAGATCACTTTGACAACAGGCTTAACAGGCACCGCCTAAACGCCTTTTTTTCCGAGCAAACCTTTCACTGACCACCATTTTCCTTTGCCGTCAATTCACTCAACAGCTGTTACACATCTATACATTCCATGGAATAGCTTTTGCTGAAGCCTCCCTAGAGAAATTGATCAGTGATAGGAGAAACCAATGACGCCGGAGCATGTTAGATCCTGGCTGGACCGAAATGCACTTTCTCCCATAGAAGTCGATTGTATAACTACGGTAAAACTAAAGATTCTTGACGGCAAATGTAAGATGCGTCCCAATTCAAAAGTCATCATGTCGTTGCTCTATGAGCAGACGTGGGACAGGCCATCCAGCCTGCTGGGAGACGATATTCATCAATTCATTGCGACCGTGGATGATGAGCCCGACGAGCATCTGCGCATGCAAATCTACGAGCGGCGATTACTGGCTGAAACGGCCATTTCACGCCCGGTGATGAAAGCCTTCAAAGCTCGCATACGCGATACCGGATTAACCATGGTCGCCTAACCCTTCAATGAATTCGCCATGAACATCATATTTTACATGACACCCGGTTCCTGCAGCACCGGCATTCATCTACTGCTCGAAGAATTAGAACTTATCTTCGAAGTTCAGCTTGTTAACCTCCTCGCTGGCGATCAACGCCAAACTGAATTTCTCGCAATCAATCCTAAGGGAAACATTCCGGTTTTAATTACCGATACCGGTGAACCTCTGACGGACTTTGTTTCTATCTGTTGGTGGCTCGCAAATCGCTACCCTAAAGCGAACCTTATTCCCGACGATAAACTGGCCCAAGCGAGGACTCTTGAACAAATTACCTACGCCGTCTCTTATCTTCACGGGGAGGGCTTTACTCGAATATTCACGCCAGAACGCTATCTGTTTCACGAAGAGGATCGCGAACGCCTCGAAAAACAAGGCAGGACAATCGTTAAAAAGGGTCTAACTTGGTTCGATACTATTTTACAAGACAGAGAATATTTAAGCGGTGATTTCGGCATTGCCGATGCTGCTCTCTTTTATAACGAATTCTGGGCCAACCGGATGAAGATACCTTTGCCTTCTGCTTGTGAGAGGCATTTCCAACGCATGCTGTCACGCTCAGCGGTGCGTCGCGTGATGGCCGAGGAAGGCTATCACTCAATACTATAAAGGATGAAATAAGCCATTATGCAACTCAGAGAACTTCTCAGCGATTTACCTTTTAAAGAAATGGACGTTGTTCCAATGGCACTGCAACAGCTTTTGCAGCAACCGCTGGACGTATACCAAGATAAACACCGAACTGAGCGGCTGCTTAAAGATGCACGACTGGCCTTTCCTGAACGCCTGGAACTCAGTGTTGCCCTGTTCAAACTCTACGCGTACAACAACCGCTTTGCTGAAGCTTTGGAATTGATTGATGACGTACTGCACAAAACCGCACTGGTCATCGGTTGCCCCACCAACTGGCGGCAACACAAACTCGATCGCCATCTATGGGACAACGCATCAGGAGCACGACGACTTCACCTTTATACCATGAAAGCGTGCGGCTTCGTAAACCTTCGCCGAGGAGACCTTGGGACTGCGGTCGAAGTGCTGGAAAAACTTGCCCATCTAGATCCCGATGATCAGGTTGGTGGATCTGTGGTATGGGAAATGGCTGAGCGGCTAATGGAATCAGACTATTAACCACATGTATAAATGCACCTATGGTTACTGACGGGGCCAAGGTGCTGCTCGCTAGCACCGCTCTAAGCCCCGTAGCCCTTTTTAGAACTCTCTCAAAAAACTTATCAGGAGTTGCCCTACTGAGTAGATTCCGCCGTATCAAACTCAATGGCTCTGAATTTAGCACAATGCTCGAAAACGTCCATCGTCGGCGATTGCTGCCGAAACTCACAAAAACGTGCCACCAATTTCGCCAGACCTTTAATATCACGACCGCTGGTATCAGGAAAATGCATCGCGAGCTGAGCCTTTAATTCAGCAGTGATCGGCAAACCAAATTGCGCCGCCATAACAGACCAGATTTGTTGCCGCTCTTCGACATTAGGCTGTTGATACCGAATCATCGCAATACAACGGGAAATAATCGCCTCATCAATATCATCGATCCGATTTGTGGTCATAAATAACAGACCATTAAAATACTCAAGCACTCGCAGGAATACACCGACAACGGCGTTCATCGTTAAGTTGTCATCACGGCGCTTGATATAAACGTCGGCCTCATCGATGAGCATCACAGCCCCCCACCGCTGCGCACGGATCAGCACATCCTTTAGACGAGTTTCCATCTCCGCGACACTGAGACCGAGCTGGCCGGAGTGAACTCGATAAAGCGGCCTCCGAATAATTTCCGCGTAGACCTCGGCTGTCAATGTTTTACCCACTCCTGGAGGGCCGCTGCACAGTACGGTGGTACCACCGGACTTGCCCTCTACAATATCTTCGACCAACAGCTCCATTTCAGCGGTGAGAATATCGATTAATTCAACATGCTCTTGTGGAAGGACCAGCTTATCTTTGAGTTCTGGCTGATACTCATAGGGCTCAATATTATCCACATGTACCCAGACGTGATGATGCAGTTCAAGATGAAACATCAGAATAAAACCGTGCACAGGAATATCTGCACACACATCTTTTGCCATGGCGTCCGCCAGCTTCAGCAACGCTCGCTCGGTCTCCAGCTCGAATGGCGATGTCCGATCGATCTTCTTCAGTATGGGGCGCAGAACCGAGGAACTCTGCCTAAGAGTCAGCTCGCGATTCTCAATAATACCTTCATCATTGACCAATCTTGCAGGCGTACCTGACGTAGAAAGAATGATGCGAGGCTTCTTTGTCCAGTCTGTATTACGCTGATTGGATGCAGGGTCTTCGGCATAAATGCCTGTTCCCAGTCCGGAAAATTGCTCCCCACTATTCGCGCGCCATTCTTGGTATCGCTCACCGGAAAGATCAAATTGCTCAAGTAATAGGCGGGTTTCCCGCAGATACCCCTTACTGGCGAGCAATTCAACGGCCGTCACTTCAGCCAGTTCTTTATCGGTAAAAATAATCTGTCGGGTCGTCAGCTTTCCGCGACTGTTTGCTTTTATTTCAATCATGATACGTGCTTGATCTTCACCGCTCGCGCCGGAGAAATCGATTCGACTGATTGCGAAAGGTAACAGACTGCCGCCTGCATCGACACTGAAAAGCCAACCACGGCTCACACCCAACAGCAGGTAATTTGAGAGAAACAGGAGCAAACTTTCCAAATCCTCGCCGTTGAACGTCGGTGCTTGAAATGTCTCTAAAAGCGCATTGATAACGGCGTATTTATTGGGGTTGGTTTGAGCGTAACAATCCAACAGAAATCGCAATTGCTCCTGAGAACACTCCTGAAAACCAATTTCCAAGCGCCCTGCCAACTTGAGCTGCTCCTCAAACCGTTGGGTTTCCGGGTAGGCACTCATGAGTGCCAAAGCAACCTCCCGCTCGATACGCAATTTCATACCAACTGCTCCATGAAGTTCGATTAGATTCAATAGTCAATCAGCAACCTTCACACCAAGATAGTCAGCAAAGAAAGATGCACAATCTTGTAATTAACTCTTACGAAAATCACTCGGCACAACAGGCGGCATCTTGAGATCAAGCTGCAGTAGAATAAGAACTAAAAAAATTCCGACATTGCAACGTCCATTGGCCTGTTGCTTGATTTGTCTCAATACTGACAAAATTGTATGAACTGCACGCCACAGATTCGCCCAAAGCAGCGATAGTCACTGGATACAGCCAGGAACAGCATTTGCTACCTCCCCTAGGTGGAATGCGTCACCACCAGTTTATTCCTAAAGACTACAGCACTCGACGAGCGCCAGCCGTCTGCATCAATCGCTAATGAAAGGAGCAAAGCATGGCCATCACTTTTGAACTGAAAACTAATGAAGGCATTTTTCAGTTTGACACATTGGATAAAGACGGCAATTTACTACTGACGAGTGCCGAATTCGCCAGTCGTAGCGAAGCCGATCAAGCCATTCAAGATGTTCGCATTGGTTCGATGATGAGCCAACAAATCGCCGTAGGGGAAAGTAACGAGGGTGAGAAGTTCTTTGTCATCAAAAGCATGGCTGGTCAGCCTCTTGTAAAAAGCGTTCCCTTTGCCTCTGAAATGACCTTCAACAATGCCCTGCACTCGTTTCGCGAAGGTGCCTGTATCGCAAAAATTACAGACTTGACATAAAAGTTAAAGCCAGTAACGGCCGATTAAATTACATTTCTCTATTCCGTCATCAAAGACCTGAACAGTGCTCACAGCACAAAGAAATGGATCAATAAATCATGGGAACCGAGTTTAATATTCTGAAGGAATTATCGACAATTTGCGCCACAGCCAGTGAGCTAAATGCCTGCCAACAACTCATTTTGGAAGAGATCACGACGGCAGATTTTGGCGATAGTTTCCGTGATCTTATGGACGATATTCTCGACAGCTACCTAGTCGTCACCGAGCGCCTGACGCCATTCACAAAACTGGGAGACGAACACATATTTCAAGAGCAATTTGTTCCTTTAGCGCGGCGATTTTCTGAATCATACCTCTCAGATATCGCCAAACCCAGAGCCAATGCAGAGGAAACCTATCACAAGTATTTGGAATTCTCGAAACGACGCGAAGTGAAAACCAGCTACCCTTTGCTTAAAAAAACCTTCGCTCGACTCCATGATTACAAGGATAAGTGGCTTGATAATGATATCTATTTGGCGATGACTATTGATATCCTCTTCAAACTTTGGCAGAGGTATTGCACTGACATTCAAGATCTAAACAGCAAAGACTCTGAACAAGCTTGGCAATTATTTCACAGTACGACAGAGACCATTAAACCGCTGCTAAAGTTGCTTAAAGATCATATCGGGGCAATGCAACCAACATCATCAACCTTGTGTATATCGGGCCAAGCGCAAGCGTAGCCTTCGGTTATCACGCTTCAAAAGATCTATCTCCTGCAACAGGGTCAATGCCAATGCCACACCTGGCCAGTCGACATGCAGCTGTCGGTGCAACGAGACCGCCCGTCTTGTCACCAGCAGCATATCATTATCAAAACGCCAGCTGTCTTGCCCCCAACCGATAGGTGCGACGATTCCCTCCTCAACGATGGCAACCAATTGGTCTTGGGACAACTTAAGCAGCTGGCATATCTGCCAAGAGCTGAATTCGTGGGTATCACTCATCGCCCTTACCTCCATTGATGCCGAGGATCAAAATCCGTTGCCGAAGAAAGCTGTTGCCAATACCCGCGCGCCTCTTCAGGAAGCGTTTTCGGCATAACAATTTTTATATCCGCCAACAAATCGCCTCGACTACCGTCTTTTTTCCGCAAACCTTTACCTTTCACGCGCAGCCGACTTCCGGTAGAGCTACTTTCCGGAATGGCCAGACGAATATCTCCATCGAGAGTCGGCACCGTAATCTTGCCACCGAGAGCCGCCTCCCACGGTGCAACAGGAACCGTCAAAATCAGATTATCACCATCCACATCGAATACTGGATGGGGCACCAACTTGATATTGACATAGAGATCACCTGCCAGGGCGTCACCAACACCAGTCAAGCCCTGGCCGCGTAAACGAATTTTCTGCCCATCACGAACACCCGTTGGCAGCGCCACTTTTAACTTTTTACGTTGAACGCCACTCGCTGTCGGCAAGTCATATTCCAGGTTTTTTTCGGTGTTGCTTAAGGTTTCTTCCAGGAAAACAGGAAGAGTGATTTCTACATCTTGCCCTCTTTCAGAAAATCCGCCGCGGCTGTTAAAAGCGTGTTCTCTCCCCCCGAAAATCGAACTGAAAAAGTCCGAGAAATCGCCTTCAGAGTAGTGACTATAGCTATCACCTGAAGCCTGCTGTCGTCCCCAGTTCGGAGCCCCCTGAAACTGCCCCCGGGCATTCAACTGACGCAATTGATCGTATTCTGCACGTTTTTCTTTGTCGTGCAGGACGTCGTAGGCTTCCGAAACCTCTTTAAAACGATCCTCAGCGTTTGCTTCCTGGCTGACATCGGGATGATATTGCCGCGCCAGCTTACGATAAGCGACTTTGATTGCTTTGTCGTCGGCTTCAGGAGCAACGCCAAGGATTGCGTAGTAATCTTTAAACTCCATCGCCAATCCTCATTAACCGTCAACTCACCCTATAGATATGAGGCCTTTTGAAGAAAAAACAATCTGCGGTTGTTCACACAAGCTGTACCAATAACAGATTCCGGGCTATAAAAAAATGCCTCCGGTTGGAGGCATTACTTGTAGGTTTTATTGATTTGTCGCGCGTAACATCCACGCTGTTTTCTCGTGAATTCGCATTCTGTCGGATACCAGCGAGGCGGTGGATTCATCATCCGCCTCCTGAGCCATTTTCAAAACCTCTCGACAAGTTTTAACGACTTGCTCATGTCCTTTTGTCAAAATATCAACCATCGCCTGGGCGGAAGGAACACCGTCGACCTCTTCAATTGCGCTTAAACTGGCGAATTCTTTGTAGGTCCCTGGAGCAGCAACGCCCAATGTACGAATTCGTTCAGCAACCTCATCAACCGCAGTTGCCATTTCCGTATACTGTTCTTCAAACATCAAATGCAGTTCTCTAAAGCTAGGACCGGTGACATTCCAGTGAAAATTATGGGTCTGCAGGTAGAGCGTGTAGGAATCCGCCAAAAGGCGTTTTAGAGCGTCAGCAATAGCGACGCGACTGGTTTCATCAATGCCAATATCAATACGACGTGTCATAACAGTGACTCCTTTAGTCAATGGTCTTCGCTGAACACCTCGCTTGGGCGCAGCCTATTCACAGGAGTTACACTACAATGGGCGCGAAAAGCCCACCAATTAAACCTGTCTATAAGCTCTATAGATTTCCTTTTCCGGCGTACCAATCCAGGTATTCACTACCTCGTTTTCATAGGAATGATGCGCTTTAGGCCCGTCGATAATCCTTGCTGTAAATCAAGACCAAAGAGTTATTCGCGAAATATTTTATTTAAGCTAGCCTCACTATGGGAAATAACTCGTATAACAGACCGTTGTTTTTGGTTATATCTTCACCATCAGGAGTGAATATGAATAAATTACTGGTCGTACTTGGCTGTTCCGCGGCGCTTTATGGCTCCTACTCCCATGCGGAAATCGACGCGTGGAAGATCAAACCGGGGTTAAGAGCGCTTTACTATGATGATGTCGGACGATCGCTGGAGGATGAACAGGTCCGAGGCTCTCTAGGCCTGGAATACCAAAAAAATCACTGGGGTATAGAGCTTCAGTATTGGCAGGATGACACCAAAATCGACCCGACTCGTGAAGAAGTCGATGTTCAGGGTGGATTTCTAAACGGCTATTTTTATGTGAACCCGGAGAGCAAGTTCACCCCTTATTTTGTCTTTGGTGCTGGCCACGCTGATTTTGACAGCAGCGCCTATGACGCGGCGGAAACTCAAGCCAATGTCGGTCTCGGTTTTCAACATAAGTTTCACGACAATTGGGCTTGGTGGGCCGATATTCGTGAAGTGCATGGCTTCGACGACTCCACCAATGATACGGCGCTGGGACTCGGCATTACGTTCATGTTTGGAGATACGGGGTCATCAGAGCCCGTTGCTGCGGTCGCAGCACCGGTCGCCGATACTGACGGCGATGGCATCAATGACGACCTGGATCAGTGCCCAGGATCCAGCCCAGGCGCGCGCGTTGATAGCCGCGGCTGTGAGTTGGACGACGATGGTGACGGCGTTCTTAACACCCAAGACCAGTGTCCTGGCACAGCTTCCGGTATTGGCGTGGACAGCACAGGCTGCCCAATGGACAGTGACGGAGATGGCGTCATCGACTCTTCTGATCAGTGTCCGGATTCAGAACCAGGTGAAATGGTCGATACCGTTGGCTGCAAGGTACAATCCACACGCGTAGAGGAAATTCGGCTGGAAGTTCTTTTTGCCAGCGGCTCCACAGATCTTCAATCGCAGTATTTACCCGAAGTTGAAAGGCTGGCGGACTTTATGAATGCCAATCCAGAACTCAACGTCGTCATTGAAGGCCACACGGACGACACCGGACCCGAAGCGCTGAACGAGCGGATCTCCAAAGCCCGAGCGGATGCTGTCGCCGCAGCACTCATCAGTGAATTCGGCATCGACGAAGGTCGTGTCAGTACGGAAGGCTACGGAGAAAGTCAGCCTATTGCCAACAACGATACAGCTGAAGGGCGTCGCGAAAACCGGCGAGTGGTTGCCGGCCTGACGAAGACCGTCACAGAGTAATACCAAAACGCTAGACAGTGGACAGTTGCTATAGCTGACCACTGTCTATAAACAGCCTCTGGAAACGATTATTCGTCTGGATCAACCTGAGGCTTCTCGTCATCCAGCTCTGATGCTGCAATGCGAAGGCAATTGCGTCCGGCATTTTTGGCATCGTAGAGGGCGCCATCAGCCTGTCGCAGTAATTTCCCCAAAGAAACACCATGCCGAGGAAAAGAGGCCAAGCCGAAGGACAACGAGATGGAGACGTCTTCGTCCTCAACAAACGATAAAGCGAATCCCTGCAAACGGAGCTGTATTCTGCGAATCATGGCATAGGCTTCGTCGAGATCACTTTCCGGCATTAAAAGAAGAAACTCTTCGCCACCATAACGACAGACGGTATCGGAAACACGCGCCTCTTCTATCAACAAGTTAGCGACTTCGACCAGCACTTCATCACCCGCAATATGCCCCCAGGTATCGTTAAACGCCTTAAAATAATCGATATCGCAAAAAATAACGTTGAAGCAATGGCCGTAACGCCGAGACCGCTCAATCTCTTCGAGCAATCGGCTTTCCATATACCGTCTATTAAAGAGACCGGTTAAACTGTCACAGCGAGCCAAACGCTCTAACTCTTGATTCGCGGTGAGGAGCTCTTGCGTAATTGCGTCGGTAAAATGCTGAAATCGCGACAAAATTCGCGCCTGTTTTAGCTTGGCGGTCCCCGGAGAAGGCAAGCATGTGATAGCCGGCGCTTGCGAGACCGCCCCCTCATCGTCAGATAGCGTTTCTTTAAATCCAACCAACACTAATGTCGAGTTCAATACCGTGCTAAACGGACCGGCATTGAAAATTTCTCCGAAGGTAAAAAAGCCCGCTGTTTCCGCCAGAGTCTGTAAGGGAGCTAACTCCATGGCGACATCATCTCCCAGGAGAAAATATCGCACGCCACAGGAATAACACAGGATTCCCTGCGGACCAAACGCTTGCATGGTTGACGTCTCTTCATCAACGTGAGAGGCAAAGGATTCAAGATTCGCATAACCAAAACTGATTGCCTCCCCCTCGCGAATATCTCCGAGAAACTGAACGCTCAGGTCTTCATTCACCAAGTAGGGTACTCGGGCTATCGTGATCCCCTCTCGCTCCACCAGCAGGGGGAACTCCTGGGCATCCTCAAAAAAATACCCCTCATTGGTTAACCCCAGATATCGGTGATAGATATCAAACGCCGGACGACCATCTATGGCGTAGACCTTGCGGTTGTCCGTAGACGTCGCTTGCAATTGCTTGCCTAATCGCTCCCAACCGAGAAACATACTTCGAGTAATATGCAAGTGCTCACTACAGAATGCGACAATCACCAAGCCTTCCGTGAGTAATTCGCGCCCGTGCAGCACCCAATAGTGATCCTGGTAGTTATGGTCCCCAGCGAGCCCACCAAACAAAGGTAATTCTGGATCGGCCCGATGTAGCGCAGCGAGCAAGCAGCCAATATCAAAGTTGCGTGACGCGGCCAGCATCAACAGACCTTGCAAAGAATCAAACGGAGCGAGAAAGCGAGTGATTTCATCGACCACAGGCGCTTCTTGCTGATGAGAAATATGAATACTTTGGCTAGCCAAACGTGTGGCTTTAAACACCATCAGAGATATAGCCAATGACGCCTGTGCGGCCCTTCCGGCAGAAATTTCCGCATATGACGAAGCACCAACGATCACAGCATCGGGATAGAGTTCAAGCGTACTGGTAACCGCTTGCCCACTTAATGAGTGATCGGAATTACTGCAGAAAAGCTGGACCAAGACAGCGCTGGCGCCACAGCACGCGTCTTTGACGTCACGGCTATTGAAAAACGCGCCAAGCTGATCGTCGGCCGTAATAATGGCGGAAAAATGCTGCATAGGATGGCAAAAACGCCTCAACAATCGAAATCACACCACCTACCGTGAAATCAAGGCGACGTTTAACTTTAGGGCGCAACAGGAAAAGCGTCCTGCCTCAACCTATAGCCTTTGTTCGATAACAGGATATTCATCCTTATAGTGTAGTGCTCAATGGTAATAATGCCATTGACGCGTGAGGCAACATAAAAACCAGAATCCGCTCGAAACCACAACAAAACCCTCTACCGATCTCGAATGTCTTCCTAAATTCAGGCTAATGGCTTCCTTAATTTAGGCTAATGACGAGCCAATGCCTGTAGGATTTTTTCCAGCGTCAATGGCTTAATAAAATGCTCATCAAAACCGGCTTGCTCTGCCTTGGCAATGTCTTCACGGCTCCCCCAACCCGATTGGGAAAAAAACAATCTCTGGTTTGCTCCCGGCTGTGACCTAAGTATTTTACAGAGATCAAAACCGTTTATGTCTGGTAAACCGATGTCCAAGAAAACGACCTGAGGTTGAAACTGTTGATATTGCTGAATCGCATCATTGCCATTACTTGCGACTTCTACCTCAAAGCCCGCATGGGTTAACAGCATACTGTACAGAGATAAAATATCTTCATTATCATCCACAAATAATATTTTTTTAACGCTGCTCTCTGGTACAAAACCAAGATCAGGCTTTCCATTTGAGCCAGTATTTACGACGGGGAATCGCACCGTAAATTCACACCCCTTACCGAGCCCGTCACTTTTTACAGAGACCTGGCCCCCATGCAACTTGACCAGTTTGCTGACTAGGGTCAACCCAATCCCCAAGCCACCTTTGGTATGCGCAGCATGATCTTTTACCTGAGAAAACATGGTAAAAACATCGTCGATTTTATGAGCAGGAATTCCAAGACCATTATCGCGAATGCGAACGACAGCCTCCCCCCCTTCTCGCTGTAGCGAAATGTGAATTTCACCGCCGGGATCCGTGTATTTCACGGCATTCTGCAGAATATTCGCGAAGACTTGAGAGACACGGCCTCGATCGCCTTCAATCGTCATAGGCTCTTCCGGCAAGTCAAAGGTAACTCGATGCTCCCGTTCTTTAACGCCAGCATCAATAACTTCAGCCGCTTGCTCCATCGCCTCTTGTAGCGCGAAGACCTCCTTCGCCATCTGTATTTTTCCACGAGTGACACGGGCGACATCCATCAGGTCGTCGATGAGTTTCGCCATGTAACGGGACTGCCTTCGCAACGTGGTCAATACCTGTCGCCGAACCTCTTCGCTGACCGGACTTTCCAGAACGTTAATGCCTGCTTCAATGGGAGCGAGCGGATTGCGCAGCTCATGAGCTAGAGTCGCCAGAAACTCATTTCGGTTCTTATCTTGCTGCTTTAACTCTAGAAGATGACTGTGCAGCCTTTCCTGCTGATCGAGAGAGTGGACTAAAAACATGCGATTAAGTCGGCTGGCCATATCGATGTCGTATTTGTCGAAAGGAAGGCTGCGTCCTACGACTTCTCGCACATTCACCTGAAAGGATGCTCTTGGCGTTAAACGCTGAGACTTCGACGACTCTGCGTCATCCTCTTTAGGTAAGCCAGCCCACTTCTGACGCTGCCGCTTTTCTCGACGAAACCAAGCCGTGAAGTAATTCTTTCTCTCCGCCAGAGGAATAACCATGATGCCTGCTATACCGTTTAGATTCCCAACCGGATACTGCTCTTGCAATTGTTCATTAATATAGGGAAAAGAACCTTCTTGGTTGGCGAGCCTGAATATTTCTTTTACGGTATCAAAGTCAGGACTGTCTCCGAGGACAATCGTCTCCTGTTGCGAATGGTAGATAAAACCATGGGATTGCATGGCTTCGAGAATTTCACCGTCCGACTCCTGAAACACTTTTACAATCGGGTTAGTCGGTGTGACCTTTTCCAGCATACGATTTATTGCCAGGTCAGTACTGTCTTTCTTCTGCTTGAGAATTTCTTCTTCTTTGGCAAGCAAATGCCAACTGAATAACTGACTCAGATTCTCGCATTGCAATCGAATATCCTGAGGTAAATAGGTCGGCTGACGACTGTGACAGGATATTAAACCCCACAGACGATCGTGCGTGACAAGCGAAATAGAGAAAGACGCCTGCAGTCCCTGATTGCGTATGTACTGTAAATGGATCGGAGACATACTGCGCAATAATGAATGCGTAAGATCCAAAGGATCTCGCCCCACATCCGACGCCTGAGGAAACAACGGAGACGCATCCAGATCGACATTGGGCGTCAAGCGAACCCAATTTACCCGATACAGTTCTCGCGCCTGGGCGGGAATATCAGACGCGGGATAGAAGAGATCCAGATAGGACTCAATGTCTTCGTTCTTGGCTTCAGCAATGACCTTACCCGAGTTGTTGTCATTAAACCGGTAGAGGACCACCCGCTCCATATTCGTAATGTACTTAATGGTCTCAACAATTTCTTGAGCCATCATCACCAAGGATGTAAATTGTTTAAAGCGTGGCGCAACACTCAGCGCGTAGAGCTTGATGTAATGCTCTGCACTGTAGGTTTGTCGAAAACGCGTTGCAGGCTCTAGCTCCACAAGAAAATGAGGCCCGCTGGCATGAATAACGGCTAAGAATTCACAGTCACTGCCAGGACAACACGCTTCTTCATGAAAACCAATTCTAACGGGCAACCGCGTGCCTTTACTTTTGGCCCGCTCAACGGTTTCTTGAACCAATGCCCTGCTTTCTTCATCACCAATTAACTCATAAAACGAGCGTCCGACAATCTCTTTTCCCAATCGCAAAATGTCACAGACATTTTCACTGATGACTTCAACCGTGCCAGACTCAGCATTCAGCGCAAACAGGTAACCGTATCCCTGTATCGATTCTGGAGTGTGGATCGGCTCATCTTCACAACGTTCAAATTTCAACGCGTCGATATCAAGCGCCATAAGAAACCATTTCAATTACACGACATCTCGAGGAGCTTTCCATGACGAGATGCTCAACCTGTATTAGGAATAAAAATTTGGTACTGGAGGCTCTTGAGCAAAAAGCGTACCTTGATCAAGAGTTCAGGCAGGGCCGACAATTACCCGAGTTATTGCGAGGTTTTATAATCTATGAGCGCAATAACCACGATTCAGGGAATGCAAAGCTATAATTTCTACGAGACAAGGACGATGATCTGTAAGTCTTACAATTCACCTGTCGCGAAAGCAGGCTCGAAAAACCGTTAACGAACGTTAATAAAGTGCTGCGACGATCTGAAGAGAAATCAGATCATCGCAATAGAGAGACAATGACTAGCGGCGCCAGTTAGGAGGCGGCTTCGATTCCTTGAGACATTTGCAAATTGTCCTTTATCTTAGCCATGACCTGAGCAGTTCGACGAATATCGTCTGCCGATAGACCTTTTAAGATTTCCTCATTTGCCTCCAGAGTGATATTACGAATCTGGCCAATGATTCGCTTTCCTTTTGCCGTCACAAAGACATTATTGACGCGGCGATCAACAGAATCTGCACGACGTTCTATCACCCCAGCAATTTGCAATCGGTCGATCAACCCACCCAGCGCAACTTTGCCCAAACCCATTTTTTCCGCAAGCGCGGATTGGGGCACGCCTTCGTTTCGACTCAAATAGGCCAATAACCATGCTTGAGACCGGGTAATTTTCAGCGGCTTGAATTTTTCGTCCATCACAATACGCCGCAAACGCGCGACATCATGAAAAAGAAAACTTAAGCGAATCGCCCAATCATCATCTGCCTCAGGGTTTTGACGCGACAAAGCCGCATTAAAATCCGTGACCTTTCCGCCCATACGAAATCCTCCAGAATATTAAAGTAGAAAAATCCTTACCTTGTTGCGACGCTGTATCCAGGCTCCGGATCAAAATCAACACGACTACTCTCTGAAGGAACGGGCAAGACGGGGAATGAGTCTCGATCAACTTTCACAGTTCAGGACAGTAGACTGCCACCTAATTTGATTGGTATACACCTCTGACGACATCAGGGGCCAGATATTTATCAGTGTTAGAACAATCAATACGCACGCGTATCGACCACCCTATTTCGCAACTGCATAGTTACAGAGCTGAAGGTTAGTTTCGACACCTTAAACAAAAATTAATCATTCGTACTTTTTTTACGAAACCGCTGAAAGAGTATTTTTATTTAGCGACTGAACAATCTTCGTATTTGTTGCGTAGCGTCAATTTGCCAGGTTTCTCTGTTTATCATTACACCGCAATTCGTGACATACTGATGATATGGAAACCGCAAGAGAACCGAAGGTGACCACCGATAAACGCTTAACGTAGGGTATTTCTAATAGATGACACCGGTGTCACCGCGCCCTTAACAAGAGGATCTCGACATGCAAAAGACGCCCATTCAGGCTTACGACACACAGGTTCCGGAGCAACCCGGCAAGCATCCTATGTACAATGCCCTAGCAGCACATCCGGAGAAAAAAGCAGCGCAAGTTACCGCCCCCAGCGAGGCGTCTGGGCGAAATGAACGACGACATGAAAGCGTCGCCGGAGAAGAGGATCCCGGCGCCGCGTTAGAGGAAATGAGAAATTCGGACTAGCGGAGACGCCCAGGTACGCCCTATTTCGGAGTCTCGACAGGAATTTTCTGAATTTCGGCCAGCCAGACACTGGCCTCGCCATCGCTCGGCGCCCGCCAATCACCACGGGGCGACAGTGACCCGCCCGAGCCGACCTTAGGCCCGTCCGGCAAGGCAGACCGTTTGAACTGACTGGTTTTAAAAAAGCGAAAACAGAAGACTTCCAACCATTGACGTATTTCAGCAAGGGTATAGCTGACCCGTAATGCCTCTGGTACTGTCGCTGGCCAGCGCCCCTGTTCTGCATCCTGCCAGGCATGCAAGGCAAGAAAAGCAATTTTTGCCGGACTAAAGCCATAGCGGCTGACGTAATAGAGGTTAAAGTCCTGCAGATTATAGGGTCCGATCCGAGCTTCTGTTTTTTGCGCCGGCTCCTCCCTGCCATCACCCGCCCCCCCTGGCACCAGCTCAGGCGATATTTCTGTGTTGACGATATCCACCAAAACCCGATTCGTCGCATCTGAAAACTGATCACTGTCTGCAATCCAGCGAATCAAATGCTGGATCAGTGTCTTGGGTACGCTGGCATTGACATTGTAGTGGGACATGTGATCCCCAACACCGTACGTCATCCAACCCAAAGCAATTTCGGAAAGATCCCCAGTACCCAATACGATCGCGTTCTTGTGCCCTGCCAAACGAAAGAGATGAGACGTGCGCTCTCCAGCTTGTACATTCTCGAAAGCAACATCGTAAACCGGCTCACCGTTCGAAAATGGGTGGCCAATATCCCGGAACATCTGTTCGCAAGAGGGGCGAATATCAATTTCTTCGCGCGTAACTTCCAGACTTTCCATTAACAGCCATGCGTTACTGCGGGTTTTCTCACTGGTCGCAAACCCTGGCATGGTATAAGCCAGAATGTTCTGCCGAGGCAACCCGAGCCGATCCATGGTTTTTGCCGCAACAATCAGCGCCTGAGTCGAATCCAGGCCACCCGACACGCCAATGACCAATTTTTTGAAGCCAGAGCCGTCAAGACGACGCGCCAGACTCTCAACCTGGATGTTGTAGGTCTCAAAACAACGGGTCTCTAACGTCTGCGGATCACCAGGTACGAAGGGATAGCGGTCCACATCGCGGCGCAGAGGCAACTCTGCCAAACCGGGCTGCAATTCAAAGCGAATTCGCCGCACCTTTGAAACCCGCTCGCGATGTTCGCCCATGGCATCGTGGAAGCTGGTGAGCCGCATTCGATCCTGAGCCAACCTTTCCAAGTCGATATCGCACACCACTAGCTGCTCATCATGCAAGAACCGCTGGGTTTCCCCAAGCCTCTCACCATTCTCATACACCATGGCATGCCCATCCCAGGCCAGGTCCGTCGTCGACTCCCCGTAACCGGCGGCGGTGTAAAGATAAGCTGCCACACAGCGACCGGAGTGGCTGGCGCATAAATCCGCTCGATACTCGGCTTTGCCGACGGTGATATTACTGGCAGACAGGTTCGTTAACACTGTCGCTCCGGCCAGAGCCGCGTAGGTACTGGGCGGGATCGGAGTCCAGACGTCTTCGCAGATTTCTGTGTGCAAAACAAATTCTGGCATATCCGATGCCTGATAGATTAAGTCTGCACCGAAAGGCACAGAGTCTCCCAGCAGTATAATTTCTGAACAATGAGAATCTCTGCCAGAACAAAAGTGCCTCTTTTCGTAAAACTCACGGTAATTGGGGAGATAGGATTTTGGCGTTGCGCCCAGAATCTGACCGCGATGGATTACCACGGCGCAATTGAACAGGCGACCATCAACCCTTAATGGCGCGCCGACAATAATAAGTGGACGCAGATTGATCGATGCCTGCTTGAGCTTGGCGATACCATCCAGACAGGCATCCAGCAGAGCTTCTTGATGGAAGAGATCTTGACAGGTGTACGCGCTGATTGAGAGTTCGGGAAACAGGCACAGGGCCGATTGTTGCTCATCTGCGCGCCTGACCAAATCCAGGATACGATCGACGTTGTAATCGGGGTCAGCCACCCGAACAAAGGGGATACCGACCGCAGTCCGAATAAAGCCGTGATGATAGATATTATGAAACTGAAATAGATCGCTGGACATAAATCGTCTCTATTGTGACTCGTCGACGAGAAAAGCCTGCAGTTTACCACCAACTCGGCTATGGGCCGATTTTCGCGACGCCTGTCGACACTATTCCTCTATATCGGCTTTCGCCTCATCAACCAGCCACCGCTGAAACCACTCGGTAAGCGCAGCCAACTCACCCGGCTGCGGCTGTTTCCAACCGTGACCCTGGCCTTCTTCTATAACGAGCTTGGCAGGAACATCAAACTCTCGAGCTTTTTCATAAAAACGCTGGGATTGAGAAACGGGAATGAATCTGTCTTCGCCACCATGAAACAGAAGCACGGGCGGGAAATGGCTTGATAAATGATAAATGGGAGAAATGTTTCGAAACACCTCCTCCAAACGAGAACTGTCAGTAACTCGCTCATATCGATGAGACTCCGGGTTCCAGTCTTTAAAGTCAAAGGCCGCAACGCCGTCAGCACCTTTGCTCCGAAAATAATCCGCGATTGTCATTCCATCATCGCCAATGTTCAAATTATCTGTTCCTGCAAAGAAGGCCACGACAGCCCCTACCGACGTGCCATCACGGCGAGCTTTGCGCCCTTCCAACGGAGCGCTTTCGCCTTCATAGCCGCTCGCCGCCAACAGACTCAACTGCCCCCCAGAAGAATATCCCAACAAACCAAGTCTTCCAGGCTCCACGCCAAACTTTTCTCCAAAGGTTTCGATATACTCAATCGCTTGCGGCAAGTCTGCACTGATCTCATTGACGGTAAACCGAGGCGAACAACTGTGAGTGACCGCAAACACTGTGAATCCTGCTTTGAGCAACGCTTGAACTTCTGGTCGGCGCGCGGTTCTTAGAGCAGATTCTCTTTTTGATACCATGCCGCCCGATAACACTCGAATAACGCCAGCACCATTTGCAGCTTCACTGGGGTGCAAAACTGTCATCACTAGCGCCATACCATCTTTATAGCCGTAGACTAAGTTCTCTTCAAAACTGGCAACCGCGGCGAGGACCGCTGAAGAACTTCCAAGAAGTGCTCCAATGACTGAAAACATGCGAAAGAACTTATTAAGGTAGCGAGATTTACTTAAAAACATAGATTAACAATCCAGACAGTTTCAGCAGCTGCACATCTTATTCGTCAGCAGCGACATAGGTATTACATTTAAAAAATACGGTCGTCTAAAGTACTTTAGGTAAATTTAACGGACAAAACCTGCCAAAAATTATTCCTTTTCAACTGTTCACTAACATTTAGGGATAAATTCTGGCTTAAAAGTTGTCATATTGGCAGGATTTTCTGTAGCGTCTTGCCTTGACTCAATCTAGAATTCGCTCAGCTGAGATCCCACGCACTGCTGATAAAGTACGTCCAACGGATACTGAGTCCCCCTCTAATCAGGACCATTGGCTTCCTTGCCAGCAATTGCCCATACCGATCGACTACTATTTTAATGTGGGGACATTTCCCTCTAATGAATTGTGGTCGGCCGCTCAATGGATTGAAGACAAAATCGAAGGAATGAGGTCCGCTGGTACCGAACGACACCAGCCGGGTAGCTGCCAGATTGCAGCTGGATTTCCCTATCGGAGCAAATTTCTTCTCATGAATGTGCATGACGTAAACGCACAGGAATTGCCTGGCACACCGACTTCTACAGAGACACCGCAGAGGCAGAATTTCACCTTCACGCCAAGCAAGTTCTATCTGATTGTAGGCATCCTCTGCATTTTCGTTGCCGTGGCAGGTTTTGGCCCACCATCCATCCGTCGCGTATTAGATCACGATCTGGCAGTGCCTTTAATCATACATTTTCACGCATTTATCTATCTGATGTGGCTATTCTTATTTTTAGCCCAAATATACTTCGCCGTTACGGGACGAATTCGAACTCATATAAAATTAGGACACGTCTTAGTAGGCTACGGTATTCTCATGCTTATTACAGGGCTTTGGGTGACCATCCATCGCTTCAACTATCAGGTATCGCAAGGGGATTTAGAACACGCACGGTATCTCGCCCTGGCGCCTGTAACCGATATGATATCGTTCAGTTTGTTTTTTTCTGCCGCGTTGTTGTTTCGCAAACACCCGCAGATACACATGCGTTTAATGGTACTTACAGCGACCGTCGTCCTCTATGCGGCAGCTGTAAGGGCATCTTATATCCCTGGGGGATTGTACTCAAAAATACTACTGTGGTTGCTACCACTCTTTGCGGCTTGCGCTCATGACATATACAAATATCGCCGCCTGCATCCCGTCTATATCATTGGTGGCAGCATTTTGGCGGTATTAGGATTTCGCTCAGCACTGTTTTACGACTCAGCGCTCTGGCAGAACTTTACCAACTGGTGGATTGGCGCAGTGAGTTAGCTATGTCACATTCTCCTCGTTTGAATAGCTGCCTCTCGACCTGCTGGATTTGAGCTGGCACACTGATCCGTGCATGTGTTACAGGGATCGCAGCACGGGTAAGCTTACCAAACCCTTGCAGGTACTTTGTAGCTGACGTTTCTCGCAAGCTGAGCAGGATACGCGAAATGTCGCTTCCAGAAGGGTTACAACCCTATTACGTATTATCGTTAATTGTTCTGGCCGCACTGGCCATGGCCAGCAACAGAATTCGCTACGACTTTATCGCTCTCACCACCATTCTGCTGTTGGTCGCAGCCGACATACTGCCGCTCAATGATGCGCTGTCTGGCTTTAGTAATTCCGTCGTCATTCTCATAGCGGCACTGCTCGTGGTCGGAGAAAGCCTAGATCGAACGGGTGTGGCACGCTCCGTCGGTGATTGGATACTCACCCGCGGAGGCGCTAAAGAGTGGCAGTTGCTGGCTTTGATCATGATCAGCAGCGCCCTACTGAGCGCCATTATGAGTTCAACAGCGGTGGTTGCCATCTTTATTCCGATCATCTTGAGAATCTGTCAAAGATCCGGGCGGTCTGCATCCACCCTATTATTACCCATGTCTTACGCGGCACTCGTTAGCGGTATGTTAACGCTCATTGCAACCCCGCCTAATCTGGTGATCAGCAATGAATTGGATCAGCGCGGATATGAGCCCTTGGGCTTTTTTACATTTTTTCCGGTAGGCCTGATTGTGCTTGTGGCAACGATCATTTACATGCTGGTGATCGGTCGACGACTGCTGCCCAATACTCATTTCAGGACTGGCGCCAATATGACCGAGCGCACGACTCAGGAATTGTGGCAGGCGTTTAACAGCCAGCGGTCATTGGCCTATCTACGCTGCTCAAATGACTCTCCACTAGACACCATCACCATAGGTAACAGCGGCCTCTACAAAGAATTTGGCATCCGCATTTTGGCGATCTTTCGAGCCGTCAACGGTCGAGAGACGTTTTTGACCAATCCGGATGCCACAGTTGACCTACATCGGGGGGACCTTCTTTGCGTCACCGCCCCCCAGGATGGGCTGCCAGAGATTCAAGCGCATCAGGGTTTGGTTCAAGAAACACTGAACAAGCGCCAGCAACAGTTACTGCAGTGGGAGCATGGCCTGGCAACGCTGATGATCCACCCGGACTCAGGGCTGATCGGCAGGACATTGCGAGATATTGAATTTCGCCGTCGCCACGATCTGGACGTGCAAGGCATCTTGCGCCAGGGCCAGCCATTAACAGACTTTGAAAACGAGAAGCTGAACGCCGGCGATACCCTTCTCGTCGCTGGATCCTGGCAGCACATTCATCGGCTTCAGGGGTATCACCACGACTTTGTATTGCTAGAAAAACCGCGGGAACTCAAGGAGCGTCCACCGAGCTATCAGCGTCGGTGGGCGGCGCTGAGCATTACAGGTGCCATGATCCTTTTTTCTATTATTGGCGCTCCGTCTTTGGTCATGGTGGTTCTTATCGCCGCCATGGCGGTGGTCGCCTGCCGCTGCCTCTCACCCAAGCAGGCATACGATTCTATTCAATGGAGTAGCTTGGTTCTGCTTGCCGGAATGCTGCCTCTGGCGGATGCGTTACAGCGCACTGGCGCTACTGAAATGATCGTCGACGGCATGTTACATTCTGCAGGATCCAACAATCCGATGGTCATGTTAAGCCTGCTGTTTTTCCTCACGGCGGCATTGACGATGGTGATTTCAAACACCGCCGCCGCCGTGCTAATGGCGCCGATTGCCATAGATGCCGCCATGCAACTGGGTGTTTCACCCTACCCCTTGGCACTGACCGTATTGTTTGCCGCCTCCTCAGCTTTTCTTACCCCCGTAGCATCGCCGGTCGTCACTATGGTGGTCGACCCGGGACGCTACCGCTTTATCGACTTTTTGACATTGGGTACGCCACTCTTGCTACTGGTTTACGGGGTTTGCTATTTTGTTCTGCCGCGGGTTTTCCCCTGGTAGTTAAAAACCACACTCCACAATAACGGCGACCGCTCAGAAGCTTACTCAGATGTCACTTCAAAAAAAACCTGCCGTCTTTGGCATCGTTGGCTGGAAGAACAGCGGCAAAACAACTCTGGTCACTCGGCTAATTCACTGGATGACGACGCAGGGGATAAGGGTATCCAGCATAAAGCATGCACACTGTCAGTTTGATATCGACAAGCCCAATAGCGATAGTTTTCGCCACCGAGAAGCCGGAGCAGAACAAGTCATTCTCGCCTCTCCCTATCGCTGGGCACTGCTGTCTGAATTGGGCGACCAACCAGAGCCTTCTCTTGACGAGCTGATCGTGCAGCTTAAAACCGTGGATCTGGTGTTAGTGGAAGGCTACAAAAGTGAACACCATAAAAAGCTGCTGACCGTTCGCCACGAGAATCGTAGCGACCCCTTTCCTCCCGAGGGATCCTCCATCCTTGCCATCGCCAGCGACCAGCCGCTTTCTCCCTCAGACTATCCGTGCCTTGGCCCAAGATTTCATCTCGACGATGTCGACGCAATCGGACGATTTATTCTCACTGAGTGCAACCTCCCCCCAGCGATCTGAAACATATCGATTACGCCAGAATGCTGGCGGCTATTACCTCATACCAATTCATGGGTTTGTAATTACTGTGAAGTCGGTCAATTGACATTCTTTTACAAATCGGGTGATCTTAAGCCTGCTCAATTTGACGTTGCGCAGCCGATTTCTTGAGGGAACTCTAATACGTTTTATAGCATTTTGATCGTCGATGGCGCTCAACAGCTCATTAGAAATTCTCGCGTTAAAAAATGAATGACATCAACGCTGCGTATCCTGCTCCACAATGAGCAGTCGCTCGAACCTCACAGTACCCAGGATGACTTATGGCACGGAATACCCCTCATACCCTGCAGTATGTTCCCAAATATGCCCGAATGTTGATAAAGCTCGCCTGGACGGTGGAAGTTATCGCTGTCTTGATTGGCTTTACTATCTCCATTGTGGTCGCCATCTCCGCGTATTACTCCTTTGCGGATGAGACCAATCGCGGGCTGATCAGTGGCACATCATCCATTCTGGTAGCCGCACTGCCCTTCCTACTGATCGCGGTTGTCGAACTTTGTAAAATCCCGCTCACGTTTACCTTTATGGTGGTCAGACACATTGGCTGGCGTATGTTGTTTATGGCCTTTGTGCTTTTTCTCTGCCTGATCACATTTGAAACCATGTTCAATGGATTCGAACGAAATTTTTCGAATCTCAATCGAGCCATTGATGTCCGTCGCAATGAAATGCAAAACGCCGACTCCCAAATTGCCCTACTGGAAAAGCGCCGCGATCATATCGTCAAGTTTACCGAGGACGAGCTGGTCTCAGAGGTCGATGGAAATCGAAGTCAAATCATCGATGATTATCGTCGCTCGACAGCCAGCATCGATCGCAACACACAGCAAATGTTGAGTGAAATTGATTACGCATTTAAAGATGAACTGGAAGATGAAATTGCGGAATTAATGACAACCCGCGATCAATACTATTCCGACTGGGCCCAGGAAACAGACGATGCAGAAAATCGGTATTCCGTCCTACTGCTAGGCAACATCAGTGGTAGCTCTGATGAGCGAGAGCGCTTACTCGCAGAGCTTGAAGCCCTCAAAGCCGAATTTGAAGATAAAATGCGCGCGGCAAACTTCTTCACACGGGCGACCGTGGAAAATAAATACCGCCGTCTTATCAGTGAAAAAGAAAATCAATTGGGGACGATTACGACGGGATACCTCGGCGCCGATGCGATTGAAAAACAATCCAGCATGGAAAATCAACTGCGCCAGCAACTTGAATTTATCAATGCTAAATATACGCGACGCATTGACGATATCAACGATCGAATCGAAAACAACAAGAGAGAGATCGAAGAACGCCTGGCCCACAATGCCAACCTCGAAAGCAGTTTGATCTCCAAGGCATCTACAGAAAAAGCACGTTTTGCCCGCATTCGCACAGAACAGAGCACCGAACTCGACAGCTACTACAATACCAAGCTCGATGAATTAGAGGTTATTACGGACAAATCCTTTGGAATCGATGAACAAATCTTTGAGCTGAACAACCAGAAACGTCTTCTACAAACAGAGATCAATCATTTGATCAATCAAAATCAAATTTATCGCCTCGCCATGTATGCCTACAATCATGAGCAAGGAACCGATGTCAGCCGCGGTGAGATTGGTATCGTAGCGATCATCTGGTTCGGCTCTCTGTCGTTGATTTCCTCGGTATGCGGAGTCATGCTCGCCATTGCGGGTTTCTATCTGCGTCGCTTTGAGGAAACTGAACTCGCGGAAGAGCGGCAGGAGTCACTCCCACCGCCGGAGACGCCTATTTGATAAAGCGGGCAACCGTTGTGCGCATCGGTTCTGTCGGGCGATGCAAAACCTGACTCAAGGTTAGGCTGTTATCATACAGTCCGCCTTGAGCGGCACCGGCCTCAGATTCTGACAGCATCGCAGCGATTGCCTCTGGCAGACCGGCATCTCTCAGCAAACCGGCATAAGCTTCGCGGTCAAGATTTTGATAGCTGACCGTTTTACCGGAAATCTCGCTGACCAAAGCCGCCAATTCCGTCAGGGTATAGGCCTCATCCCCCGCCAATTCATAAATCTGACCCGCCGGATTTTCCGATGTCATGATGCGCGCGGCCGCATGGGCGTAGTCGACGCGGGGCGCTGAGGCAATTTTACCGTCACCGGCACAGCCAACCATTGCGCCGCGCTCTACCGCTGCGGGTAAGCCGGCGGCGTAATTTTCACTGTACCAGCCGTTGCGCAACAGCACGTACGGAAGTCCAGAATCCGCCAACAAATCTTCTGTTGCCTTGTGCTCCTGCGCCAGAGGCAGAGGAGAGGAATCACAATGCAAGATGCTCGTGTACCCAACCAATCGAACACCCGCTTTCTTTGCGGCAGCAATCACATTGCCATGCTGCACCTCTCTTTGCCCCACTTCGCTGGACGAGATCAATAACAGTCGATCAACACCAGACAACGCCTCCGCAAGGCCGTCAGAATCGTTATAGTCAGCCTGCCGAACGGTAATCCCGCGCTCGGACAAATCTGTCACGCTGTCGGGGCTGCGCACCAGGGCGACAAGCTCAGTTGCTGCCACAGTGTTTAACAATTCCGCCATCACCAGTCGACCCAATTGTCCAGATGCTCCAGTAACCGCAATCATAACCTTCTCCTAATCGTTGTTGACTTGCCAAACCAGTGACGTAAGAATATCGCTTACACTTTACTTTAGTAAGTACGTACAAAAAGGTAAGTATGGAAAAGCCTGTTGCACCAATGGAACCCAAGATCCTGAAAGCCGAGAAAAACGAGCTTGGTCGCGGCAATCTGTTCGCCCGCCCCTGCCCGTCGCGAGAAATTCTGAAACACGTTTGCAGTCGTTGGGGCGTTTTGATTCTCGTCGCACTGAGGGAAAAGACTCTTAGATTCAGTGATTTGAGACGTAAATTGGATGGCGTTAGTGAAAAAATGCTCGCACAGACACTGCAGTCCCTGACCCGTGATGGATTCGTACTCCGGCAATCGAAGCCAGTTGTTCCCCCTTTCGTGGAATACAGCCTGACGCCCATGGGGAATGAAATTTCAGACTATGTTCTCGGAATCACAGACTGGATTGAGGAAAACCTCTCTCGGGTTGCCGAGGCGCATGAGCAGCACGACCAGCAGGAAGCGCTATGACTGAAGGGAAGAGGAGCAACCTCGACTAACCGTATCGATCACCAGAGCTCAATGGCTTTACCCTGGGAATGGAAATACTGCTGATGGGCCCTGGCTTTCCAATGTAATACCCCTGTCCGTGGGTTACGCCCAGCTTCTCAATCATTGTTAGCGTCGCTTCATCCTCGACAAACTCAGCGATGGTTTCCATGCCAAATGCCGTAATCATCGCCGCCAGAGATTTCACAAAAACCTGATCATCGAGATTATCTGTAAGGTGCCGAATGTAGGAGCCATCGAGCTTCACATAACTGAGCGGCAACTTCTTTAAATAGGTAAATGACGAGAAACCAACCCCAAAGTCATCCAGGGCAACTCGTACCCCCGCATCGGTAATGACACTTAAATTCTTAAGAACCTGCTGAAAATTCTCAATGTAAGCCGTCTCGGTCAATTCAATGATGATTCGCTCTGGATCGATGCGATACTTACCAATAATGGAGAGAACCAGCTCGGGAAAATCATTGGCCTGCAATGTTGGAGCGGAAATATTAACCGCAAAATTCACCTCAATCGAACGATCAAGCAGCATTCGTAACGAACGCATTGCGTTATCAAGCACCCATTCGTCAATGTTGCGAATCTCCCCGGACTTCTCAGCAATGGGAATAAATAACCCCGGAGAAACCACCCCGCCGGACTCATCGTACATGCGTAGCAGGACTTCGTAATGGCAAATACTGTTGTCGGCAATATCCAGAATGGGTTGATACAAGAGTTCAAACGAGCCGGTCTTTAAGGCATTGGTAATGGTCATGATCAGGCGATAGTCATTCTTCACCTGAGTGACCCGCTCATCCGCGGCATCGTACAAATGCCAATGACCCAGACCTTTCTTCTTGGCGTGGTACATGGCCATATCGGCGTTAACGACAAGTGTTTGAGGATCCTTTCCGTGTTCAGGATATAACGCCGCGCCTACACTCACCGAATAGTGAATGACTTTTCCGATATCGACTCGTAGCGTGCCATTGAGGCCATTGGTGATTTTTGACAGAACAGACGTAATGTCACTGTTGTCGATATTGGGCAACAGACAAGTAAACTCATCTCCGGCAAAGCGGCTGATAATATCACTGCTGCGGGTGAGTTCTCTCAGCGCGGTGGCGATATCGACTAACACCTGATCACCCACATTGTGACCATAGACATCATTGATCTGTTTAAATCGGTTGACGTCGATAAAAATCAACGCTCCCGAAACCCGGGCAACCAACAGCTCTTCGAACGCACGATTAAAAGACCGACGATTGCCAATACTGGTCAAACTGTCGTGATTCGCCATCCAGCGCAAATCATTTTCAGCATTTTTTTGCTGAGTCTGGTCCATACCTATGGAAAGTACAATTTCATTGCCGCGCTCATCTTCCACCAGAGCATGATTCCAGGTAATGATGAGCGATTCGTTCTCTTTGTGCAGCAGATTCAACTCCTGCTGAAATGCATCGACTTTATGGCGGCGCAAATCGTCAATATTTAAAGAAAAGGTTTCAAACTCATTTTCATCCCGAATCAATGACTCGAAGCTTCGAGGCGTTTTGGTGTAGAGAGATTCAAATTTCTTATTGGACGAGAGAATATTAAAACGAAAATCTTGCGTGATAATAAAAATCTGGGAATTATCAAACAAACGAGTCAAAAACCCTCGAGAGCGCGTCAAGGCATCCACTTGCTGTTTTAACGATTCGTTTTTAACGCTGATCTCTCGGTGTAACGCATCCAATTCGGTAGCGACTTCTCGTGTACTTTCCTCCAGATTCGTCAGCTCGTCTCGAAACACTTTGCGCCGGCTACTCACTCTCTCTATCGCTTTTTTAAACTGCTGCTGAGGTAAAAGATAAAGCGCATCCACGACATTGGATAAGCGTCGCATTTCGCGAGAGACAACCAGCAGTAAAATGGCTTCAGCGCACAACCATCCAAAAAAGCCGGCAAGTATGCCGCGCTCGATATTGTTCCGCATGACCTGATACTCTTCGGTTTTGTCCATAACCGAGGCAAAACGAATTGGCATACCCAACCTCTGAAGGTTGCCATACGGCAGTTCTTTTACCAAATATCGGCGCCCTTCAATATCGATCAGAGAAAAGTCGTCGTTGGCGATACCAGCATAATGATCAGCAAACTCGCGAATGACAGGAAATGTTGTTTTAAAATGACTGACAGCCCAAGCTTGCATCGACCAAGCATCGAGATAGCGGCTGCTTTTCTGATTCTCCGTCGCAGGATTTTTTTCGATCAAAATGCCAAGCTCTGACCCAGTAAATTCATAAAAACCGCGAACCACATCCGCCATATTTTGCGCTAACGCAAGAGTGCCCAGACGCCCCTGATCATTAATAAAGGGTTCTAACACCACCTGCATGCACGTTCGACTGCAGAAAATTAAGTTTCTGGGCTGGTTTTTCTGAGAGCTTTCCTTCAGCTCTTGCGCCAGTGCAGAATGAAAGTGCTCTTCATTAAGAAGCTCCGGCGATGCAATTTCAGCAATACTGTTTAATCCCCCATCAAACACGCCGAGATAATCAAATCCGAGATTGATACTGTAAGACAACCAGTCCCTTTCGAGCGACTCTTTGAGCACCGCCCGCCCAGGATCCGTGTCGAGACTTTCAGCGATAACCTGCCTCGCAGAAATGAGTTGAGCGAATTGTGATAGCTGTACAAAATTATCATCGAGAATCTCTGACAGCAGAGCCCCCTGCATAGAGTGATCCTGACGTAATTTATTTTCAAAATTGCTGAGCTGCTCGACCACAATCTGCCAGGTCCACAACGCCGTGGTCGCCAACACAACGACGCTGATAAAGATGACCGCTTTCCATTTTACACTGATATACACGCTATTCTCTTAGCTTAAAAATGAAACGAAAATTGCAGCATAAGCAGATCCCAATTCTCTTCAAAATCACCGTAGTCCTCGACCTCCTGACCGGTTAAAAAAGCCACCCCTTTATTGTGACTGTACTCCAGTGTTGCCGAAAAATGGTTGTTTAAATACCACCTGGCTCCCGCCGTAACCGCCTCACCATACTGTGTTATGGGACTGGCACCCGTTCGCTCGGAGAACTCGCTGCCATCTTTATCGTCTTTGTCAAAATAGAAAGCTTCGTAGCGAGAGTACACACTGATGGAATCTGTTGCCATCCACTCTGCCTGTAGGTAGTAGGCTGTCGATATGTTGTGGCGCCGACTGGTCTGCTGCGAGAGGATGTCGATATTGGTATCTGTGTGGATACGCAAAAATTCTCCGGTCAGTGTCCAGGGGCCGCTGACATACTGAGCCGAGTACAAATCGAGAATAGAGTCTATTTCAATTCCCGTGATATAGTCCGAAAATGCCCTAGGATTTTGCGCTAACCGCAACGCACCCTGATAAATGTCGAAGGGTGATAGTTGCTGTGCATCTTCAAGCGCCATGGAAATATCTACGACCGTAACCGCCAGTGCGAGTTCATCCAAGGCGCCAGGGTGCAATTCAGCCCGCAGACCAAGCACATCCACGTCATCAAACTGACCCGGGATATCCTTTTGAAACAGTTGATATTCAGCGGCACTCGTTTCCATCTCCGTCTTTCCAGCGAAGACATCAAAAGAAAAATCACCAAACGCACTAGCCGAAGACAAATAAAGGTCGACGCCATCCAGCGAAAGCAGAGCATCTCGGTAGGTTTCAAAATAAATGGACTGGGGGACAAACACTCCTGGCCTGGCGTGAGGAACGTCCCGCGTGGCGTTGTAGAGTCCATATGGGTTTTTCACTCGCCCCAGCCGAGCGCCTAAATGGTGGTATTCTTCCGCCCACAATGTGGCATCCAGAAGTAAAAAATCGATTTCCGGATCACCGTCTTCCAGAAAACCGGCTTTACGGGAAAGCAGCTGCCCAGCAAAACGCATACGATCATTGACTTGCCAGCTTGCATTGATGGCCGCTTCGCGGAAGTCCAGACTGGTGCCAGCCTCTTTTGTAAAGAATGGATTATCCTCGGACATAACCGCTGTCTGGCTTAAAAAGCCATGAAACTGCCAATCACTGGCACGAGAATCCGCAACGAAACCGACGGCCAGGGGCAAGCACATTATGGCGGCGTGTCGTTTCATTGCTGCGTACCCAGCAACATTGAGGCATTGACCATCGGCGCCATATTCACATCGATATAGCCTATCGCCCCAGGCGTTGAAGATACCGCCTCGATCATTGCCTCGTTGGTAAGAACCTGTTCAGGTGGCGTACCCGTACCGCTGAATATCAATCGATTCCACATACGATCGATTCGATAGGGATTCAAACGCAAATAACGAATCACAAACTCCCTGTGAATTGGGTCATCAGCCGGCAGACGAAAGACTTTGACGGGCGTTCCATCAGACCAAACCTTCATCTGCATCGCGTAAATTCGAAGCAGACTGGACCGTGTCAAACTCTGTTCGGGGACACTGGCGTTCTTAATCAATAATGCGTCGCTGTGTACCAAGGGACCATACAAGCTCAGCAACAGGATTATCGACAGACGAAAATACCGCACCCCAAGGCTCTGAGACATCATAAACTATTGGGCACTCGCCACGGTTGACAGGGCTCATGCCACAACCCCAGCCAACAAGGATAAGAAATCACTGCACAGAGTATATGGTTATTCCGATTGAATTGCATGATTAACACGCCAATCAAAAAGAACTTCTGAGCAATTTGAACATGCGGTTGTCGTTATTAGACCCGCGCGAAGGATGCATTCTTACGGTGACTCCTTTCACAAATTATTATTTATTGACAGAGTTGGCGCGCAATAGATCTCGCACCAGAAATTATATTCGCGCCAAAACGTAAACAGTCATGGTTTGTCGTTAAAATGTGTTCAAAAACAAGCCGTAATTACTGTCTCCCGGTATGACCCCAATGCATAGTAGTGCCACAGACAGGCTGCTGACAATCACTCACATATGATCATACCTGTGCCCTAAAAGTAATGGAACTCGCAGAATAACGGCAACAAAAACCGCGACAGCCAGGTTACGCACGCCCCCTACCCTCACGTTCGAGACAGTTGGTGGGACACCTAAAAACTGCCATTTACGGGAATTGCAGAAAACAACGAAATCGGGCGGTTTTGACAAAAGCTGTGAATCGAACGAAACGAACGGTCTGGTTCGGGTGAGAGCTGGCTTCGTGACTTATGCGCCAAATCCGCTACTCAAATGCCTAAATTGACTAAAGAAAGAATGCCTTTAGACCTTCACACGTAAATCATCTATCGAGAGACTTGCTGGGGCTATGATATCAGCGTTGACGATTGCAGAGGCAAAAGACACGGAAATAGCGGGCGAAAATATAACACCGCGTTGACCAACGACACGCTTAAGACAGAGAAATTGTCTCAGTTAACATGAATCACTTTACAACCGAATCCGTTTAATGAATGGCCGGATTAACAAAAGCGCCGTCAATGTGCCCGACTAGGCTCGATGCAGCATCCCTGCTGCCGATGGTTTGCGCCGATGCGTATTCATTTCGATGGATGAGTAACAAAAATACACTCGACACGGCGAGGGAGTTTTAATGGCTTAATCATTTTTTTCTGATACAAGAAAATGCGCAAGCCTGTCGAGCTCATTTGTCGTTACAATCGTGGGCGTGATCGCCGGCATCGCATTAAGCCCATGGCGGACAATGTATTTGACATAATCTGCCGTCAGATCTTTGCGCTCGAGAAGTATCGCTAATTCACGACCTCGCGTTGCCGTTAATTGAAATGTACCCGAATGCTCCAGTCCGGGTGCATGACAGGCCGCGCAATGCGACTTGAAGATGTCCTCCCCGGTTCGGCCTGTCGCCAGACAACTGATGGGCATAGAAAAACCAAGAAAACAGGTCAGGAAAAGCCAATTTCGCTTGAAAATCATTTCGACGCCTCCCGCAAGTGCTTCGGCCAAATGCCCGATTTCCCCGGCGCCAGAACCCCGTTAGGATCAAGAGCATCTTTGAGTGCTTGATTCATTTTCAGCAGTGCATTGTCATTCCAATTGTACGTATTCGCGATACGATCCATATATTTGATGTGTGTACGGTATTCACCGTAGCCATCTCTGGCGGCGTCATCCACCAGGAGATTGAACACGTCGTCCAAACGCTGCCGCTCTTCCGGGTTGTTTTTATCGTAAACAATCGTCGTCACATGATGCAGTTCTCGATAACCTATGGCCATCAAACCAAGATAATCAAAATCGTAGTCCGATAAGCGATCGCGAACCATATGGAATTGCTTCAAAGCATCGGCGCCCAGAATCGGAGATACCGGTGAAAACCCAACATGGCCACCACCTCCAGTCCAATTCAGGAAATTGAATTCCGTCAACTTAGGAACGCCCTTCATTGTTTCAGCCCGGTGCAAAAGTATGTCGAACTCGTTTTTTCTATCCTCTGGAAAATAAAACTTAACTCCGGGGATAGAGGCAAACGCGTCATGAATCGCCGACCACAGAGCATCCGTTACCGCCGGGGGGCCATAAAGAGCGCCGCAGAAGTTCCAACTCCCCATTTGCAACTCAGACTTCATTTTTTGTTTCACTGAATCGGGCAGTCGCCCCTTGCCCTTGTACCATTGATTACGGGTTGTCGTGATGGCCGCATCGAGAATCAAGTTACGAATTGTCGCACCATTTTGAATGACGCCAGAGACTTTCAAGGGTCTAACTCGCTCTACAGCAAGCTCAATATCGTCCTCTTTATCAAAGGTAATCATATAAGGGCGATATCCGGCGGGCTCAGGCATTAACCAAATGCCCATTTTGGTAACAACGCCAAAATTTGACTGAGAGAAAATGCCGTCAACGTAAGGCCCGAACCCGTACTTGAACAACTGCCACGTATTGTTACCGGGCATGGCCCCCATGCCCGTGCGCACCAACTCACCGTTTCCCAGTACGACCTCCATGCCGCATTGCATCGCAAAATGATCTCCGTAAGGGGTATAACCAACACCATGGTCCAAGGCATTTCCCACCACACTTCCCCAACCGGGGTCCGGTACATCCAACCAGAGCTTCAGCCCCCTTTCCTGCAAATAATCATAGAGCTGAAAATAACTAACACCTGGCTCTAACAAGGCATAACCGAACTCTTCATTGACCTCGATAATCTTATTCATTCGATTCATATCGAGCACAATGGCTCCCGTCATCACCGGGGCAGCACCACCGTAAGCAAAATTCTTACCCCGAGAGACCGGCCAAAGCGAAACGCCAAAGTCATTCGCGATTCGCACGACCTCCTGTACCTGCTGCGCATTTTCAGGTGCAACGGCGGCGTAGGCTTTATAGTCCTCATTGTTATTCGATATGGTGTAGGGATCTCGATAGCTGGCAAGGTCGTTATTTGCTGTAAATACCCAATCGGCGCCAACGACTCGCGCCATCCGAGTTAATGCATCGTTCAATGAATCATTTGCCATATCACACTCTCCATCCAGTTCGCCAAGACGGATCGGTAGCAATCGTCCATGCCACCGTATCAGGATTCAAGCGGTGAACATCACCTTGTGAAACGACAACAGGCTGTAGCAGTTGCGTCAGACAAAAATGAAAGGACTCTGTCGTTACACCTTGCATCATCAGTGATTGTTGAGAGGAAGAATCCTGTAAACCGCCTCGCCACAGGGGCGTTACATCACTGCCTACAGAGATAAAATGCAGGGGAAATAAAGACGTCGCCATGAACGGAGAAGGATCGAAAAAACGCGGGTCGTAATAAAAAATCCGTTTTTCCCGACGAGGCTTTGGGTTAGTGGAAGCTGACAACGCAAGACCAGGAGCGAACAATATCGCCCCCAAACCTGCTTGTATTAATCGACGTCTTTCCATAGAGCACCATTCTTTACTGTTATTATTCAGCGGTGTTGTAAAGGCATTCAGATCACCTAATGAAATCGCCAATGTGGCCTCAGCCGATACTCATCAACCGGTAACTTCAAGCGCTTCGAATCGGGCATCTAAAATTATTTTATGCCTATTTTTCAAAGAATTACCAACTTTTTTGGCCATGCACTGACAGCCTTGTAGAGATGCACAGACAGACCAGAAAAAGCACTGTCAGACAAGATTGAGTGCAGCGAGAACGGCTAGAGATGTTTTACATTCGGCAGTGTTTGATTTTGCCGCCGGTAGAGAAGCGTGCCGGAGGCGCCTCCGGCATAAACCTCAACTGGCGTTTGTAGGTAATCCCGCCACACGTAACTCTGGCAGCTGACCGCCGATAAATTCGACGCTTTGGGTGGGGAAAGCAAACTCAATGTTGTCTTTTTCGAACGCTTCCATCAGCGCAAGGTTAATGTTCTGCTGCACATCCATGTAGAGAAGATAGTCGGATTGAGTCACGAAATAGACGACTTCGAAGGTCAGCTGATAATCGTCAAACGCGAAGAAATGCGCTCGGTCAAATCTCACATGGTCCAGTGATTCGATCACTGATTTTACCGTGTTGCCAATTTGCGCGACCTTTTTCCGAGGGGTTGAGTAAGTGACTCCAAACTTAAACACAATTCGGCGTTCGTTCATTCGTTTGTAATTGTGAATGGTTTGCTGCAAAAGAATGTTGTTCGCCAAAACGACCTGCTCACCGCTCAGACTACGAATTCGAGTAGTACGCAATCCGATGTGCTCAATCGTGCCGGCAATGTCATTGAAAACGACGAAGTCACCAATCTCAAACGGTTTATCAAAGCCAATCGATAGAGAGGCAAAAAGGTCGCTCAATAGGGTTTGTACCGCGAGCGCTACGGCGATACCGCCCACGCCCAAACTCGCGACCAGCGCCGAAATATTGACTCCCATGTTCGCCAATATCGACAACAGCATCATGGCCCAAACCAAAATTCGCAGCATAATGCCTACAATCGTGGCTGTTACTGGATTGCGAATGGTCTTGGTATCGGTCAACAGTCCGTTCAACCAAAGGCGAATGCCCCCATCGACCCACAGGGCGACCTGCAGCGCGAGCGCGATAAACCAGCCGTGAGAGATAGCGCTGCGCCAACCTTCCGGCAACTCCACAAATTTCACACTGATCAGCATGGAAAAAATAAACAGCAACAGGTGATTGGTGCGCCCGAGCATCTCTACGGCAACACCGAAGAACTTTGAACGCTCAGCAGATTTCCACGATTTCAACCGTCGGGTGGCAAAACCGATAACGCCCAATAATATCCAATATAAGACCAGCGTTATGGCCGCACCTATACCGATCTGCATCCACAGATCCTTCTCCAGCAACCATTGCAGAGACTCTTTGGAAAACCATTTATCCAACATTAATCCAAAACCTCATTTAATTTTTCATGACCGACGATCGCCATCTTCACACTACCTTTTTAGCCAGTTACTTGATGTAGGAAATTGCATCAGTGGTACGCAGCGACAACAATTGAGGCCCAACGCGACAGAGTTTCAGCAAATGCTGACGCCCTAAGGTCGAGTTACTACAATGGCGGGCTAATAACGATATAAAACAGGACAGACTATGATCAGTATGATCGGACTCTTAGGCGGGCTTATCCTGCTGACGCTGCTGGCTTTACGAGGTTGGAATCTCTTCATCGCGGCACCTTTATGCGCGCTGGTCATCAGCCTATCGAGCAGCCTGCCTGTGCTTTCCAGCTCAGCGGAACAATCCATGGTAACCACGTATATGGATGGATTCGCCAGCTTTGTCAGTGCTTGGTTTCCGATGTTTCTGCTAGGAAGTCTGTTTGGTAAATTTATGGAAGACACCGGCAGCGCCGATGCGCTCGCCCGTGCCATCGTAAACCGACTCGGTATGCAACATGCGGTACTTGCCGTTGTACTGGCCTGCGCCGTGTTGACCTACGGGGGCGTGAGTGTCTTCATTGTAGCCTTCTCCGTTTACCCTATGGCGCTCGGTCTCTTTCGCGATGCTAATCTCCCTCGCCGCTTTATTCCTGCCGCCCTATGCTTCGGGTCAGTGACCTTTACCATGACCTCCGCCGGTTCGCCGGAAATCCAAAACTGGATCCCCATAAAATATCTGCATACGACTCCGTATGCGGCTTGGGGCGTCAGCTTGATTGTCGCTGTCGTCATGGCCCTGGCAGGATTTTGGTGGCTTTCCATCATGATCAAAAAGGCCGTCGCAAGAGGCGAACATTTTCAGGCATACAGTCGCGATCCGGAAACGACAGAGCGACGCTATCCTCACCCAATAACGGGTCTGGTGCCATTACTGGTCGTACTGGCCGTTTCCTTTGCCTTTCATGAACGCTTCCAGCAATACGCTTTATTGCTGGCACTGCTGTGCGGCTGCCTGAGTATACTCATCCTGAATTTCCGGTACTTTCTAAACCTCAGCGGCGCAGTTAATGAAGGCACCACCGGCGCCTTGATCGCCATTGGGAATACCTCAGCCGTCGTTGGCTTTGGTACTGTGGCCAAGGCGACGCCCGCATTTACCTTGGCCGTAGAAGCCATGACAGCCATTCCTGGCAACGAACTTATCGGTGCAGCGGTCGCTGTTACCGCCATTGCCGGCTTAACGGGATCTGCCTCTGGAGGACTGTCTATTGCGCTACCTGTACTGGCCCCCCACTACACCGCGCTAGGCGTCAACCCGGAAAACTTACACCGAATATCGTCGATTGCGTCAGGGGCTCTGGATTCTTTACCCCACAACGGTTACATCGTTACCACCATTCGCGCCATTTGTGGCGAGAGCCATCAGCGAGCCTATTGGCCCGTTGCGGCACTCACTGTCGTGGTGCCGTTGGGAGGGCTAATATTGGCCATCGCATTAATGATTTGGCGGTAACCTAGCGAGCGCTAACTACGAACGATTTCACTGACCTGAATCGTCGGAGCGACGTTTGTATAATTTGGCACGTCGTTCACGATGGCGTCGATATTTGGCCCAAACGCAGCCTGATAATCTGCCATTGAAGAAAAACACAAATGACACAACGCCAGAAAAGGCTGCGAAGGTTCCCCCGCTTGCGCCTCAACGGCAGTATCGATTTCCACTTTTTGCAGCAGGCTGCCAAAGAGTTCTTGCACCATAGGAATATGCGATTCCAGATAGTAAGACGTATCGAAATGACTGCCTTCCGTTGCGGGATAAACCACAGTGACGCGTAACATAAAACACTCCCATTGATTATTGTTGTTGTTCGCTTTATGAATAAACAGTGTGCTGGCTAGACAGCTCAAGTACGCCGAATATTCATGGGTCAAAAGCTAACGCCGTCCGGCTGACATGGCAATGCTTTTTATTGAGTTTCACCTTCCCGATACCGCCCTTCGGAAGCTGCTTGAGAGACATATTAAGGCTTGCTATATTACGCGCCCAGCGGGATTCGGAGTGTAGCTCAGCTTGGTAGAGCACTGTCTTCGGGAGGCAGGGGCCGGAGGTTCAAATCCTCTCACTCCGACCAATAAAAACAATACCTTGCAAGATTTTTCACTTTAACAAGACCACTAGAAACCGAACTGGGTCGACAATTGGGTCAACAAGCTGAGTAGAGTTATAGATAGCATTATCTAATGGCACTAGGCGACTACAGATAGAGATCTGGTTTTTTCTGTACAGGAAGTTATCTATGGCGAGTTCATGGATAGAGGTTGTTGATACTGCCGTCAAAATTGGGCTTGGTGCTACCATCACAGCACTGAGTGCAGCATTTCTATCCAAATACAACCACGACAAATCTCTAGAGAAAGACTACCTAGCCAATGAACGCCTTATCATTGAACAGATTACCGGAGAGATAGAGGCTGTCACTCATAGCGTATTAAAATATTGGTCCTATCTGACCGACTGGCTAGGAACCAATCAACAAAATACAGACTACCTAGATACAAAGATACAAGAATCAAGAAGCGAAGTTTTCCAGTTGTTTAAAGGAATGAGTGAATCTGAGGGGAAATTACTACTTTTGGGGTTCGACAAGCAGCAAGAGCTTTTACGCGACTACGGAGTACTATTATCAGAGTTCTTTCGTTACGCTAAGCGTTCAAACATAGAGCTCAATATAGAATCTTTGGCTGATTGGAGGCTCCGAATTTTGGATAAACGAAAGCAATTTTACCAGTCTGCTCACAAAGCGTATTCTCGGAAAAGCCGGCATTAAAAAAAAGGCCAATTTACCATCATATGGAACCTAGAAAGCCAATCCGACCAGAACGACTCTATTTGGTTTTATTAACCTTTCCCGTACTAGTTTTAGGGTTATTGATGTGGGAGAGTTTCAAACCGTCAGGCGATATAAAAGCGCTAGAAAGCTGGGTCGATTTCGCATCAGTTTATAATGGCATACTCACACCAATTATTAGTTTTACCGCCTTCGTCGCTCTTTTGACCTCTATAACTATTCAAATTGCTGACTTAAGACGCTCGGAAAAGAATCAAAATGAGCAAATCTCTTTACTTATTGCTGAACAGAAAAGAAATGACTCAAATAGAGTAATCGAAAGTATCATTAGAAGAGTTGATGAAATCATTGACACTCCAATTACTGAAATGTCAAAACGAAAAGATAACTCCATTCGGAAAGCTGTATCAGGCAACAATGATTTAGATACGGGGCTTACTGCATATCCTGACATAATTTCCGAATACAAAAGAGTTTATACGCAGACGAGGTTCCTTTTCGAAAACCTTGAAAACTCTCTACTATTGCTTAAAAAAAATCTAGTCGAATACGAAACCATTTCGGAAAATAATGGACTAGAAGTCACTGCCTTGACGCGATACTACCGAAGTGAATTTTCCGAGTTGATAGCGCCTTACGCACTAGTATCTCTATTAAATGATGAAGTGACTAAATACTTCTGTAGTAAACACAGCCTTGATTCCGCAAGGAGTAGACTTAAAAACCAATAATATTTGTAGAAACTAATTTAACCTTTGTCTTAGCGACGCAAGTATTGCATTTGCGTATCCATAGGCTGCAAATATTGTCTTAGAATCAGTCACTCCAACATAGCTAAATGCAACTCTAACCTTTTGCAAGTCGGTGTCGGAAACCTTTTTCCCCTCCATTGCACTCATGAATGAAAGTAGTACTTTCTGAACTGGAATTAGATCAATCGAAAGCTTTTTTGCTAGCTCATTTCCAGCGTACCAATGTAAAGAAATTAAGGCGGAGTAGCTCGCTTTACAGCCTGATCTTTCTGGCTTTTGGTAGGGCATTCCTGCATGCTGCCAATTTCTGATTGTGGTACGGTCTACGTCAAAAAGGTCCGCCAACTCCTGCTGACTTAACTCGTTAAATTTTCGTGGCATGTTGTTGTTGAACCTTAGAAAAACTTGATGACTAGGAATAGCCCGGGGTGCGACATACCCTCGGTATGAAGCCCCCGGAAGGACCCGTTTATGCTGAATGTATCTCTGCGAAGCTTTCCGGATGACGAACAGCCACATCACAGTCCTGAAAAGCGACAACAGTGACACTGCCTGATTTTGCGTTGGTGTAAGGGTCAACAACCAAGTCGATACCGCTCCATAAACCAATAATCAGATCCACCCAATTCCCGAATAATAGATACCCTGCTGGAATGAGATTGGAGGTTAACGCCTTGTGTCCATTCATCCGCCCTTCACCTTGCTTCCTACCCTCTGACCAGATCATCTGTCCAGTGGTAGCAACGGTTTCCGTCTGCTTGAGCGTTGAAGCCAGTAGAGCCGGGCAGGCATAGGCCAACGAGCCCAGATCTGCATCTGCAGACGACAGAGAGCCCTCCAGGTCCACCACATCACCAAAGCTCGGGGCGCCACTGTAGGTAGTACTGCCAATACCCGGAGTGTTAAGGATGCCCGTAGGGCGATTTCCCGCCCCATCGCCGCTTACGGACACGCCGTCGATAGCTCGAGACAAACTACCAATGATTGACTGTCGAATAAGCATTTCAATATTGGGATCTGACTGTAGAAGCGTCTTTCGACTAAACGTTGACGCAGCACCAACCGTATGAGGCGACAAGGTCACTTGGTCAAACGCAGGATCACTCTCAGTAACCTCGTCACTACCATCCCCCCCAATCCACTCTGCGGTAACATCCGCGGTCTGCCGTGGAATGGCAATGTCACCTTGTAAACCGGGCATGATGCGCGCACCTAGTCGACCAAGTAGAAGCATTTCCCGTAGGGTGGTAATGAATTGACCGCCCAGGTGATCGGTTCCAATCAGATTGCCACCACTTCCTGCTTTAGACACGTCGCGGAAAAGCATTTCCGAAGGAATGGCGATGCCATCAAAGTGCCGGTTGCCACGCCTACGGCGAACGTCGTCAGCAATTTCAAATTCCAAACCGGCATGACGTGCGTGTGAGGGGTCAATAGACGCCGCAATGGCGCGTTGCAGGCTGTATCTATCCGCCACTGAATCATATCGACTGCCAGGTTGACGGAAATCTGCAGGCGCAGCGGCTGGTGTATGGGGGGATTCAATTCGAGGTTCGCTTTGTAAATTGCGCATATTAAGTACATCCGTAAAGTAGGCTTGGCGAGACGAATCGGTGCCATCGTTAATCGCCTTAAGCAATTGGTTGTCCAGATTTTCCAAGTGATGCAGCTGATAGTCTTCAAGACTGTTTTCACTGCCCTTGTGGTACTTCTCATAGATGTGCCGGAGCTCATTCCAGCGGACAAACCGCTCTATCTCTACGGGAGTACGGGGTAATTCACCCGCCATCAGCGATCGAGTGAGGTTTCTCTGAATGGTTGCTGCAGGATCCGCAGGAATCGGCACCACAGACGCCTCATACAGCTCCCATTGCGTCACTCGGTACACTTCTTCTTCGGTGTGTTCAGGGTGGGCTTCTTCGATTTTTTTGATTCGATAGCCAATCGACATACTGAGAGCGTGCCCCTCTTCAATGTCCTTCGCAATGTCTCGAGCCCGCTGGGAATTACCAAACTTTAAGCGCCCGCGTAGAACACCGCCGAACACTCTGACATTGTCTACTGTGCCGATGGGGGTGTTTGGATCGTGATTGAAGAGAAGCGGCAGGCCATTCACTGTACGTGACAGATCAACGCCCTCCTCCTCTAGAGACAATACTTCGGTCCACGATCCCCGGCTAACTGGGTTTTCAGTAGTGAGAATGGCCTCAAGGGTCTTGGTGTCTTTCTGGAATCGTTCAACCGCCAGGGGTGACGATCGTTTAAGCGCGGTGACTCGATTGATGTCGAGTGCGCCCTCAACTTCCCGGTATCGGCGTTCCAGATCAGGAAAGTCCCGATCAAGCCAGTCTTGCAGGTTTTCTATCATAGGAATTGGTCCCTTTTTAAGCTTGAAGCCGTCAGCCAGGCGAACGGAAACAAGCGAGTTAAAAAAACGCTTAGGTCCTATCGCTTCCTAGCCGTATCAGGGACAAAGACGCCGGGTATCAACCGACGAGAGGAGCAAATTGGAAAACACCCGGGTATCAACCGGACATTCAAATTATAGGGAAGCGCCCACTCATTTTTCAATTTTTTTGTTGCATCTGTTTTTTCTTCGCCATCTCAACCATAACCAGAGCGGTCACGGTGAGCCCCTGTAAAATGTCTTCAATCTCCTCGACCGCGACATCATTCCAACCAATACACCGGCCCGTTATTGGATCAACCACCATCAACGTACCTTCGTGGGGACAGTAGTAAGCTTCGGACCCGTTATAAGTTGCAAACCGTTTTGTAGAGCATTCCGGACACAGAAAAATACTGTAGCGATTATTTTGCCTGGCATTCATTTTCAGTCTCCATTCCACAAGCAAAATCAAAAAATTGATAAATCGGTTGACTGCCCAGATTTTTAGTCAATAGATCCCTTGGGTGGCGCACATCGTTTTTATGGCGAGCAGCGATGTCGCTTTCAGAGAAGTGGAGCCATAGCCAAATGCTCTCTATATGCTCAGGGGTATAACCGGTGACTTCCAACAAACTACGAACGCTTTCACCCCAGCTGGACTCATCCAACTCTCGCATGTCCTGACCTGCCGAAGCGGAAAGACTTAATAACTGACTTGTTAAAGACTGGACAACAGCCTCATCAACCGAGGAGCTTTCATCCTGTAAAACAATTTGTTGGCTATCTTTTTTTTCTTCATGCTCTGTAATGTTTGAAGAATTTCTACCTATTGGGTCCTCGTTAGGGAAATATTTAGGGTCATAACTTGGGTTATATATAGGGTTATTGTGAGCCAAATTGGCACATGTCATAGCCCAATTTGGCTCAGCTCCAGTGTCAGATTGGCTCAGGTACGGATCAGATTGGGACTTCTCTAAGATCAAATTGGATTTGCTCGTAGGGGCAAAAAAATCTGGAGTTTCGGCTGAAGGGCCAGATTGGTACTTCACGTCCGGTGAAGGGTCAGATTGGCCTATCACTCGATGAGCCTCCCTTACCTTCAGAAATCGCTGCAACTTTCCTTTTTCAATATTTACTGAATAGCAGCTCGAACGATCTGTCCGATACCATGAGATGTACCCTTGATTTTTTAGACTGTTCAATGCTCGTTGGACGGATTGCACGCTACAACTCGCATTTATTGCAAGCCATTGCCTAGACGGATAAATTCTATACTGCGAACCATTAGCCTGAACAAAGTTCGCGAGCAAGATAAGAATTAACTTCTCTGTCGGGTTATTGAGATTTTGTTTCATAGCCCAGAATACAGGGCTACTCGAGTTCGAGCTCTCTCCCTTTTCATCGTCCACGCCTAATCCCTCCAGCCTCAAAGGGTAGGCTCTCAAGCCGCCAGAGATGCATCTGAGTCTTCTCGCCAAACCGGTTTTTGAGCTTTTTCTTTGGTAAGTAACAACTCACATCAAGGCCTACTTGATTGAGAAATGGCCGTACTTTTCTTGCAACGTGTGAGATGTTGTTTATGGCACATTCGCGCTCTATTTCTACCGTTGAACTGTCCGGGTGCGCGGACAGGTACAGTAACAAGCGTTGTGCTTGAGGCGATTTGATAAGCTTACAGATTTCCGAGACACGAGCTCGCACCTCGGCTTGGGAAGCGTATTGATCGCCCCCGCCGTGAGAGTCATAATTCATGGTTGCAAATACTCTAAGATTGGCCGCCCTCGGGCGGCATTTTTAATGCCCGAATGGCAATCGTGAGTCGAACTGGTCTACAGGCTTTTGTGTTTGCATCAAAACGAGCTGAAGAATTAAGTTTTGCTCTGCCTCTGTGAGACGACGGGTCAGTTCTTGGACTAACGCCACCGGATCGGCGCGCTCCCAACCTCTAAGATGTAATTTTGCTAGTGAAGTAAGCTCAGCCATTGGAAGCTTTCTCAACTCGTCCGGCGTTAGTTTCGTAGAGGAAGTCATTGTTTATCTCCTCCCACGCTCCGTTTTGAAGGGATTTTATCGTTCTCCTGTGGATCAACACGAAAAGCAGCTATCGCTTGAAGCACTCTTTCCCTAGCTTCAATTGAATAGAAGTTTTTGCCATTGATAACGTAATCTGGAGGCGGGACCCGGCCATCCCTTTTGTGCCGCCACCATGTTGTTTTACTTTGATTTCCGAATTCCTTACGGACATCTTCTTCCGCCGTCAGAAATTGGGGGCGTTGCTGACTATTCTTTTTCATACATGCCTCAAAAGTTCAAGAAAATCCTTGGCTTCTATTGAATGGTTCTGAGACATGATGCTAAATCGGTGCTTGTAAGAATCCGCCCAAACTTACAATTTTTTCGAAAATTTTTTGAAGTACTGAACTCTAAAGGAGCCGCGAGTCAATTTTTCATGTTTTCCGGTTTGATCCGAATCCGCCCAAATTTCGCCCTTTTGAGGATTATTTTCTTCGTATACAACTTCTAGTTGATATCCTGCAAACTCCTTACCCTCTACAAAGTTCCCCAATTTCATCCAGATCATTGAAAACGAATCGTTAGGAAATTTAGTAGCTACAGCCTCAGCCAGATTCTGAGCCCAGAGCTTGCTCTTTTTCCTTGGTCTACTTTTTTCGACAGCGATTCCTCTGATTGCAGCCGCCTCTATACCCAATGTAAAAAGAAATTGGTTATAAAGGGTGGCTGCGTCCATTGCGTGCCCCATGCGAACATCTACAGAATTTTTCCCATTAAGAGCAACTTTTGCGAAATCCGCCGCGCGTTTAGCGAGATACTCGGGGGATCCTTTATCAAATTTTCCTGATCTACTTAGGCCATGCTCGGCAAGATACAATTCCCCATATTCTTTAATCGCGCGTAGCCTTGCGTCGGTACTGGTCGCGAATTCACCAACAATGGATTTAAAGTCTTCAATTGATTCAGGCTCATATTCCACATAACTCAGCAAACCCTGTTTATTAGGTCGATCTCCTTTAGAAGGTATTGCTCTACGTATCGTCTTTTTTTTCATACCGGCGTCCGCTCGATGTAAGTGACATTCGCTTGCGGCCGCACAGCAAGCGAAACATACTCCGCCCAGCGGGTCATCGCCTGCGCTCGCTCCTCGAAGTAGTCGCCGCGGTCATAGGTTTGAATAATGGTTCCCAGGGAGTGATTGAGGCACAACTCCGCGATGTGGGGGGCAACATTGAGAGTTGAGCCGAGATGGGATCGCATGGTTCTACGCAGGTCATGGGGAGAGAATTTGGCGACATCAAGTAAAGGCACTTTATTACCCACGGCATCAGAAATTTTTTTCTCGAACAATCGCCTCACGACTTTACCAAGAGCCTTTTCGTCATAGTGTCCGCTTGCAGACGAATCGCTGCAGAGCACCCAGTCTGAACCGTTGCTGAGTTGCTTCAAGTGACAGAACTGCTCTTTGGCGAAGGGTGCCAACGGAATGACAAATGGTTTCGCTGTTTTAGCTTGAGAGAGCGTCAACTTCTGATTGGCCACCGGAATTGTCCAGCGCGAGGCCTCAAAATCGACATCAGGCCACTTTGCAAGTCTCAGCTCCTGAGAACGCACCCCCGTTAGAAGTAATAATTTCAGCGCCAACTTGGTCCGATCATCGACACGTGGGACCTCATCAAGCACTCGCCAGAAGGCAACAATCTCCTCTCGCCTAAGCCATCGATCCCGGGAAGTAAATTTTTGCACGCCTAGCGCCGGCCCCTTCAATGATGAGGCAGGGTTATGCGGAAGGTGGCCAGATCCGACGCCATACTCAAACATCTGCTTTACGAGGTTTAGAACCTTCCCGGCATGTACCGGAGCGCCTCGAGCTACAATCTGTTTGATAACGGCACCGATGACTGGAGGGTGCGGTGGCGGATTCAGGGGTAAGCGCCCGAGTTTTGGCAGAATCTCTTTTTCGATCATCTGCCAGGCTTCCTCTGGCCGCTTTCTCGTTGTTTTTAGGAGAGAGAAGAAGTCGCGCGCCAAATCACCAACTGTTTTTAACTCGACATAATGATCAGCACCGAATGCCCGTTTTTGGCCCAGGCGCTGTTTTTCTTCTTCAAGCATACGGCGGGCCTGTGCCAGGGACAGCTCTGGATACTTGCCCAGTGTCAACAGCTTGTGCTTGCCGTCAACGCCACGATACTGCCATCGCCATGTTTTGATCCCCCTAAGCGACACTCGTAAAGTGAGCCCTGGACAACCCAAGTCACGGTAGTCCACTCGCTCACGTCCCGGTTTAAGCAGGCGGATTGCCCGATCTGTGAATATAAATCTTCGATTGCTCTGGTCCATGCGACCCCTGTCAAAACTCAAACTGGGTTAACAACTGGGTCAACATTACGGTGAAATTCAACGAATTTCAATGAAACCAAAGACTGAGAAAAGAAAGAGAAAAAACCTCTATATTTTTGGTTTTATTAGGTTTTTTATAAGATATGAACTTGATTTAAATCTGGCGAAAATTGGAGAAGAGCGCTTCGGGAGGCAGGGGCCGGAGGTTCAAATCCTCTCACTCCGACCATCATTTGTCGTCTATCACATTCCACAAAACGGTTTAAAAGACACACCTTCAACTCAGGCTGTGTATATCCTGGAATTTCCCCTGATCGTCAAATTCGATCCGAAACTGCCCGCTAACGCCAGCACGCGTCACATAGCGTTGTAAAATCCTCGCGGGAAACTGCACTCGACGCCCGTCACTGGCAAGACAGGAGACATTATTCGCCACTCCGGCATACAGCTTCTGATATTCTTCCGCTGAAATCGTTAAACTGACAATGATCGACGGCATCACATTCAACCCAAAACACCAAAAACAACAACGGCGCCACTCGCAGAAACAAGGAGGCAAGCCGAGACCTTTCCGGTTGCCACTGGCACTCATTTCTTCCAGAAAAAGACTCTTCAAACGATAGTCGACAGGACCGCTACTTCCAAGTAGAAAATGTGCACTAATCCACATTTATTTTAAGGTCAATTCTTAAAAAACCGTCACCTGTGTCGCTAAACGCCTTCGCAGCTCACCTTTCAGAAGGATGTAAACATAAAATGTGGGACGAACGTCAGCGAAAACAGCAACAATCACAACTGAAGATATCAATCTGGGTTGTTACCCATAAAGTTTATGATTACTATCACTGCGCTGACATGAGGAGTTTAATCATAACGGCGCCTTGTTTTTCTGAGGTTTTGCATCGAAGTCATCCGATGCACAAGCTGGCTCGTTTTTTTAATCTTCATCAAAATATCTGGTCATGAACACATCTAACAACGAATCCGAAACGGTTGAAGGTAAACAAAAAGCTGCGAGCAATCCGCTGATGCCTTTTACACCACAACAGTCCAGCAATTCCACGACAAACAGTAAGGATTAAGCGAGCGTTCCGCAAAATCACCTGGAATCATCACAATTGTCACTTGACGATCAAGGTACTGATGAGATTTATTAACACTAAAATACTTCCGTCAGAAAATTCAGACAGGTTTTGCGCTTTTGGCAGCAACAGCAAGGATGCATAAATACAACAAGACAGGCACCAGTGCTATGCCTGATAAGGAAAGATAGAACCATGATTTCCTATAACCCCGCTGCAGAAGACGACCCCAACCGTCCTTTCGCTGTCGGCATTGGCTCCTCTGCTGGTGGCATCGAAGCGCTCAGCCAATTGGTGGCGGCCTTACCTGTCAACAACAAAGTTTTTTACGTCGTCGCCCAGCATTTGTCTCCCAACCATAAGAGTCGCCTGGTAGAAATTCTTGCCAGAGAAACTGAGCTGGAGGTCAAGGAAGCTGAGCATGGGATGCAACCGAAGACCGATATAATTTATATTGCTCCGCCTAAAGTCCATGTGACTCTCGAGCAAGGACACTTCGTTCTCTCCACCCAGCCAGCTGATATTTCGCCGAAGCCATCGGTTAATTTGCTGATGGATTCACTCGCCAATGAATTTGGCGATCACAGTATCGGAGTCATACTCTCTGGCACAGGCAGTGATGGCGCACTGGGATTAAAAGCCATTCGTGCCGCCGGCGGCGCGGTATTAATTCAGTCCCCCAATTCCGCCAAATATGAAGGCATGCCAAAAGCCGCCATGCAAGCCTTGGAAGAAAGCAACACAATGCCGCCGAGCGAGATGGGGCCTGAAATCGGTCAGCTGACCAACAGCCTGTTTCGCCCGACGGGACAAGGACAATCCTCCCATGGCGAGAAGTTTATTGCCGAGCTCTACGAGCTGATTCAAAAAGAAACCCGAATTGATTTCAGCTCTTACAAACGATCGACCATTTTACGTCGATTGCAACGCCGTATGAACACGTTGAGGATTGACACCGAAACAGAGTACCTGTCTTACCTTCGGGATAATTCGGATGAAGTCCATACACTAAAGCGGGAAATTCTGATTTCCGTAACGGATTTTTTCCGTGACGTAGAGTCTTTCCAAGCCCTTCGCAATATATTCGCCACCATCGTCGATCGCAAACAGGAAAACGGTGAAATTCGCATGTGGGTTGCCGGCTGTGCAACCGGCGAAGAAGCCTATTCCATAGCGATTTTGCTCAGCGAAGTTATTGAGCAATCCGGCAAATCCTTAAAGATGCAGATTTTTGCGACGGACGTTGACGAAGCGGCACTCGCGAAAGGCCGCCGTGGCCGTTACCCAAGCCATGCTCTTGAAGCCTTGGCGGATTCTCTTAAAGAAAAATTCTTTACCTACAAAGACAACTATTTTTCCATCTCAAAGCGCATTCGCGAAGCCGTGACCTTCTCTGTCCAGGATGTCACCAAAGACACGCCTTTCGTCCATTTGGATTTGATTTCCTGTCGCAACCTGCTGATCTATTTCAACAGCGAATTACAAGCGAAAGTGATGAACGTATTTCGCTACGCCCTGAGGGACGATGGCTATTTATTTTTAGGAAAGTCGGAATCCATCGGTTCTGAAAACGAACTTTTCGCGACAGTAAATCGTCGGGCACGAATTTTCGCTGTCGAGGCAACGTCTCAACGGCCTCATCACCTCAAAGTGATTCGCAATCACTTTGTCGAAAGTAAACGGCCGAAAAGCGATGCCACCATTCATGAGGATCTGTTTAACCGTGCACTGCGCATCCAATCTGGCCCATCCTTACTGATTGATGGGTTTTACAACATTCTTTTTACAGCCGGCAACCCCTACCCGCTGCTCAACTTCCCCGCTAACGCGACCGAGTTAAATGTCTCGCGCTTGATTGTTCCCGAGCTGGCGGCAGAACTGATTTCGACCATCAATCGAGCGAAAAAAAATCAGCAGCCAACCCAGAGCGGCGTCCGCGCCATTCCCAGAGATCAGGACCAGCAATGGCGATTGACCATTACGCCATTGATTGAAAAAGAAGGCGACTTTTTTCTGGTAACCTTTCAAAAACCGCCAGTTGAAGCGACTACCACGGAAAAAGCTGCGGCAGCCCATGATCGCGATTTAGATTTTGGCGAACTCATTAATGCTCGCGAGCAATTGCAAAGCTTGACGGAAGAAATGGCCGCCTCTTCGGAAGAGATGCAAGCTCTCAACGAAGAAATACAAGCCACCAATGAGGAGCTACAAGCCAACAACGAAGAGCTGGAAGCCGTTAACGAAGAGCTGCAAGCCACCAACGAAGAACTGGTCACATCTAACGAAGAGATTTCCCGCAAAACACGGGAACTGGCTGATGCTAACAGTGAACTGGAAGGGGTTTACAACACCATTGGCCTCCCTCTTCTGGTTTTCGATGAGAGCGCAAAACTGAAACGCGCCAACCGAGAAGCAAACCAGCTTTTCAACTTGTCCAGCGAACTCTACGACGAACCCCTGGAGAGATTAAAACTGCCGAATTATTTCCTGCAGGCACAGAGTAAAATGCAGGAAGCCATGCGCTCCGGTCAGCGCCAGAGCCTAAAAATTGATACAGAAACCAATCAATCTGTACAACTGCAGATCGCGCCGATACTCGATATTAAAAAGAACCATCAAGGCACCGTGATCGCCATGATCGATAACACCGAGCTGATTAAAGCGCAGCAGCAAATTGCGCGCAGCCAGGAACAGCTCCTGTCGATTATGGATAACTCTATTACCTTGGTAGCTTTGAAGGATACGGCTGGGCGCTATGAATACGTCAACATGCGCTTTGAAGAAGTCACCGGTTTCAGTAACGATCATGTTATCGGAAAAACCGATTTACAATTGTTCGGCGCGGATAACGCGAAGTTCTTGCGGGATAAAGATCTCGACGTCATGCGAAATCTGTCTCCCACAGAATCCATCGATAAAATCGCCATTGAAAAAGGCACGCTCACACTGCAAAGTGTTCGCTTTCCCATCTTTGATCGAGATGGTGCAGTACAGTTTATCTGTACTCAGGCTAATGACATTACCCAGGCAAGACATGCCAACGAACAGTTAAGCCTCGCTGGCAAAGTCTTTGACCGAGCAGGTGAATCCATTTTAATTACCAATGCTTCCGGAGAGATCCAAACCGCTAATCACGCCTTTACCGAGACCAGCGGTTATCGATTGGAAGAAGTGATCGGCAAGAACCCTCGAATTCTTGCCTCGGGTAAACACTCGGATACCTATTTCTCACAATTCTGGAATGCGCTTCTGCAAAAAGGCCATTGGCAGGGCGAAATCATCAACAAGAAGAAAAGTGGCGAAATCTACCGCGAATGGTTGACCGTAAATTCCGTTCGCGATGGGAATGGTGACATCACCAATTATGTCGCTACCTTTAGCAATATCAACGAAATCAAAAACATTCAACGCAAAATAGAATTTTTGGCAACTCACGACGAACTCACTAAACTGCCGAATCGAAATACGTTGATTGAGCGTTTGCAACTTTCCATTAATCAAAGTAAACGTAAACGTTCACAATTCGCTCTCTTGTTTATCGACCTGGATAACTTCAAAAATATTAATGATACCTTGGGGCATCATATCGGCGATGCCCTGTTGAAAAAAACCACATCACGCCTGCAACAGTGTATTCGTGATATCGACATGTTGGCCCGCCTGGGTGGTGATGAATTCGTGACCTTACTGGCGGATACCACCATTGATGAAGTGCACATGATCTCACAGCGGATTATTCAGGAAATTAACCGCCCTTTCATGATTCAGGATCACTCCCTGTTTGTTACCGCCAGTATTGGCATCAGCGTCTTCCCCGATGATGGCACAGACAGTGTCTCGCTATTGAAAAACGCTGATACTGCCATGTACAGCTCCAAAGAGGCGGGGAAAAATCAGTACCACTTCTTTACTGAGAATATGAAAGACCAAGCCGTGTCGAAAATGAAGATCGAGGCGGGCCTGCGTAAAGCGCTTGAAGAAAATCAGTTATATTTGGTCTTTCAACCCAAGGTAGACGTTTACACGGGTTCCATGATCGGAGCCGAAGCCCTGATTCGCTGGGAATCGCCAGAAGAAGGCAAAATGTATCCAGCGGTCTTTATCCCGGTTGCTGAAAAATCGCAACTTATCGATAAGATTGGCTTGTTTGTGTTTGAGTCTGCGTTGACCAACATCAGCAAATGGCTGCGAAAAGGCTACCAGGTTCCCCAAATATCCATTAATGTATCTCCACGCCAATTGCGCCAAAACGATTTCGTTTCGCAGGTCAGGCAACTCCTCAAGAGCTTTAATGTTCCCGCGGAGTATCTGGCGCTAGAAATTACAGAGAATGCGTTGGTTGAAAATATGGCGTCTGCCCGGGAGATGCTAACCGAAATCTCCAAGATGGGGATTGGCATCAGCATCGATGATTTTGGCGTTGGTTATTCTTCGCTCAGTTATCTTCGTCAATTACCCATCAACGAACTCAAGGTTGATCGCAAATTTGTTGATGGGCTCGTCAATGAGCCAGATGATAAGGCCATTACACGAACGATTATTACTATGGCCCACGCGCTCGGCTTAAAAGTCGTCGCCGAGGGTGTAGAGTCGGAGCAACAGCTCCAGTTACTTCGGGAAGAGCACTGTGAGATAGTGCAGGGTAATTTGTTTCATCTGCCAATGATCACATTGGAGTTCGAAAAACTACTGACAAAATCCAGTTAACGAAAGTCACGAGGCTACCAACAACCAACCTCTTGAAACGATTTGCATCAGATCAGAGATTTAAGGAGAGCGCTATTACTGGAGTTCGTAACGACACTGCCAGTTTTTTAGGGAGTTTGAGATTTTACATGCGAAAAACCAATCATCGATCGACCTCCTCTGTAACCATAAACCGCCAACGGAATGACGGCTGAAAATCAGATTAACATGACGAATAGCCAGGAGTTTATTTCTCCGGAAGACATAGGAAACTGTGAAAAAGAACTTTTACACCTTTCCGGAGAAATCCAAAGTTACGGTGCGCTCCTGGTGGTGGATTCTCACTCGCTTCTTATAAGTCATGCAAGCCAAAATATTGAGCATTTCACCGGCGATGCAGCCCAGACTTTGTTGGGAACGCCCCTATGGGAACTTGCTTGGTTTCCAGCCAAAGATGAATTTGACCTGCCTTCCGGCCGGGGGGTCTCTAAGAGATTCCACAATGTCAGCTCTCCGCTTGCAAATATTCACCTAGATATCGTCTGCACTCACTCAGTCGACACCTATTTAATTGAATTCGAAATGGTCCATCGCATGGATCAGGCGGCGCGAGCAGCACAACCCAACAGCTATAGACAACTCTTTAAATTTTCACAAAAGGTTGAAGAACAGGATTATTTTTATACCCTTCTTCAGAACCTACAGGCAAACACACGCTGCGAGCGAGTACTGATTTACCGCTTCGAACCCGACTGGACGGGGGAAGTCGTTTCTGAAATCAGTACCGATTTTAAACCTCTCTATATTGGCCTGCATTTTCCAGCTTCGGATATCCCTGCAATCGCTCGACGCCTTTATTATGAGAATCCTTGGCGATACATTCCCGATACGCTATCACCTACGGTTCCTCTTGCTGGTTGCAGTAAAGAGCCACCTGACCTGACCTACGCAAATCTTCGCAGCGTTTCACCAGTGCATTTGCAGTACCTCAAAAACATGAAGGTCGCTGCCTCATTTTCAATTCCAATTATCATATCCGGGAAATTCTGGGGATTGGTTTCCTGCCATCACAGCACCCCCCACCGCATCAGTTTGCGGATACGTCGCCAATGTGAAAACCTGGTGCAACAGTTTTCTTTGGCATTCTACTCTTATTTGGTCAACAGTCGCTTCAGCATGCTGTCATCACTGGAGAAAACGACCTACGACATTATGCAGACCTTGCAGGAAGCAGGTAAAGAAGACAAAAAGACGGAGCGCTTTATGGCGAAAGCACTCAATGCGCTTGCTGGAGATGCCGCCATACTCTGTATTGACAGCACCGTGTACCACATCGGCAGTGATATCGACAACGAAACCATTAATGCTCTCGACGCTTGGTTTGTCTCTATCGAGCTACCCATCTACACGTCGGACAATATCGCATATCTCGAGAGCATGATGCCAGGTCTTACCCAAAGATATCGGGGGCTGATGGCTATGTGGATCAAATCCATACACCGGGATTATCGCCTCTACATTTGTCGCTTAGCGGAACCCATCACTGTCGACTGGGCCGGCAAGCCGGAAAAAATTGAGGACACAACGGAAGCGGGTGAAAAAATTCTGACACCGCGTCACTCTTTCGAACGCTGGACAGAAGTAAAGGCCTATGGCTCCCCCCCTTGGGAGGAGCACCAGTTATTACTTGCCAAGAAAATTCGCCACCGATTGTTTAAATCTCCAATTTAAACAATCGGTTTTTCCGCAACGATTTATTTTTTCTTTGAGCGTTTGGCCGACTCTTTTTCGCCTTTTGATTTACGTGCTCGTACCGCAGTCTTAGCCGGATCTGTCGCATCGGTATCACCATTATCCAACAGCTTTTTCACACTCGGCAAAGCGGCGGACTCCAGATCTTCGATGGTGTTAGCCGGGTCGGCAAAGCTGCTGTGCTGGCTCGCTTGGGCCAAATCAAGTAATTCACGGAGAGCCACCGAGAACATGGCGAAATCGGTTCCCGGCGCACCTTGTAACTCACTCAACATAGACTGCCAGCGCTCGACCAACAGAGCCTGCCGCTCCTTCCACTCTTCAATGACTTGCAAAATATCTGAATCCGGACCGGTGAGACGAATCAGAGAGCACGCCAATGTACGCATTTGAGATTCTAAGTCATCGATAAACGTCTCTCTAGCCATCGCTTGCCAGAAGGTATCGACTCGCACTTCGCTGATCTGATTGGCAAACCACTGCAATCCTAATTCATTACCCAGTGCGAAATACACTTTCGCCACAGACAGTGGATCGGAATTGGTTACCCTTGCCGCTTCAACGATATTAATTGGCGAATAAAGTACCGATGGCAGCGCCGCCTGCCCCGCCAGATCTTCAGGAACCCCCTGTTCGACCAGCTTGTCTCGCTCAGCCGCCCAGGCATCCTTCGGGCTGCCACTTATAACGGCGGCGATATTTCCCAGGAAAGCACTGACCGGCTCATAGAAGGTTGCAATTTCCTGCTCCGGATTGAGCATGCCGCGACGGTTGCGCAGAAACCATCGGGTTGCACGACGCATGCGACGCATCATTTTTGCCAACAGCTGGTATTGCAGGTGACTGTCGATTTGATGATCGAGCGCTTCAACGCGCTCAAAGTAATCGTGCGTGCCGCAAATATCACGGGCAATGACATAAGCTTTGGAAACATCGACGGCGCTGGAGCCCGTCGATTCCATCAATCGTCGGGCAAAGTTAATGCCCATATGATTGACCATATCGTTCGCCAGCTGAGTGGCGACGATTTCCCGCCGCAGGCGATGCTGATAGATCTGCTTTTGGAATCGATCGCGCAACAATGCGGGAAATGCCGATTCAACCGCTTGCGACATATAGTCATCGTCGTTCAAAACGTCGTCAGCCAAGGCTTCTTTCAGCTCTACTTTTGCATAGGACACAAGAACGGAAAGTTCAGGGCGCGTCAGAGATTTGTTCTGCTGTTGACGCTCATTGAAAGTTTCATCATCGGGCAGAAATTCCAGCTGTCGGTCCAGTCGACCGGACTCAACCAACTGATTGATGAAACGTCGATATTCACCAATACGCGTTAGCGATTGAATTTCTGCAAGAGAAATGGCCTGGGTTTGTTTGTAGTTATTGTCGAGAACCAGCCCGGAGACCGCCTCTGTCATTTCCTCTAACAAGCCATTGCGTTGTTTTTGCGTCAAGTCACCGTTACTGACCAAATCATCCAATAGAATTTTGATGTTGACTTCATGGTCAGAACAATCCACACCACCGGCATTATCAATAAAGTCTGTGTTACACGCGCCGCCATTAAGACAAAAATCTATCCGGCCAAGCTGGGTCATCCCCAAGTTGCCGCCTTCACCAAAGACCTTACAACGCAACTGGCCACCGTTAATGCGGACACTGTCGTTTGACTTATCTCCCACGTCGCCATGACTTTCTGACGCAGCTTTTACGTAAGTGCCAATCCCGCCATTCCAGATAAGATCGACAGGCGCTTGCAGTAATGCATGAATCAACTGATTCGGCGTTAACTTATCGGCGTCTATCGCAAATCGCTCTTTCATTTGAGGGGAAATCACGATGGATTTCGCTGCCCTTGAAAAAACACCACCGCCTTTCGATATCAGGTCTGTATTGTAGTCTGCCCAGGTAATACCCTGGGTCGCAAACATCCGCTTGCGCTCTTCATAACTCGGTGCTGCATCTGGACTGGGATCGATAAAAATATGTAGATGATTAAACGCAGCGGTCAGACGAATATGAGGAGACATCAGCATACCATTGCCGAACACATCTCCGGCCATGTCACCGATGCCCACCACGGTGAAATCTTCTTTCTGAACGTCTATACCCTTTTCTTTAAAGTGGCGTTGTACAGACACCCAGGCACCTCGCGCAGTGATCCCCATTTTCTTGTGATCGTACCCCTGGCTCCCACCGGAGGCAAAAGCGTCGCCCAGCCAATGGCCATACTCCGCAGAAATTTCGTTAGCGATATCTGAAAATGTGGCCGTTCCTTTGTCTGCAGCCACCACCAGATAGGGGTCATCCGAATCGCGGCGAATCACGTTTTCCGGTGGCTTCACCTCACCATCAACAATGTTGTCGGTAACATCCAGAAGACCCCGAATAAAAGTACGATAGCAGGCAATACCTTCCGCCATAAACGCCTTCCGGTCGGAGGGCGATGGCAATTGCTTACCAACAAATCCACCTTTGGCGCCGTTGGGAACAATAACTGCATTTTTGACTTGCTGTGCTTTCACCAGGCCAAGGACTTCAGTACGGTAGTCCTGGAGCCTGTCTGACCAGCGCAAACCACCACGAGCGACCGTTCCTCCGCGTAAATGAACGCCTTCAATCCGCGGTGAGTAGACAAAAATTTCGTACAGCGGACGCGGCTCTGGAATATCGACAATTGTCCGCGGGCTCAGCTTGAAGGAGATATAGTCTTTCGCTGTACCATCCGGCAGTTGCTGAAAAAAGTTCGTGCGTACGGTTCCCTGCATGAGATCCAAATAACGACGAATAATCTGGTCCTCGTTGAGATTGTCGACAGCGTCTAAACTCTCGAGAATCTTCGTTCGCAAACGTTCTGCTCGCTCGCCCTCCTGTCGCGCAGACGTTTTCACTCGGGGATCAAACATCGATTTGAACAACGCGACCAAGTTACGGGTAATCGACAAATGATTTGCCAGTGTGTTGGCGATGTAGAACTTACTGAAGTTGAACATCGTCTGCTTCATGTAGCTGGCGTAGGCTCGCAGTACCGCAACCTCTCGCCAACTGATACGCGCCCCTAACACCAAGCGGTTAAAGGCATCGTTATCGGTCTGCCGATTCCATATCGCGGCAAAGGCATCCTGAAAATTGTTTTTCGCACGCTGGGCATCAATTTCAATATCCAGCGTCGAGCGCAATTCAAAATCATGCACCCAAACTCTGGTGCCATCGCGATTTTTAATTTTGTAGGGGTGCTCACTGACAACTCGCAGCCCGAGATTTTCGAGGACGGGAACGACGTCTGACAGCTCAAGCTGACCGCCGTAATTGAACACCTTAAATTTCATGGTGTTCTTATCCGCGCCCGCCGGCTGGTAGAAAGACATCGCCAGCGTATTGTCTTTATCAAGACTTTCGATACGAATCAGATCCTGTACCGCAGCACGGGGTTGATGAGTCTCCTGATAGCCGTAGTTAAACCCATCTTCATATTGTTTGAACAGGGTTGCCGCCCGCTCTTCCCCATAGCTTTCCACCAGAGAATCATAGAAACGATCCTCCCAAGACCGAGTGATATCGATGATTTGCCGCTCTAACCGTTTTACATCGAGATCGATATCTGCCAGGGGGTCAATACGGAAAACAATGTGGGTGCGAGCTAGAACAGATTCGGAAAAATACGTCGTAAATTCATGCTCATGCGCATTGATCGCCTCGGCGATAAGATCCTGAATCAGCTCCCGAACATGGGTGGAAAAATCATCTCTCGGAACGTAGATAATACAACTGACAAATTTGCCGTAAGGATCACGGCGCATCAGCAAGCGCACCTTGTGACGCTCCTTTAAGCGCGCGACACGCAGCACCATACCGTAGAGCTCTTCGTTGCTCGCCTGAAAGAGCTCATCGCGCGGAAACGTCTCCAGGATTTGGCGCAACCCCTTGCCGTCGTGGGACATAGGGTCCAACCCAGAAACCTCCATCACGTGATCGACCTTGCGTCTCACATGGGGAATCCGCGTGGGTGATAATGTATAAACTGGCGATGTGTAAAGCCCAAGAAAACGGCTTTCACCACGCACACTGCCGTCGTCGTTATAAAGCTTTACCACTACGTAATCGGAATAGGCGTGCCGATGGACCCGCGAGCGCACCGCCGACTTCGTAAACGACAGCACTTGGTTGGATTCATGAAAATTGGCCATCCCCGCATTGAAATCCTGAATTTCAACACTGGCCGCCCGAGTGCCGTAACCACAGAATAACCCCAAGCGTGAATCCTTACGCTCAACCAGACGTCGACCTTCGCTGTGATCTTCAAATTCGTATTCAACGCTGCCAAGAAAGGTGAAGTGACCGTTCGATAGCCAATCGAGAAATTCAGATGCTTCAGCGTGCTCAACAGAATCTGGATTATTCTCCAGTCCGGCAGCCACGTCCCGGACTCGGCGCAACAGTGGTTGATAGTCGCGCACAACCATTTCGACATCGCCGAGAACCGAAACAATGGAATCGCCGAGATCACGCATTTGCGCCTCGTCGGTGTGCAGATTGATTTCCATATAGATGAGCGCTTCACGCTGGAATCGCTCATCTTCATCTTCCGCCGAATCACGCACTTCCAGCAACTTGCCATCTGCATCACGCGCAACCGACAGCACCACGCTCTTCAAGGCATGCAGATCGATATTATGGCGATTGATTTCGATGCGTATGGAATCCACCAGAAAAGGCATGTCCCTCTGCAAAACCGCGACGACGGTATGACCACACAGCCAGCCCTCTTCATCCAGAGTCGGATTGTAGACCCTGACCTTGGGCTTGCCCTCCTTCTTCTGCTGCAATAGATTCCAGAGCGCGTAAAGGCCGCCGACAACATCGGTCACCACCTTGCCCTCCATCTCTTCGAGATCGACTTGGCGGTAGTACAGGTCGGCAAAATGGCGCACACTGGTCGCTTCCGGCTCCCCGAGACGCTCATCAATGGCCTGTACTAATTGGGAATGGAATGCTTGCGGGGTATCCGCTGAAATCTGGGATATCGCCACTCTTTACACCTCTCTGACAAAGTATTCGTTATATTTTCAATAGCTTAACTCTAAGCTTAGTTGAAGCCCAGCACTAAGGCGTGGAACCACACTCAATCACCATGGTCTGAGCTGGGCGTAATCCAAACCAGCACTTGATAAACTCCGTACAGTGTTTAACATTCAGTGGTAATTCAACAACTTACGTCAGGCCTCTGAAACGCCTGAAAATCGCCTTCGCGGGAGTCTCAGCTACACCATGAATCACTTATCGGCCCTGACAGCATTACGCGACTGGCTGCAGTCGCAAATTATTGGCCAGGAGCATCTCGTAGACAGCCTGTTAATAGCCCTGCTGGCCGATGGCCACCTGCTCGTTGAGGGCGCTCCAGGGCTGGCCAAGACCAAAGCGGTAAAAACGTTATCTGACGGCATTGATGGTGATTTCCACCGTATTCAATTTACGCCGGATCTGTTGCCAGCGGATGTCACTGGAACAGATATTTATCGCCCCGAAAACGGCACGTTTGAATTCCAGGCTGGCCCCATTTTCCATAATCTCGTGCTCGCCGATGAAATCAACCGAGCCCCGGCAAAAGTTCAATCTGCCCTGCTGGAAGCCATGGCGGAACGGCAAATCAGCGTCGGGCGCTCAACCTATCCTCTGCCCGACCTATTTATGGTCATGGCGACGCAAAACCCAATCGAACAAGAGGGCACCTATCCTCTGCCGGAAGCTCAACTGGATCGATTTCTTCTGCACGTCAATGTCGCCTACCCGAGCGCCGATGCCGAACGCCAGATTTTACGCCTGGCGAGAAATGAAGCGGCCGAGCATAAGCCCGAGGCGCCAGAGGTTCTGTCACAGCAAGCTTTGCTGGACATGCGCAAAGAAGTTTTGGATCTCTACATGGCCGACACAGTGGAGGACTATATCGTTAACCTCACTGATGCGACTCGCAACCCCGCCAAGTACAGCTCGCAGCTGGCTGAGTGGATCGAGTTCGGAATCAGCCCTCGTGGCACTATCGGTCTGGATCGTTGTGCTCGTGCCCACGCTTGGCTCGGTGGCCGAGATTTTGTGAGCCCCGACGATGTCCAGGCAATCGTTGGGGATGTTTTTCGTCACCGTTTAATTCTCAGCTTTGAAGCTGAAGCCAGCGGCATCAAGGCCGATGACGTGATTGCTGAACTGATCAAGCAGGTGCCCACGGCCTGATGAGCCTTGATACGCGTTTTCGGGAGCCGCCACTGGGCGCATACACCCAACTGGAAGATCTGTTGGGACTGAGGTTTGCCGCCCGCGAACTGACCCTATCTCCCAAGCGACAGAGCCGAGCCCAACAGAGCGGTGGGTTCCGGGCGCGATTTCGTGGACGCGGCATGGAGTTTGAGGAAGTCAGACACTACCAGGCTGGCGACGATATCCGCAATATCGACTGGCGGGTAACGGCTCGAACCGGCACCGCGCACACCAAAATGTTTCGCGAGGAACGTGAGCGCCCGGTCATTTTGGTTGTGGATCAACGCAGTTCGATGTTTTTTGGTACTTCCCACTGCTTCAAATCTGTGACAGCCGCGCACGCCGCCGCACTTCTTGGCTGGGCGGCCCTAAGCAACAACGACCGCGTTGGCGCGCTGATATTCTCAGACAAAGAAGAAGACGACATTCGGCCGAAACGCAGTCGCCACACACTGCTCGCTATCCTCGATAGTTTGCACCGTTTTAACGGAGCCTTGACGTCGCCCATCAGTAATACTGAAAGTCTCCCGCTCGACCAGCGCCTGCGCGACCTGCGTCGCATCGCCAGACCCGGCAGCGCACTGCTGATACTGAGTGACTTTCACGACGTTGACGACGCCAGCGAGGAACAGCTTTTCCAACTCGCGCGTCACTGTGACATTACGTTACTGCCGGTTTCGGATCCTTTTGAGCAGCAATTGCCCCCCAATATGATGCTCACCGTCACCAACGGTCGCCAGCGCAGGATTCTGGATACCCGTAATCGGGAACTCGCCAATCATTATCGTTCCAGTTTCACTGCGCATTTTGAGCGTCTGCAAACTCTGTCGGCCCGCCTCGCCCTCCCCCTTGTTACACTGCCCACCTGCTACGCGCCGCTGCAGCAGTTAAATACCGTATTCGGGAGGCATTCATGGCGGGGGTAGCTCCGGATCCAGCAATGGGAGGGGATCCCCTGGCGCAATTGCGCGATATCCATTTGCCCGATAGCGTCCCCTGGTGGCCACCGGCACCCGGCTGGTGGATATTGGCAGGCCTGTTAATCGCCACATTATTGGGGCTCGTTGTGTGGGCATTATTACGTTATCGACGCGACCGTTATCGTAGAGAAGCCCTGCAAATGCTGCAGGATATTCAGCAACAAAAATCCAGCGCTGAACAACTCTGTCGCGAAATTAATCGCCTGCTAAAACGCGTCGCCATCACGGTGTACCCACGACACGATTCCGCAAAGTTAAACGGTGCAGACTGGTGCGCCTTTTTGCACCACACAGCGCCCACTGTAGATCAGGATCCGAATCTGATACGGCTCCTCGGTGGTGAGATTTACCGCAAAGACGTCGACGAAGAGCAGGTCAAACGACTGGCAAAATACGCCAAATCCTGGATACGCGGACATCGTGAACGGCGTTCATACAACAGGGAGCCACTGGCGTGCTGACAGTAACCTGGCCCTATGTCTTTGTGCTGCTGCCGCTGCCATGGCTTGTCTATCGACTGTCACCCAGCGCTCGCCGTGAAGACACCGCTCTGCTGGTGCCTTTTTTTGCACGGCTGCCCGGTGACGATCGTCCCTCTGCAAAAGGCGCAACCATTTACTGGCTGCGCTGGCTCTTGCTGCTATTAATCTGGATCTGTTTACTCGGCGCAGCCGCCCGCCCCGTTTGGGTTGGCGAATCCATTGCGCTACCGGCCAGCGGCCGCGACCTCCTGCTCGCAGTGGATATCTCAGGCAGTATGGAAACCCCGGATATGACGTGGAAAGGCCAAGCGTACGACCGCCTCACCGTGGTCAAATCCGTGGTCGGCGATTTCGTTGAGCGACGTCGCAGTGATCGTCTCGGACTGATTCTCTTCGGCACACGAGCCTATTTACAGGTGCCCCTCACCTTCGACCGGGGCACGGTGAAAAGCATGCTGACGGAAGCGCAGTTAGGCTTCGCCGGAGAGAAAACAGCCATTGGTGACGCGATTGGCATGGCCGTCAAACGCTTGCGCGATCGGCCCGAGTCCAGCCGAGTACTGATTCTGCTCACCGACGGTGCCAATACCGCTGGCCAAGTAACCCCCCTCAAGGCAGCCGAGCTGGCCGCGAAAGCCAAGGTGAAAATTTATACCGTTGGGGTCGGCGCCGACGAGATGATTACCAACGGTCTATTTGGCAGTCCCTTTGGCACACGCAAAATCAACCCTTCGGCAGATCTCGATGAAGAGACCCTGACCGCCATCGCCCAACAGACCGGCGGTCGCTATTTTCGCGCCAGATCGCCGGAAGATTTGGTCGAGATCTATCAGGAACTCGACCGCCTCGAACCCGTCGATCAGGATGCCGAATATTTTCGGCCAACTCAGTCATTGTTTCACTGGCCTCTGGGGCTGGCGATGATTCTCAGCGTACTCTGGGCTTTAACCAAACTGCTCATGCGCCATATACAGACTCCGCAAACTCTGCGTTCAGCATCAACACCTTCACAGGGAGGCTCCAGCGATGCCTCCTGAATGGTCTACCATGATCGAGCATTTTCATTGGTTGCGACCTTGGTGGTTAGCAGGCATACCGCTGTTACTTGCCCTGACTTGGCTCCTGCTCAAATCTCAAGCATCCGATAACCAATGGCGCCGGTTGATTAATCCAAGCCTGCTCCCGCATCTGATCCAGGGCAAGCCCAGCCGTCAACAAAAACTACCCTATTGGTTTCTCGCGGTCATGTTTACTCTGGCGAGCATAGCAATGGCAGGCCCAAGTTGGGAAAAACTGCCACAACCGGTACACAAGTCCGAGAATGCCATGGTGATCTTGTTGGATCTGTCACCATCGATGGATGCCCAGGATCTTTCGCCTTCGCGGCTGGTAAGGGCGCGCCTGAAATTGATTGATCTTCTCGCCGCGCGGCATGAAGGCCTCACCGCATTGATCGCCTACGCCGGAGAGGCTCACGTCGTGACGCCGCTCACGGATGACACAGACACCATCGCCAGCCTGCTGCCAAGCCTGTCACCAGAAATTATGCCTCTTCCCGGCAGCAACACCGAAATGGCCTTAGATCTGGGCATCAAGCTGATTCGAGAAGCCGGCTTACCCAGAGGGGAATTTCTTCTGGTAACCGATGGTGTTACGGACACAGCCCGCGATTATTTGACCCGAACAATTCCATCCGGCTACCGCTTGTCCGTCCTGGGCGTAGGCACCCGCGAGGGCGCCCCTATTCCGCTGAGGGGCGGTGGTTTTGCCAAAGAACCAGACGGCGATATGATGCTTGCACGGCTGGACACCGATCAGCTGGCAAATCTGGCCCAGTCTTCTCACGGCGTTTATGAAACCCTGACCCCATCCGATAAAGACATCGACGAGCTTCTTGATCAGCCACCTCTGATTAACGAGCAGACCCGCGAGCTGCAACGGCAATATGACACTTGGCAGGATGCCGGCTTCTGGCTGTGCCTGTTGCTGTTACCGCTCTTTGTCGGCGCCTTTCGGCGCGGTTGGCTCCTTATGCTCTTCTGTACATTGTGGCTGCCGCAGCCCAGTCAGGCTTTAGAATGGCAGGACTTATGGGCCACCCCCGATCAACAGGGACAGAAACTTTTACAAAGCGAAAAACCTGCCGCCGCGGCTGAGAAATTCGAGCGCCCAGATTGGCGTGGCACAGCCCAATACCAGGCAGAAAATTATGAGGGCGCCATCGACGCCTATCGTCAGGACAACAGCCCTGAGGGCCTCTACAACCTCGGCAATGCTCTCGCAAAGACCGGTAAACTTAAAGATGCCATCAAGGCTTATGATGACGCCTTGCAACAAAACCCAAAACTCGACGACGCCCGCTTCAATCGCGACCTGGTGCAATCTCTGCTGGATCAACAGCAAAACTCACAGCAAGATTCCTCCGGCCAGGAAAACTCCGATCAGCAACCGAGCGACGGCGACAATGCCAAGAACCAGCCTCAGAATGGTTCCGGTAACAACGATCAAGATGACGCCCAGTCCCAGCCAGGTGACACGCCACCGGAAGGCGAGAGCGGCGGGGATCAAAACGCTGACGGCGAGCCCGAACGTCAGGGCGACGAACAAAACAGGAATCCGGAAGATTCCACAGGGGAAAACGGAGAGCCTCAGGACCAACAGAATTCTGATGAAGACGACAATTCGTCAAATGCCGGATCACCGGAGCAAGCAGGCGAAGAAGAGTCTGAAAACGCGCAAAACGCTGCTGCCAGTGCCGCCGAAGCACCCGAGATGAGTGATGAGGAGCGCCAAGCCATGGAACAATGGCTGCGTAAAATTCCCGACGATCCCAGCGGCCTGATGCGTAAGAAATTTCAGTACCAGTACCGTCAGCGCCGCAAAGAATACAGCATGGGCACATGGCAACCGCCGGAAAACGACGCGAATAAACGCTGGTAGGCCGGGTACTCATCCCCGCCTATCAAGCGTGTCGTTTTCAGCTCCCAAACAACCGACTTTCGATTTTATGGTTATCGAATGGGCAATATAGTCAACAACTTCTCTTCAAGGTTCTTTTCTTGCCGAGCAATCCATTCGCCAGGAAAACACCGCCTATCACTCAGGCATAACACAGCCCTCGTGGGATTATTCCTGCTATTCCTGGCTGGAATTTCTGGCGCGGCTCAGTCTGCAGAACTTACGGCATCCGTAGATCGCAATGAGATTAGCTTGGAAGAGACGCTGTCGCTCACCGTTCGCTACTCCGACCAGGTCATGTTTGGCGAACCGGACTTCAGTGCCCTGGAAGAGAACTTTGATATTCTTGGGAATCGTCGGGCCAATCAGTATCGCAGCATTAACGGTAAAGCCGAATCCTGGACACAATGGACCCTGGTCGTCGCGCCCAAGTCGACGGGAAAGCTGCTGATTCCATCGTTCGAATTTGAAGGGGTTTTCAGTGACGCCATTGAAATTGACGTCGCAAAGACAGCGCCGAAAACAGATCTCCCCTCAGAACAGCCTGTGTTTCTTGAAACGGAATTGCAAAAGCCCGAAGGCTATGTCCAAGAGCAATTTCTCTATACCATCCGCCTCTACACGTCTGTTGACCTAAGCAGTCTCAACAGCGAAGAATTTTCTGTTGCCGATGCCTTAGTCAAACAGGTTGCCGAAAACCAGTATCAACGCACCATCAATGGCCGCCGGTTTGGCATTGTCGAAGTGACTTACGCGATCTTCCCTCAACGCAGCGGCAAACTCACCCTGCCCTCCACACTGTGGAATATTACGATTCAGTCGAGTCAAAGCTATAACTACGATCCTTTCCTCGCCCGCAGCGGCAAACGATTGCGTTTGCGAACCGAAGAAAAAGTGGTGGATGTCCAGCCTCGTCCCGCAGATTTTGACGGCCAACAGTGGCTACCTGCCAGCAATATCAGTCTGACCCAAAAGTGGAATCGGGATCCTAGTGAATTTCGGGTCGGAGAACCCATTACTCGGACCATTTCCATCGACGCAAACGGGTTACTCGCCTCTCAATTGCCGCCTCTAAAGCTGGAAGAGGTCGACGGAATTAAGTACTACCCGGATCAGCCCCAATCCGATGAAACTCTGTCCGCAGAAGGCGTTAAAACCCTAAAGACTGAGAGCTACGCCATTGTTCCAAATCGCGAGGGAGAATTTACATTACCCGCCATCAACGTGACCTGGTGGAACACGCAAGAAAGCAAAATGGAAACCGCGAGCCTTCCAGAGGAAACCATTACCGTCGCCCCCGGCACAGCTCCGGCCACGCCGCCGCCCGTCGCGCCAACGGAAAACAGCACAGACGAAACCACCTCGGCTCTTCTGCCCAGCGGCAACATCTCCTTACCAATCGACCAACCCGCCCTGCCCGTTGCGTCTTACTGGGTCTCTCTCACAGGCGTCTTTGCGGCGACAACCCTCTTATTTGCGATTCTCTGGTGGCGAGCTCGCGGTCGGATTCCTGTGCAAAGATCCCTGTCATCCCCCGCCAGAAATACTTCGCCGAGTGAAGCCGAAACGTTTCGCCAGTTAAAAACTGCAGTACAGGAAAAAACGCCTCAGCAAATTCGGACGGCGCTGATGGCCTGGGGTAGCAGCCGACAGAGAGAAACCGTAACGGCATTGGGGCAATTGCGCAATCCTCATCTGCGCGTCGCGGTGAGCCATTTGCAAACCTGTCTATACGGCGCCGAAACGCGCGAGCCGGATAGAACCCTGTTGCAAGAGGCCATAATGAACGCTCGACGCCACAAAGAAAGCGCTGAGGGTGCGACAAGCCACGAGGTGATCGCGCCCCTCTACAGTTAACCGGCCTGCGTCGACTGAGACTTCTGATGATGCTCGCGCAATTCGCGGCGGATGACTTTACCGACCACAGATTTCGGCAATTCACTGACGAATTCTACACGAGAAGGGACTTTGTAAGGCGTTAGGGACAAGCGACAGAATTTCAACACCTCATCCTCTGTTAGTGTGCTGTCATCCGTCACCGCATAGAGCTTGACGACTTCGCCCTTAGCGGGGTCGGGAATTCCAATCGCGGCAGCTTCGGTGATGCCAGGATGCTTGCAGACCTCTTCCTCAACCTCGTTGGGATAAACATTAAATCCAGATACGATGATCATATCCTTTTTACGGTCCACGATACGAAGATAACCGTCATCCAGTCGTTCGGCGATATCACCAGTCGCCAACCAACCGTCCTCGGACAAGACCTTTCGAGTTTCCTCCGGTTGTTGCCAGTAGCCCTGCATGACTTGAGGCCCACGTACCAATAACTCACCCGCACAGCCATTGCTGACATCCCGCCCTTGTTCATCGATAAGGCGTATGTCAGTGAAGGGAATAGGACAGCCAATAGAACCTATTCTAATACTTCCTGGGGGATTGAACGCGACAACCGGGGAGGTTTCCGTCAGACCATAGCCTTCCAAAATTTCGCAGCCAGTGACGCGCTGCCAGCAGTGCGCCACGTCTGTCGTTAACGCCATACCGCCAGATGTGGTCAGCTTTAATGCCGAAAAATCTAAGGACCGAAAGCCTTTATGTCGACACAAACCATTAAAAAGCGTGTTCAATCCACAGAACCCGGTAAAACGAACTTTTTCCAAGTCTTTTACCAACGCATTCAAATCCCTGGGGTTGGGAATTAACAAGCTGCACGCTCCCAAACTGGGCAAAAAGAGGCAGTGAATCATGAACGCGTAAATATGGTAGAGCGGTAATGGCGAGACAAACAACTCTTTACCGGGGGTTAACACCTTCTTCAATAAATAACCAACCTGATCTGTATTAGCCGTCAGGTTAGCGTGAGTTAACACCGCCCCTTTCGCGACCCCCGTGGTGCCTCCGGTATATTGCAACACCGCAATATCGTGAACCTGCGCATCAACAGGCTGGTAACTCATCGTCGAGCCACTGCGCAATACGTCACGCAGACCTATTTGCTGAGGAAATTGAAACGATGGAACCATCCGCTTGACGTAGCGAATGATGGCATTAATCGCTAGCCGCTTGATTGGCGGGTGCAGATCGGCAATCTCGGTGATCACTACCTGAGTGACCGATGTATCCTGGATCACTGCTGCCGCGCGATCGGCAAGGTTTGCCATGATGACGAGCAAACGAGCGCCGGAATCCTTTAACTGGTGTCGAATTTCTCTGGGGGTATAGAGCGGATTGACGTTAACAAGAATCATACCCGCCCGCAGCACACCGTAAACGACAACAGGGTATTGCAGAATATTGGCCATCTGAACGGCCACTCGATCACCCGGCTGCAACCCGGATTCATTCTGTAACCAGGCGGCAAATGCCTTACTTAATCGTTCGACGTCACCATAGGTGAGATTGTGTCCGAGACAAGCAAATGCCGGACGCTCAGCGTACTGGTTTGCCGCCCGTTCAATAAGCGACGTAATATTTTCTTGTTTTAGGCCCATGGTCTTTTTATTGTGTAAGCCTTAATGATAATTCCCTACCGATCACCTGCTACTCCAAACGTTTAACATCGTCTCCAAGACTCTACGTAACAGGTACGTCTGATGTTAAGAATAGGACGAAAAACCATCGCTGTTAACGGCTTCTTTCGGTTTAACGTCGCAATAGCTTCTGCAGCCCCTTAAAAAGACAGATCGTCAGGAAGGCACCTAACATCAACGTAAAAATCAATCCCAAACTGATCAATAGGAACTTAAGGGCATCGGCGACCGGCAGGTCCCAGGCCCAGATGGCCGCCGCAATAAATGCCAAGCATGCCAGCATCGCTGACGTCGCCACCGACCGCGAACCACGTTTGCGAAAAAACAACATAGTGTCAAAGCCCGTTTAGTGTGATCCAGCGCTCTATTACTGCAGCGACGCCATCGTCCCAGACCGGCAGCGTTTCAATTTTCGCGATGTCACGGATACCCGCTTCTGCATTCCCCATCGCAACGCCAACTCCTGCCTGCTGCAGAAACACTCGATCGGAGCGTGCATCACCAAAGGCAATGACCTGAGCAGGCTCAACTTGGTGGTACGCCAGTAGTTGTTCAAACCCCTGCTGTTTACACGCCGCTCGGGAAATTACGCTGGCAAAGAGATAATCCGGGCGTGACACCATTCTTGCATAGGCAAACTCTGCCTCAGGAAACTGCCGCTCTAACGCATATAACGACTCGTGATCCTCACTCTTCTCCACGGCGAAGATCAACTTAAGCGCCGACTCGCGTATCGCCAGGGAGGCGAGATCTGCGATATCCGGCTGAATTCGTAGATGTTCTGCATGAATTTCCGCAAGGGATGTCATGCGCCAGGTGTAATAGTGTTCTGCCGTGTAGACTTCCGTGTAGATATTGGCAGCAGCAGCGGCTTCTACCAATGATCGACAAAGCTCGGCGTTCAGAGGATGTTCTACCAGTGAGTTTCCGGATGCTGGCTCGTAGAGCAAAGCGCCCGTATTGAAGAGACCGGCAGCGTCAAGCCCCAACTCGTCGATCAAGAACTGCGCTGCAAATCGCGGGCGTCCGGAGGCAACCGCCAATTTAACGCCCGCAGCGCGCAACGCGGCTAAGGCTTGTTTCACCCGAGCACTGTAATTGGCATCCAGGCCCACCAACGTCCCATCAATGTCGAAAAACGCCAATTTAAGATCACGCCGCAACAACTCTGATGCGGCATCACTGGACAAAGGAACGCTCAAACTCTTCTCCAACGCATACACTCAGGATAAGTCACCAAAACGGCCACCAGCCTTTTTTCCGCAGACGTTCTTCACAGCCGTACAATTGCTTTTGATACATCGCGGCTCGGTTATTCACTTTTGATGCCACACCGATCAACCAGGATTTTCCACGATAAGTACCGCGAGAATACCCTCCATGCCCCTCATGATAGGCGAGATACAACGAGTAGGCGTCATCTCTCCGAATGCCATTGATGGTGTGACTCTTGTAGTTATACCAACCAACAAAATCCACTGCGTCGGCAAAATCCGAACGATTGGATGCCCATCCTCCGGCCTCTTTTAGATACCAATCCCAAGTGCTATTTTTTGCCTGGGAATAGCCATAAGCACTGCTTTGCCGCTTCCAGGGAATCACCCACAATAACTTTGTACGCGGCGGCCTAGCCTTAGCTTCAAAGCGAGATTCCTGGTAAATGATCGACATGGCTATGGGAATGGGCGTACCCCAGCGCTTTTTAGCTTCTAGAGCATCATCGTACCAATCATCTTTTTCATCAAAAATATCGCAAATATTGTTCAGCTCCACCGGTCTGGAAGTGGCACAACCATTCAATAACAACAGAGCGATTAACCCTAGCAATAGGCGGCTGCCTTTAAACATCGGCGACACCATATTGACGCAACTCTTCAATTAACTCATCTTCGCTGATAACTGAAATACCCAATGCAAGAGCATCCCGGTACTTACTGTTATTTTCCACGCCGCTACCAGCCACCACACAGTGGGTTTTTGCAGACACGGAACCGGAGACCTTCGCTCCCAGATTTTTCAGATGCTCGGTCGCATCTTTGCGACTAATTGTCGAAAAGCTACCGGTGACGACATATGTCTTACCTGCCAGCGGTGCTTCAAAGGCCTTTTCAGGATCTTCCCCCTCCGACTCAGGCCAGTGGATACCCGCCTGTTGCAATGCCGCTATTGCCTCAAGGGTATGGGGCTGCTGAAAAAATTCGGCAACGAAATGGGCAACCACAGGCCCTACATCGGGGACTTCCTGCAATTGCTCTTCGCTGGCATCTTGCAGTGCCTGCAAGCCTCCAAAATGGCGACTGAGCGCACGAGCGGTCGCTTCCCCGACCTCCCGAATACCCAAAGCAAACAGAAAACGTTCTAGGCTGGTGGATTTGCTGTTTTCCAGAGCTGTAACCAGATTGGCCGCAGATTTTGCCGCCATACGCTCAAGACCAGCAATCTGCTCCACATCCAATCGATAGAGATCGGCGACAGAATGAACCATGTCGCGATCCACCAGCTGCTCGACCAGCTTATCTCCCAGACCGTCGATATCCATGGCCCGGCGGGACGCAAAATGGCGGATTGCCTGTTTGCGTTGAGCGGCGCAAATCAAACCACCGGTACAACGGTAAACCGCTTCACCCGGTACGTTTTCGACAGGAGAGTCACACACAGGACACAGCTCGGGAAACGCAATATCGCGAGCGTCCTTCGGTCGCTTCGATTCAATGACGGAAACAACCTGAGGAATAACATCACCAGCGCGCCGAACTATGACCGTGTCGCCCACTTTCACCCCGAGCCGAGCGATTTCGTCCCGATTGTGCAAGGTGGCGTTGGAAACCGTGACGCCTCCGACAAAAACAGGCTCTAAACGCGCAACAGGCGTCACCGCGCCGGTACGCCCGACCTGAAATTCAACATCGAGCAACTTGGTCATCTCTTCCTGGGCGGGAAATTTATAAGCCATTGCCCAGCGCGGAGCCCGTGAGACAAACCCGAGGGTTTCCTGTAGGGCCAGGTCGTTGACTTTGAATACAATGCCATCGATTTCGTAATGAAGAGTCAGACGCCGCTCCGACAATTGCCTGGCATATTCCACACAAGCTTCGATAGATTCGGCGACTTTCATTTCCGGATTGATGAGAAACCCCCAACGATGCAGGGCGTGCAACATCTCCGTATGTCGAGCGGGCAAATCAGCGCCACTGATACGACCGACACTGTAGGCGCACATTTGCAACTTACGGGTTGCGGTGATACGGGAATCCAACTGCCGCAAACTACCCGCCGCCGCATTCCGCGGATTTACAAAGGGTTTACTTCCCTCCTTCCGAGCCAGCTCGTTGAGCGCCTCAAAGCTCGACTTCGGCATGTAAATTTCACCACGGACTTCAAGCAGCTCAGGAAAGTCCGTTCCCAGCAATTGCATGGGGATCGAACGAATCGTACGGACGTTCTGAGTGATATCTTCACCCGTAGAGCCGTCTCCTCTGGTCGCCCCTCGCACCAGTTTTCCCCGCTCATACAATAAGCTGACGGCAATGCCATCAAGCTTGGGCTCGCAAGCGTATTCTATGGATTCAGTGCGCTTCAATCGATCTCGAATGCGACGATCAAATGCCAGCAAATCGTCGTCATTAAACGCATTATCGAGCGACAACATTGGCACTTCGTGCGCAACTTGAGCGAAGGCGCCCAGCGGCGCAGCGCCGACTCTCTGAGTTGGCGAATCCGACGAAATCAAGTCGGGATGCGCCGCTTCCAATTCCTGCAAGCGACGAAATAAGCGATCGTACTCTGCATCGGGGACAGACGGGTCATCCAGTACGTAATAGCAATAGCTGTGGTGGTTGAGCTGCTCACGCAACTGCTTTATCTGTTCTTCGATAGAGATGGTTTCAGACATCAGTTTTTAAGTACGGCGGCGTTCGGTTGTGACAGAAACAAGTGAGAGCACAACACCTGCTCCCACTGATCAGAGAAATGACTGCGACTAACGCGCCGCCAATTGACGTCGGCGTTCATACTCGCTGATGCGCTGACGGCAGTGCTCTAAGGTTTGATTGGTCATTGCACTGCGGGTTTCGTCCTTGAGCTCGCCTCCAAGACGATCGGCAATCGCCATTGCAGTACCGGCCATGGTGTCAAAGGCGTCCATACTGTTGGATTTCATCGGCAGAGTCATAAATAGACTGACGCCAGGTGTCGAAAAATCATTCATTGAATCCAGGTCAAAGGTGCCTGGAATGACCATATTGACCATGCTAAACAAGAGAGGGCCGTCACCGCTTTGTTGCTCATAGCGGTGAAAGATCTGCATATCACCAAACTTCAGCCCGCACTGCAGGGCAACCTGCTGGAGCTCATCACCGGGAAATTGCTCACCTTGAGATGCCATGACATTGATGACCAGAACCTCATCTGGATCAGCCTCGGCTTCTTCCTCACCGGACTCAGCCACCAGATGTTGGGGCTCGTAGGATTCTTCGGTGAATTCCGTTGTTTCAAAGGCCTCGTCTTCTGCCGCTCTGTGACGCTCCTCGGGAAACTCTTCCGAAGGATAGGTCTCTTCCTCGCTTCCCCCTTGATGCTCGTAGTGTCCGACCTCATCAGGCAGCTCAGCGGTGAACGCCTCTGTTGACGTGCCTTCAACGGCCTCATGGCGATCCTGCTCGCGAGCCGTTGGCGCAGCCCCCGCCCCTGGAGACGCAAACAGCGGATCCATGTCATCGTCGTAATCATCAAAGGCAAAATTGTCCGTTTTTTGAACCTCAGGTTTCGTGGCCTTACCTGCGGACCTTGTTACACGGTCTTCCGCAAAAGTCGGTTCAACACGTGACAGCGCCTTGATTCGGCTGGAGCCAACAACCAGTGACTCACCACCGTGGCCATCGCGATCGACGACGCGGGCACCACCGTTGGGCAGCTCTACATTGTTGCCGTCTCCACCCGTCACATCACCACTTGCCGAATGCGGCATGTTCCGGGCGAAACGGACTGCCTGCTTACGGGTCTGCCGCATTCTGCGGAAACCGTCCAACAGCACGCCTACGATGAGTAAAACGATAATGGCGATCAGCCAATTACGCATGCCAAAATCCATAAGTTGTCAACGCCTCTATGATCTTACGCTTGTGCGAGGTTCGGCGCGGAACTGCCTCTGCCTCGTCATTTATAATCCAATTGCAACAGCCATTACATGGCAGCAAGTTCCGCAGCTTCATCGACGTCTACCGTCACCAGCCGTGATACGCCAGGCTCGTGCATGGTAACGCCAAGTAGCTGATGTGCCATTTCCATGGCGATTTTATTGTGGGTGATGTAGATAAACTGCACCTGATCGGACATTTGTTCAACCATTGAGGCGTAACGCCCCACGTTGGCATCATCCAACGGTGCATCCACCTCATCCAACATACAGAAAGGCGCCGGGTTCAACTGGAAGATAGAAAAGACCAGTGCGATGGCAGTGAGCGCTTTCTCGCCACCCGACAACAAATGAATGGTACTGTTTCGCTTGCCCGGGGGTCTCGCCATAATTGCGATACCCGTATCGAGCATATCTTCGCCGGTAAGTTCCAAATAGGCATGACCACCGCCAAAAACCCTGGGAAATAAATCTTGGAGACCGTTGTTAACCTTGTCGAAGGTTTCCTTGAAACGCGAACGGGTTTCCTTGTCGATTTTGCGAATGGCATTCTCGAGTGTTTCCAACGCCTCGACAAGATCGTCGTTTTGCTGATCGAGGTAGGTTTTACGTTCGGATTCCGTTTTGTACTCATCGATCGCTGCTAGGTTAATGGCTCCCAGTCGAGCGATACGATTTGAGGTGCGTTCCAGGGCTTGCTGCAACTCCCCCTGATCGGCATCCTCGCCAAGTTGTTCTAACAGCGTTTCCAAATGAAAATTTTCGGTTTGCAATTGCTCAAGCACTGTCGAGCGCTGCACTTCCAACGAGTTGGCATCCAGACGCGCCTGTTCAAGACGGCTGCGATGTTGCTGTAATTCCTGCGCAACTTGATTGCGTTCCTGTTCGGTGCGCCGCAGATCCTGCTCAACCTGATCAACGGCTTCACGCGCCTCAGCCAGCCGTTGCTCGATGGCCATCCGCTTTTCAAGCAGAGCTTCGAGCTCCAGTTGATTCGCATCCGACGGATCTTCCGACAGCAGCAGGTTTTCCTGCAACTCCTCACGACGGGCTTGAAGGCGCTCAGCCTGCTCTTCCAATCGCGCCAGACCCGCCCGCAATGATTCCACTTGGGTCTTTAGATTCTGGTATCGCATTTCCAATTGATGGGCTCGATCACGATCGTGACGGGCCTTTTGGCGGGCTTCATCCAGCCGATTACGCAAGGTGTCACGTTGACCTTGAAGCGTTTCCCGTTCCGCGGTGCTCTGCTCCATTGCATCGAGAGCGTCCTGCAAAACAATTCGGGATTCCGCTAAAGACTCACCTTCTTGATCCAATTGCTCCTGTAACTCACCGACCTCTTGGGTTAGCCTCTGCCGGCGCTGGATAACCTGTTCCTGCTGTACTTTGCGAGCACTGAGCTGGGCGCGCAATTCACCGACACGCCGCCCTTCATCGGCACTCTCCCGCCGCAACTGCTCACGCTCAGCTTCGAGGTCTTTGAGCGACTGCCGCGCTTCCTGCAGTTCTGTGGCCATGGTCTGGGAGCGCTCGTAATCGGCAGCAATGGCAGCTTCTAATTCCTGCAGCTCCTGCCGTCGAGCGATCACACCACTCGCCGCGTTAGAGCCACGCCGGAGGCGGAACCAATTGGCACTGAGCCAGAGTCCATCCCGCGTAATGACCGACTCACCAACAGCAAGCTGCTGACGTTGAGCCAGCGCATCTTCCAAGCTTTCCGCCAGCCGAATCCCTTGCAGTAGGCCACCGAGATCGATACTGGCGGTAACTTTGGCGCCAAGGTAATCACTTCCATTTTCCATTGAGGACAGGTAAGAAGCTGTGTCGAGCAACACCAACTCCCCCTCCTGTAAACCCGCCGCAGACAACACCTGCTGATCGAAACCATCAACACAGATGGCCTGTAGAGTTTCACCGAGAACGGTTTCTACCGCCGTATCCCAGCCGTCACTGACGCTGAGACACTCCGCCAGACGTTGACTATCGGCGATCCCCTGAGTCGACAGCCAATCGGCAGAAACCCCTTCACTGAGAGCAGCCTGCTGCAAGGCTTCCAACGAAGAAAAACGCCCGCGCTGGCTTTGCAAACGACTGCGCACATCATTGAGCTGGTCGCTCAACGCCTGGATCTGGTCTTGCCTGCGAGCAATATGATCATTGACGGACTCGACCTTCTCGGCCCGAGCTTCCTGCTCCAGATCGGCTTCCGCCAGCTGCATAGACAAGAGTTCGATGTCTTCGTCGGACTCTTCCGGAGCCAACTGCTGTTGCTCGCCCTGTAGCTTATGCAAACGATCCATCAACCGCGATTGGGTCTGCTCCAAATGCATGATTCGGGAGCGTTCGACTTCCGCTTGGCGCTGAGGTTCGGCGGCACGCTGTCCAAAGGCTTCCCAGCGTTGCTGCCAATCCTGCATCGCCTCTTCTGCAGTGCGCAGGGTATCGCCGGAATCCCCCTCCTGACCGCCCATCATTTCAATCTCGGGAAGCAGCTCTTCAATTTCAACTTCCCAGACCTCGATCCGCTCGCGGTCAGCGCGCATGCTTTCATCGACATCGGCAGAATCTTTTTCCGCTCTCGCCAAATCCTGTTGCAGCTGCCTGGCTCGCTCCTGAGTCATTTGGATGGTTTGCTCAAGGCGCGCAATATCGGAACCCAGGCTGTAAAACTGCGCCTGAATTTCGTTGAATTTATCACCCTGTTCCGTGTGACGCAGGCGTAGAGTCTCGATTGAAGACTCTCTCTGAACCTGCCGTGTGACGGCTTCCTCCACGGCCAGTTCTAGCTGACTGATCGAGTCGCGATATCCACCTACTTTTTTATCAAGGTTGCGGAACGTCAGTGCCTGAATTTGAGCTTTCAGTAGACGCTCTTCTTTCTTGAACTGAGTGTACTTTTCGGCAGCTTCCGCCTGACGTGCAAGTCGTGTTAGCTGCCTTTCAAGCTCCTCCCGTAAATCCGTCAGTCGCTCTAAGTTTTCCTGAGTCCGACGCATGCGATTTTCGGTGTCCCGGCGCCGGTCCTTGTATTTGGAAATACCGGCAGCTTCTTCGATGTAGATGCGGAGCTCTTCAGGCTTGGCCTCGATCAAACGGGAGATCATGCCCTGCTCAATGATGGCGTAACTTCGAGGCCCGAGACCGGTACCCAGAAAAATGTCCGTAATGTCACGACGCCGACATTTGGCGCCGTTAAGATAGTAGGTATTCTGGGCATCCCGGGTAACCTTCCGCTTGACCGAAATTTCGGTAAACCCAGCGTACTCCCCAACTAAGGTGCGATCGCTATTATCGAATACCAGCTCAATCGACGCCTGCCCCACTGGCTTGCGATTTCCCGAGCCATTGAAAATAACATCGGTCATGGACTCGCCACGCAGGTTTTTGGCGGAGGACTCCCCCATAACCCAGCGCACGGCGTCGATAATATTGGATTTCCCACAGCCATTCGGCCCCACAACCGCGCCCAAATTACTGGGAAAGTGAACGGTCGTCGGATCAACGAAAGATTTGAATCCAGCCAGCTTAATGCTTTTTAGCCGCATAGATCTGTATTACCCGCAGCGGAATCGGTACCACTCATATAAATTGATTTTTCAGATATACCGGGAATCGGACGGATACATTTTTAAATATGATCCGATTAACTCTAATAATAGCATCGGTTTTGAGGGTTCATGAGGATAAACCCTTTTTTCTTGATGCTCCGGATGACTTCAGAATATCCACCAGATTTTACACGGACCCAAGCGGGGTGAAAGCCCCCACCTGAAACCTCAGACGAACAGGCTTGTCAGGGAACCTGTTCAGTGATCGCCAGCGTTAACGGCTCCGCGACGTCAGCCAAGCGGACAGGCCCTAATGTCGCCTGCCAATCACCACTTTGGGGTACCGGTTCACCGCTGGTTGACACCCTGGCAACCAACTCGAGTTGATCAGCAGAGCTTAACGTCATCCCCGGCGCCATGGCCATAGCATCGCTCAAAACGACGGTACGAGGTAAATCTGCAACCGTCAAACGCGTGATGGCCAGCGGCATTTTGGGCCCCTGCCACGCTCGAGCGTAGACAAACACTGTCGCGTCTGCCGGCAGGGACACACCATCGCCTATCTCGATATCGACGCTGATCTCCGCTTGATCTACCTCTGTTTGCTCTGAAGGACCAGTCGGTACAGCGCCAGACTCTGCCAGCAATTGTCGCGCTCGGTTGATGCCCATCACCAGATTCTGACCTCCTGGAGAATCCGTCCCTATCAGTGCCACCGCTCGCTGCCAAAACCCTATGGCCTTGTCGTATTGCTGCTGTTCGAAGGCATCAATTCCCGATAGCCCCAGCGACGTCGTTTCCCGCGGGTCCAACTCCAGTGCACGACCGGCTAACGCCTTCACTTCAGGAGTAATACGATTTCCCGATGCCAGAAACACGGCCTGGGCAGTTTCACCGATGATGTAAGCCGGCGGTTCACCACGGGAGATTATGGCTCCATATTCCCTGACCGCATCACCATAGCGGCCCTGTTGCATATAACTGCTGGCCAGAAGGTAGTGGTTGCCGACATTGTCTGGATCCCTCTCCAGACGCTGCTCCAATTTTGCAATTAACGCATTGAGTGTTGCGTCACTCTGACCTTCAGCAACCTCAGCCCCCTGCATAGCCGCGACCTGCTCCGCCATGAAGTCGCTGCGCAAATTGGCGATTTCCACATCGTCGATGGCACCGTAATGCAGGTAAAACGCGACGCTGGCTCCCAGCACTAAAACAGCAAGCCCGCCCATCAAGACGATGGGTTTACGACCGGCATTGCCTCCATTGTGAGGTTCAGCCAGCGCATCGCTATCGGAGGAATCCTCCAGCAAAGACAGCTCAGCCTCTCGTAACAATCGCTCATATTGCTGATCCGACAGATCGCCCTGCTGATGCTGGCGGCGCAGCTCAAGTCGATGCTCATTGAACAAGTCGAGATTCTGCTGTCGTCGATCGACAACGGACGCCAGTTGTGCGGGACGCCACAATGGCCAAAGTAAAAACACAGCGGCCAACAAGCAAAGCGCGATGATCCCCCCCCAAAACGCTAGCATGGGAACACCTCCAACACAGACTTCGGCAACTCAATCGTAATTCTTGTCAAACAAACCTCTCAAGCAGGGAAACCAGGGCGGTCACTTGTCGCCAGTTCTCGACGCATCCTCCAGGCGATCATCAGCCTCTTTGAGTAAACGTGCGAGTTTTTGCTCATCAGCCCCATCCGTAGCGTCCAACGAATCCGCGCCACGACGCTTGAACACAATGAACAGAGCCACCAGCAAACCCAGCAACAGCAATCCCGCTGGCAATAACCAAAGCACGAGCGTATTTGACTGTAATCTCGGGCGATAGAGCACATAGTCGCCATAGCGGCTGACCATAAAATCCACAATTTCGTCGTCTGAACGCCCCTCACTGATCAGGCGTCGCAACTCCCGTCGCAGATCCTCTGCAATGGGGGAATCAGAACCGGCAAGATTTTGATTCTGACATTTAGGGCAGCGCATCTCGTCAATAAACATCAGATAACGCTGACGCAAAGATTCATCGTCGAACTCGTAGACCTCAATCGCAGCAAAAGCCTGCACATGTAACAGCAGACTGGCTACTAGAGACAGCATAACAATCAATGTACGCGGCATCGGCATCGGCCCCCAAAAAAACGGCCCAGATTATAACAGTGAGATTACGGCCTCAGCTAGGCGCTTTCGCCCCTGTAAACTTCAGAGCTTGATCAGACCAAAATATTTGCAACACCTCGATCTGAGTTATTCACCCTCTGACACCAGACTCAACACCAGATATCCCGTGGCTTTATCCCAATTATGAATGCCGGGTTGTAGCGAAGCAAAACCACACCCGGAAAAAGTCTTTTGAAATAATTTTAAAATAATCGTTGACGGCAAAAAAATAATCGTTATCATACGCCGCCACTGACACAGCGGGTGGTTAGCTCAGCTGGGAGAGCATCGCCCTTACAAGGCGAGGGTCGGGGGTTCGATCCCCTCACCACCCACCAGACTTTAATTACTGAACAATTAAGGTTATGCTTGTCAGCCCTTTTCGCGGACCGGTAGTTCAGCTGGTTAGAATGCCGGCCTGTCACGCCGGAGGTCGCGGGTTCGAGTCCCGTCCGGTCCGCCATTTTCTCAGATTCATTAGATGAATCACTTTCCTTTTAAGCGAATTAAACGGAAAGTTTTCTGGTTAGAGTTTTCAGCCCATTCACTGCTCAAGATTGATACGTCAGAGCATTTGCGCACGTTAAATCCTCTGCCGTCCGGCAAAGTCACCAAAGTTCCTCGAGCAGATCCCTCCAGAAAAGCGTCATTCGCAGTTGCGCGAAGAGATACAGCCGCAACACAGAGAGACGCTTACAGAGAAACGTTGTAGAGCTATCGATATATGTTTTATGTTCTCCCTCGCACTAAATCACTGCAAAGTGAAAGTGTTAGCGGCAAGAACAGGCATGACAGCAGGCTGTCAATTTTCATAAAGATACCTCAAAGCTCCCCTTTTTCTAAATGATTAAACAAACTGGAACTACAACGCCTGAACAAGACTTCTTAACGCGAAACCGCCCGTCCAAACAACAGGTTGCACGAGTTATTACCGCAGTTCGCCCATTTTTTTGGCGCGCTCAATAAATAGGCACAGCACTTTTCGCTAATAATACGCCCGCCCCGTAACGATTAAATTCATTTGGCTTTTGCACATCAGTGCCACTAGACCTGACTGGTGCCATACGCCATGCTGCCACAAGGCATCAACGACATTAAGGACACCAATGAATTATTGGGTGCAAGCCATCAGACCGAAAACCATTCCTGCCTCTCTCGGGCCAATCTTACTTGGCACCGCACTGGCCAGCGAGATCGAAGCGATACACTGGCCGATCTTTTTCATCGCACTGATTTGTGCGCTGTCCCTACAGATTGCAGTCAATCTCGCGAACGATCTGTTCGATGGTCTTGCAGGAATCGATACTGAAGAGCGGCTTGGTCCACCCAGAATGGTTCAATCTGGATGTATCTCTGCCAGAGCCATGAGTATCGCACTAGCCCTGGTTACCGCACTCGCAATCACAACGGGATTGTTGCTGGCCGCGGCTACCCACTGGACCCTGCTCTTAGTAGGATTCGCCTGTATTGCGGCTGTGTTTGCCTACAGTGCAGGCCCCTGGCCATTAGCCTCATTAGGCTTGGGAGAAGTCGCCGTACTGGCATTCTTTGGATGGGTTGCCGTAGCTGGAAGCTACTGGCTACAAACCGACAACGTTAGCATGAGAGCTCTGGCTTATGGCACCAGTGCCGGACTTTTCAGCGTCGCGCTCCTGTTAGTCAATAACATTCGCGATATTTCCACGGATAAGACCGCAGGCAAGTATACTCTGGCGGTCAGACTCGGAGAAAATCGCAGCCGCGCCGGTTATGTTTTGGTAATGATGGGGGCATTGCTGACCCACTTGGCGACAAGCCTTCCCGATCTCTGGCTAACCGTCATTCCACTACTCGCCTGCGGACCCGGAGTTACTTGGTTGGCGCAACGTATTCGCACCACCCGAGGCAGAGCGCTAAACGCCCTGCTCGCCAGAACCGCTCAGATCGGATTACTCTATTGTGGGACTACCGCTCTATTGCTTACGCTATAAAGTGAAGAGAAACGTTGGACTTAATGACTCTTTAAATATTTCACTTCCCCACCGCGATAGACCGGCCCCTGCACCCGATTGCCCGTCACAATATTCGTCTGATATTGCTGGCTGACACCGTTCAGGGTATTCCCGTCAAGCTCGATACGCATCATGGCAAACCCGGCGGAGTCCAATGTCATAGGCTGGCTTTTGCCATCAAACAGAGCTCGCTTTTCGGCGTCTGGCACCAAGTCTCGAACGCCACCACTGATGCTTAGATCGAGGATTAACTTGCCAGCTCGCCAGCGCCCAGATCCCGTGATGCCAAGCTCTGCATCATCAAGCGTGAGCGAGCCGGTCAACAGATAATCGGCCATCGGCGTCTGCACAAAGCCGATACGCATGCGTCCCGCCTCCTCCGCCAACCGCAGCATCCATTGCTCTTCACCACGCCATACCAAAGCATCCGGCGCGGGGATTGCCGCAGCGATCTGTGATTCCGCGGACACCTGCAAGATTGACCACAAGCCCATCACCAGCATCACCCCTTGGAGAAACTTTTTATGCTTCATCTTACTTACCCCAGCGATAGTTCACCGACGCTAAAATCGTGCGGTCCGTACCTACGCCACACGTGCTGGTCGAACAGCTCACAAAGTATTCCTTGTCAAAAACATTATTTACGTTGATGGCAAAGCGCCAATGGTCGAGATCGTATCGCACCATCGCGTCGAAAGATCGGTGAAAGAGTTTTCCAGCGGCAGACGAATCAAGCGCGGTGCGAAAGGCTTGTAACGATGGGATAGATCGTCTGAATGTATGTCAAAAAACGTGGCGCCGGTCTCGTGATCGAAACCCACAATGACATAACGCAAGGTGACACTTGGATCGAACATTTGTGAAGCGAGGTAATCCCCGCCGTTGACGACAGCACACAGGCAGGGGCTACCGAGCAAGGTTTCATCTTCGTCCGGCAAAGCACACTGCAGCCGACCGTTAAGCAACAAAATGAGCTTTACACCTTTGTGCAGCGCTTCTGTTTCACGAGCGGCCGGAGGTCTTGACACAATTCCACCGGACACATTGACATGAGTAGATGCAGAATAGCACCAGGAAGACTCGCCGCCAGGCACAAGAGGTTCACAATTTTTCATTTAACGCCCTTCATTTCTGTTACAAACAGGACAATGAGACCACGGCGGCAAAAGAGAAAACGCGCTAAATTCTTTGTTTAGCGATCGCCCTAGAATGATACCATGGCGGCGGCGAGAATGGTTCTGACGGAATCTTGAATTGGGATCGGCCGCTCCGAGATTCGATCAACAAAGACGTGCGTCATGGTGCCGTGAGCACTCGCTTCCGGATCTCCCACGCGAAAAATGCCGATACCGTATTCCACAGAACTGTTGCCGATACGATTTACCCGAAATCCCCCTTCAATGTCATCAGGGAAAGACAGAGAGCGGCGATAAAAACATTCGGAATGTACCGTAAGTCCAATGGCATCACCGCGCCGGACGTCCAACCCGCAACGATTGATCAAAAAGCTGTTGGCGACTGTATCGAAGTATGAGTAATAGTGGACGTTATTGACGTGACCATTGATATCATTATCCATCCAGCGAATACTGAGAGCTTGAAACCACGTGTAATTGTCACGATTGATCAGACGCGTGTTGGCCGAAGACATTTATCCACCAGATTTTCGTTATCGTTTTATGGGAAACGGATGACATTGTAGGCAAAGGGATAATGCCAGCGAATTGCCATTTTCCAGATGAGCGTGTTACACATCCTCTTTAGTGTACTGATATGACTTTAGGAAGGAAATACAAGCGCCTCGCAAAAATTCAACGTTAAGTGGATCTAGGGCTTTCAGGTCCGTAGACTCACACGTAGACCGGCGAGGATGATTGGGAGCCTCATCTCATAGGGACGCCCACCTTGTTTCCCGGAGAACTAACGCCATCAGAAAGAAGCATCGATTATGGACATTGCTACACCAACGGAAGCCCGATTGCTCAGCGACTACCCCCACCACTACCGCCAGGATACCGAATTCGGTGATTTAGATGCCCTAGGCCACGTCAACAACCTGGCAATAGGCCGCTTCTATGAAAACGCCCGCGTACGTTTGATGCAAATGGCCATTATGGGCAATACCCAATTTGCGGGCAGTGAGGCGCCCGCAGCGGTTTTAGTGAAATTAGAAATTACCTATCTAAAAGAGGTTCGTTTTCCGGATCAGCTGATGATCGGCAGCGCTGTTAGCCACATTGGGAACACGTCGTTTCGACTACAACAGGGGCTTTATCGAAACGACAGCTGCGTCGGTTTCAGCGAAAGTGTGTTGGTACACACCAGCGGTGGCCAGCCCCATACAATCTCGTCGACACTGCGAGAAATCATGCAGGGCTTTATGATTGCCCGCTAATTACGATAACGCCACGGATCGAGCTTAACCAACAAACCAGCGACTGCTTTGCAGACGCTCCCAGAGGCGGGTTATCACTCGATCACTGGCCGTTTCAGCGGCGATTCCCAGCCTTTCTTGTAGGTTTTTCTTGAAGACATAACTGACTTCATAGACATCCGCTTTTGCGATCATATCGACCAAATATTCATCACTGGTTTTTAGCTCATCGACCAGTTTTTGCTCAAGAGCACGGCGACCGAACCAGACTTCTCCCGTCGCTACAGACGCAATTTCCACCACCGGTCGATGTTCCGTCACGAACGATTTAAACAGCTCGTGGGTATCTTCCAAATCTTCGATAAATTTCTGCCGCCCACTGTCGGTGTTTTCACCGAATACCGTGAGCGTCCGTTTGTGCTCGCCCGCCGTCAGTAGTTCAAAATCAATGTTGTGTTGTTTTAAAAGTCGGTGGAAATTCGGCATCTGAGCAACGACACCAATAGACCCGAGAATCGCAAAAGGCGCTGCGACAATTCGGTCCGCGACACAGGCCATCATGTAACCACCACTAGCGGCGACTTTATCTACACAAACCGTCAGGGGAATATTGTGTTTTTTGATACGATCCAATTGGCTCGACGCCAATCCGTAACTGTGAACAAGGCCTCCGCCACTTTCGAGACGAACCACGACTTCGTCTCCCGAGCGAGCCATCGTCAAAACCGCACTGATTTCTTCGCGTAAACTGGCAACCGCAGACGCCCGAATATCACCATCAAAATCCAGCACAAACACACGCGGACGTTCCTGCTCGGAGTCGTCAGCCTTGCCTTTTTTCGCTGCTTTTTTCTTCTGCTTTTGCTCGGCTTTACGCGTTTTTTGCTGCTGCTTACGCTCGTGCTTGATCACTTCCGGGTCGAGCACCGCCCCTTTCATGGCATCTTCCAAGCCTTCAAATTTCTCATTGAGCTGCACCACTTCGAGATGCCCCTTGTCTTGGCCTCGTTGGCGCTGACCAAAGGCAACGATTAACGCCATGACAACACCAACGGCCACAATCACCGTGAGGGCTTTAGCCAAAAACAGGCCGTAACTAAACAGAAATTCCAAAATTCCTCCAGAAATAGATCAAGGCCAATGGCGCAATGCTTGTGCCGCCGGCGAATTAACAGGTCTTGCAAGTAAGCCGAAATGCGTCAGGTACACGTCAAAATCCGCCCCATCTGCCATCGGTGCATAAACAGCGTTACCATAAGTGGCATCGAGCCAGGAAACACTTTTCTCTGTGTCGTGAGCCCATCGCCAGATATCCACAGGCGCCTTTCCCTCGGCAATGGCATACACAGATCGCGGTCGCTGACGCTCATGCTCTAACAGACTGTACCGACCAGAAATACGTTCCAATCGATAACCTGGCTTTACACCTAGCCTGGCGACCCAGCCCTTCCATTTAAAGATTCGGGCATCCACCATCCATTGATCACCCGACAACTCAAAGTTATGCGCGTCGCCATTGGTTTCGGTTACCGTAGCCAGATAGGACTGATCGCCCAATTGGCGGAAGCTGACTCGGGCTAAAGGCTCTTCATCCAGCAACTCACGGTAGCTGAGCAGATCCCAGGCGATACCGCCGAGTAAAATCGAGCCGCCAAGTAAGAGGATTCCCGAGGAGCCTCGCAACCACAGAAACAGCCAGCGCCCTTTGAGAAGGGTTCTACCTGCCCCCAGTAATAGCAGCAAACTGACTAACAGTAAGATACCGGCAATTAGCGGATAACCCAACGATCACCTCGACATCATACTGACAGTATTAACAGGAATCATGTTCGGAAACGATTGACGAACTCGTTGATCAAACGGCCGGCTATCGTGTGTGGCGGAGGAATCAATGGAAGTTCATCGTAGCGATACCAGTTGGCATGATCGATTTCGACACCGTCGACACGTATATCACCCGACTGATATTGCGCATAAAAACCAATCATAAGCTGATCCGGAAACGGCCACGATTGGCTGCCGAAGTAAGTTGGCGAATCTACGATTACCCCAACCTCTTCATGCACCTCGCGACGAAGAGCCATTTCGATGGTCTCTCCGGGTTCGATAAACCCTGCCAAAGTGCTGTAGACTCCCTCCGGAAAGCGAGCATTGTGGGCTAGCAAGCAGTGATCCCCGTTGACCACCAGCATAATGACACAGGGCGATAAACGTGGATAGAAAAGCCGATCACAGTGAGAACACCATTTGGCCATTTCATCGCGATGTACTTCGGTTGCCTTTCCGCAGCGACCACAGAACTGGTGATCCAGATGCCAATGGACAATCTGCAATGCCCGGGCGGCCATCTGATAGAGGCTTTCGTCCAGATGTGTCAGCACCGAGCGCAAGCTACCCCACTCATAACCCGCCAACTGAAAATCCTGGTCAACTTCGACAGCAATACACGGCTGGTCGCGATAGTGACCAATACAGTGCTGAGCTCGATTTAATGATCCGCCAAGAGAGCCCCACTCAGAGACACTGAAGGGCGACCAACCTTGCTCAGAGAGTAGAAGCCGGCCTTTGGAAACCGGCACGACGATCCCGCCAGATAGGTTGTCGGCAGTTTGAAAATCCAAGCGAAACAAAGCTTTCTCCATAACCCGTTGCTGTGCAGAGCTTACACCTTAAAGCACGCACAGTAATGCAACGGTAGGATTGGATTCAAGAGCCACACAAGATGGTCTCAATCAGTCACAGCGTACAGCAGGCTCAAATTGAAGGTGCACAGAATATCGCCACCGGTCACGCGGCCTGTACGCCAAACCCCAGCGCCTGCAAGCTTTCTTCTGCAAACGACAGTACGGAATCGTCACAATCTTTTTCCGTTTTCAATGCATCCAGATAGTATTCCAAACCGATCACAGCATCGGCGAAGGTTTCCAGTAACTGTGGTAAGGCTGCCGGAGGATCACTGGCCATTAAGCCTTCGTCAATAAAGCGTTCACAGGCTTGCACGATTGCCGCTGCGCGCGGCAGTCCAAGAACCAGAAACGCGCCTCGAACCGGAGACAGCTGCTCTGCCAACTCGCCGATTTGGGAGTTATCGTATTCCAGCTCAGCGTAATTACCCAACGACTGCTTGATCGATGTCAGCCCAGCCTCGGCCTCTTGAATTAAGACCAGCTCCGCTGAGGCAAGTTGCGATGACGCAATGATTTCTGTACGACTGCGATTGTTCAGCTGTTGCAGCTGCTCGCTGGACAAATTCAGCCCCTCCAGTCCCGACAAGGTTCCCTCGACATAGAGCAACGCATCGGCAATATCCATCAACGACAGTCGATTGCCGGTTCCTTCCAACGCTCTAATCTTGGCCTGCTCTTCCCGCAAGGATTCGCTGGGAGCAGACAGGCCTACCATTGCCAGAATATCCGCCAGCTTGCCTAGGCCAGATGCAACTTCAGCCTGCTCCTGGTCACTCTCTGAGGAGGCTTCAGAGATTCGTTCCAGCAATTCTTTGATGCCGAGCATTTCTTCTTGCAGCACCGTAGCAACCGACGCCACTGTGTCGGCCCCCGGCCCCATTAAACGCTGCGCTTGTTCTTGTAAATCTCGATCACAGTAATCCAGAGGTGCCAACTTATAAGACTCAAGCAGCCCCGAGATTCGAGCACTGGATTTATCCGCCAGCGCCGCCAAGTAGAGACTGGGTCGGACCAACTCCACGTCTGCTGCCAACGCGAGCGAGGCCTCATCACTTTTGCAGAGAGCACGAAACTGCCGATCGAACGACGATAAGACAAGCTTACGCGCCCGAGTCATCTCCATTCCATCCGCACGCAGAGCCTCCAGCGCAGTTCCCGCGGCGTAAAAGACGCCAGCAGGTGGTCTGCCACTTAGCAAACGGGTGATTCGATCCATGGCTCGCTGCATGAGCACCAGAGAGCTGCGGACCTGCTTTCCCTGTAGCAGGGCTAGCAACCCCACCTGATACATGTGTCGCAAGCGGCTGGCCACAGACATCAACTCTGAGTATTCCTGGGTTTCATCGTTAGCGCTTGGCGGAGCAGAGACCTCCGTCAAAGGCACCCGGTAAAAGGCCGATTCGGCTATAGGAGCCAGACGGCGATCCTGACGGAGATCGTTGATAAAGGGTAACAACAAGACCGGCTGGCCTCGGCGGCGGCGCTGCACCAGCTCCAGATAGTGCGAAAGAACGAATAGCCCCTGTATCACATGCCCCGCCAGATGATCATCCTCCGACAGTTTTTCTGCAACAGGATCTCGCAGCCAGTCCGCCACTTCCCGAGCGAGCATGTCGGCGCCATGGAGTTGTACCATCTGAAAGGTGCCAGCAATCTGCTGGATTTCCTCAGCGACTTCGACGATCAGCTCCTTGTTTTCCTGATCCCCTACCACTTGCTCGAGACGAGTCATCGCTCGACTGATACTGCCAGCCAACTCCTCTTGCACCATCTTCAATGAGGAAACATTAATCTCTTCAGTTGTGACCACGGAACAGAACCTTCCTGAATTTATGAACCAGTCATTGCCATTGTCGTCAGGCTTGATAAGCTGCCGAACGACTTAACCGTCGTTGGCATTGCGAACTCGATCGCCACCCTCCGAACACCGGCATTAAGAACTAGCCGGATATCACAGGTGACAACACGAATCTTAAGCCGCCATTATCAAATATAGACTCTAGGATGAGGTCTGTGGTTATAATTTCGCGGGGCTAGAAATCGTTGCAAAACTGTCCGTTATTTGCTTGATTTTTCTACTAATGCTACTAGTTTGAACAATTATTCAGCAATTTCGGAAACATCGGTCTAAACAGGAATGTCGCAACTCTATCATTGCCACAAGCAGTGAATACCCAAAATTGAATTAGAAAATACCGCTTTGAGCAAGGGAGTAAGCATGGCGCTTTCTACGACACAGGCATTTGTTGCCAATTTTCTTGGCCCAGCGCCTGACTGGTATAAGAAAACCATTCTGGCATTTTTGGTTTTAAATCCCCTCATTTTGCTGGTCGCCGGGCCTTTTGTAACTGGCTGGCTATTGATCGGCGAATTCATTTTTACACTCGCAATGGCATTAAAGTGCTACCCGCTTCAGCCTGGAGGCCTTCTGGCCATTGAGGCCGTACTGCTGGGAATGACCAGTACCGAGACGGTATACCACGAAGTCGAAGGCAACTTGGAAGTCATTCTACTGTTGGTCTTCATGGTTGCAGGGATCTACTTTATGAAATCCCTGTTACTGCATGTATTTACCAAATTACTGATAGGCATTCGCTCTAAAATCGTCTTGTCGGTGCTGTTTGCGATTGTTGCCGCCATCCTGTCGGCCTTTTTAGATGCGCTGACCGTCACGGCTGTACTGATCAGCGTCGCCGTCGGCTTCTATGCCGTTTACCATAAAGTGGCCTCTGGCGGCGAAGTTCATGTTGAATCTCACGACCACTCGGATGACGGTAAAGTTCTGACCTACCATCGTGAAGACCTTGATGCTTTTCGGGCATTTTTGCGCAGTCTGGTCATGCATGGCGCCGTGGGCACCGCACTCGGCGGCGTCTGCACCATGGTTGGAGAACCTCAGAACCTTCTGATTGCCGAGCGGGCCGATTGGGAATTTGTCGAGTTTTTCCTGGTTATGGCGCCAATCACCATCCCGGTTTTTATCTGCGGACTGCTCACCTGCGTCGCCCTGGAGAAGTTCAAACTGTTCGGATACGGAGCACAACTTCCTGACACAGTGCGCCTGGTATTGGAGGAGTTCGCCTCTCAGCAGGAGGCAAAGCGCCAACCGACGGACACCATACAGCTTATCGTTCAAGGTATCGTCGCCCTATTTTTAGTTATCGCTCTAGCGTTCCATCTCGCAGAAGTCGGCTTGATTGGCCTGATGGTTATCGTATTGCTGACGGCATTTAACGGGGTTATCGAAGAGCATCAAATTGGCCATGCTTTTGAAGAAGCACTGCCCTTTACCGCTTTGCTCGTCGTTTTCTTTGCCATCGTTGCCGTTATCCACGACCAGCACCTTTTCACCCCGATCATTGATGCCGTGCTGGCCATGGACAAAGGTATTCAGCCGGCCATGTTCTTCCTGGCAAACGGCATACTGTCGATGATCAGTGATAACGTGTTTGTGGCAACGGTTTACATTAATGAAGTTCGTGCAGCCTTCGACGCGGGCACCATTGACTTGGAGCACTTCAATCACTTAGCAGTGGCCATCAATACGGGAACCAACCTGCCCAGTGTTGCAACCCCTAATGGACAGGCCGCATTTTTGTTCCTGTTGACGTCCGCATTGGCGCCGCTAATTCGGCTGTCCTACGGACGCATGGTGATCATGGCACTCCCCTACACGATCGTCTTGGGGGGAATCGGCTTAGTCTTGGTGGCTTTCTTACTCTAACCCGCAACAATCCGTATGCCTCTGGCGGTGTTCAGCGCCGCCAGAGACAGCCTTCCCCGAGCGCATTCAATCGCTCTTCATGTCTTCCCAACTCTTCTGAATTCGCGCGAATCACCGGAATTTTCGCTCTCTCGGCCAAGCGCCGAATACCTCCAACCACTTCATTATCTGAGTCAGATTCGGCTTCTCCACTGCCTAGCGACAAGCGCGTTTGACCGCCCGTCATCAGCAGATAGACGTCGGCTAGAATTTCCGAGTCGAGCAATGCTCCGTGAAGATCCCGTTGGGAGTTGTCAACGCCGTACCGCTTGCACAGAGCATCAAGATTGTTTTTCTGGCCCGGATGTTTCTGCCTCGCCATCTGCAAGGAATCAATAATCTGACAACGGGTATCGATTCCCGGCAGCTTCGGACGCAACATCGAGAATTCATGATTGATAAACCCGACGTCAAACGGTGCGTTGTGAATAACCAGGGTTGCGCCGTCGACAAACTCCCGGAACTCTTCGGCAATTTGATGGAATACCGGCTTGTCCGCGAGAAATTCATTGGTAATCCCGTGAACCGCAATGGCCTCTTCTTCGACTTCTCGCTGCGGGTTGATGTATTGATGATAGTGCCGTCCCGTCAAGCGGCGATTGACAAGCTCAACACAACCAATTTCGATAATACGATGGCCTTGAGACGGTTCTAGGCCAGTCGTTTCTGTATCCAGTACTATCGTTCTCATATAGCCTTACTCCCCCCTAGTGAAACTGGCGACAGACTGCTGTCAATCGTCATAATTCCTCAATACCCCGATTGGCGAGAGCATCTGCCATTTCGTTTTCCGGATGCCCGGAATGTCCCTTAACCCAGCGCCAATCGATTTTATGCTTGGCAGCTTCAGCGTCCAAAGCTTTCCACAAGTCATCGTTTTTAACGGGTTTCTTGGCTGAGGTTTTCCAACCGTTCTTTTTCCAGCCTGTCATCCATTCGGTAATCCCCTTACGCACATATTGGGAATCCGTCGTCAAAACCACCTCACACGGTTTTTTCAACGCTTTCAGCCCTTCAATGGCTGCCATCAATTCCATTCGGTTATTGGTGGTATTTTTTTCACCCCCCCACAAGGTTTTCTCATGCTGACCTGCACGCATCAGAACCCCCCAACCTCCGGGTCCAGGGTTACCTTTACAGGCACCATCTGTATACAACTCTATTACTGCCATAAATTTTTTCTAATTGAATAAATGGCCGCGCAACCTAACATCATAGGAACGTCTTCTCAAAGAAGAATTATGTAAACCAGGAAGGCGGCGGATTTTAGTGAAGTTTATCTCTTCGACTGCATTGACTGACTCTTGGCGCCGGCTCTCCCATGACCAATCCCGCCACGGGATTGAGCTTGCTCCATACGGGCTTTATCGGCGTCAAAGTGAGACAGTCCTTACGGGCCAGCAACACATAATACCCGCCAAGGGGTAAGCCAAGTGAGCGTCCAAGCTTTTCAAGAGGGCTGCAGGCAGACAGGAGTCGCTCACTGTTTAAAGGTGGTCGATAAAACCCTCTTTGCAGAGACACCAACTCACAATCCAACACTTGTAACCAATCCACCAGGCGAGCGGGCCGCAGAGAATGGCGCCGCCAAAATGCTTTACGGCTAAACCACTGAGCAACAAACTTACACATACCTTGCAAGCTGTAGGGATTAAAACCAACGATGACGACATAACCCCTTGGGATCAACACTCGGCTGGCCTCACGCAAGACCTGATGGGGATTCGATGTAAATTCCAAGAGGTGATGCAGCAGAACCACATCGATCGAATCATCAGGCAGTGGCAGCTGATCGAATTCCGCCACGCCTTCTGCACCGAAACCTTGTGTCGGGCTCATACGAAAGGTGTGTCCGATGCGGGTACTGGTTTGCATCGCTCCCTTGCGCAAACTGCTCAATTCCAACATATGGTAGCCGAACAGGTCGCCAAGAATGTCCTGCAATTGCTCTGCCTGTTCCTGTAGTACCGCCTTGCCCATCGGAGTTTCAGACCATTCGTGCAGTTCCGCCAGAGACACATCTAACGACTTAGGACGCTTGTGATGAACCGCCGCTTTCAACAATCTGTTCACTGAACTTAGAAAAGCCATAGCTTCATTCCTCTGGCAGAAGGCTCAATTATAGCCAAACCACGGCCAGTGGATAGGCTTTGGCGAGCTTGTTGGGTATGATAGTCGGAAAGCGAAAATCAAGTGAACTATGCTGACAATCCTGCCGATACCTGCATTTTCTGACAACTACCTCTGGCTGCTCCATGAGAGGGACTCCACGACTGCATTTGTGGTGGACCCCGGAGACGCCACACCGGTTGAAGCTGCCCTTCGACGTTTACAGCTTGACCTGAGAGGCATCTTAATCACTCACCACCATAAAGATCACACCGGCGGCATAGAAGCGTTAATCGAACACAGAAATATCCCTGTTTTCGGCCCCCGCTCAGCAAAAATCCCCCAAGTCACTCATCATCTCAATGACGGTGACCAACTGCAGTTACCAGATTCAAACATTCACTTTGAGGTGCTTTGTGTACCCGGCCACACCTTGGACCACATCGCTTACTACTCAGCGGCGGCGTCGGTGCTATTTTGCGGCGATACTCTGTTTGCTGGTGGCTGCGGAAGAATGTTTGAAGGAAATCCCAAGCAAATGCATCAAAGCTTACGGCGCCTCGCCGATCTTCCACCGAATACTCGCGTATATTGCGCCCATGAGTATACTGCAGCCAATCTGAAATTCGCCGCTGCAGTTGAGCAGGACAGTCCAGAGGTGCAGGCACGCATTACCAAAATTAATGAACTGCGTTCAACCGACACACCCTCAGTACCTTCTTTAATACGTGACGAGTTAGCCACCAACCCATTCCTTCGTGTGAATCAACTCACAGTCCGGTCTTCAGCCGAAGACTACACTGGTGTAAAGCTCGATCAACCTTATGATGTTTTTGCTGCATTGCGGCGCTGGAAAGATGATTTCTGAATGCAATAATAGGACGTAGATCGCATCGCGCAGCCTAATAGCCGGGCTAGCCATTACAGGAAACCATCGTCTAGAAACACCTTACAGGGAAACCTTTTCCGAATGAAATTGACTCGCACTCTGTTGCTTTTGCTGCTCAGCTGCTCCTTTAGCGCGGGCGCCTGTATATCCGGAAAATCATCATCCGCAGAATCCGGAGTCTGTGTAGAGGAAGCCCAGGACACCACACAAATTTCAGCCAGTGACGACCTGTGGGACCGCATCCGAGCTGGTTTTCAGTTGACCGAGCTGGACAACACCAAAGTCGATGTCTACGTCAAATCCTATCAACGGCTACCCGGTTATTTACCAAGAGTCACAACCAGGGCACGCCCATTTCTTTATCACATCGTTGAAGAACTGGAAAAACGCGATATGCCGTTGGAAATCGCTCTTTTACCCATTGTTGAAAGCGCGTTTGATCCTTTCGCCTATTCCCATGGAAGTGCCGCAGGTATGTGGCAGTTCATCCCAGGCACGGGTCTCCAGTATGGCCTCAAGCAAAACTGGTGGTATGACGGTCGCCGTGACGCAATTGCCGCAACCGAAGCTGCTTTGGATTTTTTAACCGACTTGCACGATCGCCTGGACAACGACTGGTTGTTAGCATTGGCCGCTTACAATTCGGGTGAAGGTAATGTTCGTAAAGCCCGTCGAGCGAACAAACGTCGTGGCAAACCTCTGGATTTCTGGTCGCTCAACCTACCCAGAGAAACACGCAACTATGTTCCGCAACTGTTGGCGCTTAGCCGCATGGTGCGAGAGCCAGAAAAATACGACGCTAAACTGACCCCAATTCCCAATACGCCTTATTTTGATATCGTCGACACCCTGTCTCAAATTGATCTCGCCCAAGCGGCCAACATGGCCGATATTCCCATTAAGGAGCTCTACCAACTTAACGCGGGCTACAACCGCTGGGCAACGGACCCCACCGGCCCACATCGACTGGTCATTCCAAAGGAACACGCGAATACCTTTCGCGAACGCTTAGCGATGCTTGGAGATGACCGTGTCATATGGGAAAGCTACAAAGTTAAGTCTGGAGATTCACTGATTAAAATTGCCAACAAATTTGGCACGACTGCGGAAGCCCTGCGCCACAACAATGCTATCCGCGGCAACATAATACGCCCAGGCCAAATCCTATTGATCGCGAAAGCCAGTCAACCAGCCGATTTTTACGTTAACAGCCAAGACCAGCGCCTAGCAAGAAAGCAGGCACTTGGCGCAAGCGATTCGAATCAGCGCATTGAATATTCCGTCAAATCCGGCGACTCCTTCTGGAGCATCGCCAAACAATACAATGTGAAAGTCAGCGAGCTGACCCGGTGGAATGGAATGGCCCCCAAGGACACTCTACGGCCGAGACAGAAACTGGTGATCTGGACCAGTCCAGAGGGCGGGCCAAATCGAGCCGCCAACGGCAAACCTGTCATTCGAAAAGTTGCCTATAAAGTACGCAATGGCGATTCTTTGGCTCGCATCGCAGGACGCTTCAACTTATCGGTAAACGACATTGTTCGCTGGAATCCTATCGAGAAATCTGAATATATCCACCCGGGCCAAAGACTGACACTTTACGTGGACGTCACTCAAGTGAGCAGTCTTTAATTGCAGAACCATTAGCGTTTGCGCTGCTCAGCAATAGAGCGCAAACACATTTCTGTTTGAATCATGAAGTGACGAAAGCTGAGGAACTGATCCTCGCGCAAGTCCCCTCCCAGAGTCCAGCGATCTGCATAAAAGACGGCTATACAGCGCTCACGTAAGTGAATTCCAGAAACGAAGCAAGGCAAGCCTCCGGTAACCTTAGTAATCTCCTGAGGACATAGCCTTGGAGACTGCTCGAGCATCTCAGGATTTATCCACTGGGGCTCACGGCTTTCAATCGTGCGTGCAAAAAAATTCTGACTGCGACTCCCACAGCTAAAGTCAAACCGGTCGCGCCACGCGTCTGTCCCGCTCCCCAGGATAAACTTCGCTGAGACTCGATTCTTCTGCACAAACCCCAACACCACCCTCTCCAGTCCAACACCACGATGCAGCCCCTCCAAGACCATTTGCAGCACTGTATTCACATCCAATCGATCTGCAATGGCATTTGAGAGATCACGCAATACGTTTAATTGCACTTCATGATTGGCCTGAAGAGGTTTTTCTGGTGTTTTCTCCACCTCATCACGCTCCTCCTGAGTGCTGCTCGGAATCAGCGGACAGATCTGTGGGGCACCGTAGGTCAATGCAAAGGTCGCAGCCTCCTCCGCAGCCTCTTCCAGTGCTTTACGTGTTTCTGCAACACTTTGGCCGGTGTAGTGTGCAACCTTACCGATAACCGATGTCATTCTTTGAGATTTCCATCCCTCCAGCGCCGCCTGGCTGACCTCCTCGCCCAGACACACAGCAACCACTTTTTCAGACGGTTTTTTCGGGGGATACAATGCCTGCTCGAGAGTTCCCCCAAGCTTCCAAAGTTGCGCTAACGACTTGGTCAAGGATTTAAACGTGCAGCCTAGCAGCTGATCCGCAATCACTTTGGGGTCTTCATTCCCCTTATCGAGGCGGGCATCAAACTCGTCAGCCGTATCTCCTCCCGAACTCCAAAAAGCCATTTCGCCAAGGTGATAAAGCAAGCTGGCAACGAAAACTTCCTCTTGGACAGCGGCATTGGTTTTACGGCACAGGGCTCGCGCCTGAACTGCACTGTGGAAAGCTTGGGCCATCTGACTCAAGAGCCGACTGCGGGGATTTCCCCCCAGGAGAGAATCGATCATGATGACGCCGATACAAATTGCTCGAACACCTTCAAAGCCGATCATTACGATGGCTCTACTGACCGTGTTTATTGGATAACTGGTAACGTTGTAAGTAACGCTGTTAGCAATTTTAAGAACCTGAGACGTCAGGTTCGGATCTTTCAAGATCGCGTCAGCCAACTGATTGACTTCAGCATCATCGTCGCCGGTCAGCTCGTTCAATTCTTGAACGACATTCGCCAAGACCGGCAGTTCTGACTTTCCCAGGCGTTCCACCCAAGCATCAAGACCTTTAGTCGTCATTATTGCCGTTTTATTTGTTTTGCTGCTAATCAGGGTTCAAACATCTGGGGCAAAACTGTAATCCAAGGGCGAGCAACGCCTATGATGGCCGCCAAGTTCGCAATTCATCAAACAGGGATTTATCTGCCAACCACACCCTACAAGTGTAGTTCAAAATAGCTCGTCAACGGGGGATTTCGTATTCAGGAGGGAAATTATAGTAGCGAGGCTCCTTGGCGGAGCCCCGGACAGCAACAGCGAAACGTTATCTAGTAAACCTTTATTTCCGCCGCTTCACTTAGAGAATTTTGGTATACAGCCAGCTCAGCGTCTCCGTTTTGAGAACCCAGCCGCTCCAAGATACCGTGTAATTGTTCCTTGTCCAATTCCGGTGTCTCGCCTTTTTGTACATCCGTTAACAGGGCAAAGCCAAAGTCACCGCCCATCAGTTCAGCAGATACAGCAACTGGAGCACCACCAGGACGCGGAGCGGCAAATACTTCCGCTAGCAATCCAGGAGGAAGCTCGGCGTCATCACGCAACGCTTTATCTGCAGATTTCACTTCTAAGCCGCGCGCCTCTGCGACCTCATCTAGGCTAGCGCGATCGGTAACCGCTTTCTTAATTTCAATGATTTCGCTATCTAACTGCTCACGAGTACGCTCTGCCGTTAGGAGGTCTGTGATTTCTTCGCGAGAATCCTCCAATGACTTGGGCTCAGCAGGACGATATTCTTTCTTTTTAACAACGACGACGTGGCGGTCACTCAGCTCGATCAAGTCACTTGCAAGATCCTCATCGAGCACCTGTCGACTGAAGGCAGCACTGACCACTTTAGGTTCGGCCAATACGCCGTCACCACCTTGACGACCAAATAAATCGGACTCATGCACCTCAAGCCCCAGCTCATCCGCCGCTTCTGTCAGACTGGCGACACTGTAGGTAGCATCCGGCAGTTCGTCGAGCAATTCCACATATCGGGATTCTGCCTCAGCTAGCTGCAACCGCTCGCGAATAGTTTCCTCTTCTTCAGCGAAGGTCGGAGGCTCCATTTCCTTCGTATCCACCAGCTTAATAAAATGGGTACCGGCATCGGTTTTAACCGGAGCGGAGACTTCTCCGGGTTGAAGATTGGCTAATGCTTCCTCAAAAGGCTGCGGAAATGCAGTGCCATCGGTATAGCCCAGATCACCGCCCAAATCCCGAGAACCGAAGTCGTCAGACTGTGTTTTTGCGACTTCCGCAAAATCCTCACCATCGGCAAGGGCTTTTTCAATTTCAGCGATTTTCTGATCCGCACCTTCACCATCTTCCACAAGAATATGGGCCGCGTGTCGTTCGATACCTGATGGGAAGTTTTTCACTTCCTGCTCGTACTGAGCACGAATCTCATCGATGTCTACGTCAATAGTTGTCGCCAAATCATCCAGATTTATCTCCAAATACTCAACGGACACCTGCTCTGGGTTCATGAAATCCTGGCCATGATCATCGTAGTAAGATTGAATTTCGTCGTCGGACAGCTCGATCCCCTCTCGAACTTTCTCCGCAGGTAATACGATGTAGTCAAAGGAACGAGTTTGGCGGCTTAACGCAGACAGGCGCTCCAAATCAGCCTTCAAGGCAAAACCGGTATCGGTGATGGCCGTTGCATGCTGGCTGACCAGAATGTCTTCCGCCATTTGCTGCTTATAGGTTACCGGTGAAAATCCAGCATTGCGCAACAATTGTGTATAGAGTTCTGGACTGAATTTACCGTCTACCTGAAATTGCGGCGTTTCGACAATAAAGGAGTCGAGAGTTTTTTCACTGACGGCCATACCGCCGTCCAGTGCCGCCTGGCGTAAAAGCTCCCGCTGCTGCAATTGCGTCAAAACCGGTCCGCGCAGACTCTCATCGGACAACATCTCTGTCGGAACCTGATCTCCAAAACGCTCTTGCATCTGCTGGCGCTGCATCTGCAACTGCCGCTGCAGCTTTGCCTCAGAAATCGGTTCTCCGTTAACTTCCGCTACGTTGCCTGAAGCAGAGTCCTGCATAAATAGCGATTCCACCCCAAATAGTGCAAAAGGAATGATCATTAATCCAACAATGATGATCGCAACGGTGCCTTTAAGATTATCTCTGAGAGCCTGTAGCATAACGAGTCAGTATGAGTCCTGAGAAGCAGACAAATGAAAGAGGTTGCCAACATAAGTGGCAAAACCCCTAGAAGAAAAAAGGCGCAGAGTTTGCGCCTTCCATGCTAATCCTTCAGTGCCTTCCAGAGGCTTAATTTTTTAATTCCCACCGTCACCAAGCTTGGTGATTAAAATAAACTGCATTAATGGGTGGGAAAAACAAAATTAGTTAACAGCGTCCTTGAGAGCTTTACCTGCTTTAAAGCTAGGAATTTTAGCCGCAGCAATCTCGATGGGAGCTCCGGTCTGTGGGTTACGGCCAGTGCGAGCCGCTCTCTCTTTTACGGAAAAGGTTCCGAAACCAACCAAAACCACTTGGTCGTTTTCCTTCAGCGCTTTGGTCACAGCATCGACCATCGCATCTACAGCGCGACCAGCAGCTGCTTTCGGTATATCAGCAGACGCAGCTACAGCTTCAATCAGCTCAGATTTATTCACACTTAACCCCTTTTTATAAAGAAAAAATACAAGAACAACCGGAAGGATATTGCAGGAATGTGCTTAAAGATTTGATCCCCAGCCCTCCCTGATACAGGAGAGGGCGATTTATACCAAGTGGCTCATAACCGGTCAAGGTCAGTTTAACGAAACCTCACACAGGCCGGGGCCAGAGATCAAATATAGAGCGAAACGAACAAATTCCAACCAGCCAACTTACGCTACCTTACGTATCAGTGAGTACTGATACGTGTAGATTTGCCAGAATCGCCATCGGCCTCTGCTTGCAGAGCCTGAAACTCTTCATCGGTAAATGGCTTGGGCATATGCTGAAGCGCAACTTCTAGGACTTGATCAATCCACTTAACGGGGATGATCTTGAGATCACATTTAATGTTCTCAGGAATTTCCTTGAGATCGCGCTCGTTGTCAGCAGGAATCAAAACCGTCTTGATTCCACCCCGATGGGCCGCCAGCAACTTCTCTTTCAGACCACCGATCTTCAAAACTTCTCCCCGCAGAGTAATCTCCCCTGTCATCGCGACATCCGCTTTAACCGGGATCTGCGTGAGAATAGATACCAGTGTAGTACACATAGCGATACCTGCACTGGGACCATCTTTTGGCGTTGCGCCCTCAGGAACATGGATATGAATATCACTCTTATCAACAAAATCCGGAGCAATTCCTAAAACTTGAGATCTCGATCGAACAACCGTCAGCGCAGCTTGTATGGATTCCTGCATCACATCGCCGAGAGAGCCGGTTTTGATGATACGACCTTTGCCCTTTACAGCCGAAGACTCAATCGTGAGCAGCTCACCCCCTACCTGGGTCCAGGCAAGGCCTGTTACCTGACCAATTTGATTTTCTTCCTCTGCAACGCCAAAGTCGAACTTACGAACGCCCAGGAAATCCTCCAACATTTCAGGAACAACAGTATCTGCAGAGATCTTGTTGTCTCGCACATGACGAGTAACGATCTTGCGACAGAGCTTGGCCACTTCCCGATCCAAACCTCGAACACCAGCCTCTTTTGTGTAGTAGCGGATGATATCGCGAATCGCGTCATCAGAGACGGAGAATTCATCCTTCTGAAGACCGTTATTTTTCATCTGCTTAGGAATCAAATAGCGGCTGGCAATCTTGAGTTTCTCATCCTCGGTGTAGCCAGGAATCCGAATCACTTCCATTCGATCCAACAACGGGCCGGGGATGTTCATCGAATTAGATGTACAAATAAACATCACTTCGGACAGATCGTAATCTACCTCAAGATAATGATCATTGAAGGTATTGTTCTGTTCGGGATCTAAAACTTCTAACAAAGCTGACGCCGGATCACCCCTGTTGTCCATGCCCATCTTGTCGACCTCATCCAACAAAAAGAGAGGGTTTCGGACTTTGACCTTGGACATTTTTTGAATCAGTTTACCAGGCAACGAACCAATATAAGTTCGTCTATGACCACGAATTTCTGCCTCATCACGTACGCCCCCCAGGGCCATACGAATGAATTTACGATTGGTTGCCCGGGCAATAGACTCACCTAAAGACGTCTTACCAACGCCAGGGGGGCCAACAAGGCACAATACCGGTCCTTTAATTTTTTTGACCCGCTTTTGAACCGCCAAGTACTCGAGGATCCGCTCTTTAACTTCTTCGAGACCATAGTGGTCTTCTTCCAGGACCTTCTCTGCACGAGCCAGATCGTGCCTAACCTTGCTGCGTTTAGACCAGGGCACATTGATCATCCAATCAATATAAGCCCGCACCACTGACGCCTCAGCCGACATTGGCGACATCATTTTAAGCTTGGTCAGCTCAGCACGTGTTTTGGTCTCAGCCTCCTCTGGCATCTTGGCTTCGGCGATCTTGTTTTCCAACTCTTCCAGCTCGTTGGGCTCATCGCCAATTTCGCCAAGCTCCTTCTGGATGGCTTTCATTTGCTCATTCAGATAGTACTCGCGCTGGCTTTTCTCCATTTGCTTTTTCACCCGACCACGGATGCGCTTCTCGACCTGAAACAGATCGATCTCGGCTTCCATCAGTCCCAGCAAATGCTCAAGGCGCTCACGAATGTCAGCCATCTCGAGAATTTCCTGCTTTTGCGCCAACTCGAGAGACATATGGGCTGCGACGGTATCGGCCAACCGGCCCGGCTCATCAATACCAGACAGAGACGTCATAACCTCTGCAGGCACTTTTTTGCTGAGATTCACGTACTGCTCAAACTGGCTCATAGCTGAGCGCAAGAGCGCCTCAGACTCTTTGGGCTCAATATCGTCGGACTGGAGAATGTCGACATCTGCGCGAAAGTGGGTTCCGCTTTCATCGATCGCTTCAACTTTTGCGCGATCCACCCCCTCGACCAACACCTTCACGGTACCATCTGGGAGTTTCAGTAATTGCAAAATCGTAGAGACAGTTCCGATGGTATAGAGATCGTCACTGCCTGGGTCATCATCAGAGGCATTTTTCTGTGCCAGCAACAAGATTTGTTTGTCTGCAGCCATGGCGTGCTCCAACGCCTGTATAGATTTTTCCCGGCCGACAAACAGAGGAATGACCATATGTGGATAGACAACCACATCCCGCAAAGGCAACAGCGGCATCTGGTCAGCAGCGGTAGAAGCATCGCGATTTTTACTCATCATTTCACCTACACTGTTCATTCTTTACTAAGAATGGGGTCAGCAAGCAAGAAATGCAACGTTGAAAAACCGTGAAATAAAAAAAAGGAAGCCTTAGCTTCCTTTTTCAATAGACCATCGTCAAATATCGGTCATTATTCATCCGGAGCTGCTTTCGGCGCCTTTTTCTGCTCAGGTTCGGCCTCTTTTTCCGCTGTTTCATAAACCAGCAAAGGCTCTGCCTCTCCTTTGATAACGGAGTCATCAACAACAACTTTGCTGACACCCTTTTCCGACGGAATCTTATACATGGTATCTAACAACACAGATTCCATGATGGACCTCAAGCCACGCGCCCCTGTTTTCCGCTCCATCGCTTTGTTGGCAACAGCCTCCAACGCGTCCTTACGGAAATCAACTTCCACACCTTCCATCTCAAAGAGCTTGGAATACTGCTTGGTGAGCGAGTTTTTCGGTTCGGTAAGAATTTGTACCAATGCCGCCAAATCTAACTCTTCGAGAGTTGCAATAACAGGCAGACGCCCCACAAATTCAGGAATCAGCCCGTAGCGCACCAGATCTTCCGGTTCGAGGTCTTTAAATGTTTCACCCACATCTTTTTTGCTGTCTTTACTTTTGACGACAGCACTGAAGCCTATGCCACTCTTCTCGGAACGATCGCGAATGATTTTATCCAATCCCGCAAATGCTCCACCACAGATGAAAAGAATGTTGGACGTATCGACCTGCAGGAACTCTTGCTGCGGATGTTTGCGCCCGCCCTGAGGAGGAACGGAAGCCACCGTACCTTCAATCAACTTCAACAACGCCTGTTGCACACCCTCGCCAGAGACATCCCTTGTTATGGAAGGATTGTCCGATTTGCGTGAAATCTTGTCGATTTCATCAATGTAAACAATGCCTTGCTGCGCTTTTTCTACATCGTAATCACATTTTTGCAGCAATTTCTGGATAATGTTCTCAACATCTTCACCAACATAACCAGCCTCAGTGAGCGTTGTGGCGTCAGCGATCGTAAAGGGAACATTTAACAAGCGTGCCAGCGTTTCCGCTAGAAGTGTCTTACCACTACCGGTAGGACCAACCATCAAGATGTTGCTCTTACCTAGCTCCACCTCATCCTTGCTGCGCTTTTCACCTGCGCGCAATCGCTTGTAGTGGTTATAAACCGCAACAGCCAAAACTTTCTTTGCGCGGCTCTGGCCAATCACATAATCATCGAGAATCTCGGAAATTTCTTTCGGTGTCGGCAGCTTTTCACTGCTGCTCTCAGAATTACCTTCCTGGATTTCCTCCCGAATAATGTCATTGCACAGATCCACACACTCATCACAGATGAATACGGATGGTCCGGCAATCAGCTTACGCACTTCATGTTGGCTTTTGCCACAGAAAGAGCAGTACAGCAGTTTCCCGTTGTCATCACCGTTATCGTTTGTGTGGTCGGTCATCAAACCTCTCCATAAATCATCTTCATTGTTACTAGTATAACAATGCTTTCGTCGACTTCATTTTTCAAGCGACTTTATAAATACGTCTTATAAAATGTGAGGCAATTGGACAACATTGCCCGCAGATAGCCACGAAAAAGCAAACAGTTCTTATAAATGCGGCCAATTCTGGTCTACTTCAATCGTTAGGCCCCAACAGCAGCCTGTTAAAAAACGTAAACCATCGAAAAGAGACACAAAATTGGGCTGATCAACGGCCCCAGAAACTGAAGCCGTAAAGGTTATTTTAGCAAGAGTTACGCCGGTGCAACCCGATTGGAAAGCACATCGTCCACAAGACCATACTCTTTTGACTGCTCAGCACTCATAAAGTTATCCCGCTCAGTATCGACCGCAATTTTGGCGACATCCTGACCGGTATGAGCCGCCATAATCTCATTGAGACGCTCGCGGGTTTTGAGGATTTCCTGTGCGTGGATATGGATGTCACTTGCCTGCCCCTGAGCCCCGCCACTGGGCTGGTGAATCATGGTGCGAGCGTTAGGCAAAATAAAGCGCTTGCCTTTGGCTCCCGCCGTCAGCAAAAACGCTCCCATGCTACACGCCTGGCCAATACACATAGTGCTGACATCTGGCTTGATAAATTGCATGGTATCGTAAATCGACATTCCGGCCGTGACCGAGCCACCCGGCGAGTTAATGTAGAGGTGGATGTCTTTGTCGGGGTTTTCAGCTTCCAGAAACAGCAGCTGAGCAACGACCAAATTGGCCATGTGGTCTTCGACCTGACCAACTAGGAAGATAACTCGCTCTTTCAGTAAGCGAGAGTAGATATCAAAGGAGCGCTCGCCACGTGCAGTCTGTTCGATGACCATCGGAACAAGACCACCAGCATTGCGAATATCGGGCGCTTGAGAAAAAGAATCAAAGGTTGCCATGCGATTTTAAAACACCTCTTACTGAATTGGCTCTTAGGCGAGGAGGTAGTTACGCTTACCACTCCCACTTTGGTGGGATGGAGCTTACCCCCTGTTCTGAAAGGAATCCAGAGTCGACTACCGCTATTAGCAAATATTCCTTTTGTCAATAGCGGCTTACGCGAAACAGACGAACTAAATCGCTGGCAAATTGATCAACCTTCTTGCGAGGCAGGTTTTACCGCGTCCTCGTAACTGGTTGACTTTTCAGTCACTGTCGCCTGCTCCAAAATATGGTCGACAACCTGGTCTTCCAGAACAGCTGACTCAACACCACTGAGCAGCTGCTCATTAGAATAGTAGTAGTTAATGACTTCTTCCGGGTCTTGATAGGTCGATGCCAACTCTTCAACCATCGCTTTTACGCGATCACCATCGACTTTAATCTCAGCGGACTTAACCAACTCAGCGACAATCAGCCCCAGAGCCACCCGCTTATCGGCCTGCTCTTTAAACATATCGTCTGGCAACAAGGATTTAAGATCCAGATCAGGACGCGCACCACCGCCGAACTGCTGCATCATTTGCCCACGCAGGCGGTCAATTTCCTCAGCGACGAGAGCTTTTGGCAAATCAACACTATGCGCCTCAACCAACTGGTCCATGACTTGGTTCTTAACTTTGGCGTTTACCGCATTTTTGAGCTCACGCTCCATATTCTTGCGGACTTCATCGCGGAACTCGGTTTCGTCTTCCGTCTCGATACCAAATTTTTTGTAGAGATCTGGATTTAACTCAGGCAGCTTGCGCTCTTCGACTTGATGCAATTTGATCAAGAACTCAACACTTGCGCCCTTCAAGTCTTCTGAATGATAGTCTTCAGGGAAGGTCAGCAACAGAGTTTTCTCTTCACCGGCGCTCATACCAACGATGCCGTCTTCAAAGCCCGGAATCATTCTGCCCGATCCCAACTCAAGCTTTTGATTTTCAGCAGACCCGCCTTCAAAGGCCTCACCATCGCGAGTTCCGGTGAAGTCGATGGTGACCTGATCACCATCGGCAGCAGCACGCTCTACAGCTTCCCAGGTAGCCTGCTGCTTGCGCAGAGTTTCGATCATCGTATCGATGTCTGCGTCTTCAACGGTTGCGGTCGGTTTTTCGACACCGAAACCCGTTAGATCACTCAACGCAACTTCTGGGTAAACTTCAAAAGTAGCGATGTATTCGAAGTCTTTACCTTCCTGGATGTCGCCCGGATCAATTTCTGGCTGCCCAGCAGGACGAACTTCTTGCTGCTGCACGGCGTCGAAGAAGGATTTATTGACAACTTCGCCGATAACTTCCTGGCGCACACCGGCACCGAAGCGCTGCTTAACGACTTTAAAAGGCACCTTGCCTTTACGAAAGCCGTTGAGACGAATAGTTTTGGCCGCTTCTTGAAGACGCTTGGTAACCTCTGATTCCACTTGATCAGCGGGGATCCCAACGGTCATTTTCCGCTCTAGGCCACTAGTCGTCTCGATTGAAACCTGCATGTTCATCCTCGTAATTTTTGCGTAGGCGAGTCATGTGAATGATGAGCGCCATTCACGCCTCTGGTGTAAATTTCAGAAAGTGGTGCGGACGGGGAGACTTGAACTCCCACACCTTGCGGTACTAGAACCTAAACCTAGCGCGTCTACCAATTCCGCCACGTCCGCTCAGCCAAAGGCCATGAAAACCTGAAAAGGCGTTTTAACTTATTGTTTATAAAGGGAAAAACAATAGAACCCAACGACCTGTCTGGCGAGGGGCTGGGATTTTGCCACAGTCGTTCAATGGGTTCAATAGATCTGTCGCTTTAGATGCAATTTCTCTGCTTTTTTCACCCCTCCCGCCTTCCAATGACGAGAGGAGGAAAGCGGATGGGAGCGCTATCCGTAGTAGCTTTTTCCGGCTGACGCCATCTCCCGCTGTTTGTCCGTTGCAAAATACAACTTACCCAACGCTTTGTAGGTGTCACACAATTCGACAAATGCAGAGATGCCAAGACTGTCTACCCAACGTAGACCCCCCCCTCGAAATCGCGGGAATCCCACGCCATAAATCAGTGACATATCCGCCTCGCCCGCGGTTTCCACAATCCCCTCTTCTAGACAGCGTGCCATTTCTGTCGCCATGGGGATCATCATACGGGCGATGATGTCATCGTCACTAAACTTGCGAGTCGGCGCACTGACGGTGGCAATTAAGTCATAAGCGTCCTTATCGACCGCTTTTTGCGGGCGCCCCTTACCATCGGCGTCGTACCGATAAAAACCCTTGCCATTTTTCTGACCGTAGCGATTGTTTTCATACAACACATCCGCGGCGGTCTTGCTGGCTTTGGCCATACGATCGGGAAATCCCTCTGCCATCACCTCTTCGGCATGATTACAGGTATCAATGCCAACAACATCCAGCAGATAGGCTGGCCCCATCGGCCACCCCCACGCCTCCATGACCTGATCAATGTGTTGGAAGTCCGCCCCATCTCTCACCAACCCGGCGAAGCCGGCCAGGTAGGGAAACAATACTCGGTTCACCAGAAATCCCGGGCAATCTTTAACGACAATGGCCTTTTTGCCAAGAGAGTTCGCATAAGCGACTGTACGTGCCACCGCCAGATCTGAGGTTTTTTCTCCTCGAATAACCTCGACCAGAGGCATGGCGTGTACCGGATTAAAGAAATGCATGCCACAAAAATTTTGTGGCCTTTGTAAGGTATCAGCCAGGCTGGAGATCAAGATGGTCGACGTATTAGAGGCAATTATGGCGTCGTCTGAGATTTTCTCTTCCACTTCAGAGAGCACAGACGCTTTGATTTTCGGATTTTCAATGACCGCTTCAACAACCATATCGACAGATTCAAACCCAGTGTACTCTAGGGTTGGCGTGATTCGAGCGAGGGTTTCCCGGCTCTGTGCCTCGGTCATCCGCCCTCGACTGACCTTTTTAGCCAGCAGCGACTCGGCCTCCGACATCCCCAGATCGATCCCTGGCTGAGCAATATCCTTCATCAGAATTGGCGTGCCCGTCAGCGCCGACTGATAGGCGATTCCACCGCCCATAATACCGGCCCCTAAAACAGCGGCGGTAACAACCTTTTTATCGGCTTGCTTTTCCCATTGCTTGGCGCGCTTCGACAACAATTGATCGCTGAGAAAGATACCAATCAGAGCCTTGGCAGAATCTTCCTCGGTCAGCTGCAGGAATGTCTCCTGCTCTAATCGCAAGGCTTCTCCACGCTCCGAGGTGATAGAATGCTGTATGCAGCGTATGGCCGCGAGAGGCGCCGGATAATTTGGACCACTGACTTTCATAGCCGCAGCGGTGGCTTGCTCAAAGACAGAGGCATCAACGGCTTCTGCTGGCGATGTCTTCAAAGCGCGGCGCCGAGCAACATTCGCGGGGGTTTCGATCAGCTCCTCTAACAGAGCCTTGGCTTCTGTGATCAATTCGTCGGGTTCAGCCACCTTGTCGACTACGCCAGCAGTTGCCGCCTGAGCAGCACTAACGGGCCGCGCACCTGCGATCCATTCCAGGGCAGCTGCACAGCCAGCCATCCTTGGTAGACGAACCGTACCGCCCCAACCGGGAATGATACCGAGACTGGTTTCCGGCAAGCCGACTTTCGCAACACTGCTAGCGACCCGGCCATCACACCCGAGACAAACTTCGAGTCCGCCACCGAGGGCAAATCCATTGATCGCCACCACCACCGGCACGTTAAAATCTTCCAGACGATTGATGTTGTCCACATTGCGCTGAACAAAGCTCCGTGTCGCAGCAACGCCCTCAGCAAACACGGGTAGAAATTCAGTGATGTCCGCACCGACAATGAACACGGATTTACCACTGGTGAGCAACACTCCCCGAAGCCCCTCTTGCACCTCGAGAAGATCCAGCACCTGAGTTAATTGCGAGACAGTCTCCGCATTAAATTTATTAACGGACTCTCCCTGCAAATCGAACGTTACTTCGGCAATGCCATCAGCCCCTAGGTTGACGGTTAACGCAGATCCCTCAAATAGCATGCTGATCCCCATTCGGATGTCATAAAATTGAAAGCCATAGATAAACGCCAACAGAGTGTCGACGCATCCGCGTCATAGTAACGTCAGCACGCAAGCTGCCGCTACCGCCAATTGAGAGAGGGTCACCACCTCGGAAAGACCAAAAACAACTCAGACGTCAAAACAATGAGATGGAGACTAATCGCAGCTAGCAAACAGCCATTTGGCACCGATCACCAATGGCTCAACTTGATAGAGTGTCCCTGGGGAAATCGAAACAGCGCCGCCATAGCTCAGCGCCATTTCAGCGGAAAGGGTTTTACACAAAACCTCGCCAGCAGAAACCAACAGCAGCGTCTGGCGCGACGCAATAAAGCGCAGGGCTTGCGCGTCTCGCTCTGCTTCACTGTCGTAGGAAAAAGACTTCACTTGAAGTTCAGCGAGACCACGATCCAAAGGCAGCTCGGCCCTTAACTGAGTAAAGCCATCTTCCACCAAGGCCACAGAATCCAACCTGGCAAGACCTTGGGAACCGACTTTCAGAGTGAAAAAATCCGCCAAGGTGAGCGGGAAACCGTTGAGTACTTTCTCAAGAGAAACCACCGAAGGGCTGACCGAGCCTTGCTCAATCACAGAGATAGCGCTATTGGGGACCCCTGCTCGCTTGGCCAGCTCCCGCTGTGACCAACCGTAAAATTCACGAACTGCCTTTAGACGAATTCCCAACTGTGCCGCTGAAACCATGGGTCAGGACTCCGTCCCTTCCCACATCAGGTTAAATCCTCGTAACGGCTGTCCACGATCGGAAATTGAATGGGGTTTTCATAACCTGGTATCTGCATGCTTTCGGCGTGGAACTGAATCGCCTCATCGTCGATCATATCTTCACCGAAGCGATAGACGACATCCAGCTGCCCGTGCATAGCCCGCTCTTCGTAGGCGGCCATGGCCTCAGCACTGGCTTCAGCGCGCTGCTCATAGTCAACCATAGCCTGCTTACCGTAACGTTTTTCAAGCAGACGACGTACCGCCAGGGGCGACAACAACACACCGGTAGCGTTGTTGCCCCCGAACCCCTTGGAGTTGATAAAACAGCACTCCAGCGCCGAGTACTCGGAATCCGTTAACGAGATGCCCAGGCGACTTTGAATCACATCGGCCGCAACAGCATCAATGGTTTTAATTCCAGGAACCAGGCCACTGGCGAAGCTGCCGAGCGCGGCGACAACCTGATCGCCACTGGCCGGCCCAAGTGAATGACCCACGTACGCCTTGACTGCTGCAATAGGCCAGTGCTCTATACCGAACGCCTCAGCGACTCGGCTTAATAGCGAGGACTCCGTTACCCGGTTGGCCGGTGTGCTAGAGCCGTGAGCATGAACGAAACTGTGTTTCTGAACCGGAGCATCGCCAAGCAACGCTTTCGCGGCAGAGACGGCCTTAGCCATGGTGATGAAATTTCCGGCACCAGGCGCAGAGATGGAACGCTTATAACCATCGGCGTTAACAAAGACATCGGTGGCAGCACCGTGAATCTGGGCGCCCATGTCCATCGCCAGAGCGTCATCCATAAGCACCACAAACTGTGCAGATTCGGCAATCGTGAATCCGCAGTTTTCACCAAATGGCCGACTGGAGCGTCGTAAATCCGGAGTCTCAGTGCCTTCGATTTTTTTGAGACCATCGTAACTGCCCAATGCACTCATGGCAGCAAAGCCATCAATAACTTCCTGGGACAGAGGCGCTTCGGCGTTACCGACAATGGCCACTCGCGTACGACCGGATTGAATATCGGAAATGGCCAGTTTTAGGTTGTAGAGAAAGGTCGCGCAGGCGCCGGTCATACTTCCGGTACTCCCAACGCTCCCAAGCACATATGCATTGATAAAGTCGGCCGACATCGTGTTCAAGCCGAGCGGCAACTGCTTCGCCTGAACTCTATGGCCGCGCAGCCGAGACTGCATCATCCCGGCAATGCCGAACTGGTCCGCCTGACCGAGAATATTTCCCGAATAAACGGCGACCTGATCCGGCCCGACGCGATCAAGAATGTCTTGCCAGGGAATTCCCGTAGAATAAAGCGCATCGCTGACTCCGGTAACCGTCATTTGCAATGCACGGGGATGAAAATGAGAGTTATAGAATTCGCCTGGATCAAACCCCGTCGGCAACTGGCCAGCGGACTTCACCGGGAAGTCTCGCAGAGAATCCGCTCGCACTTCGGCCCCGGCAGGCAAGGTCACGTGTACCTTTTGCCCCTCTTTTTCGGTCACCACCCAACCTTCCGGCAGTGGCTCGGGCAGTTGCCGTCGGCTGAGAGTAAATGACACCCCCTCTTCATCGATCGACAGGGACTGCTGCCAAGGAGCGGCATCGACATCAAACACGCTGGGTTCAATGCGTCGTACCAATGTGGCGCTTAAAATTTCATTTTCCAGTGCTGCGGGGAACTTATCCATAGAAATTGGAGTCCCATCGGCTAGGCTGTAACGCCCATCTGCGCCGACACGAAGCAATTTTGTCATCACCCCCAACCCGGTCAGAATACGAACCTTACTGGCTGAAGGCAGGCTTTCAAACACCATTCGTTTAAAGCCGTGATGACAGGAACTTCTGCCGGCCGCGTTATAACCGCCGAAACCAACGATCAAAGGTAGAGCAGTCATGGGCGTCCTCGATGAAATTATTGCTACAAGTTAAGCAGTTTATTCCCAGTTCGACCACACCTTCACTGTCAAACCGGTCACGATTACCGCATTATTAGCCAATTTTTTGTTTATACTCGTTTTACTCCAATAATTATTGCACCAGGGATTCATGAAAAGACGTTTGGGAGCCACGTTTATAACGATCGAAGGAATGCTCGCGACCAGCTTGATTCTGCCCATCGAGATGATGCACGCTGCGGAAAATGCCGCAAAAGCGCGCGACAGCAAAGCACCACGATTGAACATTGCGACAGCCTCGGTGGCCGACAGCAAGGTCAGCACCCTGTCAGGCCTGTCCTTTTCTCCGGATCTGACGCTAGACGACATTGCATCGACCGACATGGTGATTTTGCCGTCACTCTGGCGTAACCCTCGCCCTATCGTTCGAAAAAACCAGGCACTGCTGCGGTGGCTCGCACAACAGCATGAACTGGGAACTCGTCTGATTGCTGTCGGCACCGGTGCTTGTTTTCTTGCAGAAGCAGGAGTTTTGCGAGGGAAAGCCGCCACGACACACTGGCATTATTTCGATCAATTTCAACGGGATTACCCCGATGTTGATTTAAAACGGCAGTACTTTATCACTCAATCGAGCAATGTGTACTGTGCCGCCAGCGTCAACGCCGTCGCCGATTTGACGGTGCACTTTATTCATCGGATTTATGGCAATGACGTTGCCAATCACGTTCAAAGAAATTTTTCTCACGAAATTCGTCGTCCCTATGAAACCACCAGCTATTTTGACGACAAACATCACTACCACCCCGACGAAGATATTGTGCAAGCGCAGATTTGGATTCAGGACAATATCGATCGTGATTTTCGACTCAGCGATGTGGCAGTCCGCTTTGGCATGAGTGTTCGAACCTTTAATCGGCGTTTCAAAGACGCGACCGGGAAAACACCACTGCAGTATGTTCAGGAATTACGCATCGATATGGCAAAAGATCTACTGCAGACGTCGAATCTATCGATCACCGAAATCGCTTACAAGGTGGGCTATCAGGATATTGGGCATTTCTCAGCCCTCTTTAAGAAACAGCTGGCAACGACGCCCAGTGGCTACCGCTCCACGGTAAGAGCCAAGCTCTTTACCGCCGACTGTTAAACGAGATACATCAAAAAATATAAAAATGGCGCCCGCAGGCGCCATTTTATGTGGTGAAGAGACGACTTTTAGGCCGCATTCACATCGTTGCTGGCATCGCCGGACTCGAGTCGATTCTCCTGCTTGCCATCCAGGGCCTCATTGACCGAAATCTGAATGGTACGTGGCTTCATCGCCTCTGGAATTTCTCTTACCAGCTCCACATGCAAGAGACCATTTTCCAGTCTCGCAGACTCAACTCTTACATGGTCTGCCAGTTGAAAATGCCGTTCGAAGTTGCGTGCCGCGATCCCCTGGTGGAGAAACTTTCGGTCCGTATTGTCACCACCATGCTGGCCTTTGATTTTCAGAACATTTTGCTCTGTTTCAATGCTCAGATCCTGCTGGCTAAAACCCGCAATAGCCATGGTGATGCGATACTCATTCTCGCCCAACAATTCAATGTTGTATGGAGGGTAACCGCCCTGTGTCTGCTCCACCCGGGTCAGGTTATCGAGGATGTTTGCCATACGGTCAAAACCGATTGCAGTGCGATAGAGTGGTGAAAAATCTGTATGTCTCATGATTCATATCCTCATTTTTAAGCAATATGTTGTTGCGACCATCTCATGGCCATAAATGTAATGCGACCGGACACCCGCGTCGCTTTATAAGCTCCTCTCATGAGCAAGCTTGATAACTAATGTGGGGTGATCAAAAAGAGTTTCAAGGTTTTTCTACATTTTTTTGTCACTCAAAATCTCCTGATAGCTGTTTGGAGTGAACCAAATTTGCTCGATTTGAGGACTCCCTACGTATTTCTTAATGGGTTAAGAAAATATCTGCATAAGCGGACCGACTTTAGGGGTTTTTTGCATGCGGAGCCTGTGACACACTGACCTTACAAACGATAACAGGAGAATAATGATGCCCCGCTATATACTCGCTATCGACCAGGGAACCACCAGCAGCCGGGCTATTGTCTTCGACGAAAAAGGTCAACGCATCAGCCAAGCGCAGGAAGAATTCCGCCAGATCTTTCCAGCCAATGGCTGGATAGAACACGACCCGGAAGATATCTGGTCCTCCACGCTTAACGTCTGCAAAGGCGCCATTCTCGAAGCGGGCATCTATGCCGACGACATTGAATGCATAGGCATTACCAACCAACGCGAAACCACCATCGTATGGGATGAAGATTCGGGTAAGCCCATTTACAACGCCATCGTCTGGCAAGATCGGCGCACCGCTGATCGCTGCGAAGAACTGCATTCACAAGACCTCGAGCCACTGATCACCAAGAAAACAGGGCTCATCATCGATCCGTATTTTTCGGCAACTAAGCTGGCGTGGATACTTGAAAATGTCGAAGGTGCGAGGGAAAAAGCCGAACGTGGCAAACTGAAATTCGGTACGGTTGATGCGTTCTTACTCTGGCGCCTGACCGGCGGCAAATCTCACAAAACTGACGCAACCAACGCCGCTCGCACCATGCTCTTCAACATTTACGATCAGCGCTGGGACCCTGAATTGCTGGAATTACTGGGCATTCCAACATCCGTTCTGCCGGAAGTCTGCGACTCTGCATCAAATTTCGGCGTAACGGATCCCTCCCTTCTGGGGGCCGCTATCCCCATCACGGGAATTGCAGGTGATCAACAGGCAGCTCTCGTGGGACAGGCGTGTTTTGAGCCCGGTATGGCCAAAAGTACCTACGGGACTGGCTGTTTCATGATTCTCAACACCGGTAATAAGCCTCTGCAATCTCGTAATCGCCTGCTGACGACCGTTGGCTACCGATTGAAAGGCGAAGTGACCTACGCGGAAGAAGGCAGTATTTTTATCGCGGGAGCGGCAATACAGTGGCTTCGAGACGGACTCAAACTGATCGAAGATGCCTCTCATTCGGAAGATCTGGCGAGAAGTGCAAATCCTGACGCCAGCGTGTATTTGGTCCCAGCATTTACCGGCTTAGGCGCACCTTATTGGGACCCGAAAGCCCGCGGCGCCATTTTCGGTTTGACCCGAGACACGGGTATTCAGGAAGTCGTTGCTGCGGGTCTGCAATCGGTTTGTTATCAGACCAAAGACCTGCTGGAAGCTATGAAAGACGACGGTTGTGCCGACTTCGAGCGACTGCGTGTGGATGGCGGCATGGTCAAAAACAGCTGGGTCGTGCAGTTTCTCGCCGACTTGCTCGACTTGACGGTTGAACGCCCCACCATCACCGAGACCACCGCGCTGGGAGCCGCCTATCTGGCCGGCCTGCAAACCGGAATTTTTTCCAGTCTGGAACAAATCAGCGAGCTTTGGCACTGCGAAACCGCCTTCCAACCCAATATATCGACGACCGATCGGGAAAAATTCTACAGCGGCTGGAAAGATGCCATTGAGCGGGTGAAGACAAACTAAATTGTGGGTAATATCGCGCCACTCCGGTCACAAACACGTCTTGTCGCGATATGACTCATCGAGCTGATACCCAGGACTACCGCCAGCTGTTTCTGAACAGTGCACCCATCATGGATGTACGAGCGCCCGTGGAATTCCACCAGGGCGCTTTTCCAAACGCGATCAATGTGCCCTTGTTGGATGACGTGCAACGTCACGCCATTGGTTGTCGATACAAAGACCAGGGACAGCAGGCTGCCATCGACCTCGGCTGGGAAATGCTCACACCGCATCTTGATAATCGAGTTGCCCAATGGGCGGAATTTGCCAACCAGAACCCGCAGGGTTACCTCTATTGCTTCCGAGGCGGTTTGCGCTCTCAGTTAACACAGAAAATCCTACGCGACCGAGGTATCGACTATCCCCTTATTACAGGCGGCTACAAAGCCATGCGCCGGTATTTGCTGGAGGAACTGCGCAACAATATCGCAACGATTCCCTTTATCGTGATCGCCGGCCGAACCGGATGCGGGAAAACACGCGTTCTACAACAGCTACCCCAGGCCTGCGATCTGGAGGCATTCGCCGGCCATCGCGGATCCGCGTTTGGGACTCGTTTATCCCCTCAGCCAGCGCAAATTGATTTTGAAAATGCCATCAGTGTACGGCTTCTCAAGCTCGCGGCAGAAAACCAACACGGAGTGCTTGAAGACGAGGGTCGGCTGATTGGCAAAATCAATCTACCGCCAGATTTGCAAACGGCCATTGCCAACGCGCCGCTCGTCATATTAGAGACGCCTCTAGCCGAGAGAGTAGCCTATATCGTTGAAGATTATGTCTTGCAACCCCTGCAAGACTATATTCAGCGTGACGGCAGACAACAGGGCGAAGACAGTTTTCGCCGATTTTTTCTCGGCAGTCTCTACAAGATTCGCAAACGTTTAGGTGGTGTGCGATACCAAGCGCTTCACGATACCTTTGAAACGGCGATTAACCGTCTCATCAGCGAAGGTGACAGCGATGCGTTCACATTAGGAATAGAACGGCTACTCATCGAGTATTACGACCCCATGTATGACTATCAACTTAAACGTAACACCCGCCCCATACTCTTTTCAGGGAATGCAGAAGCTGTTACCCATTGGCTGTCGAGCTATCACCCCTGAAGGATCAGGACACTTTTAATAACGCTTTACCAAGGAGCACGAAAATGCGTTATTTGTTGCTAGTTTTTACACTTCTCAGCGCCATAGCTGCCACCGTAGCAAATGCTCAACCGACCTTTCGATTTACCGCAATTCCCGATGAAGATGAATCTCGCCTAAAAGCCCGATTTACACAGGTCGCCAATTATTTTTCCGAGACACTCGGTGTGGACGTGGAATACATTCCGGTAAAAAACTACGCTGCAGCGGTGACGGCTTTTCGAAACAATGACGTGCAGCTCGCCTGGTTTGGGGGGCTCTCTGGTGTACAGGCGCGACAACTGGTGCCCGGCAGTCATGCCATTGCGCAAGGGTACGAGGATCAGTTTTTTAAAACCTATTTCATTGCCCACAAAGCCAGTGGGCTGCTGGATTATCGAGATCCAAAAGTTTTCCCTAAAGCAATGTCCGGTAAAACCTTTACCTTCGGTTCTAAGGGGTCAACCTCTGGTCGCTTGATGCCCGAGTTTTATCTTCGCCAAACTTTCGATAAAGCGCCGGAAGACGTATTTTCTCGGGTGGGCTTTAGTGGCGACCATAGCCGAACATTGGCATTAGTCGCCGCAGGATCTTATCTGGTGGGCGCACTGAATTATCAAGTCTGGGAGTCTGCTGTCGCCGACGGTAGTGTAAACACCGATGAGGTCAACGTCATTTGGGAGACACCGACCTACCCGGACTATCAGTGGACTTTGCGAGGCGATGTTGACAAGACCTGGGGAAAGGACTTTTCCAAGCGGGTTCAAGAGGCACTGCTAACACTGCAAGACCCAGACATCCTCGCCGCTTTTCCACGTAAGTCTTTCGTTCCTGCCAGCAACGACAACTACGCCCCTATCGCAGATACCGCAGTCGCTATCGGGCTGATCGATGCGCGATGATAGCAACGAATAAATTTGGTGCGGCAATCGAATCCTCTGTCGCACCTTTGTTTTCCCTGCAAGACGCCGACGTAGGCTACCCAGACCATGTCGTTTTGCAGCAAGTGACCCTTTGCATCTATCCCGGAGAGAAAGTCGCTCTTTTGGGTCCTTCGGGCTCCGGCAAATCAACCCTACTCCAACGCTTGCGCATCCAGCAACCGATGACTGTCTCCTGGTGTCCTCAGGAGTCCGGACTGGTACCCATGCTGTCGGTGTATAACAATATTTATATGGGAACCCTTGAGCGCCACTCAACGTGGCGTAACCTACTCAATTTGATCAAACCGCGACGCGCGATGGTCAATGAGGTTCGCGAACTCAGCGCATCTTTAGGCTTAGAAAACCTCCTATGGCGACCTGTCGAACAGCTATCCGGAGGGCAACAACAGCGTGTCAATATCGGCAGAGCCATCCTGCAGCAGGGCGACTGCCTGCTGGCGGATGAGCCTGTCTCCGCTCTAGACCGACAACAAGCGACCGAGATACTCACACAGCTGCAGCAGCGCTTTACCACCCTGGTTATCGCCCTGCACGATGTACAGCTGGCCGTGTCGACCTGTGACAGAATCATCGGCATAAAGAATCGGCAAGTCTGTATTGACGCCCAGGCCGCCGAGGTGGATGCCGCTGATTTACAAAGACTGTATGACTGAAGCGATATCCGCACCGAAAGCATCGATGCGCAAGACCAGCTTACTGCTTGCGACGATCGGCTTCCTTTGCTTGATTTTCTCTGATATCGCTGTAATCGGTATCTCACCCTGGCGGGAACTGCAACGCATAGGCGCAGGCCTGCTGCAGCCCAAGGTCATGGAGTGGTCTGAGTTTTTCAACGCAGCCCTTCAGACACTGGCATTTGCTCTGGAGGGCATCTTCCTTGCCGGTAGCGCCGGCTTTCTCCTTGCGCTCGGTTACCAAAAGCGATGGATTCGCTGGTTATGTGCTTTTTTGCGATCCATTCATGAACTCTTCTGGGCTCTGATTTTTCTACAGCTGTTTGGACTCTCTCCCCTTACCGGCGTGCTTGCTATAGCAATCCCCTATGCCGGAACTCTGGCAAAAATCTACGGTGAGCTGTTAGAGGAAGTGGACGCGAGACCTCGACTCAGTCTGAGGCAGCCCAATCGGTTATCCGCGTTTTTCTACACCAGTTTACCACTCGCCTGGCACAATATGAAAAGCTATACCAGTTATCGCATGGAATGTGCATTGCGCTCCAGCATTGTGCTGGGTTTTATTGGATTACCTACCCTGGGGTTTTATTTAGAGTCAGCGCTGCGTGAAGGCCGGTATCATGAAGGGGCCGCCTATCTCTACGGGCTCATCGGACTTGTGGTAGCTTTAAAGTGGCTCTTACACCCTCGATTGCTGACGATCTTAATCGCCGCCGCGTTTCTATACCTGCCCCCGCTGGCGACCATTCATGCTGACAATATCGTTCGATTTTTCAGTCAAGATATCGTACCGGCGCCGTTGCGCATGGGCTGGCAAGACGGCAGCACGTTGGCCCTGTGGAGCTGGTTGGTTGACCTCTTTAAAGATCAGCTTCTACCGGGAATTACCAACACACTGCTACTGAGCCAAAGCGCTTTAGTCCTAACAGGATTACTGGCACTTCTCTGGTTTCCGTTAAATTCCAGTCATTGGCTTAATGGCGTATCAAAAGTTGGCGGAGATAGCTTTCTCATCCTGTTGCGGAGTTTGCCAGAATATCTTTTAGCGTTTATCGGTTTGTTGATCTTAGGCCCTTCCATGTTACCGGCGATACTGGCACTCTGCCTCCACAACGGCGCAATTTTAGCGCATCTGTTAGGCCGGTTTAGTGAGGATGTTCGTCTTAGGCAGGATGCCTGCCGAGGAGCCAATCGCTATGCTTACGAATTGCTGCCACGTCTTTACCGGCGTTTCCTGGCACTGCTGTTATATCGTTGGGAGGTCATTTTGAGAGAGAGTGCGATACTGGGCATGCTCGGCATCGCAACCCTGGGCTTTTACATTGACTCAGCCTTTGAAGAGCTTCGATTCGACCGTGCGGCATTACTTATTTTATGTACCGCACTGCTGAACATCTGCGTTGACAGTTTCGCCCGCTGGCTGAGGCATCGCTTACACTTAGCGACCACCGTAGAAAGCCGCTAAATGAAGCCGTCCGCCACCTATTATCAAGACCTTGTTCTCGTCGGCGGAGGCCACAGTCATGCGCTGATGTTAACGATGTGGGCGATGCAGCCCCTTGCCGGGGTGAGAGTTACACTAATTTCCAACCAATCCCTAGCGCCCTATTCCGGTATGCTCCCGGGTTTAATCGCGGAGCGCTATACACACGCCGAGACGCACATTGATCTCCACGAATTGACCACGGCCGCCGGAGTTCGCTTCATTCTCGGCAGAGTGACGGGTATTGACCTTGAGAACAAACAGATTCTACTGGAAGACCAAAACCCGGTGGGATTCGATGTAGTCTCAATCAATACAGGTATTCAGCCGCGGGTCAGCATTCCAGCAGCGCCGGGCCGCTTAACTCAGGTCAAACCCATCGCCGATTTCTACACACGCTGGCAACACGTTAAAAACGTTATAAACAGCGCGCCAGAAAAGTCGCTGTCCATAGCCGTCGTCGGCGGTGGCGCAGCAGGCGTCGAGCTGAGCTTTGCCATTCATCAAGCACTGGCAAAACCGGATAAAAAACACTGCCAAACGCGAGTTTCCCTTATTCAGGGAAGCCACCAGCTGTTGCCAAATTATCCGCCGACCGTAACTCGACGGGTGGTATCCCTCATGAACGAAAGAGGTATTCACTACGAAACAGGCAGCCGCGCCGTTGAGATCAGTGCAACCGACGTTGTATTAAGTAATGGCCGACAGCGACCTGCCGACCATATCTTCTGGTGTACACAGGCTGGCGCGCCTTCGTGGCCTGCTCAATCAGGACTCGCAACCACTGCCGGCGGGTTTGTCGCCGTGAATACTTTTCTACAATCAGAATCCCACCCATTTGTCTTTGCTGCGGGAGATGTTGCCCAACAACCAGACCAGCCATTGCCGAGGGCGGGTGTCTTTGCTGTAAGGCAGGCTCCCGTATTATTCGATAATCTGCAGCGTTATTTATTGCGACGTACACTACACCCCTTCCGGCCCCAGAAATACTTTCTCAGCCTGTTGGAATGTGGCGATACCGCAATTGCCGCACGAATCTCCTCCGGTCAAGGCGCGGGTTGGATACGCCGTCAAACCAACGGAATCTTAAGCGCCGAAGCGCCGTGGGTCTTACGCTGGAAAACTAGGATTGATCGCCAGTTTATGGCGCAGTTCAGAGAGCTGCCACCATCCAGTGATATGTCGCTCCAGCAAAACCGAATTCATCCGGTGCTAAAAAAGTCCGAAGATACGGATACTCTACCTCCAGATATGCGCTGTGGAGGGTGTGCGGCGAAGGTGAGCGGCGATACGTTGAGCCGAGTACTTAAGGACATCCAACCGTTTACGAATGATGATGTGGTCAGCGGATTACGAGGCGGTGAAGACGCCGCACTGATTCGTACCCGTCCAAATCAGCTACTGGTGCAAAGTGTCGACATGTTTCGCACCTTGATTGACGACCCCTGGCTGCTCGGAGAAATTGCCGCAGAGCATGCCCTCAGTGATTTGTTCGCCATGAATGCCACCCCTCACAGTGCCTTGGCGATCGCTGTGGTTCCCTTTGCAGCAAACACCCTGATGGAAAGGGATTTACGACGATTGCTGGGCGGTGCCAACCATGTTCTGACACAGCACCAATGCGCATTGATTGGTGGTCACAGTGCCGAAGGACAGGAACTGGCGCTAGGGTTTTCGGTCAATGGCTGGCGCGAAGAAACGCAATTATTACGCAAACACGGACTTAACCCGGGTGACCAACTGATTTTAACCCAGCCCCTGGGGTCAGGCGTCACCTTTGCTGCACAGCCGTTACGGCAAGTCGCCGCACCGTTGATTGATAACGCCCTACACTGGATGCGTACCAGCAACCGGCAGGCTGCTGCCATATTCAGACACTACGGCGCGAGCGCCTGTACCGACATCACCGGCTTTGGCTTGGCGGGGCATCTAAGGGAAATGTTGCACGGTTCGTCACAGCAGGCGGTCATCTCGCTACGATCGATTCCTACCCTTCAAGGAGTGGAAAAATTGTTTACCCAAGGCATCGTCAGCAGCCTTCATCAAGCCAATCAACGTCAGCTGAAAAGTCAACTGATCGTGGTAGCCAATATAAGCGATCACTTGCTTCCCATCATTTATGATCCTCAAACATCCGGAGGTCTACTGGCAGCCGTTGCCAGCAATCAAAGCAATGCCTGTCTCGTTGCACTGCAAGACGCGGGCTACAATGAAGCGAGAATTATAGGTCGAATTGAGCCGGCAACGACAGACAACTCTCGCATCGTGATCGCAGATTAAATCCTCGTCTTTCTCACATATTTAAACGTTGTAAAAGAACCCCTACTCTCAACTCTCGATCACCTTAATTTAAATACCTTCTCGGCATTTCGTTGCATTAACTTTTGCTTAGTTAACAGCGACACATCCAATAAATCGTGGGTACGAACTTCGTCGGGGACATATTGGTAGGGATAGTCCATAGCGTACATAACTCGATCCTCCCCCAGAACATTCTGAGCAAACTTAATCGCCGGCGCCCATGCCATACCGCTGGTGGTCACATAGACATTGGACTGCATGTATTCAGAAATGGTTTTTTTCAGCGGTCGCAGACGCTCATACCGCTGAGACCTGACACCCGCCTGATGCATATAATCAAGCCGATATAACCAGTAAGGCAAGGCCTCCCCCATATGCCCCACAACAATGTTTAAACTTGGGTAACGATCAAAAATGCCGGTCGTGATCAAGCGCAACAAGTGATAACCCGTTTCCACGCCAAAACCAAACACCGCGCCATCCAAGCCGGCGTTGACCATGTCCCCCATCATCGAATCCGGTAACGTTTGGGGATGTATGTAAAGAGGCTGATCGACGTCCACCAGTGCCCGGAAAATCGGGTCAAACTTTTCTTCATCCAAGTACGCACCTTGGGTATGACTGTTAATTTGCACACCACGAAATCCAAGTTCCGCACCACGACGAATTTCAGCAGCACTCCACTCCGGGTCCTGCGGTGCGACACAGGTCATTCCCACGAAGCGATCTGGATGCTTTGCGATCGCATCGGCAAGATGATCGTTCGCCCGTTCGGCCATGCCCCGTGCCAGCTCGACGTCAAAAGGCTGAACGCCCGGCGACGTCAATGCGAGTACGGCCACGTCAATTCCTGTCGCGTCCATATGAGCGATACGTTGAGCGTCCAGATCAAGCAGTCTCTCCATGATTTGCGTAGCGCGCTCCGATGGCGATTGTGCGTAAAACCCCCACAGAGATACGACGCCCTGATCGGCTTTTCCCTTTTTGATTAACGTTAAAAATGCGTCAATTTGCTCTCGCGTTGCAAAGGCTTCTTCCGTAGCAATTCTGCGATAACCACGATCGCCGCCAGTATTAAGTTCGTGAGACATAGTGACCTCAAAGGTTTGTTGTTATTGTTGAGTCAATCATTACTTGAGTGGCCTGACGGTAGATCAGATCAGCCTTCATGGACGGTTTTCGTCACCAGACAGGCATCCAATCCTTCGGGACCATCTTCATGACCATGCCCCGACCATTTCATGCCACCAAACGGTGAATCTGCACCACCGATCATGACCGAATTAATTCCAACCATTCCGGCTTCCAGATCTGTTCCCAGACATTTTTGGCGTTGAGCATCCTGGGTCCAGGCGTAGGCAGCTAAACCATAGGGCAGCCGGTTGGCTTCAGCGATCGCCTCATCGTATGTAGAGAAAGAATTGATCAATGCCACCGGACCAAAAGGTTCGGTATTCATTATCTGCGCTTCCAACGGTACGCGCGTCAGTACTGTGGGTTCAAAGAAAAAGCCTTTACCGGGTACAGGATTTCCACCGCACTGGAGTTCAGCCCCCAAGGAGATCGCTTCGTCGATCAAACCTTTGATATTTTTACGGCCTCGGTCGTGAGCCATCGGCCCCATTTGCACATCGTCTTGCAAACCATCGCCAACGGTTACTGCCTTAGCACGTGTAACAAATCCTGCGATAAAATCATCCATGATTGAATCGTGTACGAGAAATCGTGTAGGAGACACACACACCTGTCCGGCGTTGCGATATTTGTGGCCGACGGCGGTGTTTAACACAGTTTCCAAATCAACATCGTCAAACACCAGCACGGGACCATGGCCGCCCAGCTCCATTGTCGTACGCTTCATATCGTCGCTGGCGAGGCGCATTAAATGCTTGCCGACCACCGTCGATCCGGTGAAGGAAACTTTGCGAATAATGGGTGACGCCAACAGCTGAGTCGAAACATCATCGGGCACGCCAAACACCGCCTGGGCAACCTCGCCGGGTAAACCGGCATCAAGCAAACATTGTAAAACACCGAGCGCCGACGCCGGTGTTTCCTCCGCCGCCTTCATAATGACCGAGCAACCCGCCGCGATGGGCGCACCTAATTTACGGCCGGGATTTCCCAAGGGAAAATTCCAGGGAGCAAATGCCGCTACCGGCCCTACCGGAACTTTGATAACGGTCGATCGCTGGCCCTGCGGGCGCACCAGCGTACGACCATAAATTCTCTGGCACTCTCCGGCATAAAACCGAAAGAGACCAACGTTCATCAAAACTTCGATACTGGCTTCCGCCAGGGGCTTGCCTTCCTCCAAGGTCGCGACATAAGCCAGTTGCTCCTGTCGCTCCAGCATCAGATCCGCCGCCCCCAAAAGCACCTGTTGCCGCTGCTGTGGTGTCGACTTTGACCAAAGCTCGAAGCCTTTAGCTGCGTTATTCAGAGCCAACGCCAGGTCGTTCGAGGTTGCCAATGGCAGATGGCCAATAACGTCTTCCGTGGCGGGATTGATAACCGCTTGTGTCGAGCGCCCCTCAGCAGAGACCTTCTCGCCACCGATGATCATATGAAGTTCGGGATACTGTGACATGCTCATTCCTATGAATCCGCTTCGACGGCAACGGCAGGCATTACTCCAGAAACCATTACCGAAGGACGGTCACGCTTGAAAACGCGACACCCGTCGTGCTCTTGGCGCATTATTATTGTCGAGGGAAATAACACTGTGTTGTTATTTCGCCATACAGGCAGAGTGTTGCGGAAGGGGAATATTTCCGTCAAGCGCAAAGGCGTGTTGGAACGACCTGTTCCAGCGATATCCGCTTATCGCTCGATAGGTTTCAATGCAGTTGGTAACGTTCAACCAGTGACTGCAACTCAGTCGTCAAGCCGCCCAATTGAGCACCATCATCAACCACTCGTTTTATACCTGCGGAAGTTTCAGAATTAAGTGTGTTGATGCTGTGTAGGTTTTCACGAATTGACTGAGTGACGGCCACCTGCTCAGTCACAATCGCGACAAGAGAATCATTGATTTCATTCATCGAACTGACGACATCCGTAATCGCCTTAAAGGCCATACCAGTAATTTCTATCGTCTGAACAGACTGCTCCGCTTGCGAGCGCCCTTGCTGGATCAAATCATCGGCTTCCGCTGTTTTTCCTTGCAGGCGTCCTACCGCCGATGAAATCAAACCGGTATATTCGGTCGTGCGCTTTGCCAAAGCGGCAACCTCACCGGCAACAACGCCAAAGCCGCGCCCGGCATCTCCAGCACGTGCAGCTTCAATACTGGCATTAAGCGCCAACAGTCCAGTCTGACTGGCGATTTCGTCAATTACGCCCGACATTTGACTCACTTCACCAACAAATTCGTTTAAATCCTCCATGACCGGTAGCAATCCTGCGATGAGTTGCTGCATGGCAGAGATTGCCCCCATCGCCATTTCAATCACCTGCGAGGTACTTCCCATTTCGGCTTCTGCTTGTTGCGATGCATTGGACACCCGACAGGTTTCAGCATGTATGGTGTCGGTCATTTCCGTTAATTGCTCGACTGCGTGGGTGATCTCTCTGGTATTGTTCGACTGCACAGAAATGTTCGCTTCTGCGTGATCGCTAAAGGTTAGGACGTTATCCGAGATGGATTTTACTGTTTGCGAACTAATGAGTATCTGCTTTAGATTGAGACAAAAGTCATCCATCAACAAATTGAACTTCTGCGCAACATCACCCGCTTCGGTTCCATTTTCAATGTCGATACGACGCGACAAATCACCACTTTGCGTAATTTCGTGCATCGCCTGCATGGTGTCATACAACACCGTACGCGCACCATGCTCTGCAACATTCAATCCGATGCCTTCTGCGTCAGCGCTTACGCGTAAACGACCAAAGGCTTTTAATAAACAGAATAACAAGAGACCACAGAGGAAAGACCAAACAAAGATTGCAGCAACACCCAGCAATTGAGTCAACAACTGGCTACCCATTGACCCGCGATAGTCAGCCCCACAGAAAAGGGCAACCGCTATAGCACCCCATATCGCAGGAAACCCGTGTATTCCGATGGCGTTTAAAGGATCATCCAGACGCAATACCTTCAACACAAATACCGAACTTAAACTGGCAATTGCACCACCAGCCATACCAACAAGCACTGCTTCTCCAGGTGAAAGCCAAGCGGCACCCGCTGTCACGGCAACCAGCCCCCCCAGCAAACCATTGATACTCTGATCGATACGAATGGTTTGACTGAAGATGCAATTCCACAGTAGGCACACCGCGCCCCCCGCGGCCCCGGCCAACACCGTATTCACCCCGACGAGAGGAATCCCGGCACTTGATTCGTTAAAACTACCGCAATTGAAACCCAACCAACCAAACCACAGTAAAAACGCGCCCAAAGTGGCTAGCGCCAGATCATGGCCATAAATGGGCTGGGGATTACCCTGCTCATCAAAACGGCCCTGGCGAGGGCCCAGCACAATGACACCTGCAAGAGCAATCCACGCACCTAAACTATGTACCGCCGTGGCACCCGCGAAATCCATATAACCCATCGCCTGCAGCCATCCCTGAGGGTGCCAGACCCAGTGAGCGACGACAGGATACACAACAGCAGCCCCTACAAAGGAAATCACCAAATAGCCAATAAATTGCATACGCTCGGCAACGGCACCGGATAAAATTGTAGCTGCAGTTCCGGCGAACATCGACTGGAACAAAAAGGAAGAGAGAGTGCTTGGATCCGCCGTTCCCGACAGCGAACTGCCTCCCCAACCAAACAATCCCGCGATAGATGTACCATTAGCCACCGCAAAGCCGACCAAGAAAAACGCCAGTAGTGCGACCTTGAAATCCGACAAATTCTTTACAGCGACGCTGAGGCTGTTTTTGCGGCGAACACTGCCCGACTCCAGCAGGCAAAACCCCGCTTGCATCAACAAAATTAACGCAGAACAAACCAGCATCCAGCCAAGATCCAGCAGATCGGGAGAAACATCATCCAAGGGTGACGCGATGCAAAATGAAGGGATGAAGAGCAAAACGGCGACAAGCGATCTCATAACAACAGAAATGTATGCTCAAATCAGGTTTGACAAACTACCGGTGTCACTCAATGGCGTATCAAACAACACTCCGGCCTCGAATCCTAAGCTTAGTCAAAAAAATGCTATCAGGAAGGCCTGTTAATGGTGAAATTTAATAACCATAGGTAATCCTGGCGGATCACGCCCGCTGCAATCCCCTCCACCAGAAAGGAAATCTCGACGGCTTGTTTGAAACCCCGCGCTAGTTACGACTAAAGAGGTAAGAGGTCATGGCTAAAGTCCTGGTGAATTCTCCACCATAAGTGGTGTAATCTACGAATTCATAATCACAAAAAACCTGTAGCAAGCGACGCCATGCGGGCATCTAAAAAAATAACGACCATTATCGTTGCTATCTATATGTTCGCGTTTATTGCGCTGGCAGCCCTGATGTTTAATCAGGCGCAACGCGACATACATAGAGAGAGCCGCTCCGCCTTCGCCCTGGCGGAATCTCTCGTATCGCAACAATTACCTGCCCTCTCCCTGGAGACGATTCTGAAACACAATCGGCACCTGCGGACCTGGTGGGTGCCCGCTAACGAGTCCAATCCGGACTTCCAACCTTCCCTTAATTCTTCGTGGCTATACCCTGCAGAAGATAAAGCGTGGCACATTTTGTACAAAGATCCTGACGGACGTGCACAGGACTTACTGATTTTTGGCAATCAGCGGGCAGAAGTCGACGAAATCACATCAACCGTGTTTCAGGTGTTTGGCGTCTTTGCCGGCTCACTGTTGATCACATTGCTGACATTGAGGATTGCGGTATCCGCGAAATTACGCCCCTTAAAAACGTTGTGCAGCGGCTTACGCTCCGTTGAGCAAGGCCACTACGACGTTGCCGTCGAACAGAGCGACATCAATGAGATCAACCAGCTCGTTGATCATTACCGCCAAATGGCAGAATCCCTAAATCGTAAGCAGGGTCAAGTGCTACGCCTGCGCTCTCGACTCGCGAAATTACAAGAACAGGAACGGCGCAATCTGGCCAGAGAGCTCCACGATAACCTGGGGCAATTGGTCACAGGTCTCACCGTACAGGGGTTCATGCTAAAGCAACAAAGCAGCAATACCCCCTATGTCGAACAGACTTGTGATCTAATCCAGCATCAATGCGACGAAATGCAACGCAGCCTGAAACACCTCACCAATCAACTCTACCCGATGCCCCTCAATCGTGTCGGCCTCATACCAAGCCTGAGGCTTTTATGCGAACGCTGGCAGAGCATTCATCAAATAACCGCTAATTTCCGGAGCCTCGGTGAGGACCTCTCAATCGACGTAGACAGGGACACCCACATCTATCGCATTGCTCAGGAGGCTCTAAACAATGTCGCCCGTCATGCCCAGGCGACTTTGGTACACGTCATGTTTGACGTCAACCAGGAAGAAATCACCCTTATCATCGCAGACAATGGCATCGGCATTTCGGTATCGGCAGATTCGCAAATGTCAGAGGGGCTGGGACTGGAGTCCATGCGCGATCGAGCCGCACTGCTGCAGGGACAGCTTGATGTCGACAATAACAATGATGGCGTGCGCTTGCGCCTAAAAATACCATTAATGACTAAAAATGAGACCATATCCCATGAATATTCTGCTTGTGGATGACCATGCTGTGGTTCGGCAAGGCTATGCCGCCCTTTTGTCCATGATGCTTCCGGCAACGACTGTCTTTGAAGCGGAAAGCCCACAGCAAGCCTTAACGTCGCTCAACAACCAAGTTATGGATCTCGTCATCCTTGATATCAATTTGGAGCAGGCTAGCGGCCTGAGTTTGGCATCACGCATATTGAGCCGTTGGGAAGGCACAAAAATCATCTTTTTTAGCATGTTTGATGAAGCCAGCGTTGTTTATCGAGCCATGAAAACTGGCGCCAGAGGCTACCTGAGCAAACGCAGTAAGCCGGAAACCATGATAGAAGCCATCCGCGCCGTTATGGAAGGCAAAACCTACATCGAGCATGACTTAGCCATCAGCCTGGCAACATATTCCTGCAACGAAGAGAAGGACATCTGCGATCAGTTGACTCAAAGAGAGTTCGATGTGTTTATGGGCGTGGCAAAGGGCTTAAAGCGCAATCGAATCGCCACAGATCTGAATATCTCCGACAAAACCGTCTCCAACGCCATCACCCAATTGAAAAGCAAGCTGCAAGTTTCGACCAGCACAGAACTGGTCCACCTGGCGATTGAAAAAGGGTTTGTTAAGGTTGCGGTTTAGCGCTTGTGGGAATTCTCTTCACTGAAAACGGGAAAACTTCCCTTTCCTGAATCATAGCCAAGCGGGATACTGGATTTGGCTTGAAACTTCCCATTCAAGCCATGTCTCCTTGAGAACGGGCCACATCCCGTTGTCATATAGAGCCAACCCTAGCGGGTTGGCTTTTTTTATCCCAAATCGCCACTCTAAAATTCCTAAAAATGAAATGATTAGTTGAATAGCTTTACGGACGAAGAGTCGCTGAATTAAACCAACTACATCTGAAGACTGGACTAGCTCGAGGGAATGGGGTGAGCGACGGGGATCGAACCCGCGACCACTGGAATCACAATCCAGGGCTCTACCAACTGAGCTACGCCCACCATAGAAAATGGTCAATTTCTGTTTCGCCAGAAAATCCCATTTGTATTGCCATTAAAGACGGAAGCACAACCTGACACCGAGCTCGACTGCATCCACGCCGGTGTCGACTACCAAATGGCGCGCCCGGCAGGATTCGAACCTGCGACCATCCGCTTAGAAGGCGGATGCTCTATCCAACTGAGCTACGGGCGCTCTTTCATGCCAGAGCGGCACGGATTGAACCCCGGACGTGAGAACTAAGGAAAGATCTCGACATCGTTGATCATTGGTCGGAGTGGAGGGATTCGAACCCCCGACCCTCTGGTCCCAAACCAGATGCGCTACCAAGCTGCGCTACACTCCGTACATTCACCCCAAGTTGAGGAGGTGCGCATATTACCGATGGGGCCCGACTGCGTCAACGTTTTTTGCTTAAGATTTTGCAAATCACTTGAGAGCAATCTGATCGGTAAATCAATCGGCTAAGCCCCACATGCCTAAATGTAACTCGTTGGAGACCATAACATTTTCTGATTTAAAGAACAAAAACCTAGACCGCGTTTCAACACATAGCTGTCAACGCGCTCCAACCACAAGGCATTCTGGTCCCAACTCCTCGCGCCAGCGTATTGATTGCGATACTGTCGAAAGTCGCGATATAGTCGACGAGACTGTAATAATTACGTCACCTGTCAAAACGAATTCCAATCGCTTTGAAGTGAGCGTGTGTAGTATGAGGCGAGAGAGGCCAACGTATGGCCCAACAGGCAAATTCTTCCATGATTCTGGAGCGACTCCGACAGGAAACCCAAGATCTGCACGACACGGTAGAAGCCGTCGTCGATAGGCACCTTTTCCAAGACGAACTCTCGCCGAACGCTTTCTATACCCTACTCTGTGGATTCTACAAGGCCTATAACCGGTTAGAGACGGCGGCCCAGGCCTTTCCTCTAGGTAGAGAGCTGCTGCAGGAAAGAGCCAAAACTGGGAGACTGCTGCAGGATCTCAACAACTTAAAACAACTGTACTCACCGGCCTCTTCGGACAATCTAACTTGCCAAGCTTTTGGATTTGACTCAGAAGCTAAGATGCTCGGCGCCTGGTATGTTATGGAAGGTGCAACTCTGGGTGGCCAGATCATCGAACGACAATTGCAGCAGCGTCATCCTTGGATCGATCCAGCACAACACCTGAATTTTTTTAACAGTTATGGCGAGAAGCGAGGCTCCCGCTGGCGAGAGTTTCGTCAGCTTATTGCCGATTATGCAAGCCAGCAACCCTTACAACAGAATACCATTATTGAGGGGGCACGTGCCGCCTTTCAGTTGATTACTGACGAAGTCAGAAGAGCTTCCAGCCAGCGGGGAAAGGATGAATACGCGCTTTGATGTAACCCTCGACAACTGTCATGAGGAGCCTATTCATCGCCCACAAAGCATCCAGCCTCACGGGATGTTTTTGGCGCTCCACCAAGAAACGCTCAACGTCGCCTACGCCAGTCGTAATGCCAGTGACATCTTTCAAAAACCGCTGAAAACAATTCTTCAATTGAGCGCTCAGGATCTCCTGCAAGATGGAATCGTAAAAAACCTGCGAGAGGTGGTCTCCCAGGCAGAATGCGATCGCATCAACCCCGTTACGGTTGACTTACCTAATTCCGGAGAACAATTGCAGTTAATTGTCAGCTGCAATGAAGACTATCTTTTGTTGGATTTTGAGCCTTTTCTTGATTTTCAGATGTTACAGACTGCTGACTACTACCACAGTATTCGAAATTTAAACAATCAGTTAGTCAACCTGGAAACGCTAGAGGAAATCTTCTCGACGACGGTCAATGAAGTTCGAGCACTTACGGGATTCGATCGCGTCATGCTGTATCGGTTTGACGATAACTACAATGGCGAAGTGGTCGCGGAATCAAAGATAGAATCGCTGAATTCGTACCTGAAGCAGCATTTTCCTGAATCGGACATCCCTGCACAAGCCAGAGAACTTTACCTTCGCAATCGCATTCGGTTGTTCGCCAATGTCGACGCCGTGCCAGAGCCAATTTTCCCCGATGACCGCTTTATTGATTTAAGCAGCAGCACCCTGCGAAGCGTCTCTCCCATTCACGGGCAATATCTTCGCAATATGGGAGTACAAGCCTCAATGTCGATCAGCATTGTGGTTGAAGATAAGCTTTGGGGGCTCATCGCTTGCCACCATTACGCGCCGCATATCGTTCCATTTCAAGTGCGGGAGATCGCCACCCACTTGGGGATGGCGGTTTCGCATTTAATCACGGTAAAAACCCGCGCACAGGCTCGGATGGTCGTCGCCAGCCTACAGACAATTAATGCAGCGTTGAGCGAGAAGATGGCCAACGCCGAAGACTTTGTCGCCGCACTACGTCGCGAACATCAATTGCTTTGCGAACTCGTGAATGCCGATGGCGTTACCTGGCGCTTGGATAAAGATCTGGAGAGCTTTGGTGTGACCCCTCCAGATGACGTAATTCATCAGATCTTCGACTGGATAAAGTCCCAAGAACTGGAAGATGAATCCATCTATTTTACGGATAATCTTTTTCAGGCATCCGGGAAATTTGCCCATATTGCCGCCGATGCAAGCGGTATTCTGGTGCTACCTATCTCCGTTAAAGAACGAAAGTTTTTGATGTGGTTCCGCAAGGAAGTCATTCACACGAAAAACTGGGGTGGAAAACCGGAAAAAATCATTGAGTTCTTAGACGACGGCAGCCACCGCTTAATGCCACGCAAGTCGTTTGAGCTCTGGAAAGAAAACGTCAAAAATACCTCCCATGGTTGGCAGCAAGTTGAAGTCTCCACTGCCCTCAATTTTCGAAATACCGTTGTCAATTATGAACTGCGGCGCACTGAACAGATCTCCGCACAGAATCGCAAGCTGGAGCGAATGGTCGGGGATCGCACCAGCAAGCTCATGAACGAAATCACCCAACGAGAAATGGCACAGGCCGAGTTGACCAAGGCCCTGCAATCTGTTCAAGCTTCTAATCGTGAATTGGAGCAATTTGCATACGTTGCCTCCCATGATTTGCAGGAACCACTACGTAAAATTCAATCGTTTGGAAATCGACTGCAACACCAGTTAACTAACGGCGGCGTACTCGATGAACGTGGTCTCGACTACCTTAATCGCTTGATCAATGCCTCAAAGCGCATGCAGCTTCTCATCCAGGATCTCTTGACCTTCTCTCGGGTGAGCAAAAAGAGCAAGCCTCAGCAATGCGTCAAAATCAAACCTCTCGTGCAGGATTTAATTGCCGATATTGAGCTCGGTGATAATGAAAGCCAAGTCAGTATTGATGTCACAGATATCGATAAAGTATCAGCCGAACCACAACAATTGTATCGTCTGTTTTTAAATATGCTGCAGAATGCCATCAAATTTCGCAGCCCCGATCGTCCGTGCCAGATTCGAATTACCCAGCACAGTAGCACGACTGATGACATCACCATCTCGGTGCAAGACAACGGAATTGGATTTGAACAGAAATACGCAGAAAAGATCTTTGAATTGTTTGAACGTCTGCACTCTCGCAAAAGCTACGACGGCACAGGTATCGGGCTGGCTATCTGCAAAAAAATTATTGATCAACACCACGGAACTATTTGGGCAGAAAGCACGCCAGGTGAAGGTGCAACGTTTTTTATTAAATTGCCCCGCCATCAGCGCCCATCTGACTCTGACTCCGAAGAGCCGTCAGGCGGCTGATTGTCATCACCATTTAGCTGGGCGACTTTTTCCTTAAGTAACTGGATATCCGCCTCTAAGTGCTCAATTTTACGGGCATCGACAAGCTGCTCCTGAGCAAATACACTGGTGATCTTGCCTTTGACTTTCCAGATTTCGATGACGCTCTCTTGAGAAATACTGTAAGTCCGAAATTCAGGGTTGTCGCTTTTCAGCAGCAGAGTATTTTCTTCATCAGCGTGCCGATAGACACGTTTGGCAACAATGCCATCTCTCGCAATCACGACACACAAAGTGCCGTTTTCTATCGACTCTAGTTCGCCGGCATGCTCACAAATAACAATTTCACGAGGATAAATTGACGGCAGCATGCTGGTCCCGGCCACCTCGAAAAGGCGATATACGCCCTCTTCATAGCCAGGAATTCGATAAACATCCAGGGTGCTGATATAAGCTTCATCACTACAACGATCGATATAACCCGCGTGTGCCTCTTCCTTAATCAGGGGAATCAAACACAAATCCTGCCAAGATGGCTCTACCATACTGTCTCTAACAGCCTGCTGTTTCTTTCTGAGAAATACGACACTGATGCCATTGATCAACCAGTTACAGTCTACGTTATAGGCCTGACTGATTTTCACAATAGAGTCTAACGACAATTTGGATTTACCGGACTCCAACTGCGACAGCGCACCTTGAGTAATCCCCACCTTATCGGCAAATTCACTTTGCGACAGCCCCAACAAATCCCTCAACTCGTTGATTCTACCGCTAACTGTGGTCTGATCACTCATGGGCAGCTATATTACTATAGTAATAAATTTCAAAGTATATTAACATTCTAATGGCTTCAATGAAGATCGTCGATTGAATCAAGTCGCAATAACGAGCACACTCTGTTATGCGCAATTTTAGTAGGCGAATTGTGAAGGCGACCCCGATCAGTATCCTTGAGCAGAGCAAACCATAGATGTGACGTCATGATTTCCAGTTGGCGTCAATTTCCTCTTGACAGAGGGCGATTGAACAGCAGAGTATGCTTTGCCTGTACGTGAAACGCTCAAATTAGCTTTGATCCATGACTAAAACATTACATCCCTTAGCAAAGCCGCCACAGCTGATCATAGCGGAAGATGATCTTGACGATCAATTCCTGCTGCAGGATGCGCTGAAAGATAATGGGATAGATGCTAAAAATGTCACTTTCGTGGAAGATGGGGATGAGCTTCTGACAGCATTACACGGGCTGGAGCAAAAACCCACCATAATCCTTCTCGATCTTAATATGCCTAAGAAGGATGGTCGCGCCGCCTTACAGGAAATCAAAGCAAGTACAAATCTCCGACATATACCGGTCATCGTATTTACTACGTCCAGCTCGGAGGAAGACATCAAGCTCACCTACCAACATGGTGGCAACTCCTTTTTTACTAAGCCTGTTCTCTATGAAGAGCTGGTGGACATTGTCGCTCTCATCAAGAAATACTGGTTTGAATCCGCGCTGTTGGCGTTTCAACCCAACACGTAGAAATCCTGATTAAGACCGCCCAGGCCTTCAGCACCCAATTAACACGGTAGTATGAAGGCGTTTCCACGTTGTGAACCCGCTCTCTGGCGCGCATTTCATTGCGCGATGACCGCACGAGTCATTTCTCAAACCTTCTCAAGGTTCGCACACCACCACAAAAGATCTCTAAACATCGGCGAAAATTTGTTAGGCTTGCCAATTTAGCGCTGATATAAAGAACATCACTTTTCCAACATGCGTCTCGATAAATTTTTGTCCGCAACCACCGACATGTCTCGCCGTGAGGCGAGGTCCTGCGTGAAACGAGGTCGGGTAACTCTAAACGGGGCCATCGTTAAAGACTTTGCCATCGCCATCGATGGACATGCTCAAATCCATTTAAATGGTGAGTTGCTGTCTGCCTTACAGACCCGCTATCTAATGCTAAACAAGCCCAGTGGATACGTATGCACCTGGAAAGACGCTCATCACCCGCCGGTACAAGAGCTTCTAGAGTTACCAAAGCGTGAAAACTTACAAGTTGCGGGCCGCCTGGATGCTGATACAACTGGCTTGGTTCTACTAACCGACGATGGCAGCTGGAACCACTGGATCACCTCTCCTCGGAGGGAATGCTGGAAAGTATACCGCGTGGACTTGGCCGACAAAGTATCCCCACACATCATAGAGCAATTCGCGGAAGGTGTTCTTTTGCATGGAGAGCGCAAAAAAACACTCCCGGCAAAAACAGAAATTATCTCCGACCACTGTCTTCGTTTAACCCTACAGGAAGGCCGCTATCATCAAGTGAAACGCATGTGCGCTGCGACTGGAAACCGCGTTACCGCGCTACATCGTGAAGCCATTGGCGGTATTGTTCTTGACAATCACTTATCTTTTGGTGAGTTTCGAACGTTGAGTGAACAGGAAATTGCATCTGTTACACCGTCCACAAAGCAACAATAACTGATTTAAGAAAGACAATGACCGACCCCAGTGTTTCACTTCTCGTTTCCCGGCTATCCGCTGTTGAAGGCAGTAAGCTGCTGATCGCAGACGAGAACCTGACCCCCAGTCTGGCCAACCTGGTTGGAATCGATAAACTCCAGGTCATCACCAATCGCTTTGATATTTTTCAACAACTTCGGCAAGCAAACATTGACGTGACGCTGAATGATTTTGACTTGGTCTCACTCAATGGAAGCTTTGAAGCGATAGGCTATCGAGTCTCTAAAGAAAAGGCGATTACCCACCGGGTGATTAATCAAGCGTGGGGCAGTTTGAACGTTGGCGGAAGCCTTGTGCTTACCGGCGCAAAAAATGACGGCATAAAGACTTACGTTACCAAAGCGGGCAACTGCTTTGGTCAATCTGGCAAGGCACGCAAGTCAGGCAATGCCTATAGCGGAACCTTGCAACGCTCGGAGAACGACAAACCTGACGCTTGGCTTGACGATGACAACTACACGCACCTTAGAGCCATAGACTCTCTTCACGATCTCCCAATCATGAGCAAGCCCGGCTTATATGGCTGGAATAAAATCGATCAAGGCAGCCAGCTGTTGATGGATACAGCGGACTCATGGCGTGAACAGGTGTTAGATTCACCCACATCGATTTTAGACCTTGGCTGTGGCTACGGCTTCCTGACGGTCAGCACGTCTCGATGGCCAAATATTTCCAAACGTTCAGCCACGGACAACAATGTTGCAGCAATCAGTACCATCACGGAAAATGCGAAAATATTTGGTATTCCTGTCGATGCCACCTGTGACGATTGTGGCTCAAATCTTCAAGAGCAATTTGATCTTATTTTGTGCAACCCCCCTTTTCATCAAGGTTTTGCGACAGAAACCAGCCTGACGGAAAAATTTCTAAGTCACAGCCGACGCTTGCTAACCTCTCAGGGGTACGCGCTCTTTGTTGTCAATCGTTTCATACCCATCGAAGAGCGCGCTCAAGCGTACTTTCAACGCTGCACACTTCTTGCGGAAGACAATCGCTTCAAGGTAGTGGCGCTTTCTCTGTAAGCGTTATATCACCGCTCGGCTGATGCCACTACCCAACTCGACGATGACGCTTTAACACCTCGTAGGCGTGATTAATTTTCGCCGAACTGGCTTCGCTCCCGCCTCGATCAGGATGAGCTGCCATCATGCGTCGCCGGTACTGGCGCCGAATGTCTTCAGAGTCACTGTTAGCATCGCATCCCAATGCCTGCAGAGCCTCAACCACATCATCCTGGGTCAAATAACGCGCCCAAAAGTCATTGAGCAAGGCATCGACACTGTCGTCTGTGGATTGTCGAAAATTTTCCCAGTTAAGGTAGTAAGCAGATAACCCCAGACAAGAACTCTCTATCAACTCACCGTCGGTATCACGAGTTTCCAGGGCCTTGACCAGTGGACGAATGACAAGCGGAGAAATAGATACCCCCCCCATCCCTAGGCTTAGCCGCTGCTGATGGCAGGCATAAAGCGCATTCATCACGCAAAAATGCGTGCGAAACAGTGTCAGAGGCGTTGCACCATAATTCTCTGACAGGGCGCCACGAGCTACCAGCACACCTAAAAGTTCGTGTTCAGACAAAGGCCAAAGTGTCGGCTCTTCCAGAAGCGTCATGACAACAGGGTATAGCGGATTGTTCATAAACAACGAGGCTCCGACGAACAGTTCGTGTGCACGTTTTCACTAAGCCTAGCAAACTTGCCGGGCGGTAAAGCCACTCCCTGACAATTCACGTAACTATCACGATTCTCCAATTGTTTTGTTTTATGAGTCCTACGCCAACAACCAGCCCGACAGTCACAGAGCAACTTTTCGACAGCGGTGATGCGTATTTCGACGGCCTTATTGCGGATATCAACCAAGCTCGTAAACATATCGACCTGGAATGCTATATATTCGCGCGGGATACGATCGGCGACGCCGTTGCCGATGCACTCATTGAAGCCCACCATCGTGGTGTGGCAGTGCGGGTGCTGCTCGACGGCGTCGGCAGCTGGCGCGCAGGTGACTACTACGCTGAACGCCTGGAAGCTGTCGGCATCGAAGTAAAAATATTTCATCCGCTTCCCTGGCAAATACACCATTATCGCCGAGCCCTGCTGCGCGACACTTGGGTCAACAAGCTGGTGTATTTCTTCCGCCGTATCAATAATCGAGATCACCGCAAGCTCTGCATCATTGATCAAGACCGTTTTTGGACAGGCAGCTTCAATATCTGCGCAGACCATATCAGCGTCGCAGCTGGAGGCGCAGGCTGGAGAGACTATGGCTTGCGAGTAACGGGCCCCCTGGTCGCCGACATTCAACAAGATTTTGACAGACTCTGGAACCGACGCCGCCCTCGCCCCAGCAAAAGTTTGTTTCAGAGCTACTGGAGCAATTTCACCCTCAGAGCCAGACGCCGCAAGAGCCGTTTTTTGATAAAACGTATATTGCAGGCGAAAAATCGGGTGTGGATTGTGAGTGCCTATTTTGCGCCGTCTATCCGAGTCGTGAGGGGTTTACGCAAAGCCAGTAAGCGCGGAGTGGATGTACGGCTAGTCGTTCCCGCCAAATCCGACCATCAATTGTCTCGCGCTCTGACCAGCACCTACTATGCTGACCTATTAGCCGGAGGTGTTAAGGTCTACGAATACCAGCCGGCAATGATCCACGCAAAAGCATTGATTCTTGACGATCTGCACATCATCGGCAGCACCAACTTTAATCACCGTAGTTTTCTTCACGACTTGGAGCTCGATGTGGCTTTGCAGGAACCAGACAGCCAGCAAAAACTCCAACAATGGCTGCGGCGTGAGATGTCGGAATCTATCGCACTTGACGCAGCTTCCAGCCGTCAACGACTTTTGCGACGACTGTTCGGATGGTTTGCCATTCTACTGCGCTATTGGATGTGAATATGCCTCAAAAGATTAGAGTTCTCACCTATAACATTCACAAAGGTTTTACACGGGATAACCGCTCCTATGTCCTGGAGCACATTCGCAACGCCATTCGCCGAACCAATGCCGATCTCGTCGCATTACAGGAAGTCCAGGGGGAGCATAAAGAGCGAGCAAAACAAGTCGACGACTGGCACCCAGAAGGTCATTTTGAGTATTTGGCCGACAGCGTCTGGCAACATACCGCTTACGGCAAAAACGCCATTTATGAGGCCGGCCACCACGGCAACGCGCTGCTGTCAAAATATGCGTTTCAGCACCTCAAAAACGACGACATCAGTCTGACCCGCTATTCTCGTCGCTCAATTCTGCATGGAAAAATCGCCCCGACCGCTGCTACCTGCGTTCATGCCGCCTGTATTCATATGGGGTTTATGCCCCTGGAGCAATACCGACAGACACGAAAATTGCAGGACTGGTTAGCAGCGATCCCAGATGATGCGCCCTTGGTGCTTATGGGAGACTTCAACGATTGGCATCTGCGCATCCATCGCAGCCTATCGCAACGCAACAACCTTGAGGAAGCCGTAACCCGCTTCTACGGAAAATTGCAGCCAACCTACCCATCCCATCGCCCCCGCATGCCACTTGATCGCATTTATTTTCGCAATCTGGAAATCTCTCACTGCGAAGTTTGCCACGGAGAACCCTGGGCAGATTTGTCAGATCACTGTCCGATTCTCGCAGATCTAGAGTTCTAATTTCATTTAACGCGCCAAAATTAAGAAATACACCTCCTATTTTAGGTGAATCTCGGCAACTTTTATCTCCCAGAACTACACTAATAGCAGTGTTCATGTACTTTCCGTACAGCAAAAGGAGAAGCACACCGGTATGACACAAGCACAGGAACAATTGATTCGCAGACTGAGCGCTATGCCATGGATTTACTATGGCCTGAATCCCCCGGAGCAAAGCTGGGCAGACGATTGGCAACGTCAATTTCAGGCACAACTCACCGCTCCAGACACCCTATCGGTGGGAGGCGATTGCTTTATTGCACCCGACAGCCGATTCTTGTCTTCATCAGAGAGCGCAATTCACGTCGGCAACTGCTGCCAGATTGCTTGCGACAGCTTTTTAAAGGGCCCGCTTTATATCGCAGATCGGGTTGGTATCAATCGCGGTTGCCTACTCGATGGTGGGCGTGACGGCATTCACATCGGTGCGAATGGCTGGATTTCTCGCGATGCAAAGCTGATCAATAGCCGCTCCTTATTTCGCCAGCTTGATACCCATGTGGATGTCCCGCTCGCGGCGAGCGGTCCATTGATTATTGGGGAAGAAGTCTGGATCGGCGCCGGCGCGATCATTGGGCCCAGTATCACCATCGGTGACCGAGCGGTGATCAGCGCTGGCAGCATCGTCACCCGAGACGTCCCTGCTGACGGCAAGGTGGACAATGCGCCGACAACACCGAGTTTTACCCGGCGATAACGCCCGAGACTGTCTTTAATTGTTCTAGCCCCCGTCAATACTCGAGCCACGGCATTCTTGATTGCGTATAACTCTCCACATCAACGCGCAATCAGAGGAATTTACCGATGGAAACCAGCCATCATTCACTGAGCTCTCTGTTCGACCAACTTGGCTTACCAAGCTCATCGTCGGAGATTGACCGCTTTATCGACGAGCATCGCCCCCTCCCTCGACAGGTCGAATTACATGCAGCAACATTTTGGTCCGAATCTCAATCGAAATTCCTACAGCAAACTCTAAATGACGATGCGGATTGGGCAGAAATTGTCGACCAACTAAACACCCGACTGCGCTAGAGACATCAAATCTTCTGGGGCGAGCTTCGTTCAAGCCCCATAAAACCTGACACTATGGGATGCGCGACGCCGACCTTCTCTGCGATAGACCGTAGATGGAACCCCATTTGTCGAGAAGATTTACACGCCACGTACAATAACTCCCTCATTCTTCGTAGATTTACATCTAACTCTCTGATCTAAAAGAATTTTTAATTTTTGGCACCAAAGCTGCTCTAGTGACCTCAGAAGCCAATACCGGCTCTTACAGTTAACACCATCAGTCAGTGAAGGTCAGTCAGTATGAAGAAGTTTGTTGCCAGCCTGGGCGTCGCAGCCATCCTTACCACCAGTGCTGTACCCGCTTTGGCGTTCAGCCACCAGAAATATGAGAAAGAGCATCTGCCCAACCTTATCGAGTTGATGCGTAAAAAGCGTGCTCAGTTTCAGCAGTTGGATCACCATAAATTTGCCAAGCTGGAAGGCAAAAAATCGCACTTCCACAAGCATGGTCATCGTCCAGGCAAAGGTCCAAAAGCCTCCGTTGACGCTCCTGAGATCAATGCCGCTGGCGCAACCATTGCCCTCTCGCTGATCGCTGGCCTTATTTCTATCGCCCGCGAGCGGAAAGTCCGCCAAGACTGATAATCTGGCGCCAAATCGATGAAAAAGCCCCGGCCGCTCCTCCGGGGCTTTTTTTTGCCCGTCAGATTTGTAACCATTAACGTCCCACCAGGGCCTGCTCCAACTGAACGCCTGCAGAAGCCAGCCGCCAGGTAAAAGTCGCTCGAATTCACCAGTTGTCGCTATCAGTCTGCTATTCTTAAGCAGAATTCTTGTGGATAGTTCTGTGTTGTTACGCGCCCAATCGTTACCGGCAATCAGCCTCGCTCTCGCCGCGCTCCTCCTTCTGGAAATCCTCCTCATCAGTCAGTCTTTCGACGCTCGCATTCTGTTGGGTTCGGACCAACTTACAGGATTGGGACTCGGATTTGCCTATTTGGGTGATCTGGCTAAAGTGGGTGTGCTGACGTTATTTGTATTCGGATTTTTCCTATACCCACGTTATGGTGAATACCTAGAAGCGCTCCAAGCATCCTATTCCTTAAAACGCAGTCTGCTGTTTTTCGTCGCCCATCTCATCTGCCTGATTCCATTTTTCCTGGTCACTCAAATTATCTTTTCAAGCGCCGATACACAGCGATTGTCGCTAGGAATCTACAGCGCCTGGGCGGCCAGTGGCATTGCACTTCTTGTCTGCTGGTTATTGGTACTGGCGCCGACCTCGGTTTTAACGCAATTGCTCCGACGAGAGTGGTTAAGCCTTTTGGCTGCACTCATTATCGGTGCCGCAACCTGGCTGCTTGCGACGGCGAGCCAGGATTTTTGGGACCCCTTAGCAGACAAAACTTTTGCGGTGACTGTCTGGCTTTTGGGAGCTTATCCCGACGAACTCCTCTATGTGGACGCGTCTCGGAAAACACTTGGGCTCGGTGATTTTATCGTTTCAGTCGCCCCCGCGTGCTCCGGTTACGAAGGCATTGGGTTAATCAGTGCCTTCGTTGGGATCTATTTGTTTATCCATCGCCAAGAACTGCGCTTCCCACGTGCGCTTCTCCTATTTCCAATCGGTGCTTTGGTGATATGGCTGCTCAATAGCGCCCGCATCGCTCTTTTGGTCATGATCGGTTATCACTGGTCCCCGGACGTGGCTGTCGGTGGATTTCACTCACAAGCGGGTTGGATAACCTTTATCTTGACGTCTTTGGGCGTTCTCTGGTTCGCCAGCCGCAGCCACTGGTTGGCTCGTAACCCACTGCAAGCGACGCCTTCAAGCGGCAAAATGTCTCAACCGGTAGCGACCTTACTCCCCCTGGTCATACTTCTGGCGTTTACCTTGCTCAGCTCTGCCTTAGTCGCGGATTTCGATTACCTTTATCCCATCAGAGTGATTGCGGTGGCCGCGATTTTGATAAAAGTTTGGCCAATCCTGCAGTTAGGCCCCTATCGCCCTCGCCTTGAGGCGTTTATCGCAGCGGTTGTTGTCGCCGCCCTGTGGGTGATCCTGTTAGGCCAAAATATGGAGGCTAATCAGAAGTTCGTAGAGGGCTTCAGCAGTATGCCCCTGGGATGGGCGCTGGTGTGGCTAGCATTTCGCTTTGTGGGTTCTGCGATTACCGTGCCCATCGCTGAAGAGCTGGCATTCCGAGGTTATTTGCTGTGTCGTTTTTCTCGACACCCTCTGTTGTTAAAAGGCAGACTCCCTTGGGATATTGCAGCCATTTTACTGTCTTCATTAGCATTCGGTGCGCTTCACAACGCCTGGTTGGCCGGCTCGGTCGCGGGCGTTATTTACGCGCTGGTACGTCTTCGAACCGGGCATGTCGGCGATGCCATTCTCGCCCACGCGGGTACAAACGGGTTACTGTGCATTTATGCTGCTACGACCGGAAACTGGTCCGTACTCTAGCGTAAAAAATCTATACGCCAGACTCAAAAAAGAGATGTCGAGAAGATTTACACGCCACGTACAATAACTCCCTCATTCTTCGTAGATTTACATCTAACCCTTTGACCCAAAAGAAATTTTAATTTTTGGCACCAAAGCTGCTCTAGTGACCTCAGAAGCCAATACCGGCTCTTACAGTTAACACCATCAGTCAGTGAAGGTCAGTCAGTATGAAGAAGTTTGTTGCCAGCCTGGGCGTCGCAGCCATCCTTACCACCAGTGCTGTACCCGCTTTGGCGTTCAGCCACCAGAAATATGAGAAAGAGCATCTGCCCAACCTTATCGAGTTGATGCGTAAAAAGCGTGCTCAGTTTCAGCAGTTGGATCACCATAAATTTGCCAAGCTGGAAGGCAAAAAATCGCACTTCCACAAGCACGGCCATCTTCCAGGCAAAGGTCCAAAAGCCTCCGTTGACGCTCCTGAGATCAATGCCGCTGGTGCAACCATCGCTCTCTCCCTGATCGCCGGCCTTATCTCTATCGCCCGCGAGCGGAAAGTCCGCCAAGACTGATAATCTGGCGCCAAATCGATGAAAAAGCCCCGGCCGCTCCTCCGGGGCTTTTTTTCGCAACGACTTTTTGTCGGGATTAATTTCCGAGCAGGTTTTTGACTTCATCCATAGCGCGCTTGGTGTCTTCTTCACCCAGCTTTTCCTTAAGCTTTTCTTGCAGCGCTTCTGTCGCCTTACCTTTCGCCTCTTTTGTTACATAATCCTGAACGGCTTTTTTCGCAGTTGCCAAGACGGGTTTCAGCGCTTCCGCTGCCAACTGTTCCGGCGTCAGACCGTTTTCCGCAGATCCCAGATTCTCTAGAGAGATAGATGGAAGATCCAACTCAGCATCTCCGAGCTGCTCAGACGATAACTGGATTTTCCCTCCCGCAAAGGTGAATTTCTTCACTGCAAGCAACACAGGTTCGCTCGCTCCAGTATCTTCTTCTGCTGGAACCTGCTCAGAGGAACCCGCCCCGGATGTCACCTTATCTAACAAAGCTTGCAGATTGTTGTCCGTGAGATTCTTTTGCTCTGCCAGCAATTGAATGTCACTGATGAGTACCTCGTTGATGACCTTAACGTCCCCCCCGATACTGGCGGGGTCAATCTCAACGGCGACGGCACCCAAACTGATGGCGTTTGCATCACTGAAGCCTTCAGGGTTGTGAACGGTTAGATTATGCAACTCTGCACGCCCGTCTTTAAGAGTGATGTCGACTTCCTGCAAGCCTACCTCAGTTCCCAAAACTCGGGGCCCAACCTCTTCCACGGTGGTTTTCACAATCTTGTCGAGATTTCCTAACACCACGCCAAATACCACCGCCACCAGTAATACAATGACGATGACAACGCCGAGTAGTATTTTCAATGCTTTCATTGCTTTCAGTTCCTTGCTTTAGAAAGATAAAATGACAAGCGACGAACAACAGGGTACGTCTGCCTTTCAAATGTGCTCAATGCCCTCAGGCGCTTTGGGAGTCTGGGGTCTGGTATCTGGCCGCGCTTGCTGTTCCGATTGCTTTTGCTCCTGGGGCGCCGGCTCGCTGATGTCGCCCTCTTGCTCTTTAAGAGCTTCTCGCGCCGACTCAAGCTCGTCTTCAATCGAATTCATCAACGTCTGCCAACCATCGATGATCGCACCATTGGCCTGTCGCACAACGCCCTGAATACTGGACTCATCCAAAGCCTTTACCTGTCCACGCAGTTCATCCACTTCGGCTCTGAGCCCTGCGACCTCTTCTCGCAACTGTGCAGAACTCGCCATCGACTTCTCGAGCTGATAGTGGCTATCCATGTAGGCAAGGCCCAGAGCAATCAATAACAACAGGCCAATGGCAGCAACAATTCGTTTCATAGGATCTCTAATCTCACCTCAGGACTCAAAAGCACATTCAACGTCATCGACCGCCTCGCGCCCCATTTTTGTGACAGATGAACGACCGCCCCAGGGCTTTTGATCTCATCAATGTTGGCCAGTTCCCGCAACCTAAATGGCCAATATCCGGAAACTGGGGAATTTTTTGCCCTCAAGCATGCCCAATAAAAGCGAAACTGGTTAAAATTCGCCCTTTGAACTGCAGTATCCCACGCGTTACCGCATTGTACGTGGACACACCATAATTACGTCAATATGAAAGCACTTTTTAAGAACTCTTTGCCCTTACGTCGCACCCTTCACGCGGTCACGCTGATTGCGCTGACACTGTCTCTACCAGCCGCGGCCCAAGACGATGGCACAACACTCGAAAATCTCTCTTGGCTAGATCGGCAGTATCTGGAAAAGCAAACTGAAAAAATCGATGACATCGCCCGACTGCAATTAGGTATGCAATTGCACGGGAATCACGACGATCTTGAGATACTGCAGCGCATCATTTACAAAGGGCTCATCGCAAAAGACGATGTATCAGGCTTACAGGCAATGGGCGCAGTACTCGGCAACATAATGGTGGAAGAAATTGGGTTGGAATGGAAAGTCTATGAAGACCGGGTTGGACGCAGCCGTGCCACATGTGTGCCCAACTCGTCAGATTGCCTGTTCCCGATAACAATGCTGTCACGACGCATGGAAGTAGGCCTGCTTCCGGACGTCAATAAAGTTTACAGTGAAGCCAAAGACATGATCACCCCTCGCCTGCCCAAGAATCCCTATTTTACCGAATAATTAGAATGAGATTGTCTCTTGCTCGATGGCTAGCATACCGCTATCGTTAACGCCGTCCTTTAAAAACGAACGATTGTCTGCTGTCGGTGACTGTTTTCTTTCAAATCTTAGGATGAACAACCCAGCAGATACTCATCGTTCGATGGGTAGATTGTTGCCTCAATCTGCCTTCAGACAAGCATCCCTGCCACTCCATTTAGCCAACGTCGGAAGCAAAACATGGAAGAAGAATTAGCAGCGAACCTGGAACAGGCACAAGAAATTTACAACATGATCATCGAGTTTTTTGTGAAGTACAGCTTCCAAATTCTCGGTGCAATTATTGTACTACTGATTGGAATCTTCATTGCCCGCAAAGTTGGCAATACGGTCTTAAAACTCTGCCAGAAGAAAAATCTCGATGTCACCCTGAGCCGCTTTATCGCCTCCACGGTGAGAATCATCATTGTGGTCATGGTCGCGGTCATCGCACTGGGCAAACTGGGTATCAGTGTAACGCCTTTTGTCGCGGCCATAGGTGCAGCCTCTCTCGGTGCAGGTCTTGCAGTACAAGGGCTTCTGTCAAACTACAGTGCGGGTCTCAACATCATTTTAGCTCGCCCCTTTATCGTAGGAGACACCATATCTGTTCAGGGCGTGACCGGTCAGGTAGAAGAAGTCCATTTGGCAATGACGGTTCTCACCAACGAAGATGACATCAGGATTACCATTCCAAACAAGCATATCGTCGGCGAGATCATTCACAATTCATTCTCCAACACCTTGGCAGAATTGAGCATCGGTATCGCTTACAGTGAAGATCCTGAAGTCGCCATAGCAGTAATCGAAAAAGCCCTGGAATCAACGGGCGGCTACGACACGGCCAAACCACCGAAGGTCGGCATAGAGTCTTTTGGTGATAGCAGCGTGAATATCGGCATCCGGACATGGATACCGACGAAGACTTACTTTGAGAATTCCTATCGGCTGAATAAAGCAATTTTTGCTGCGTTACGGCAGAACAACATCGATATTCCTTTCCCGCAACAGGAAGTCAGAGTCCTCAACCCCGGCGATTTCGCCAACCAGACCAAAGAAACAACATAAAACCGATTAGCACCAGATTACCGCAGGATGAAATCATCCTGCGTTTTTGGAAAGGTGCTAACCGGTATTTATCAGTAAGCGGCTTCAGCGTTTATCGGGCGATCAGGGTCCGAATCGTCTTTTAGTAGGGCCAGCTCGCGTCTCACGCGCTTCAACTCGACCTGGTAAAACTGCAGTTTAACAAAAAGGTCCTCGAGCTCTTCAGTAAACAACGCAATATCAACGTCATCGCGAGCACGAAACTTTTTGCGATTAATCTGAGCATATTTACGCAGTGACTGACTGTAGAGCCGTAAAAACTTTGTCTCTTCCTGCATGCACTGCCACTGTCTGTACAGCGAACTTTCATGAATCTTTGGCAAAATCGGTATTCTCAATCCACCTGTCCTCAACGAGGTTGATACAGTTAAGGCCAATCGAAAAATCCTTGTGAAAGGATTATTACAATGTAGATAGTTTGGCTCAAATTTCGAAAAATGGTAGAAATTGACGAAAACTTTTTTGCCTCATAAGGCATGTTGAAATAGACGAAAAACCACCGATGAGAATCACATCTCTCGACTGGAGCTTTGCTTTTCAATCAGCAATGCTTTGATCTCATCCAATTGCCTTTGAAGATCTTTCAGCTCCGGCTCTCCGGCCTCTTCCGCTTCCAGCTTTGCAACACGCTGATGTTCTTCTTCCAAGACGTTGACGATAATGCCGATCACCATGTTTAGAAACGCGAATGCCGTCAAAAAAATGAACGAGATATAATACAGCCAGCTCAAGGGATAGACTTCCATGGTGGCGTACATCACGTCCGTCCAATCTTCGAAGGTCATCACCCGAAAAAGTGTTAATAAGCTGAGAGCAATATCGCCCCAAAGCGTCTCATCCACACTTGCAAACAATGTACTGCCAATAGCCGCATAGATATAAAAGATGATGAACAGCATTGCCATCACGTAGCCAAGCTGAGGCATCGCCCGCATTAACGAATTCAGCAGCAACCGCAACTCGGGGATGATCGACACCATCCTCAAGACTCGGAAGATTCGAATTAACCGTCCAACAACCGACATTTCGCTATTGTCGATAGGCACCAGACTGACAATAACGATGAGGGAATCAAAGAGGTTCCATCCGTTGCGAAAAAAATTACGTTTGTCCGGCTCACCCAGAAACCGAATAATAATTTCTGTAAGGAAGATGATTGTGATCAGCCAGTCGAGGACGGTCACAAGTCTAATCAAAGGTGTCGGCAACTCGTAGGTTTTTACACCAACGACCAACGCTGAAAATATAATAATGAAAATAACAAAGGCTTCGAAAAACTTATTCGAGCGAATTCGGAAAAAGCGCTCTTGCAGCTGCGTGCTAAGGGTTGTACTCATGGAAGACAATAACTCAAAACGAAAAATTGGGGAAAATAATCAGTCCACCAGACAGGTTAAAGAAAAGCTCTTCGCTTCAGCATCCGTCCATTCGCTATTGGCTTTTTCCATCATCATTTCACACCATGCCTCGCCGACCAGTGGCTCTGGCTCTGGTTCTGGTTCTGGCTCAGACACCAGAGTCAGTCCTACCATAGCAACCAGCAAGCCGACCAATAATAAAACCAAGACTCCAAGATATTTTTTCAACGATCCCCCCCTGCAGATATATCGTGTTCTGAGGTCATGCTTAACGCAACCATTCTGCTAGGTCGAGAGCGTAGTAAGTAATAATCAACTGGCAGCCTGCTCGCTTAAACGCCGTCATAGTCTCCATTACGATGGCTTGCTCTTCAATGACTCCCGCGTTTGCTGCGGCTTTAATCATGGCGTACTCACCGCTGACATGGTAAACCGCGAGAGGACGTGAACACTCCTGATGTATCCGTTGAATAATGTCCAAATACGCCAGGCCAGGCTTAACCATAAGAATATCGGCACCTTCCGCCTCATCAAGCACCGATTCAGCGACAGCCTCCTGCCCATTCGCCGGGTCCATCTGGTAGGTACTGCGTGTTCCTTTGAAAGTACTGTCCACGGCATCGCGAAAAGGCCCGTAGAAAGCGGAAGCAAACTTGGTCGAATAAGACATGATGGGAATATGGCTATATCCGGCCTCGTCGAGCCCCTGTCGAATAGCCGCCACCATGCCATCAATCATTGTGGATGGCGCAATCATATCGGCGCCGGCGCGCGCAGCAACCACGGCTTGTTTTTGCAAGTTCGCCAAGGTTAGATCATTATCGAGATCGATTCGCCCGCCCGGTTGGGCCGAGACGACGCCACAGTGTCCGTGATCCGTATATTCACAAAAACAATTGTCGCTGATCACCAACATTTCCGGAACAGCTGCCTTCGCCGTCCGAATAAACCTTGCCATCAGTCCGTTTTCATCCCAGGTATCGGACCCACAGTCATCTTTATTTCGGGAAACCCCAAACAGTAGGACTGCTTTAATGCCTTTCTGCCAAACCTGCTGAACCACATCAGCCAATTGTGACTCAGGATAGCGAAACACTCCCGGCATACTGGAAATTTCTACCGGCTGGTCGATACCTTCTTCGATAAACAACGGTAGAATAAAATCATCAACAGTAATCTGAGTTTCCCGCACCAATGCGCGCAGGGTGTCAGTTTGTCGCAAACGCCGAAATCGAAAAGGAGGTGTTGTTAACCTGGACATGGAAAAACCTGTGATCAAAAAACAAAAACGTCACTCAAGCCGCGCCGAAGTGACGTATCGATTGAAAGACGTCTTTACTGGCGACGCCAGCGAGTCCCCTCGCGAGAGTCTTCCAATACAATGCCTGCGGCGCTCAGTGTTGCGCGTACTTCATCAGCACGTGCATAATTTTTATCCAGCTTGGCCTGCTGCCGCTCAGCGATTAATGCCTCAACGTCTTCTGCTGAAATTTCGCCTTCCGCACTGGCCTGCGTAAACCAAGCTTCCGGATTCTCTCGAAGAACCCCGATAAACTCACCCGCCTGCAGCATATCGCCTTTTATCTTGGCCTGGATTTCAGGGTCTTCCTCTCTGTGCAGCCGTCGGGCCATCTGGTGCAATTCACTGATCGCCAGAGGGGTATTGAGGTCATCTAGCAGCGCTTTGTAAAACGTTGTTGAGCGCAGATCACCACTCATATCTGCCGGTACGTTGACCACCTGCCGCAATGCGTTGTAAATGGAGTCGAGACTTGCGCGCGACTGCTCCAACAATCCGGCAGAGAAGTCTAACTCCGAACGATATTGAGCAGAATGCAAGGCAAAGCGGATAACTTCACCGGGGTATTTATCCAGCAATTCACGAACGGTAAAAAAATTGCCCAGCGATTTGGACATCTTCTCGCCGTCGATATTGATGTAGCCGTTATGCATCCAGTAGCGCACATACTCCGCTCCGCCATGCGCACAGCGACTCTGGGCGATCTCGTTTTCGTGATGAGGGAAAATCAGATCCCTGCCACCGCCGTGAATATCAATCGTTTCGCCGAGGTGAGTTTCAATCATGGCGCTACATTCCAGGTGCCAGCCGGGACGACCAAAACCGAATGGGCTGTCCCAACCAGGTTCACCGTTGTTTGAGGGCTTCCACAAGACAAAATCGTTTCCGTTCTTCTTGTAACTTGCAACCCAAACCCTTGCACCCGCCAGCATATCTTCCGGTGTCCGGTTCGACAGCTCGCCATAATTTTTCATCGAATAAACGTCGAAAAGAACATGACCGTCCGCCTTATAGGCATGCCCACTCTTAAGCAGCCTCTCGATCATCGAGATCATCTGCGGAATGTGTTCTGTAGCATAGGGCACCAAAGTCGGCTCTAGCGTATTTAACTGCTGCAGATCCTTTTTATACTCCAGCGCATAGCGCTGGGAAATATCGACAATGGACTCACCGCTTTCGTCCGCAGCTCGCATAATCTTATCGTCGATATCCGTAATGTTGCGGGCGTAAATAACCTCAGGATATTCAGAGCGCAGCACACGAAATAAGGTATCGAAAACCACCGCTGGGCGCGCATTGCCGATGTGGATCAGGTTGTAAACCGTTGGACCACACACGTACATGGTGATGCGCTCAGGATCCAGAGGTTCAAACAGTTCTTTGGTGCGCGCTTTGGTGTTGTATAAATGTAACGCCATAACAGGGTGTCTTACCTTATGTTGATGTGAGCGTATCTCCGCTCGATGTATATCATACCTTGTTTGCCCAATTGTCTTTGAGGCCGATGGTACGATTGAATACCGGCATCTCGGCAGTGGTATAGCGGCTGTCCAGACAAAAATAACCTTCGCGCTCGAATTGATAGCTTTTTTCGTTTTCCGCTGTCAGCAAACTGGCTTCAGCCTTGCAACCGCTTAATATGACCAAGGATTCGGGATTGAGGAAATCGAGAAAGTTCTTATCCCCCGAATCCGGCTGCGGGTCATTAAAGAGACGATCATAAAGGCGAACCTCGCAATTAATACTGGTTTGCACAGGTACCCAGTGGATAACACCACGCGGCCGCACCCCCTCGGGAGGGTTCTCGCCAACGGTACCCGGCACTACGCTGGCCAGGATCCCGGAGACATTACCGGCCTCATCCCGCTCGATGTCATCCGCGCGAATGACATAACCGCCTCGCAATCGAACATAATCCCCCGGCACCAGGCGTTTGAACTTTTTACGCGACAAACTGCTGTCTTCATTGAAATCGTCGCGGTCAATGTAAACTTCCCGCCCCATTTCAAGGATTCGCTCCCCCATCGATGGATCGTTAGGATGCACCGGCAGATGCAAGGTCTCGCAATGATCTTCCGGCAGGTTCGTCAACGTCACTTTCAATGGTTGCAGAACACACATGGCACGAGGTGCGACCTGATTGAGGTCGTCGCGCACACAGAACTCCAGCTGCCCCATATCGATCGTACTAGCAGCCTTGGTGACACCGATCATGTCGCAAAAATTACGCAGTGAGGCCGGTGTGTAGCCCCGGCGACGCATGCCCGAAATGGTCGGCATACGCGGATCATTCCAACCATCGACATGGCTCTCATCTACCAGCTGTTTTAATTTGCGCTTAGACGTCACTGTGTAATTAAGTTCCAAGCGAGCAAATTCATACTGTCGCGGTTCCACAGGAACGGGCAGATGCTCGATAAACCATTCATACAATGGCCGGTGGTCAGCGAATTCCAAGGTGCAAATCGAGTGGGTCACCCCCTCGATAGCGTCTTCCTGGCCGTGGGCATAATCATACGTTGGGTAGATGCACCACTTATCGCCGGTCTGGTGATGGCTCACCTTACGAATTCGGTAGAGCGCCGGGTCTCGCAGATTCATGTTTGGGCTGGCCATGTCAATCTTGGCGCGCAAAGTACAGCTGCCCTCATCGAATTCGCCCAGTCGCATTTTCTCAAAATCCGCCAAATTCTCTTCAACACTGCGGTCGCGCCATGGACTGTCTTTTCCCGGCTTGGTCGCCCAGCCGCGATATTCTTTTACTTCTGCAGCCGTTTGATGGCAAACATACGCCTTTCCCGCCCGAATAAGATGTAACGCCCACTCGTAAAGCGTGTCGAAATATGAAGACGCGTAGCGGACGTCTCCTCCCCAGGTGAAGCCGAGCCAGCGCACATCGGCCATGATCGACTCGACGTATTCCTGCTCCTCTTTGGCAGGGTTCGTATCGTCAAAGCGCAGGTTACACTGGCCTCCAAATTTTTCCGCCAATCCAAAATTCAGGCAAATGGACTTGGCGTGGCCAACGTGCAGGTAGCCGTTTGGCTCGGGAGGAAATCGGGTGATCAGCTTTGCGGTCTTACCGCTATCGAGATCAGCCTGAATGATTTGTTCGATAAAATTGAGGGGCTTTTTAGGCTCTGAATGATGTTCGCTCATGCGTTTCCAGTTCGTGATAATGATGCACAAATTATCATCGTGGGCCGGTGAACCGGCATTGGTAAATCGTGTATTATAGCCGTCTCATGCTGAGTGAAGCACCCATGATTGTCTTTTTAGAGGCAATATTTCCCTATATGACGCCCTGTAAACTCCCCTCCGACCGGAAGTTACGCGACTGGGGGAAACCTTGGGCAAAATACCACCACCAATCATGACGAATTGATGCCCGCGGCCCCTGAGCACCGGGCGAATCACCGCAATAGAGGATTACTGATGATTACCTTACACACCAATTTTGGCGACATCGCCCTGGAACTGGACTTTGAAAAAGCACCCAAAACCGCCGCCAACTTCAAGCAGTACGCTGAGGACGGCTTCTATGACGGTACGATTTTTCACCGGGTCATCAACAATTTCATGATCCAAGGTGGTGGATTCACAGCAGACATGGAACAGAAAAAAACCCGCGAGCCCGTTGAAAACGAGGCGGACAACGGTTTGGCCAATGACGTTTACACGATTGCCATGGCCCGCACAATGGATCCTCACAGCGCAACTGCTCAATTTTTCATCAACGTCAAAGACAATGACTTCCTGAACTTTTCCGGCAAAAACACTCAAGGCTGGGGCTACTGCGTGTTTGGTAAAGTCGTTTCCGGTACCGAAGTGGTCGATAAAATCAAAGGGGTCAAAACGACCAGTGCTGCCGGCCACCAGGATGTTCCAGCTGAAGCAGTTATTATTGATAAAGTTACTGTCGGCGAATAACTCCCCTCTCGCCGAAATCACCAGGCTGCCAGTTGTTGGCAGCCCCGCCATGCGCCCACGGTTACTATGAGCAGAATATTTATTTCCGACCTCCATTTAGAAGAGGCACGGCCCGATATTACGTCGGCATTCGAACGCTTTCTGAGCCAGCGAGCCAATGAAGTGAAGGAGCTTTATATTCTCGGTGACTTCTTTGAAGTGTGGCTTGGTGACGATGATCTATCCGACTTCAATGTGCACATTGCGGCCTGCCTGAGACGTTACACGGAATCGGGTCATAAGGTCTTTCTGATGGTTGGCAATCGCGACTTCCTACTGGGCGAAGCCTTCGCCCAGAGCTGCAACGCAACCTTGTTGGCCGACCCCACGCAGATTCGTGTGGCAGACAAACCAACGCTGTTGATGCATGGTGACAGTCTATGCACTGGCGATAGCGAGTATATGGCCTTTCGACAAATGTCTCGCTCCCCGGAATGGCAGCAACATATGCTGTCTCGAACCCTGGAAGAACGCCGAGCTTTTGCTCGTCAGGTTCGAGCTCAAAGCCAGAATGCGAACAGCATGAAGGCCGAGGATATCATGGACGTCACACCTGCCGAGGTCATCAATACCATGGAATCCTATCAGGTTACCCAGCTTATCCACGGGCACACCCACCGCCCTGCACGACACCCTGTTACAACCCAAGATGCTGATGCAGAACGCATAGTACTCGGCGACTGGGATACCCAGTGCTGGTGGCTCAGAGAATCAGATGCTGGCGACCTGGAATTGCAACATTGCCCGCTTAGTGACGTGTAATTGCGCGATATAGATTCAAATGGACGCCTTTCTCGTCGAACCCATCGCCAGAATCCGCACCCCTTACCCGGAAAAGTTTGCCATCCCACGTCAGCCTGGCCTCGTCTCTGCCGCCAGCGCACAGGTTGAATTACTGCCACCTTTTAATCGCGAAGAGTTACTGCGTGGCTTAGAGGGCTTTAGTCACATCTGGCTGCTATTTCAGTTCCATCAAACACCCGACAATGCTCGTATGACGGTAAGACCTCCTCGACTTGGGGGCAATCAACGACTGGGAGCCTTCGCTACGCGAAGCCCGTTTCGGCCAAATCGTATTGGCATGTCTGTGGTTAAACTGAATCAGGTTATCTGCCGGCAGCAACAATGGTGCCTTGACGTGGACGGTTGTGATTTATTGGATTTAACGCCGATTGTTGATATCAAGCCCTATATTCCCTATTGCGATGCAGTGCCAGAAGCAACCGCCAGCTACGCCGACGCTCCCCCTCCAGGAGACAGATCCGTCGTCTTTTCTAAAGATGCCGAGGTCCATCTAACCGCAATCGCAATGAGCTATCCAGAACTACGCCAACTGATCGAGCAACTGTTACGGCAAAAACCGGAGCCCGCCTACCATCGCAACAGCTCAAGAATCTATGGCATGCAACTCTACGATGTGAACGTACGCTGGCAGTGGCAAGGTAATACTGCATCGGTGATCTCAGTGCTGAGGGCTTCTGAGCAAGAAGACCCTACGACGACGCCTTAATCGCCTCCCAAATAGCCAAGGTCCGCTTAGCTTCCTCAACGTGTAAAATTTCAACCAGTTTGCCATCAACGAGAACCACAGCGCTTCCCTGCACCTCAGCTTCCTGCCAAGCGACCAGAATTTTTTCTGCCCGCTCGACCTCGAGAGAATGAGGGCTATACACCTCGTTAGCCGCGGACAGCTGCTTAGGGTGAATCAAAGACTTGCCGTCAAATCCAAGTTGCCGCCCCTGCTCACAAGCCAAACGAAAACCGACATCATCCTGTAGATCCAGGTACACCCCGTCGATAATATCCAGATTGTTTGCTCTCGCCGCGATAACACACCGACTCAAGGCATATAAAAATCCGATTCTGTCCGCGGTGTGAGGAACGCGCAATTCTTTCGCTAAATCCGATGTCCCCATCATCAACAAGGTCAATCGTGGATCCGCTGCGGCAATTTCCTCTACCGCGATAACACCTGCTGGCGTTTCGATCATAGCCCAGATATCTGGTCCACTGCCCTCTACCGACTGATTCAGCATCGCACTGACGGTTGCGATTTCCTGAGCACTTTCCACCTTTGGCAGACACACCGCCGCAATGGGGGCATCCACAAAAGCCGCAATGTCATCCATCCCCCATGGAGTGGAGAGGCCATTCACACGGACGACAAGCTCCCGGTTACCGTAGCCACCTGCTTGCACCATGCTCAGTATTTGTTGACGCGCCTCGGCTTTTTGTGATGGCGCGACGGCATCTTCCAGGTCGAGCACCAGACTATCTGCGGGCAGTGTTTTGGCCTTTTCCAGCGCCCTGGCATTGGAGCCGGGCATATATAGCACCGAGCGGCGTGGTCTCAGCGAATGGGAATCTGCCATTATTCACTCCTTGTTTGGCTTGCAGTCGTCAGCAGCGAGTCTACGCGAAAGCGAACACATTTTCTTAATCCTCTCGGAAGAAAAAACGTTAGCTGGCGTTTTGTTTACTTGTTACACATCAACAGCCACGGACGACACCACTGCTAAGGTTAAAAATCAACCAACCAGAGGCTCCCTGTGCTGTCACTTATCGCCAAACTCTCTCGCTCCTTAGCGAGCAGCTTTCGAGACCTGATCCCTATTTTGGCTGTCATCGTGTTTTTTCAGGTTTTCATTCTGCAACAACCGCTCCCCAACGTCGCCCAGCTTTTCATCGGCGTATTGCTGGTTGTTTTCGGGCTGACCTTTTTTATTCTCGGCCTGGAGCAAGGGCTTTTCCCGATTGGTGAAACTATGGCCCATACCTTTGCCCGGCAGGGCAAACTCCTGTCCCTGCTCGTCTTCGCATTCTCACTGGGTTTTGGCACGACCGTCGCAGAGCCCGCACTGATTGCCGTCGCCGCAGAGGCTGCTGCCATTGCAGCCGAAGGTGGTGTCATCAACGATAATATGGATGCTCGTGATGGCTACGCCCTGGGGTTGAGGCTAACTGTCGCGGTGGCTGTCGGCATCGCCATCGTCATCGGCGTATTGCGAATTCTGCGCGGCTGGCCCATTCAATGGCTGATTATCGGCGGCTATATTTTGGTGGTCATTTTGACCTTGTTTGCCCCTGCGGAAATCATCGGTATTGCCTACGACTCAGGCGGAGTGACCACTTCCACGATAACCGTGCCTCTGGTAACCGCGCTCGGCGTGGGATTAGCGTCGTCAATCAAAGGACGTAACCCCATGCTCGACGGATTTGGCTTAATCGCGTTTGCGTCGCTGACACCAATGATGTTTGTAATGATCTTCGGCATGGTGGTGGCATGACGTTTTTGCTACTGCTCCTCTCCACCTTAGTGGGTACAGTGCGCGATGTTCTTCCCATCGCTGTCATTATTTTTGTCTTTCAGACGCTCGTGATTCGCCGTAAGCCTGCTCATCTGGGTCGCATACTCGTGGGCTTTGTATGGGTTCTGATCGGTCTGTCGTTCTTTCTGATGGGACTGGAACTCTGCCTCTTCCCCCTCGGGCGCTTGATGGCGGAACAACTCACTGCCCCGGCGTTTCTCTACAGCAACGACCCGGTACAAATCGCTGCGGCTGCTGCGACCGCAGTAAACTGGCGGGACTACCTTTGGGTCTACATTTTTGGCTTTTTCATTGGCTTTAGCACAACCATCGCTGAGCCATCACTGATGGCTGTCGCCATCAAAGCACGAGAAGTCTCTGGTGGCGCCATCAGCATCTGGGGACTAAGAATCGCAGTTGCACTGGGTGTTGCTGTGGGTATCTCACTGGGCTGCTATCGCATCGTCGTTGGCGCGCCGCTTCATGGGTACATCATCGTCGGCTATCTTCTCGTGGTCTTACAAACCGCAACAGCCCCCAAAATGATCATTCCTCTTGCCTATGACTCGGGCGGTGTCACCACGTCTACAGTGACAGTGCCGTTGGTTGCGGCTCTTGGTCTTGGACTTGCCGAAACCGTGCCCGGACGTAGCCCATTATTGGACGGCTTTGGTTTGATTGCCTTTGCCAGCCTCTTCCCCATTATTTCAGTGATGGCCTACGCGCAGCTCTCCCAGGCCATAACCCGCTTCAGTGGACGCAGATCCGAGGTGTAATGCCATGCAATTTAAATTACTGATAGTCTTCGCGGAAGACAACAAAACCAGCGCCATTATTGACGCAGCCCGCAACTTGGGAGCCACGGGTGCCACCGTCATAGGCAATGCTCGAGGTGAAGGCCTAGTGCAAAGTAAAACCTTCTTTGGACTGTCTTTGGATACCCAGCGAGACGTCATTCTATTTTTGGTGGAGCAGCATTTAAGTCGCAAAATTTTGGAAGAAATCAGCCGCACTGGAAAATTTGATGAGCAGCCCGGCTCTGGTATTGCTCTGCAGTTGGATGTTGAGGATGCCGTGGGCATATCCCATCAAGTCAGCAAAATCACCGACGACGTGCAGGAGTTACTATAATCATGAATCGCAGAGTCATCAAAGCCAGAGACATCTTGAATATGGACTTTCTCGAATTGGAAGGTATGGCAACGGTCGCTGACGCATTGACCAAAATGAAGGCGGCCTCTGCCACAGCGGTTATCGTGCGAAAGAGAGATGAGCATGACGCCTACGGCATTGTGCTGCTGGCCGATATTGTCAAAAAAGTGCTGGCGGTAGATAAGGCGCCCGAGCGCACGAATCTCTACGAAATCATGTCCAAACCCGTGGTCAGCGTCGAGCCAGATCTTGATGTTCGCTACTGCGCCCGCCTCTTCGACGCCTTCGGCCTGTCGCGAGTTCCCGTCATTGAGCAGGGGAAAATTCTCGGACTCGTCAGCTACAAAGAGCTGGTGTTTAACGGACTCTGCGAATTGATGGATTGATTGTCTGACACGACCGGAACACCAGAATGAAATCGAAAGCGCCGATCAGGAGAGGTAATATAGTCGGCCTCTGCGTCGAGAAACACAGCAACTCGAGCGCCAATATCCTCTTTGGAAACGTCGCTCGCTAAACCCAGGTAGTCTTGGTAATGACGTGCCTCACTCTTCAGTAGAGACCGATAAAAGCTTGCCAATTCATCGTCCAACAATGGGACAAGAGCGGCAAAGCGCTCACAGGAGCGCGCTTCGATAATCGCCCCCATGATCAGCGTATCAACCAGATTCTCCATCTGCGGCCGCCGGATCAACACCGCCATGTTGCTGGCATAACTACCCGCCTTCAGGATTCGATGAGTTATCCCACGCTTTTTTAGGATTTTCAAAACCTGCTCGTAATGCAGAAGCTCTTCGCGGGCGAGACGACTCATTTTATTGATCAAATCCAAGCGGGTTGGATTGCGAGCGATCAAGGTCATGGCTGACTGTGCGGCTTTCATTTCATTGGCTGCGTGATCCAGGAGCATGATGTCCTGCTGTTGCAGTGCCTTCTCAAGCCAGGCTGCGGGCGTTCGGCAACGCAGAAAATCGTAAATGGGCTCGAGATCCGTCGTTTTTTTCTGGTTTGTCATAATTCAGGAAATACAGGTAACTGCGTCGAAGCGCTTAGCTCTGCGCCGCAGTCGATGCAATGATTTCGGGGAAATAGCGCTCATAATGAGCACAGGATAGCTCGTAGAATTCCCGATCAATCGCCGCCTTAATGGCCTCGGAACCCATATCAAGCCACTCATCGGTGACCACCAATCCCAGCCGCTCCGGCTCGGCCAGAAGGCCAGCATGACTGCGCATCAGTTCCAAGAGCCAATAGTAGGGATTGCGCAACCGATCAAACCGAATCTTCCGTTGCTCAAGACCGGCAATAAAAAGACTTCGATTGACAATCCTCACCTTGTTGCGGATCACCGGCAACAGCAACTGTTCAAGGCGCTTATTCACCAGCTGCCGCTCTGCCGCGGAATAACGGTTCCAGTCAACAACTTCATGGGTGAAGCGTTTACAGCCTCGGCAGACCTGGTCTCCCAGTCCGGTTGTACAGATTCCGACACACGGCGTTCTGGCAGAAGTTTCAGTCATAGGTGGGGCGAGTTCGGACAGTCAAAATTGCGTCGTAAAATTATAGAGCATTTACAGTCTCTTAGCAGCCGTTAACCGATCGAGCACCACAGACCGAAAAAGCCGCTGGAATACGTAGCTATGGCACAGGTATTCACGAAGCGAATATTCACTATAAGCCCTTGATTTTGAACCTAACTTACACGGGTGTTGGAGCTTGTAGTATACTCCTCTGCCCGCGGAGACCCGAAATACCAGCCCGTCAAAGTGTTTTCGGGTACAACGTCAAAAAATGGCGCCCCACATGCTGTCGCTCTGTAAAGATGGCCTCGTCCACGCCCCGGAGCGAATCACTATCATAAATTTCGAGGAACTAATCGTGTTAGAAGCTTATCGTACTCACGTTGCGGAACGTGCCGCTCAAGGCATCCCCCCCAAGCCCCTCACTGCTGATCAAGTTGCCGATCTGGTAGAGCTGCTAAAAAATCCACCAGCGGGTGAAGAAGAGGCGTTGCTGGAGTTGATCACGGACCGCGTTCCTCCCGGAGTGGACGAAGCCGCCTACGTCAAAGCGGGCTTTTTGTCTGCCATTGCCAAGGGCGAAGCCAACTCTCCTCTGATAGACAAAACTGCTGCAGTAAAACTGCTGGGTAACATGCACGGTGGCTACAACATCGAAACTCTCGTTGGTCTTTTGGACGACAGTGAGCTTGCCAATCTGGCGGCAGAAGAACTCAAGCACACATTGCTGATGTTCGATGCCTTTCACGACGTCGCCGAGAAAGCCAAGGCTGGCAACGAAAATGCCAAGGCCGTTATGGAATCCTGGGCCGAGGCAGAGTGGTTTACCAACAAGCCTGAAGTGGCCGACAGCATCAAAATGATCGTTTTCAAGGTCACCGGTGAAACCAATACCGATGACCTTTCCCCCGCACCGGATGCCTGGAGCCGTCCAGACATTCCTCTGCATGCGCGCGCCATGTACAAAATGACCCGCGACGGGCTGAATCCTGAAGAACACGGCGTCGTTGGCCCTATGGGTCAGATCGACGAGATCAAATCCAAAGGACTCCCCGTTGCCTTTGTCGGTGACGTTGTCGGTACCGGTTCTTCGCGTAAATCTGCCACTAACTCAGTTCTTTGGTTCTTTGGCGACGACATGCCTGGCGTTCCGAACAAGCGCGGTGGCGGTGTCTGTATCGGCGGTAAAGTTGCGCCAATTTTCTACAACACCATGGAAGATGCCGGTGCGCTGGTTTTCGAGGCGCCTGTCGACGATTTGAACATGGGTGATGTTATCGAAATTCGCCCATACGACGGCAAGATCCTGGCTGAGGATGGCAAAGTCCTGTCTGAATTTGCTCTCAAGTCTGACGTTTTGCTGGACGAAGTTCGCGCAGGTGGTCGTATCAATCTGATCATCGGTCGCGGCCTCACGTCCAAAGCACGTGAAGAGCTGGGTCTTGAGCCATCGACTCTGTTCCGCACCCCCGTTGCTCCAGAGGACACCGGCAAGGGCTTCACGCTTGCGCAGAAAATGGTCGGTCGCGCTTGTGGATTACCGGAAGGTCAGGGCATTCGTCCCGGAACCTATTGCGAGCCGAAGATGACTACCGTTGGCTCTCAGGATACTACCGGTCCGATGACTCGGGATGAACTGAAAGATCTGGCGTGTTTGGGCTTCTCCGCAGATTTGACCATGCAGTCCTTCTGTCACACCGCGGCCTACCCAAAACCTGTCGATATCGACACCCAGCATACCCTGCCCGACTTCATCATGACCCGTGGCGGTGTTTCCTTGCGCCCTGGTGACGGCATCATCCACTCCTGGCTGAACCGCATGTTACTGCCAGATACCGTTGGTACTGGTGGCGATTCCCACACGCGCTTTCCGATGGGCATCTCTTTCCCGGCGGGTTCAGGCCTAGTGGCTTTTGCTGCAGCGACCGGCGTAACCCCCCTGGATATGCCAGAGTCTGTTTTGGTTCGCTTTAAAGGCAAGATGCAGCCTGGCATCACCCTGCGTGACCTGGTCCATGCCATTCCTTACTACGCCATCAAGCAGGGCTTGCTGACTGTTGAGAAGAAAGGCAAGAAGAACATCTTCTCCGGCAAGGTTCTGGAAATTGAAGGTCTGGATCACCTCACCGCTGAACAGGCTTTTGAACTGTCTGACGCCTCTGCAGAACGCTCTGCTGCGGGCTGTACCATTAAACTGTCAGAAGAGTCTGTGGCTGAATATCTGCGCTCCAACATCGTCCTATTGCGCTCCATGATTGCCGATGGCTATGGCGATGCCCGCACCCTGGAACGCCGCGCACAAAAAATGGAAGAATGGTTGGCCAATCCTAGTCTGATGTCTGCAGATGCGGACGCGGAATACGCTGCGGTAATCGAGATCGACCTGGCGGACGTCAACGAGCCTATCGTCTGCTGCCCGAACGATCCGGACGATGCCAAACTGCTGTCAGAAGTGGCTGGCGACAAGGTTGATGAAGTCTTCATCGGGTCTTGTATGACCAACATCGGTCACTTCCGTGCAGCCGGTAAATTGCTGGATCAGCACAAGGGTAGTATTTCGACTCGCATGTGGATCTCTCCACCCACCAAGATGGATGAGCATCAGTTAATGGAGGAAGGCTACTACAACATCTTTGGCGCTGCCGGTGCCCGTACCGAGATGCCCGGATGTTCTTTGTGTATGGGTAACCAAGCACGTGTAGCGGCTAACAGCACCGTACTTTCGACGTCGACTCGCAACTTCCCCAACCGACTCGGTGATGGCGCGAATGTCTACCTGACCTCAGCTGAACTCGCAGCAGTCGGCGCGATTTTGGGCAAATTGCCGACGCCAGCGGAGTATATGGAATTCGCAGATAAGCTGGATTCCATGTCTTCCGAAATCTACCGTTATATGAATTTCGATCAGATCGCTGAGTTCCAGGCGAAGCACGATCAAGGCAAGAAAATTGCCGCCGTGGAAATTCAAGAGATTTCAGCGTAGGCGCTGGCGCTTGTCTTGCACCGCGGTGCAAGACTCCGCGGTTATCTCAAAAAAGCCGACAGTAATGTCGGCTTTTTTGAAGTGAGTTTGATGTCAGTGTTTGCGACGGACAATAGAAAATTCTTCTTTATCAAATTCTCGCATACGAATAGCCACAATGTCGTTGGATTCCGCCGACACATCGCAACGTCCAAATAACTCAGTCACTTTATCACTGGCTTTACGCATAAAGCCCCCACCGGGCTTGTACTGAATGTTGTAGTACAGATAATTCATGTTCTCTTTCACATCATAACGTGCGGCCCGATCGTCGCTCTCAATGGACACTACTTCACCCTCTACCGCATCGCGCACCGCCTTTTCGCAAGTGGTATAGTTATCGAACACGTCAAAACGCCGAGGTATCGGTGCATTCACATCTGCCGTTTTTGCTTTGGGATCAAAATAGACCAGATACAGTGTTGAAAACGCACTGAGAAAAACGACCAGCAAGCCAATAATGACCGGCAGAACCCACTTAGGCATGTAACACCTCTCCTTTCTCTTTTCATCCGTTGAAGCCACAACGACGCTGCATCAACCGATACTCTCAAAAAACACTGGACATCGCGCCTACTGGAACTCGCCAGTATTCTCACGTTCACGCCTTACTTGCCACAGCAAAAAAATCGAGCAATCTATCTTTCTCCCACATGGTATCCTGGTAGCCCAGGTCAATCAGTTCGTCGATAAATGGTCGCTCAAACAACAGATAACTGGCGGTCGCTGCACCACCGCCTTTTGCCGTTCCACCCGTAGAGCGCATAAAACCACGCACACTGCGTGGCATATAACGCACCTTGCGACCGGCGATCTTGTCCAGGTGACGACTGGGAGAAATGACCAAGGTTTCAGCTGGCTTTAACGCAATACCCTCTTCTTTGAGCCTAGACTCCGGAATCACTCTCAACAACTCATTAACGCGTTCAATGTGCTCTATGTCGCCTTCCAGTCCATCGATAAAGGCACTGCTAAACAGGTGACCGAATACCTGTGCAATAGAGGGAGAATGGCGCTTGGGACGAGCGGCTTTTGCCCAGGAAACAGGGTTGCGATTACCAGAAACCCCAATGACCAAGATGCGGTCTGCTCCCATGTGCAACGCAGGACTGATCGGGGCAAGTTGACGCAAGGCACCATCCCCAAAGTAATCAGTTCCGATTTTAACGGCGGGAAACAAACCGGGAATGGCGGAAGATGCCATGAGATGATTAAAATCCAGACGAGTGGGTACACCAATCCTGCGGTATCTGCGCCAGGGAGCAATCTCTCTGGCGCTTTGAAAAAAAGACACGGATTCGCCACTGTTGTAGTTCATCGCAGTGACAGATACGGCTTGCAAATTGCCTGAACGAAATCCCTGTTCCAATCCAGCTAACGAAATGTGTCGTTGTAGATAGGCCAGTAACGGCGCGTTGTTCAACAAGGCTATGGAGCGACTGCGACCAACCCCCTCGTGAAAAAGAGAGGCAAACAGCCGCCAGCCGCCCCCCAGTATGTCCATCCAGCCAGTTTTGAACACCTGATCCGTCGAGAGATCGCACCAAATGTCCCTCAGATTCTGTACGGCATCGCTGAACTTTCCTGTATGTGTCGCTAGCGCAAGTGCATTTATTGCACCGGCAGAGGTACCGCAAATAATCGGAAATGGATTGGCCGTCGATGTCGGCAGGAGTTCATTGAGCGCCGCCAAAACCCCCAATTGGTAAGCCGCTCTGGCTCCACCACCGGATAAAATTAGAGCATTCGTGGGCATAGTCTACAATGAAAGCCTCTTCCCGCTTCAGGCTTAACGCTATATAGATTATAGTTTCTGTCTGCTACCGCGTTAGAAATCCCCAGCAGCTCTATCCATTACCCTTTCGCGACAACCTCCCTTTTCTCCAATCTAGGACTATCCATGAAAAACCTGCTCGACTTTTCCCAGCAGATCATCGTCATTAACGGTGCCACCAGTGAACTGGGTAAAGCCCTGGCAACGGCTCTCTCTGATAGAGGCGCGAAACTATTATTGTGTGGAAATAATGAGAGTGAATTAGAAAGTCTTGCCACCAATGTTTCCGGACCAGCCGCCGCCCTGGTGTGTGAAACCTGGGATGATGCGCACGGTGAAGCTATGATCGATGCCGCGCTGGAAATCTTCGAAGACATCTCCATGGCGATCAATATCAGCTCACCAGAAGCAGGCCAAGCCTTTCTCATGGAGTTAAACGCAGACGAAGCAGGTCAAGCGCTTACATCGGGATTAGAGCCATTTTTAATACCAATGCAGTACCAGATCGACCATTTTCAGCGACGTGGAGGCGGAGCCATTCTTAACCTGGCCTTTGGTGGTGCGCTGGGATTGGGAGGCTGGCAGGATTTTGGCGCCCTGCCTCACTTAATGTCTGGACTTATTCGAGAGGCCGCGATGCAGTGCCAAGCAGAGAATATTCGCGTGAATGGAGCCATTATTAACAGCTCTGCAATTGTGGAAAACGACGCGGCAAACGATGCCGGACTCGTCATTCAAAAAGACCATTTGGAACAATTGGTTGATGCCATTCTATTGATGTCGACACCCGCCAATCGCCTTTTACAAGGCCAAATGTTGCGCCTTGGCTGATTGCATACATCCATCAGCAGACGCACAAATGTTGAACGTCTATTCGTTTCCCGCAGACCGGCGACCGCTCGCCCGCATCCGTTGGCGGCGGCCTTCTGAGCCGCCTTCAGAATCATCGTCGTCTTCGGTGTGAATAAATTCGAGTAGCATATCCAGGTAGCCCAGAGCCCTGAGTACCGCAATAACGTTTACAAATTTACCAGATCCTCGCACCAGCTTGCCGTAACTTACGCGAGAGAGACCAATAGACTCTGCCAGTTCCTGCTGAGTGAGGTTTTTTTCCAGACGCAATTGCTCTATTCGCGCCCCGAACTCTTCAGCGATATCGCGATCTGACATAATCTCAATGTTCATTGAGCCCCCTTGAAATACACACTATGCTTCCTGCCTGAGAGTCATCAATTGACTGTTTCTCGGGCTTTTCCCGTTACCTTGGTGTTAATGTCGGCAGGCAGAGTCTCTGCCAGACACCGCGCGTCCCTATTAACATCCATGAACTGCTGTCGAATCTCGCTCCGCAAAGGTGTTAACCGGAGGTGTCGATAATTTGACGATCAGTTCAATTTCCACAATACCACGGTCACGAAAATCAACCAGCAATTTTTAACGCCACATTCCTGGGATTGATGTAAACGTAAGTCTTCTTGATACTAAGGTATGATGGGAGAACATTTGATCAGTTTTTATACGGCCCTAAGGCGTCGAACCAAGCTCTCTTGCCAAGTCAGTACGAACCTCAACGGGTGAGGTATTGAATGCCGTGCTCAATACCTTCCAATGTTAATGGGTACATATGATCATCCAGTAACTCCTGGGCAATCTTAATCGTCTGGGTGTATTGCCAATACCGCTCTTGTGTCGGGTTAAGCCAAATAACCTTATCAAAGCTGTCTTGCAAACGTGACATCCAGACATGTCCGGCCTCGTCATTCATATATTCAATGCAGCCATACTTATGGGTAATTTCGTAGGGGGCCATCGTAGCATCACCGACGAAGATCACTCGATAATCACTGGAATAGGTATTGAGAACATCAAAAAGCGGGATGGTTTCCGTACTTCGACGACGATTATCTTTCCACAGGAATTCATAAATAAAGTTGTGAAAATAAAAGTATTCCAAGTGTTTAAACTCGCTGCGACACGCTGAAAATAACTCTTCACAAACTCGGACATAGGGATCCATCGAACCTCCGACGTCGAGAAACAGCAACACTTTAACGGCGTTGTGCCGCTCGGGAACCATTTTTACGTCGAGTAAACCACCCTTTTCAGCGGTGGAGCTGATGGTTGCCTTTAAATCCAGCTCAGTGGGAGCGCCGGAACGAGCGAACTTTCGCAGCTTGCGCAACGCCATCTTGATATTGCGGGTGCCCAATTCCACGTCATCGGAAAGGTTGCGGAATTCACGTTTATCCCACACTTTTGCGGCGGATTTATTTCTGCTCTCACCGCCAACTCGAATACCCTCAGGATGATAACCGCTGTTGCCAAAGGGTGAGGTTCCCCCCGTACCTATCCATTTATTGCCGCCTTGATGACGCTCTTTCTGCTCCTCAAGACGCTGTCTAAATTGCTCAATGAGCTTGTCCAGACCACCGAGCGATTGGATCTTGGCTTTGTCTTCATCGGAAAGTGTCTTGAGAAATTCAGCCCGCGTCCATTCGTCGGGAATCAGCGCCTCAACAATGCCTTCAAGGCTTTCCAAACCTTTAAAATAGGCACCAAACGCACGATCAAAGCGATCAAAATACTTCTCGTCCTTGACCAGGCAAAGGCGTGACAATCGATAAAAATCATCGATACTGCCAAAGGCCAAATGCTGCTCCATAGCTTCGAGCAGAACCAGCAACTCCTTCAACGTGACTGGCAGACCCGCTTTCCGCAATGTGCTGAAAAAGTTAACCAACATGGAACCGCCTCATGGGTAGCTCAACCTTTCCGACATTGAGTCATCAATCGTTGCGACGACGAGTCATAAACGCCAAGCGCTCCAGCAGATGCACATCCTGCTCGTTTTTTAACAGAGCCCCATACAAAGGCGGAATCGCCTGGCGCGCATCCCTGTCTTTAAGAACTTCGTCGGGAATATCATCCGCCATTAGCAGTTTCAGCCAATCCACTAACTCAGAGGTGGAAGGTTTCTTTTTTAGCCCGGGAACATCACGCAATTCAAAAAACATTTCCAGCGCTTCCCGGACCAATGCCGATTTAATGTCCGGAAAGTGTACATCGACGATTTTTTGCATGGTTTCCCGATCGGGAAAAGCGATGTAGTGAAAGAAGCAGCGACGCAAAAAAGCATCCGGCAACTCCTTTTCATTATTACTTGTTATGATGACAATCGGCCGCTGTCGAGCTTTGATTACCTCACCTGTCTCATAGACAAAGAACTCCATCTTATCGAGCTCGACGAGCAAGTCATTGGGAAATTCGATGTCGGCCTTATCGATTTCATCAATCAACAACACCACCTGCTCTTCAGATTCAAACGCCTCCCATAACTTACCTTTTTTCAGATAGTTAGAGATGTTATGAACCTTTTCATCTCCCAGCTGAGAATCTCGCAAACGGGAAACAGCGTCGTATTCGTAAAGGCCTTGCTGAGCTTTCGTCGTAGACTTGATGTGCCACTGCAATAAGCGTTTACCCAAGGCCGCAGCGACCTGCTCGGCCAACATGGTCTTGCCTGTACCAGGCTCGCCCTTGACCAACAATGGTCGCTGGAGAGTCACGGCAGCGTTCACGGCCATGGTCAAATCGTCTGTGGCAACGTAACTGTCGGTACCTTGGAACTTCATAGACACTCCTCCGCGGGTATCGGAAGAGTCTATCATAAGCTTGATGCAGATTAATGCAGAGTTGGAATTAGGAAAGATGCGATATCGCCGAAGATGCCGGTGAGTAAACCACCGGTCACTGCGACAGATTTTGTTTTTGATGAATTATGCGCCAAAAAAACACGCGAACCCCTTGCCTGTTAGGCAGCGCTGGATCCTTTCTTCTGACGCATCAATTGCAGCAAGTTGGCTTCCGCGCGGGAGATACCACAACGACGAGCTACTTCTTCAGGGCTGATACCTGCCCCCAACAAACTGCTTGCTTCCTGCAGTTCCAAGCCCCCAGGCGCCGTTAGCGCATCGCCACTGGCTGTCGTTTCCGAAGCAATCCATTCAGAGGCAGACTCATCCGGTTCGACAAACGTGGTGGGAATATCCTGTTCTGGAATGACCGGCGATTGAGCAACCTTTACAAGCTCATCCAAGGATTCATCAGGAGTATTCATCTGGTCGACCAGCTGCTCTAACACCAGCAGACGACGCCCCATTCCAACGCCAGTGCTGCTCAGTTGATCCGCGCGATCCACCATATGTCTTTGCCAGTGGCGCTGCCTTTCGTCCAGGAGCTTTTGCTTCTGCAAACGCACCAGACTGATCCAGAGTGCGGCGACAGCCACAATCAGAGCCAGGATACCAAGCAACAATTCGGGGGTGATTTGCACAACAGACACAGGTTGTCTCTTAGTCAGTTTCGTTAGAAGTCGTCCATCTCCGCCCACTCGTGCTCGCTCAATAACTTGTCGAGCTCAACGAGAATAAGCAGTTCTTCGTTCTTGTGACAAACGCCCTGGATGAATTTTGCACTCTCTTCATTGCCAACATTAGGCGCAGTCTCAATCTCAGACTGACGCAGGTAAACCACTTCCGCCACACTGTCGACCAGAATACCTACGACATGGTTATCCGCCTCTATGATGACAATACGGGTATTGTCATTGAGTTCGCCGGGCATTAATCCAAAGCGGTGTCGGGTATCAATTACGGTGACGACGTTACCCCGCAGGTTGATAATGCCGAGTACATAATCCGGAGCGCCCGGCACCGGCGCAATCTCGGAGTAACGCAACACTTCCTGCACCTGCATAACATTGATGCCGTAGGTTTCCCCTGCCAGGCGAAACGTCACCCACTGCAGGATGGGATCGTCGCTGCTCTTACTCTTGGTCGAACTGGTTGCCATAAATCTTTCCTCGGTGAATGCTGGGCTGCTGATCCTTGCCGTCGGCCTGTCAGGCTGTCGATATCAGCATCGCCGTATCATTTCGTGCGACTGGCGCCTGCTAAAGTGCGTCCACTCTTTCATTACTATAGTCCAATACCGGCGTTGCCAAGGGGCTTTTAGAGCCGGAGGCCCTCTACTGTCGGGTCGACGGATCTGAGGCTTGTAAAGCGTCGCCCACTTCCGCCAAATCCAACAGCGCACACATGTGTTTTTTCACGGTTCCCGCCAACCAACGCCGTCGAGAGTTTTCGCCGCGCCACTTCACTTCATCAGGCGTCAGCGCAATGGGTTGCTGCACATCACACACGGCAAGGGCCCATGGCAGCCCGTGAAAAGTGACGATATATTTCGCCTCACCGGCATATTCCGGCTGATATCGCTCAGGCATAACAAATTGCGCCGTATTGACCACGCGTACGTTACCCGTCGGAGTATGGGCAATGCCCATCATCCATTCAGCCTGTCCGAATATCGGAGTCAGGCTGTCATCCATCGGGTAGATCTGCCCAAGTAACGTCAAAGGTACGGCGAGAGTCAGACCGCTCACCCCAACCAACAATACATCGAATTCATCCTGGGCCCAGACAGGTTTGCCATCAACCCAGGTTTCCTGAATCTGCTCGACGTCGGTTTCTACCTCTGTAACTGCCTCAAGCTCTGTGGCAGTTTCCACCGCTGTTTCCGTGACAACGGCTTCGGCAACGTGGGTGTCGACCACCGTTTCAACAACGGGTTCGACAATTGTCTCGGCCACAACTGTGGTTGGCGCGGCGACTTCGACCGGTGTTTCGGTTATGACCGGAGCTTCTGCAACGGCAACTTCCGGCAGGGTTTGTAGCATCCGGTTAAGACGCTCAAGGGCCAAACGTCGAAGGTCTTGAGGGTCTGTTTGAGCCTCGGGCAAAGTATCGGTCGCGACCTCTACTAGCGGCTGCCGCAGCAATTCTGGAGAAGAGGGTTCAGGCGTAGAAGGCTCGGGAGAAGCCGCCGGCGTCATCTCGACCTCTGCAGGCTCAACACTTACTGAGAAATCCTCGGCAACCGCAGCCATTGAATTGTCAGCGGGATCTACAAGATCAGCCGATAACGATTCAGCGACCACATTGTCCTCGACAGGAACCTGTTCGACGGATATGTCCTCAGATGCTGAATCAGAGAGGGCCACTTCTGGCTCTGGCTCTGGCTCTGGCTCTGGCTCTGGCTCTGGCTCTGGCTCTGGCTCTGGCTCTGGCTCTGGCTCTGGCTCTGGCTCTGGCTCTGGCTCTGGCTCTGGCTCTGGCTCTGGCTCTGGCTCTGGCTCTGGCTCTGGCTCTGGCTCTGGCTCTGGCTCTGGCTCTGGCTCTGGCTCTGGCTCTGGCTCTGGCTCTGGCTCAATAGATGTTGCCAGCTGCGTATCTTCGATAGCAACCGCCTCTGCAGACTTTTTTACAACTTCCTTATCATCGGAATCGGAGACAAGCAGCTCCGACCCTCCGAGTAAATCATCAAAATAATTCTGTAACACATCGCCAGAATCTTTTGCTGTTGGCGTCATGACACCATACCCTCACTGGCAGACAGAGGTTCGGCGTCGGCGATGACGATCGGCGCCGCACGACGCTTTTTGCCGGTATGCTGCAACAGCGGGTCATCTGAACGAGCGGCCAGCCATTTAAACAGCGAACGGTACGCCTCGACGGCGCGACTTTGTGACTGATAAAGGTTCGGTAACATTCCCGCTTTGCTGGCATCACGCAATTTGGTGTCGACAGGAATCATCCCCGGCCAGATCGATTCGGGATAACTGTTACGCAATTGTCGCAAGCTGGTGACCGATGCTTGAGTACGTCGATCAAACATAGTCGCAACAATCGTAGCCGGTAGCGGTTTGCGGAGAGATCGTGTCAACATATCCAACGTATGCGTCATTCGTTGCAAGCCTTTAATCGCAAGGAATTCTGTCTGCACGGGAATCAATATTTGCTGGCAGGCCGCCAGTGCATTAATCAAAAGTACTCCTAATATCGGAGGGCAATCGATTAACACCATATCAAAATCATCAGCAACCAATTTCAGCGCACGACTGATCACCAATCCCATGCCGTCCTGCGAGATAACTTGTCTCTCCAGCGTAGCAAGCCCAAGTGATGCGGGAAGAATGGATAAATTAGGAAACTCTGTCGGCTGAATACACTCGTGGACCAGGTGTCGATCCATTTTCTTCCGCTGCTGAAAGAGCGTGAAACAGCCTTGATCAACAAGATCCGGATCGCATCCAAGGTAGCTGGATAGAGATCCATGGGGATCCATATCGATAACCAAAACACGCAGATTTTGCTCGGTGCAAAGTCCAGCCAAAGATACGGTGGTTGTGGTTTTACCCACCCCGCCTTTTTGATTCGCAACAGTCCAAACCAACAAAATAATTACCCCTTCTCCGTGTTCGTTTGTCACGGATGAATTCTCTGGCGGTATGACCTATTTCCAATCAACGCCAGCGCGATGTTGTCACTTCAACTCGGCGTCAAGGGTTTGTCGCCAAAGTCACTCTATGAACTGTTGAGCAAGGCCCGTACCAGCCATTAAAGCGCGCTGAATATGCCGTTAAGAGTGACACTGTATGCTCAGAGTTACAGATTCAATTTCTCGGCAAATCCGGATCTGAACTGAACAGCAAACCACCATTTTCGGTTTCGACAGGAGTAATATCGCCGAGAGGTTCTAACCTCTCGACCTGAGATCTCCCATCCTCTTCCTGGTTAGCGGCAGCATCTGGGTTTTCTAAAGGGATGAGTGGTGAGACGCCACTGTCAGAATCATTTTGCTGCAAAGCCGGCTCCGGGTAGGGCGCCGATTCCTCTCTCAAAGATGGCGAAACGGCTTCTTCAACCGCTTCTCGCGAATCCACCGTCGGTCGTTGCCAACGCTCGCGGGCAATCATCACCGCCACCCGCCGATTAGCAGAGCGCCCCTCTTCAGTGTTGTTATCAGCAACGGGCTGAAATTCGCCGTACCCCACCGCCGCCATGCGCTCTGGTTCAATCCCCTCTTCAGCAAGCAGTTTAACAATCGCTGCCGCGCGTGATGCGGAGAGCTCCCAGTTACTCGGAAAGCGGTTGGTGTTAATGGGAATGTTGTCGGTAAATCCTTCGATTTGAATCGGGTTATCAAAGCCTTTTAAAACGTCGGCGACCTCTTGAAAAATGGACTCCGCCTCAAAAGTAACTTCTGCGTCACCACTCTCAAATAAAATTCCCGCGGGAAGTTCCAACTCTAACCAGAATTCATTGCTGTGCACCTGTACAACTTTATCGTCGATCAGATCAGCAAATCGATCTTGAAATAAATCTGATAGCTGAGGTAGGTCTGCAGTACGATCAAAGGCACCGTCGCCCGTAGTGAGATGATTGGTTTCCAATTCTCCACCGTCGGGAATTACCGCAGGTTTTGACTCTAAAGACGGACTACCAATATCGATGGGATTGAAATCCCACGATGTGGCCTGCAGTCCGAAGCTCTGGGTGAGAGTATCGGACAGCACACGATACTTGGTTTCGCTGACCTGAGATACCGAATACATAACAACGAAAAAAGCAAACAACAAGGTAATGAAGTCTGCATAAGACACCAGCCATCGTTCGTGATTGGTAGTAATATCTCTGGCATACCGACGCGGCATCGACAGCCCCCTGTCAGCGCAGATACCCATCGAGTTTTACCTCGATAGATCTTGGATTCTCACCTTCTGATATGGCAATGATGCCTTCGATCATCAGCTCTCGAAATTGAGACTGCTCATAGATACACGTTTTTATTTTATTCGCGACCGGCAATAACAGCAGGTTGGCAAAGGCAACGCCGTAAATGGTGGCGACAAACGCGACCGCTATGCCTGGCCCCAATTCAGCCGGATCAGCCAAATTACTCATCACATGGATAAGGCCCATCACCGCACCAATGATACCGATAGTAGGAGCATAACCTCCCATGGCCTCGTAAAAACGCGCCGCGTCTAAATCCCGTTGCTCGGCGACAATCATGTCTGTTTCCATGACCCGCCGAATCGATTCTGGCTCGTTGCCATCGACCAAGAGTTGTAGCCCTTTACGAGCGAATTGGTCTTTCTCTCTTTGCGCCAGGTTTTCCAACCCCAAGAGTCCTTCGCGACGCGCAGCGTTAGCCCAGCGCACCAAGCGCTTAATCCCATCGCGGTGTTTCTGCGGTGGAGGTCGAAATACCCAAGGGAGAAGCTTAATCGCTTGGCGCAATTGAGTGATAGGCGTCTGCAGCAAACCTGCCCCTATGGTGCCACCGGCAACTATAAGTGCAGCCGGACCATTGACCAGCGATTGCCAGCTGCCCCCCTCCATCAGATTACCGCCAATCAAGGCGGCAAATCCCAGAATGACGCCGATGACGCTCAACAAATCCATGCTTAGAGCTCTCGCGTCAACGTGGAACCAATATCACGTAAGTTCAACACTTTATCCGTCAAATTCGCTCTCGCAACGGCCATCGGCATGCCATAAATCGTGCTGCTATCTTTATCCTGACTCCAGATATGGCCACCGCGCAGTTTGATCAGACGGGCACCTTCACAGCCATCACTGCCCATGCCGGTTAAAATCAATCCCAATGATGCCTTGCCAAAGCTGTTGGCTGCCGCCCCAAAGGTAATATCCAAAGAAGGCTTATAATTCATACGAGCATCACCCGGTAATACACGCACATCACCTTTAGCATCGACCATCATCTGCTTGCCACCCGGGGCAAGTATGGCCAGTCCGGGCTGCAATCGATCACCCGATACGGCTTCCTTAACCGTAATTTTGCAGTTCGTATTGAGTCGCTCAGCAAAGGCCCGGGTAAAGTTCTCCGGCATGTGTTGTACCAATAAAATCGGTACTGGAAAATTCGCAGGTAATTCCGTCAGCACATGATTCAAGGCTACCGGCCCACCCGTAGACGCACCGATGACCAGCAATTTGATGCGGCCTTTTAACGAACCTTGACTCGATGGCGCTGCCGAGGCTGGCTTTCGAGGCGAGGCGGATGGCGTCGCGGGCTTCAACGGCAGTGGACTGGCAGTTGCAATTCCCGACACTTTTTTCTCGACGGTCTGAGTAACCTCAGCACGCCCGACTTTTACCGCAGGTCGCGCAATGGTTAACACGCGCTGATGCAATTTTTTCTTTAACCTCACGGAATCGTTGGCAACTTCCGCGAAATTTTTAGGCAAAAAGTCGACCGCACCCGCCTCTAACGCATCTAACGTTATACGCGCGCCTTCATAGGTCATCGATGAAAACATAAGAATAGGAACGGGACGCTCGCGCATGATCTCTCTGACAGCCGTCACCCCGTCCATCACCGGCATTTCAAAATCCATGGTGATAACGTCTGGCTGCAATCGCCGAGCTTTCTCGACCGCTTCACAGCCATTGGCTGCGATCCCCACAACCCTCAACTGAGGGTGATCCTCCAGCAGCTCACGTAGCCGATTCTGAAAAAAATGGGAATCATCAACCACCAGTACTTTGATGGTCATGAGCTACAACTCCACGCCCGAAGCAGATGATCCACGACGGCAATCATCTGCGCATCAAACACGACCCGCATAACGCTTGAGCATGCTTGGAACATCCAGAATCAGGGCGATAGTCCCGTCTCCGGTGATGGTCGCACCCGCCATTCCAGGGGTTCCCTGCAGCATCTTGCCCAACGGTTTAATGACAACTTCTTCCTGGCCGATCAGCTGATCTACCACGAAGCCAATTTTCTGTGTTCCCACAGTGACAATAACAACGTGGGCCTGATCTGGCTCGTCGAACGCACAGCTACTGCGCACCAGCCATTTCTTCAAATGGAATATGGGTACAGCGCGTTCGCGCACTGTCACACATTCCTGTCCATCAACCACATTGCTTTTGGTGAGATCCATGTGAAAAATTTCATTCACACTGACCAGCGGCAGAGCAAAGGTCTGCTTACCCAGCATAATCATCAGCGTGGGCATAATGGCCAGCGTCAACGGCACTTTAATATTGATTCGGGTGCCCTTACCGGGCGCAGAATCAATTTCAATGCTGCCGTTCAATTGGGTGATCTTGGTTTTGACCACATCCATTCCGACGCCGCGGCCGGATACATCAGAAATCTCTTTCTTGGTCGAAAATCCCGGGGCAAAGATCAGTGAAAAGGCTTCGGTATCGGACAGGCGATCTGCCGCGTCCTGATCCATCAGGCCTTTTTCCACAGCGATTGAACGCAGCTTGTCCGGGTCCATGCCACCACCGTCGTCGGTGATGGAAAGCAGAATGTGATCACCCTCCTGCTCCGCCGCAAGAATGACTTTCCCAACTCTCGGCTTGCCTTTAGCCTCTCGATCCGCAGGCAATTCAATACCGTGATCGATGGAATTGCGCACCAAGTGAACCAGAGGATCAGCCAGAGCCTCGACCAGATTTTTATCGAGATCCGTTTCCTCACCTTGCAGTTCCAGATTGATCTCTTTCTTCAGATTTCTCGCCAGATCACGAACCACTCGAGGAAAGCGGCCAAACACCTTCTTGATCGGCTGCATCCGGGTTTTCATCACGGATGTCTGCAAATCTGCGGTGACAACATCGAGATTTGCGACGGCTTTCGACAGAATTTCGTCGTTCGCCTTAACCCCGAGCCGAACCAAGCGATTGCGGACCAACACCAGCTCACCGACCATGTTCATGATATCGTCGAGACGCTGAGTATCTACACGGACCGTCGTTTCGGTAGCTGCGGCATTTTCCTTGGAAGCCGCTTTTGGTGGCGCGGCTGGCTTCGCCGGAGCCGCCTTAGGCGCAGCCGCGGCAGGCTTAGCGGGTGCAGCGGCTGGCTTCGGCTGTGGTTTGGGTGCAGGCTTCGCAGCAGCGGGTGCAGGCGCTGGCGCAGCAGCAGGAGCCGCCGGAGGGGGAGCTTCGCCAGCCGCTTCTACTTTCGGACCTTTACCTTTGCCGTGTAACTGATCTAACAGTTTCTCGAATTCATCGTCGGTGATCAGATCGCTACCGCCGGCAGCCGGTGCTGGCGCGGCAGCCGCGGGGGCGGATGCGGCTTCTGCGGGAGCGGCCGGAGCCGTTTCGCCACCAGCCTCGGTTCCTGGACCTTTGCCTTTGCCGTGCAGTTGATCGAGCAGGGATTCGAATTCGTCTTCTGAAATATTTTCGGAATCACCAGCAGCGGCCGGAGCTGGCGTGGGTGCGGGCGCTGAAGCAGCAGGCGCCGGTGCTGCGGCCTCACCTTCTGCACTCGGACCTTTCCCTTTACCGTGCAACTGGTCTAACAGCGCTTCAAATTCATCTTCTGAAATATCATCACTGTCCGATGCAGCGTTCAACTCCTGACTTTCATTCGGCGCAGCGGGCGCGGCAGGCGCATCATCCAATGCATCGAGCAGCTCTTCAAATTCCTCGTCGGTAATATCCGCGGCCTGTTCCCCGCCAGCGTCAGCCGCTGGTGCCGCCTCTACCGGCGCCTCTGCGGCTTCTACAGGCGCCTCAGGTTCGGGCTCTGCCGCGACTTCTGCCGCCTCCCCAATGTCTTCACAATTCACGAGACGCTCAAGCGTCTGCAGCAATTCTGGCGGAGCTGGCTCCAATTCAGCGCGTTGCTGGACTTGCTCAAACTGGCTGTTTACCGTATCCAGAGCTTGTAGCACGACATCCATTAATTCGGATGTCACTTCGCGTTTGCCGTTACGTAAGATATCAAACAGGTTTTCTGTTACGTGACAACATTCCACCATGGCGTTGAGCTGCAAAAACCCCGCGCCACCTTTTACTGTGTGAAAGCCACGAAAAATCGCGTTCAACAGATCCTTATCGTCTGGCGACCGTTCAAGATCAACCAACTGTTCAGAGAGTAGTTCCAGGATTTCTCCGGCTTCAACCAGGAAATCCTGCAAAATCTCTTCGTCGTCTCCGAATCCCATTCACAGACCCTCAAATATTCTCAAAAGCCCAGACTGGAAAGTAAGTCGTCAACTTCATCCTGATTTGCGACCACATCTTCGCGTTTGTCCGCATGGATTTGCGGCCCTTCGGCTTCAATATTAGATTTTGTTTTCTTGACGTCGGCATCGCGCTCTCCAGGTTGCATCCCGGTGACCTGTTCAACCTGTCCTGCAACTCGAACCAGATCAACCAGACTGGACTCCACTTCACATATAAGCCCAATAACTTTTGTTAGTACCTGTCCAGTCAGATCTTGAAAGCCCTGCTCAAGAATGATGTCTTGCAAGTTTTTATTGAGTGTATCTGTGCCCTCACGAATGGTGACAAAAAACGCATCAATGCGATGATATGCTTCTCGAAATTCTTCCGGGCTCATTTCCCGTGAGCGCAAGCGCCGCCACTCTTCCTGCAGCGCACTGGCTTCTTCTGACAAATTCTGTGCAATCGGCGCCGAGGCTTCCACCATATCCATGGTTTTGTCTGCTGCCGCGCGGGTGGTTTCGATGACGTGATTCAAGCGCTCTGACGCATCTTTGATTTCAGACGCGCAAATGTCCGGTGGGTCCTTACTGAAATCGCCGTCGACGTTAAAATTGACGATGGCATCGTGCAGGCCGCGTGTCAGCTTGCCGACCGCGTTGAACATATTCTTATCGCGAGCCTCCATCAGCCTTCCGATCAGTTCGGAAGCGCCTTTGTAATCATCGCTGGCCAGCTTTTCGGAGAGTTGTTTGGCGCAGTCCTGCAACTCCTGAATAAACTCTTCGTTCTGGTGTAATTCCGGGACTATATCCATGGGCCAACCTTAGGGAGGTTATTCTTTTAACCGTTGACTCGGTCGAAAATCTTTTCAATCTTCTCTTTCAGCGCAGCTGCCGTAAAGGGCTTCACCACATACCCGTTTACACCACTCTGAGCCGCTTCAATTATCTGATCGCGCTTAGCTTCAGCCGTTACCATCAGCACAGGCAGCGACGATAATCTGGCATCCGCTCTCACCGCTTTCAGCAGATCGATTCCCGTCATACCAGGCATATTCCAATCCGTCACCAGAAAGTCGAAATCACCATTTTTCAACATTGGCAACGCGGTCAGCCCGTCATCAGCTTCCTGGGTGTTGGTAAAGCCAAGATCCCGCAGCAGGTTTTTGATAATCCGGCGCATTGTCGAAAAGTCATCGACAATGAGGATTTTCATGTTTTTGTCCAACTCAAACCTCCGTCTTCCCGGAAAGGGATTTTACTAATAGTCTAGTAGCTGATTTGTCCCTAGCCAGTTTTTCGGCTGACCAATCCGGAAAATGTAAGCTCCGGGGTTCAGCGACAAAAACAGGGCGCCACTAGGAGTCTCGTAAACAGCCCTAAAGGCCGCTTAAAACAGGCGTCACTATCACGTGTTATTTGGTCCAACCTGTCATTCTGGCTCTCAGTCGCATCGCCGCCTGAGAGTGAATCTGACTGACTCTTGATTCGCTCACTCCCAGCACCTGACCAATTTCCTTCAGGTTCATTTCTTCGTTGTAATACAGCGACAACACGAGCTGTTCGCGCTCGGGGAGCGTCGCAATCGATTCTGCCAACGATTTGCGCAGCGACTCCCGCTGGTAATCTTCCTGCGGCGTCGCGAAGGCTCCTGACTCCTCCAGCGGCTCCACCACCGATTCTTCGCCACCGACCTCTTCTTCAAAACTGAAGAGACGACACGACGTTGTGTCGTTGAGTATTGAATGATACTCATCGAGCGAAACGTCCATCTCCTCGGCAACTTCCTGGTCTGCTGCAGTGCGGCCAACACGGGCCTCCACCGTTGCAATAGCCTCTGCCACCCGGCGTGCGTTGCGATGTACTGATCTTGGTACCCAGTCGCCGCGACGCATTTCATCAACGATGGCGCCGCGGATACGAATGCCAGCATAAGTTTCGAAGCTCGCCCCTTGAGAAGGGTCATATTTTTGAGCGGCCTCCAGCAGGCCGATCATGCCCGCCTGGATCAGATCTTCAATCTGCACACTGGCAGGCATACGCATCATCATATGACTGGCAATACGCTTTACCAGGGGCGCGTGATCTTCAACCCGAATGGAGTTCAAGTCCTGCGAGGGATTTTCGTACATAACCGAATCGCTACTTGCCCACATGGTAGAAAACTCACTGACCTCTCAACGCCGTTCAAATTTGATCAGCACCCTGCCTTTCTGAACTCAAGCACTTGCGTGCGCTGGCTGCAGAAGACTTTCAATGAAAAATTCCAGATGCCCCCGCGCACTGCTGGGCCTGGGCCAACGATCCACCTCGGTTGCCATTTGTCGAATGGCCTGCGAGGCTTTGCAGTTCGGCGCATATTGCAACAATGGTTTTTGCTGGCGTACCGCTTTGCGAACATTCTCGTCAAAGGGTATGTGACCGACATATTGCAGAGCCACGTCCAGAAACCGATCACACACAGTCTGCAATTTTGTAAACAGGTTGCGCCCCTCCTGAACACTGCGCGTCATATTGGCAACCACGCGAAACCGCGTCAGGTCGTAATCTTTGTGCAGGAGTTTGATCAGCGCGTAGGCGTCCGTAATCGACGAAGGCTCGTCACAAACCACCACCATGACTTCTTGGGATGCGCGCACAAAACTGACCACTGTGTCCGAAATGCCCGCCGCGGTATCAACCACCAACACATCCAGCTGATGGCTTAATTCACTAAATGCGTTGATCAGCGCGGCGTGCTCCTGATTGCCCAGCGACGCCATCTGTTGAACACCGGAAGACGCGGGTACAATTTTAATTCCGGCAGGGCCCGTCAGCATGACGTCCCGCAAACTGCAGCTACCGTTTAAAACGTCCGCGAGATTCTTTTCTGCTCGCAGCCCCAAAAGGACATCGATATTCGCTAACCCCAAGTCGGCATCGAGCAGTACCACTCGGCGACGCAATTCTGCCAAGGCAATGCTCAGGTTAACGGAAACATTGGTCTTGCCCACCCCGCCTTTACCGCCGGTAACTGCAATAACCTGTACGCTGTTTGAAAGACTCATTGAACTCTTATTCCTCTCGCCGCGTTGCTGGTCGGCAAAACCGGGTTTCAGTGGACCGCCAGGGAAACGGATGACAGCTGCTGTTGTAGCTGTTCGATTTCCTCAACGTCTTCTGGCTCTTCGATCTCGCTATGGGCATTTGCCAAGCGCGCCGCCCTGACGACGAGCTTACGAGAGTCCGCCTGGGATATATCGGCAGGGATCTCCTGTCCGTTAGTGGTGTAATACAAAGGTAGCTGATGTTCGATGATTACGCTTAATGCTTCCCCCAAACTTGCGGTTTCATCGATCTTGGTCAATATACATCCGTGGATATCTTCGCCGGCATGGGCGTGAAAGCTTGCTTTGATCATCTGCAATTGCGTATTGGCGGCGCACACTAGATAGGTCTGAATTTCAGGGATATCCGCCAGCACTTCCAACTGCATCCGCAAATCGGGATCACCATAGCGATACCCGGCGGTATCAATGAGAACCAAACTGCAGTTGCGCAACCGACGCACCAACAATGGCAGATCTTCGATATCTTCAACCACTTTTACCTGCACACCAAGAATGCGGCCCAGGGCGCGCATTTGCTCGTGACCGGCAATACGCGCTGAATCTGTTGTCACCAGTGTGACGCTATGGGGACCATGCTCGAGAACGTGTCTGGCCGCGAGCTTGGCAATGGTGGTGCTTTTACCGACGCCCGTCGCACCGACGAACGCGAAGACGCCACCCTCGGCAACGGGATCATTCGCCGCAATAGGCAGCAGCTGCGCCAGTTGTGACTGAGCGTCGCACCAGGCAGCCTGCATAGAACGCGTTGGCCTTACCCGCCCCAAGACTGCATTGATACTGGCTTCGGTACACCCCAAATTTTGCAGCCGACGCGCCAGACGCTGCTGAAACGGAGTGCGATTAATTGCCGATCCATGAGCAGGCATCGCCACTTGATTGAGCTGCTCCTCGAGCAACAACCGCATATCCGCCAACTCGGTCTGCAATAGCTCCATCTGCCGATTCTGTTCCGCACGCTGTTTTTCCGCCTCGGCCGCCGCCTTGGCTTTTGCCTCTGCACGCGCTTCCGCCTTGGCGACGGCTTCAGCAGACGCCTTCGCTTCGTATGACAAGGGCGCAGGCTCAACAGCGGCAGGAGCCGCCGCCAGAGGTGTGCTTATCGGTTCTGGTTGACGCTCGCCACCCACGACCTCTCCCCGAACTTCGAGGCTGCGATTGCGAGGACGCTGGCTCAATTTTGCTTTTGCCGCAGCCAGGGACTGGTTGGCCAGCATCTGCGCCTGCGCCTTTTCCAATTCCTGAGCAAGAAAGGAGGTCTGTCGATCTGTGCTTTTTTCCCGGCGAGCTTTAACCACTGTCGATTTCTTGGCGATGTCTGTAGCCGCCTGTATGTCACCGGCATCCAAAAGCTCTTTGATCGCCTGCTGGCAAGACTCATCACTGTCGCTGACCAGAGGCATCTCGGTCGCGGATATAAAAGGCTCTGCAGGCGCTTTAACATTCGCGGCGCCATCGGCCTCCAACGAACTGAGTATCTCCACGCCCTGCTTTACGCGCCGACTCGAGAGAATGATGGCGTCAGGCCCCATTTCTTCACGCACCAGTTCCAATGCCCGACGCATGTCCGCTGCTACAAATCGCTTGATACTCATGTTTCTCACTCCAATCGCCAAACAGAAACGACATTTTTCTGTCAAACGTTTCTACAAAATGTTGTCACCGCGAGTGGCTAGTTCTGTACTGCGACCGCCGCCTCGATGGTGACTTGCTTGTTGTCCGGCACTTCCGTATAGGCCAGCACCTTAAGATCCGGCAAACTGTGACGAACGAATTTCGCAATAATCGCTCGCAGAGGTGCCGCAACCAGCAGAATTAAAGGACGCCCTTTCGCCTCCTGTTTGTGCGCTGACTCAATCAAAGATTGCTGCAGCTTTTCCGCCAGTGACGGTTCAATAAAGCTGGCTTCACCGCCAGATTTTTGAACCTGCTGAAAGGTACGGAGCAATAACTGTTCCAAACCGGATTCTAAGGTCATAACCGGTAGCTCTGGGTCTTGTCCAACAATGGTTTGCACGATTTGTCGACGCAAAGCTACCCGCGCCGCGCCGATCAGCGTGTCAGTATCTTGACCCTTGGGAACAGCGACTAACGCCTCGGCAATGGTGCGCATATCACGGATAGACACACCCTCCAACAACAGCCCCTGCAGCACTTTCACCAACTGATTGAGTGTCACCGCACCGGGCACCAGCTCTTCCACCAGTTTGGGGGAATGCTCTTCCTGTTTGTCGAGCAACTTCTGCACTTCCTCATGCCCCAGCAGCTCGCTGGCGTGTTTCTGAAGAATCTGATTGATGTGGGTTGCCACCACCGTGCTGGCATCCACCACGGTATAGCCGAGCGTCTGAGCTTTGTCTTTGCGACTGCGATCAATCCACACAGCATCCAGGCCAAACGCGGGATCTTTGGTGGCGAGTCCATCGATATTGCCAAACACCTGACCGGGATTAATCGCCATCTCGCGATCGGGATGAACCTCGGCTTCGCCGAGAACCACGCCCATTAAACTGATGCGATAACCATTGGGAAGCAAGTCGAGGTTATCGCGAATATGAATGCTCGGAACCAAAAAACCCAATTCCTGAGACAGCTTTTTACGAACGCCTTTGATGCGACTTAAGAGCTCACCACCCTGACTTTTATCGACCAAAGGGATTAACCGATAGCCCACTTCTAAGCCGATAACATCAACCGGCTGTACATCGTCCCAACCGATATCCGCCACTTCTGCCGGCTTGTAATCGTCCGCGTCTACGGTGACCCCTTGTCGGTTGTCACCGGGACCACCCAGCGCGGCAACACCGGGCTTGTCAGGAACTCTGCCTGTGCGTGCGCCATCACCTTCTTCAACTTGTTCTGGGCGGGTTTTACGCCAATGCAGATAAATCGCCAACCCCGCTGCTAGAAACGCCAGCCCCAGAAAAGAGGTGTGAGGCATGCCGGGAATGGCGCCCATAATAAACAGCACAATGGCCGCCACCCCCAGAGCTTTGGGAGAGTCAAACATCTGGCGCATGACCTGCTTGCGCATGTCCTCAGCACTGTTAACACGCGTCACCATGATGGCCGCTGAGGTCGACAGCAACAGAGATGGGATCTGTGCGACCAAGCCATCACCAATGGTCAGCAAGATGTATTTTTCCAGCGCATCTCGAAATTCAAGTTGATGCTGCGCCATGCCAACAATCAGGCCACCGATAATATTGAGTGCCAGAATTAAAATGCCCGCGATCGCGTCGCCGCGCACAAATTTGCTGGCACCGTCCATGGCACCGTAAAAATCGGCCTCTGAGGCAACATCCTGTCGCCGAGTACGAGCTTCATCCTGATCAATCAAGCCAGCGTTAAGATCCGCATCAATAGCCATCTGCTTGCCGGGCATTGCATCCAAGGTGAATCGAGCACTCACTTCCGATATCCGGCCAGCACCCTTGGTCACCACCACAAAATTGATGATCATCAAAATGATAAAGATGATAATACCGACCGCGTAATTACCGCCGATAACCACCTCGCCAAAAGCCTGGATTACTTTTCCCGCCGCATCGCCACCCTCGTGCCCCTCCAGCAGAACCACCCGAGTCGAGGCGACATTCAGAGCCAAACGCAACAGAGTGGCCACCAGTAGAATCGTTGGGAAGACCGCAAAATCCAGAGGTCTTAGGGTATAGACACCAACCAGTAGAACGACAATCGACAGGGCAATGTTAAACGAGAAAAACAGATCGAGCAGAAACGGAGGCAGAGGCAGCGTCATCATGCCCAACAGCATGAGCAACAAAAGAGGAATACCGAGATTGCCCTGACCGGCACTGCGGACATTCGCAAGCGCCGCGCGCCGGTCTATACCGGCGAGCGAACCACGAAGATCCTGGAAAGAAGGCAGTGCCATAACAACGGTTTCTTGACGCTAAAATACGTAATAAGACCGTTGTCGCAAAAACTGTACCTGACTGCGAAAAAATAATGCGACGCGATAAAATATCATTAAAAAACAGAGAGTAAGGCGTATCCCGAAAGATCGAGCAGCCTCAAAAATCACGGGTCATAACGCATGTCCTTAGGTACAGGAATGTTGCGAGGTTTATCTGGCCGATCGCCTGTTCCCTTCCGATAGTTACGCAACTGAAAGACATAGGCCAACACCTGCGCCACAGCCATGTAGAGGCCCGCCGGAATTTCTCGGTCAACCTCTGTCGTATGATAAATAGCTCGCGCCAGCGCCGGCGATTCCATAACAAGCACCTTGTGCTCGCGGGCAATTTCACGAATTTTAAGCGCCATAAAGTCAACGCCCTTCGCGACCACGATTGGCGTCTTCATGGATTCAGGGTCGTATTTCACCGCAACAGAAAAGTGCGTTGGGTTCGTGATCACGACGTCGGCATCCGGCACCGCAGCCAACTGTCGATTATTCGCCATCTCCCGCTGCAGCTGACGAATGCGACCTTTAACTTCAGGCCGCCCTTCACTGTCTTTGAATTCGTCTTTAATTTCTTGACGAGACATCTTCAATTTACGGCTGTTGTCCCAAATTTGAAAAGGAACATCTATGGCTGCAATGGCAAGTGTCACCGCAGACAGGATAACGGCACACCAAATCGCCATTCGAACAGAATCGATCACCGCCGGCACTAACGACTGATTGCTCAGTCGCAAGATATCCTGCTGCGTGATTTTTAATAACACCAGGGCAACGCTGAGAATCAACAACACTTTGGCCAGGGCTTTCAGCAATTCAACCAATCCTTTGATACCGAACATGCGCTTGAATCCTTCCATCGGATTCATGCGCCTTGCTTTTGGCAACATGGACTTACCGCTGAATAGCCAGCCGCCGAGCGAAATTGGCCCAATAATTGACACCACCGCGAGTACGGCGAAGAGCGGCACCAGCGACCAAAAGGCGTCATAAAAAGACATGGCCAATTGTGAGATCATTGCAGCTGGATCAAAAATGCGCTCACGGTCTAACTCAAAGTTATACCTCAGAATATCCATCATCTTCTGAGCCATTTGCGGACCAGAGACCAACAAACCTACGGTGCCGCCCAACAACACCGCGGTCGTTGTGATCTCTCGTGATCGGGGAACCTGGCCATCTTCTCGCGCCTTCTCAAGGCGCCTGGCCGTGGGTTCTTCTGTTTTATCCTGACTGTCGTCTGCCATGGTCAGGGAATGCCCAAAAGATGATGGATAAAGGAATAGCCTTCTTCAACAAAGGCTTCATAACTCGGCAAAAAGCTGGTCATGCTGTACCAGATCAAAAGCAAACCGAAGACCAGAGTTATCGGAAAGCCCACCGCAAACACATTCATTTGCGGTGCCGATCGGCTCATAACACCGAATGCAATATTGACAATCAAGAGCGAGGTCAACACCGGCAAGGCAACCAACAAAGCTCGACCAAACATCCAGCCGCCGCTTTGCGCAATCGCTAAAAACGCATCGGGCCCCAAGCCACGATCGGAAATGGGTAGCGTATAAAAACTGTCAACAATTAAGCGGATCATCAATAGATGTCCATCAAAGCTGATGAACAACAAGGTCGTCAAAATCAAATAATACTGGGACAACACGGTGACGGTGACACCGTTTGCGGGATCATTCATTGACGCAAACCCCAGCCCCATCTTCATTGCCATAAACTGCCCGGCAAGCACGAAGATGTGAAAGACGATTTGCAGAACAAAGCCGATGGTTAAACCAATGATCACCTGCTGTAAAACAATGACCAAACTGGCAAGAGATAACGGTGGCACATCCGGCAGCGGCGGCAACATCGGGACGACCAGTAGAGTCACCATAAACGCCAACACAATACGCACGCGACCGGTCACCACTTTGGCACCGATAACCGGCATGGCAATCATCAGCGAACTGATTCTAAACAACGGCCAGAGATAGCGACCGACGAACTCGGTAATCTGTGCCTCGGTCAAATACCACACAAACCAGCCCCAGCCTTGCTAGCAAAACCCAATTGACCACAATGAGTGGCCATGGCAGCGTTGTAACCCAACGGGAAGCGAATCATAGAGACATCGATCAACTGAGCAGAACCGGAATCTGAGTAATAAGGTTCTCAAAAAGATCCGTAAATTGCTGAATAAGCCACGATCCCGCAAACATGATGGTGCCGATGGTGATAAGCAACCTGGGTAAAAAACTCAATGTCTGTTCGTTGATCTGTGTCGCCGCCTGAAACATGCTGACCAGAAGGCCCACCACCAAACTGGGGCCAACAATCAATGCAACCATAACCACCGTCAGATAGAAAGCAGTCCCCAACAGATCCATAACCACTTCTGGTGTCATTGCTCTATCTCCTCACAGATTGCTGTTTCAAGGCGCCAATTACGGTTCAGCTAGACCGAATAACTGGCCGCCAGAGTGCCAATAATCAATCCCCAGCCATCCACCAAGACAAACAACATAATTTTAAACGGTAACGAAATAATCAAGGGTGACAACATCATCATACCCATTGCCATCAAGACACTGGCAACAACAATATCAATAACCAAAAACGGGATAAAAATGATAAAACCAATTTGAAAAGCGGTTTTAAGTTCCGACATCACAAACGCGGGAACCAATACAGTGATCGGCACAGATTCAGGGCTGGCAATATCCCGTTTATCTGCAATCTCCAAAAACAGACCGATGTCGGCTTCACGGGTTTGCGCCAACATAAATTTATGAAACGGCTTTAACGCTGCGTCAAACGCCTGACGGGAATTCATGGTTTCATTCAAATAGGGCTGCAACGCCGTTTCATTCACTTCATTAAACACAGGCGTCATAATGAAAAACGTTAGAAACAGTGTCATGCCAATCAGAATCTGATTTGACGGCGACTGCTGCAATCCAAGTGCCTGTCGTAAAATCGCAAACACAATGATGATCCGGGTAAATGAGGTCATCATCATCAACAGCGCTGGCAAGACCGACAGCACGGTCATGATCGCCAGAATCTGCAGAGTTACAGAATAGTCTTGCGTACCGTCTGGATTCGTTTGCACCGAAAGAGCCGGCAGCGCTGGGATGCCCTTTACCCCTTCAATGGCATTTTCTACCGGCGCCGAGTTCTGTTGCCCAGCGGGTGCTGCGGGATCTTCCTGGCCATAGGCAAGGGTCGACAACACCAAACTCAGAATAAAAACGAGGCGCAGAATCACGATGGATCCTTATTCGCAACCATGATGTTACGAAGCTTTTCCGCAAAAGCTTCTGGCGGTGTGTCCGCGACGGGCGCATCAACCACAGGCTCATCGAACGTTTGCAAATGGGTGATCGACTGGGGCGTCACCCCAACAAGTATCTGACGACCGCCGATGTCAACCAGCGCAATTTTCTCGCGAGCCCCCAACGCGAGACTGGCAACAATTCGCAAGTGTCTCCCACCGCCCATCGTGCCCTGCCCAACGCGGCGCAACAGCCAGCCCAGCAACACAATCAGCGCCAGAACGACCATCAACCCGAAAAAGACCTGAGCGAGATAGCGCCCCTGGTCTGGCACTTTGCTGACGTCTTCGCCCGCCCATGCGGCAATAGATACTCCCCAGGCCAGCGCAGCGAATAGCGGCCAGCCAAGAGAACGAAAAATTCGGATAGTCATTCAGCTAGCGCAAACGCTTAATGCGCTCCTGTGGACTGATCACATCGGTCATACGAATACCGAACTTCTCATTGACGACCACAACTTCCCCGTGGGCAATCAAAGTGCCGTTTACCAACACATCCAGGGGCTCACCCGCCAGGCGGTCCAATTCAATGACAGAGCCCTGGTTGAGCTGCAAAAGGTTGCGAATGGTAATTGATGTCGAGCCAACCTCCATTGCAATGGATACCGGAATATCCAAAATGACTTCGAGATCAGGGTTCTCACTGGTCGCAGGCCCGCCTTCATCGATCAGCTCTTCCAGATCCAGAGGCTGACTGTCGTCCTCGCCACCTTCCGCTTCGGCCATGGCTGCCGCCCATTCGTCAGCCATCGAATCCTGATCGAGATCCTTGTCATCTTCAGCATCATCACTCATCTGCTTTCTCTCCCAGCTTTCCAGCCACCGCCGTCTGGTTATAAATCTTACTGTGGTCGATGAGGTGATTCACCTTCATCGCCAGGTTGCCATTGGATTGCCCCAGTCCGATACGAAATAGAGGCACACCGTTAACCGTTACAATATGTCGCTCGGGTAATTCAATTGGAATAACATCACCAGCGCGCATGTCCCGCAAATCGCGCAGAGTAATTTTCTGCCTTGCCACTTCACATTCCAGAGTGACTCGCGCATCCATAATGTCGTTGCGCAATGCGTGAATCCAACGATCGTCTCGGTCGTCAGAGTCCGATTGCAAGCCCGCATCGAGCATCTCCCGAATAGGCTCGATCATTGAATAGGGAATGGTGATATGAAGATCACCACCACCGCCATCCAATTCCACATGAAAGGTGCTCACGACAACCACTTCACTGGGACTGACGATGTTTGCCATGGACGGATTCACTTCGGAATTGATGTACTCAAATTCAATCGGCAATACCGCTCGCCAGGCTTCTTTCAAATCGATAAACGCCTGCTGCAAAACTCGCTGAACAATACGCAATTCTGTCGGGGTAAATTCACGGCCCTCGATCTTGGCGTGGCGACCATCGCCCCCAAAAAAGTTATCAACCAGCTTAAAAACCAATTTGGCATCGAGAATGATCAGAGCTGTACCACGCAGCGGCCGAAACTTGACCATATTGAGACTGGTGGGCACGTACAAGGTGTGAACATACTCGCCAAATTTTTGAATCTGTACACCGCCGACAGAAACATCCGCAGAACGTCGCAGTAAATTAAACATGCTGATGCGGGTGTAGCGGGCAAAACGCTCGTTGATCATCTCCAGCGTTGGCATACGACCGCGAACAATGCGGTCCTGACTGGTAAGGTCATAGGATTTTATCGAGCCTGGATCCTCATCCGACTCGGTTTCTATATCCCCGTCATCGACACCGTGTAAGAGCGCATCGATTTCGTCCTGGGAAAGCAAGTCCTGCATAGTTGCTAACTCTCCTTAGGCGTACCGCAATTACTGCATAACCAGATTGGTGAACAGAACCTGCTCGACACCTGGTTTACCGATTTCCTGTTCGAGAAGCTTTTGCAGCGTCTCAAGAGATTTCTGGCGTAGCAGCTCCTTCCCTTCGGGCGTCTGCAGCTCCGCATAATCCTGGCCACTAAACAACATCAGCAAACTGTGTTGAAGCATGGCGCTGTGCTCTTCAATCGCCGTGACCACATCCTCTTCACGCACCAAAAGACTGACTTCTGCCTGCATGTAGCGCTGCTTACCGCGCGCATTAAAATTAACAATAATCGTGGGTTTCAGTGGATAGTAGATCGCCGGCCCTTTGACCTCTTCAACCTCTTCTTCTTCGACCTCTTCCGCGGCGGCTTCCTCTCCCTCGGCGACTTCAGGCTCATCGCCACCCATCATTTTTACCGCAAACAGAGTGCCGCCGACAGAAACACCGATCAGCAACAGAGCAACGACGGCAAGAATAATGATTTTCTTTTTTCCACCACCTCCGCCTTCACCTTCTGTTGCTTCTGTGTTGTCATCATCCGCCATGTCAATTTCCCGTCGCTAAAGCTGAATACATGGGTCTGAGCAAGAGATGTGCCACGAAAAATATGCTGCCTATCCCAGTTCGCTACAAACCACAGCACAATTTTAGTCGACCCTAAAAAAATCGAGAGGAAATTGTCGAGAAAATGACACAAGCGCCAAACAGGAAATTGCCAGCGCAAAAGATCTGTCAAAAAGAAAGGGCCGACGCAATCGCAGATACGACAGAGAAAGCTGCAGTCAACACGGGTTAACCGCAAGCCTTAAACCAGTAAGGATCGCGGCAACCCCCAATGGCAATCAGACAAACTGATCGACCAACCCTCTAGAGACCGTCATCTGAGGTTGAGTCTCATCAGTGGTTGCGCCTTCACCACTACCATCGGCCAAACCCTGAGCGCCCGACTGGGAACCGGACTCGCCGTCTCTCTGCTGCTGGAAAGATTGATCAGAAACATCCACGTCCACCAGATTTAAACCTTCTGCGTCAAACATTTCACGCAAGCGCGCTGCCGTCTGGTCTAGCGCATCCCGGACTTGAACATGGGGGCTTACGAAACTGACGCTGGCCTGATCATGGTTTATTGTCACCCGGACTTGAAGCATGCCCAATTCCGGCGGATCCAATTGAATCTCGGCACTGCTGAGATTTTGCGAGGCCATCATCATGACCTTTTCTGCGACCGCGTTATTCCACTGATTCTGTCCGAATGCCGTTTTCAGAGATTCCGCAAACGTTGACGGTTGTGCCGTGGTCACACCTGTAGCAGTCGCTCCGTTGCGGTTCTGGTTTGCCGCCGTCTGAGCGGCAACCGCCACAGAACTGTCAATACTGGCCTTGTCAGTAGAGACTACGGCTGCCTTACCCACATCGATTTGCGTGGCTGCCGGTGACGTACCTGCGCCACCAACCAGAGACTTCAATGTCTCAGCCAGGGACGTGGCAGCCCCCTGGCGACCGTCCGTCACCAGCGTGGCATCCGCCTCTGTCCCATCGGTTGAAGGCTGAGAAGCAATCGCCTCTTTTAACCCCTGCAACCCCTTAACCAAATCCGTGGTCGCTGCATTGGGGAGCGTGGTTGACGCACTTTGGGAATTTGCCGTCAATGTCTTCGAATCCGCCAGTAAATCAGCGGTTGCAGCAAGCGCACTCTCACCACTAGAGGCACTCGCAGCTGTCGCGGAAGCCGCATACTTCTGTTGCTCGGCCAATACCGCATCAGCCAGCGGCTTATTCACCAGCGACTGACGCTGATTCTGATCCATCAAGGCCAGGCGGTCCATCAGTGCCGCCAATTCATCAGCAATGGCGTCTGCATCTGTCTGTGACACCGCCAGTTGGCCTTGGCTATCCACCAAAGACTCCGACACCAAAGCGCCAATCATTTGGGAAAGTGACGCAGGCTCGCCGCCCTCCCCTTGTAAAGTAAACTGTTCCAACTGTTGAGCCAGTGCGTCGGGGATCGATCCGGTTTGCAGCTGATCAATCAATTGATTGATGGTTTCAACCAGATTTTCCAGCGTCATCTCACTGTCGACAGGTAGATCAATCGCTAAGGATTCGCCATCCATATTCAGCCATTGCACCAGCGGATTGAAATCCGCCGTGGAATCCAGATCCACTTGAACGGGCAGATTCATTTCCTTCAAGGGTGAAGGAATAGAAACCGAGCTCAATTCTGTAGTACCCCCCTGAGCCGCGCTATCTTCAGTTGCGTCCGTGGAGTGAGATGCCGTCGATTTTTCAGACGTCGAGGCAAGAGTTTGCCGGTCTTTCGTACCCTCCGGCTTTTCTTCCGTTGCACTGCTATCACTCTGAGATTGGTCCTTGGCGACGTGTTGAGTCTCATCGCCCTGTTTCGCCGATGACGACTCCGTCTTAGACGTATCAACATCATCATTTTTTTGAGGCGTCTTAGCAGCGATTTTCTCCGAAGCAGAAGATCCCTGCTCATTCTTACCAGACGGTTGATTCTGTTGAACTGAGGGGGAAGCGCTCTTTGATGAGTGATTAGAAGAATCCGATACGGAATTGTTTGTCGAACTTGCTTTTTGCGAGGCCATCACGGAACGAAAATCCAACAGCGTCGAACGACTCGCCTTTTGCATCAGTACATTTGAATCGATACCACCGTTACCTAACAGTTGTGAAAACGAAATACCAGAGAGATTGGTTTCCATTGTGCGCTTGGGCTCCGCTTGCATCGGCGGCAGGAAATTACCGCCTAATACCGAAATTACATTGATTTCTTCAAGTTGAGCAAAACCAGTGCCAGGGAACTGAGAGAAACAGGTTGAGGCGCCAGAACGTTCAGCGCCCCCTGAACAGGGTTGGTGACGGAGGAAGCACCGGGAAGCAGAGTCTGAAAAAGCCTTGCTCCCAAAGGTCTCTCATCACCCAGAAACAGTGACGAGATTACCAGCAGAAATTCACGAAGATGGAACGCCACCCGCGGGGCGACTGGATGAGGAGAAGTCAGAAGTGCCGGACAAGGTCCGGCGCAACGTTTATCGAAAAGACGTTTGCAGAATCGCTCTCGGTATGGCGTTGAGCGGTAAGATTTCCTTGGCGGCGCCCAACTTTGCCGCTGCTCCGGGCATGCCCCAAACAACGCTGGTTGCTTCGTCCTGAACAATCGTATGGCAACCGGCGTCGTGAGTCCGTTTCATCGCTTGTGCGCCATCGGCACCCATCCCCGTTAACATTACAACGGTAGCGTTTTTTCCAACGGTCTCTAACACAGAATCGAACAAAACTTCGACCGAGGGTTTATGACGGTTCACGGGGTCGCTGTCTTCAAGCTTACAGACAAAACCGTAGGCAGACTTGGCGACCTTCATATGATAATCACCGGGAGCGATATAGGCACAGCCTGCCCGAATCGGCATATTATTCTCAGCCTCTAACACCGATATCTCACTCTGCTTATCGACCCGCTCCGCAAATGAGCGGCTGAAACTACCCGGAATGTGCTGAGTCACGACAATGGGTGGCGAATTTTTCGGAAGTACTTTCAACACATCTTTAATGGCCTCCGTGCCACCGGTCGAGGCGCCGATGGCACAGAGAAAGCCCGCCTTAAGACGTTTGTTTTCACCAAATCCCTCGACTTTGGTTTCGACCGTTTTATTTTCAATAAAGTGAACATTGGCACCTGCCGCTGCTTTTACTTTATCAATAATCTCTCGACCATATTCCTCCAAACCCGCTGAACCGGTCTGCTTTGGCTTGGCGAGAAAATCCACTGCACCGATTTCCAGCGCTTCAAGGGTTGCCGGAGCACCTGCCTGTGTCAGTGTGGAAATCATAACGACAGGCATGGGACGCAAACGCATCAAGTTCGCCAAAAACGTAATACCGTTCATTTTAGGCATTTCGATATCTAACGTAAGCACATCGGGATTCAGCTTCTTGATCATTTCCCGAGCTTCATAGGGATCCTGGGCGGCACCGACAACCCAGATATCAGAATCGTTTGCCAAAATATCCGTTAATAAAGAGCGCACCAGGGCTGAGTCGTCGATGATAAGGACTTTTATTCGTTTGCTCATTAGAAAAGCTCCACACTTCCGGTGTCAGGCTTCTGCACCAAGGTTTTGCAGTACTGCTGCTCCCGCTGCTGTACGGTTTCATTGCTGGTGGATTTGAGACGGCGCATTTTGACCGACCCAGTATCGGAAAAATACAGGACTTTGCGTGGCCAAGTCCCGCCGATATCAGAGGCCACCACTTTCAGTTTTTCCTGCTTCATGTATTCAAGAACAAATTCAATATTGCGCGCGCCAATATCCGTCATGTTTTTCATGATCTGACCGCCGCCGAACAATTTCACTTCCAGGTTTTCTCGCTTGCCGCCGACCTTTAAAATGCCGTTGATCAAATATTCCATGGCCCAGTTGCCATAGCGTGCGGCAGAACTGGCCTCACTGGTATCCCAGCTGCTATGTTCGTTGGTTGCCGGCAGCATAAAGTGATTCATTCCACCTATGCCGATTTTTTTGTCACGAACACAGGCCGCGATACAAGAGCCCAATACCGTTACAACCATTTCTCCCTGATCACTAACATAAAACTCGCCCGGCAAGATCTTAGCAGCGGGAACGCCCATGGATTTGTCCCAGTAACGATTGACATGGGCGTACCCCGGCAGGGGCTTGGGTAAGGATGGTTTTGACATGAGTACTCCTCGGACTCAGCGTATTTTCTGATAGATGGTTCGCCCAAGAGATTGGAACCTGTCTGTCACTTTGTGGAGGCTTTCAGAATGCCCAATGATCAAATACCCGTTGGGAGCCAGAATATCCGCGTAGCGATCAAAGAGTCCCTTCTGAGTTTCCTTGTCAAAATAGATCACGACATTACGGCAAAAAATAAGATCGAAAGGCCCTTTCATTGGCCAGGGCTTTAACAAATTCAGAGACTTGAAAGAAATGATTTCCTGCAAGGTGGGCTTCACTCTGACTTCGTCCCCCTTCGGCGAACGCATAAACCAGCGGCGCTTTCGCTCTTCACTGATTGAGTCAATACGATCTGCGGAGTAAACACCCTGCTGACCATGGGCGACAACGTTCGTATCCAAATCTGTCGCCAATAATTTGATATCCCAACTTGCGACCGGCAACTTTTCGTTGATACAAATCGAAATGGAATAGGGCTCCTCCCCGGTCGAGCATCCCGCAGACCAAAAACGAATTTTTCGGGAACTCATATTTTTCTTAATCAGTTCAGGAAAAACCGTCTCTTCGAGAAATTCAAAATGATGATTTTCACGAAAAAAGCTGGTGAGATTGGTCGTGATCGCGTTGATGAAATCCGTCATTTCATAATTTCCATCCGTGGAAATTAGGGCCACATACTCATCAAAAGAATTTAAGTTGCACTGACGAATACGACGAGCCAAACGGCTGTATATCATATTCTTTTTTTGTTCAGACAAATTTATGCCGGTATGCTGGTAGGCAATCTTTCTGATTTGATTAAAATTCGCCTGGCTCATGGGAAATTCACGAGCCATGTGGGAATTATCACTAACTGCTGCCGTTGCCATGGTTTGAACCTATCGACCGTATTTCGGAAAACGTTGAGAAACCTTTGTCACCATCACGATGTAGATCGCCAAGCTTCGGACAGGGAATGTCGTCGACAACCGATATCCATATCGACATGTGTTCTACTTCGGCTGCACCCTCAATTCTTTTGATCGCAGAAATTGCGTCAGCCCTGGGGCTGAACGACACTGGCATCAAATTGGCGCGCCACGGGTCGTGGTTCGTTGTGACAGACCAATAATCAGATTGGTGAGAACAAAGTGGGTATTCTGAAAAGGGAAGCCCGTCAGATAACGGACTTCCCTCTCATCTCTACCGGATTAAAATTCTTCCCACTCGTCATCGCCACCGCCGCCAGACGTCGCCTTAGGTGCAGCGCGCGGTGCACTGCGGGGCGCTGAATGGCCACTGCTGGCGCTGGAGGAGCTGGAATCCATTCCGCCAACGGTAAAGAAGTCCATCAAGTTATTCATACTGCGAGCTTGTTCCGCCATGGCTTCCCCAGCTGCCGAGGCTTCTTCAACCAAAGCCGCGTTTTGCTGAGTCATATCATCCATCTGTGAAACCGCGGTATTTACCTGCTCAATACCACTCGTCTGTTCCTGAGCCGAATCGCTGATCTCTTTCATCATGTTGCTGACTTTATTGACCGCCGCAACAATTTCTTTCAGTGTCTCACCAGACTGGTTGACCAGATCTGTGCCATCGATGACCTTACCTTGGCTATCCCGAATCAACTCTTTGATTTCTTTCGCAGCACCGGCGGACCGCTGAGCCAGATTGCGTACTTCACCGGCGACCACCGCAAAGCCCCGTCCCTGTTCACCGGCGCGCGCCGCTTCGACCGCAGCGTTCAACGCCAGCAGGTTGGTCTGGAAGGCGATTTCATCGATAACACCGATAATATCGGCGATCTCTTTACTGGATTTATTGATCTCTTCCATCGCCGTTACCGCGCGACTGACGACCGCACCACCCTGTTCAGCTTTTTTCTGGGCTTCACTGGAAAGGGAATTGGCCTGCAGGGCATTTTCGGCACTGTGGCGAACCGTAGAGGTCATTTCTTCCATACTGGATGCCGTCTCTTCAAGCGACGAAGCCTGCTCTTCGGTACGCTGACTCAAGTCTGCGTTACCCTGCGCGATTTCATTCGCCGCCGAGGAAATAGCGCCGGCAGACGTGCGGATATTGGCAATGACGTCGGTGAGTTTTTCAGCGGTGGCGTTAGCGTCGTCTTTCAACTGACCGAAGCTGCCCTGGTACTCACGAGTAATGCGCTCGGTAAGATCCCCTTTCGCCAGGGCCCCAAGCACCCGCAGGACATCATTAAGCGCGACCTCTGTCGTACTGACCAGGTTGTTCAAGCCCTGACTCAGGTTGGCAAAGAACCCGTCTTTACCCTCCATGGAAATTTGTTTGGTAAAGTCACCGGTAGAGGCGGCATCGACAATACTATCAATCTCCGATTCGATGTTAACTTCCGCCGTCCGATCGACCCACTCAAGCAGCGTGCCGAGTCGATTTCCTTCCAGATCGAGCCATGGCGATGCGCTCAAAGAGAAGGATAACTTACCAACTTTAATTTGAGTTTTGTGAGTACTGGACAGCGCTTTCAACATGGATCGCTGATGTGCGGGATTCTGGTGAAACACATCGACGTTTTGTCCAATCAGACTGTCGACCGCAAAATTAGGCAAGACTTTGCGCAGTTCAGGCTCGTTACCCCGCAACATCTGCTTGACCGAGTCATTCAAATAGCTGATGTTGAGGTCATTATCCGCCATCATCACATTGGATTGACAGAGTTTAAGCGCGCTGGAAAGGTTGGCCAGACGCTTCGCCTCTACAGCTTGCTGTTTCTGAGCCGTAATATCCGTGGCAAATTTAACCACCTTTATCGGCTTGCCCTCTGGATCAAGAATAGGATTGTAGGATGCCTGGATCCAGATCTCGCGACCGCCTTTGGCCATCCGCATATACTCGCCAGAATCAAACTCACCACGGTTGAGTTTATCCCAGAACTGACGATACTCGGGGCTTCCCGCCAACCCTTCCGGGGCGAACATACTGTGGTGCTGGCCAATAATTTCATTGGCAGAGTAACCCATAGCATCGAGAAAATTTTGGTTGGCATCGATAATGGTGCCATCCATTTTAAATTCGATCACCGCCTGGGAGCGGCGAATGGCATCGACGTACGCCGTATTGTTATTCGCGCTCAGCTTTTGTTCGGTAATATCACTGGCAAATTTTACGACCTTGACCGGTCGGCCTTCCGGGTCGAAGATCGGGTTATACGACGCCTGAATCCAGATTTCTCGACCGCCTTTCGCGATACGCTTGTATTCTCCTGCATCGAATTCACCGCGATTGAGTTTCTCCCAGAATTGTCGATACTCGGCACTGCCCTTCAGTTCGGGAGGTGCAAACATGCTGTGGTGCTGGCCGACAATTTCGTTGGCGGAATAGCCGACCGCGTCAAGAAAATTCTGGTTGGCCTTTAATATCGTGCCGTCCATTTTAAATTCAATAACCGCCTGGGAGCGATCCATCGCCGAGACATAGGCGTCGTTTTGAGCCGCCATCAATTTCTGTTCGGTAATATCCGTCGCAAACTTAACGACTTTGTACACCTGACCACTGGCATCGCGTAATGGGTTGTAGGAACCGTTAATCCAGATTTCCCGGTTACCTTTACCGACACGGCGAAAATCTTTGACAAAGTGCTCGCCTCGCCCAAGTGCCGCCCAGAACTGACGATACTCGTCTCTGTTAGCTTCACCTTCAGGCATAAACATACTGTGGTGACGCCCGACAATCTCTGCTTTCGTATACCCCACGGTCTGCAGGAAATTATCGTTGGCATCGAGAATTTGCCCGGTGGGATCAAATTCAATGATGGCTTGCGTTCGGCTGACCGCATTCAGCTTCTCTGTTAGTTCGTGGCTGTTATTGGTGCCTTTTAAAAAGTTGAGCATTGTCGACTCCGAGGATTATTCTTGGCGCGGTGTTCAGCCTTGCGCGGCTTCCAGCGATAGTTTTTCCGTGATCTGACTTAAATTCGGCAGATCGTCCATACTCAGCAGACGGTTTATTTCCAGCAAGATAATCATTTTGCCGTTGACGTTGACCAGTCCCCGAATGAATTCTGTATTGACCGAATCGCCAAGATCCGGTGCGGTTCTAAGATCTTCTTCCGCCAGCGTGTGCACATCAGAAACAGCGTCGACGACGATGCCCATGACACGGCTGCTGCCATTAGCGATGACTTTCAAGACGATGACGACGGTTACAGAGCTGTACTCTATCGCCTCAAGCCCGAAGCACTGGCGCAGATCAACAATGGGAACGATGGTGCCGCGAAGATTGATTACGCCTTTGATGTTCGGCGGCGCATTGGGGATTGGCGTCGCCGACTCCCAACCGCGAATTTCCTGAACACAAAGAATATCGACTCCGTATTCCTCACCGGCCATGATGAAGGTGAGGAATTGATTGTCTGCATCCGGCTCTGCCGCACCCAGCTCTATGGGATCCTGGGTAGATTCCTGATTGCCCGCTGACATACTTCAATCTCTCCTAAGCGATTTGTTGCAGATCCCGATGAGACTTACCGAGACTGGCGACTCGGGTATGCAACTGATGATTTATTCCAGCCAACTTGACCAGGCCGGGAATGTCCAGAATCAGCGCGACTGTGCCATCACCGAGTATGGTCGCACCGGAAACCCCTTCCACCGGCTGATAGTTCTGTTCAAGGCTTTTAATAACCACCTGCTGTTGCGCCTGCAGATCGTCGACCACAACACCAACCTTTTCACCCTCATATTCAACGACCACCAACAGTGAATCATCGAGAGACGTTGACTGAGGACGAATATTAAACAGCTCGTGCAGACGAATAATCGGAACATATTCTTCGCGCAGCTGCAGAACATCACAGCCTCCCGCAACACGTCGTACCATGTCTTCTTTCGACTGCAGTGATTCGACGATAGAAACCAGTGGGAAGATATAGGTTTGTCCACCTACGTGAACCAGTTGTCCGTCGAGAATCGCCAACGTCAAAGGAAGACGGATCGTGATACGAGATCCCTTGCCTTTGTTAGATGTTATTTCGACCGTGCCGTTAAGTTCTTGAATATTTCTTCGAACAACATCCATTCCGACACCGCGACCGGAGACATCGCTCACTTCTTTTGCCGTAGAAAACCCAGGCTGGAAAATCAAATCATAAACTTGATCATCGGGCATCAACGCCGCATCACGGGCGTTAACCAAACCTTTTTCAATACCCTTCTGTAACAGTTTTTCACGATCCAGACCTTTGCCGTCATCCTTAATTTCGATAACGACATTGCCGCCCTGGTGATAGGCATTAAGCGTTACTGTACCCATCTCGGGCTTACCGGCGGCCACACGTTCTTCTGGAACTTCAATGCCGTGATCTAGTGCATTGCGCACCAAGTGCACCAGCGGATCGCCAATTTTTTCCATGACGGTCTTATCAAGTTCCGTCTGTTCTCCGAGCAGTTTCAGCTCAATTTGTTTGTTGAGTCGACGACTGAGGTCTCGCACCATGCGAGGAAAGCGGCTGAACGCGAAGCTGATTGGCAGCATGCGAATGCGCATCACGCTTTCCTGCAACTCACGCGTGTTGTGCTCTAACTGACTGAGGCCTTCCAGGAGTTTCGGCAGGTTTTCCATTTCGAATTCACTGCCTAGCTGACCGAGCATAGACTGGGTAATGACCAGCTCGCCCACCATATTGATCAGAGAATCGACTTTGTCGATACCTACCCGTATAGACGATGTATCCGCCGACGATATCTTCTTCGGCTTAGGCGCCTTCGGCATCGCGGGCTTGCTGGCATCCGCGGCACCGGCTTCTGCCGCCGGTGCGGGGGACGCGGGTGCTGATGCTGCTGGCGCAGATGTCGTAGCAGCGGGCGCTGGCGCTGCTGCAGCGGCGGGAGCTGCCGCGGGCGCCGCGACAGCAGGCTTATCTATTGTCAGTTCGGAGCTGTCTACAACCCATTCAAACGCCTCATCAATGGCGTCTTTTTCGGCGCTTGACTCTAATTGAAGATCCCATGCGAGATAACAATGCGTGGGTTCCAAAGCAGAAAATTCGGGTACCGCATCGACGTGACAGCTGGCGGTACACTCTCCAGACTCCGCCAATTCACGAAAAATTCTGAGAGGTTCGTTGCCCGTTAGAAGAATATCTTCTTCCGGCTTGAAGTAGATTTTCCACGCGGAAGAAGCAGTAACTTCAACCTCTTCTATTTCTATGATCGCTTCATCGCTCACCCATTCAAAGGCGGCATCGATACCCTCGCGATCGATATCGCCAGACAGCTCCAGAGTAAATCCTATGTAGCAGGACTCTGGATCCATCACTGTCATTTCCGGAATTTTATCCAGCTGCGAGCTTATCTTAACGTCAGCCTGCTCGCCAAGTTCCTGAAATATTCTGAGCGGTTCATTACCCGTACGAAAGGTATCCCGATTTGGGCAGAAGTTGATCTTCCACCCTTTTGCAGTCGCCACCGCCACCTCGGCGACGTCTTCTGGCGCAGCGGCAGTCGCTCCACCACCACTGTCGCTGCCTAGAATCGCTTCAAACGCCTGGCGGAGCTCTGTCGATTGTCCAGGATCCGGTTCTTCGCCGCCTTGCAGTGCGGTTAACAGATCCCGTAAACAATCTACGGACTGCAGGAACAGATCAATATGTTCCTGACAGGTACTGCGAGTGCCATCTCGAATTTCGTCAAGTAAGGTTTCAAGTACGTGGGTGAACTCTGCAACAATGGTAAAACCAAATGTGGCACTTCCACCTTTAATCGAGTGTGCGGCCCTAAAAATGGTATTAATGGTTTCACTGTCTACAGCGACGGGATCGAGCTCCATCAATGCAGACTCCATAGCATCTAGCCCTTCGAAACTCTCTTCGAAGAAGACCTGATGAAACTGCGAGAGATCAACCGACATACGTTTATAGCACCTTTTTAACCGTGGCCAGAAGCTGGTCTGGATTAAAGGGTTTTACGATCCACCCAGTCGCGCCTGCCGCTTTTCCCTGGCCTTTTTTGTCGGCACTGGATTCTGTGGTTAACATCAGAATCGGGGTAAATTTGTAGGCTGGTAGTGTTCTCAGCTCTTTGATCAGACTAATCCCGTCCATGTTGGGCATATTCACATCGGAGATGACCAAGTCAACTGGACCCTTTTTAGCCATATTTAGCGCTTCGACTCCGTCACAGGCTTCCATAACGTTATGGCCCGCTCCTTTTAAGGTAAAGGACACCATTTGACGCATGGAGGCAGAGTCATCAACCGCGAGGATCTTTGCCATAGTTTTTTCTCCAGTTGGCTCAGAACGAAATTAGTTGGTTTTCATTGCAAGATGGCTGTCGATTCCCAATTGGGTCGCAGACGTCATCAACGTTTCGGAAATGGCTTTCCAGCTCACCGAAGCGCCATGATTCTTTTTAAGAGTGTGTATAAAGGCATAGACCAATTGCAGTCCGGCCGTATCGACGCGCTCTACCGCCTCGCCGTTAAGGACCACGTCTTGTCCTTCAAGGATATGAGCTTCCAGATCGTGGTGAAATTTTTCTGCGGTGGCAATTGTCAGGTTGTCGGGCAGATCGATAATTGTCGTGGCACTCACAACTCGATTCCTTATTGGTGCTGTTTCTGCGTGACGATGCAGAAATTCAGCTCGGTTTTAATCTAGGGTCTTCGTTATTTAGTCTAGTCGCAGTTCCACAGTGTGCGAGAAATCCACGAGGGATTTTTAGTTTCTGATATCGATTCCCTAAAACGGGCGACGGGAGAGGTTGGCGAGGTCGTCTAATTCCTTTTGTAGCCGCTTTTCGGCGACTTCATCGTCTTCTCTGGACAAGCGTTCTATCAATTCTTCAAGCGCTTTGCGACGCCGATGCGCGGTCTGCCATTGGCTGAGGCTCTCCGCTTCTTTTGCTTCCAGCTCGCCGACTTGCTGACGCTGCACGTCACAGGCATCGCTCAGGCGATTCAAAAATTCACGATCGTTCACCAGTGAAAACGCGTTTTGCGGCTGACGATTGTCGTTGAGACGCCGTGAGTACTCGTTGGCGTAATTTTCCAACTGCCGCTGTTGCGAGACCCCTACCGCGACGGCCTGTCGTGCCTGGGCCAACAGGGTTGCTGCCGACTTTTCTGCCTGCTCAACCAACTGCAGAACGACCTGCATACGTTTGGCACGGCTCATCGGGAATCACCCGCGGCGGCGGCTTTCACCGGTTGAGGTCTCGCGACCCCTTGGGGCTGCGCCGGTGCGGACGTCAAGACTGCATCCAATTCCGTAAGGCTACTGGTGAAACCCACTTTTTCCGACAAACCCTGTTTGATATAGCTGCGCAGATGGGGTTGCCGATCAATCGCCCGGTCGACATCCGGCTGGGAGCCGGCTCGATAGGCACCAATACTGATGAGGTCGCGATTTTCCCGGTACAAGGCCAGAAGTTGTTTAAAGTTCTGCATCTGTTGCAGGTGTTGCTCAGAGACAATATTGGGCATTGCCCGACTGATTGATGACTCGACATCTATTGCCGGGTAAACACCTTCTCCCGCCAAGCGTCGGGAGAGTACAATATGGCCATCGAGAATCGCTCGCGCAGAATCGGCAATAGGATCCTGCAAATCGTCGCCTTCGGTTAACACCGTATAAAACGCCGTAATCGAACCACCACCCTCTGGCCCGTTACCCGCCCGTTCAACCAGCTGCGGCAGTTTGGCAAAAACCGAAGGTGGATAACCTTTGGTGGCAGGCGGCTCACCAATCGCCAGAGAGATTTCCCGCTGCGCCTGGGCATAGCGCGTAAGAGAATCCATCAGGAGTAATACACTGCGCCCCTGATCCCGGTAATATTCTGCGATGCGTGTACACAGTTGTGCGGCGCGCAGTCGCATTAAAGGCGCGTCGTCCGCAGGCGAGGCTATGACCACGGCTCGGCGCAGTCCCTCCTCCCCGAGAATGTGATCAATAAATTCTTTGACTTCTCGCCCCCGCTCGCCGATCAACCCCACGACGACGATATCCGCTTCGGAAAATTTGGTCATCATGCCAAGCAGCATACTTTTACCGACGCCACTGCCGGCAAATAAGCCGATACGCTGCCCTCGCCCCACGGTCAACAAGCCGTTGATCACACGAATGCCAACATCCATGGGCTCAGATATCGGATGACGCTGCAGAGGATTGATCAAATGAGGCGCCAGGTCGAGGAAGGCTTCTCCCGCCCATGGCTTTATACCGTCGAGAGGTTGGCCCAAACCATTGATCACACGGCCGAGTAAACCCTCGCCCACTTTAAAACCATTGTGTCCCCCCAACGGACGAACCGGCGCCCCAAGCTGCAAGCCATCAACTTGCTGAATGGGCATGAGGTACACTTTTTCATCCGCAAACCCCACCACCTCCGCCTCTACAACTCGGCCTCGGCCAGTGACCACTTCGCACTGAGTTCCAACGGACACATTGAGCCCAACCGCTTCAAGGGTCATTCCCACCAAACGCACCAGTCGTCCTTCCGCTTTGGGCTCGTGATATAATGGCCGCACAGGTCGTTGGGCCTGTAATGTCGCCAGTAGGCTCATGGAGCCTCCTCAGGGTTTTCCGGTGTCGATTGCGCAGGTGACGCCCCTGTTTTTTCGGAGTCGATCACCGGTGCGCTTTCGTCCTCACTTGGAGAAACGGGGAGATCGACAACAGACACTAAGGAATCGTCCGGCTCGTCCTCAGCCACAACCTCTTCCACCTCTTCGCCGACAACTGCAAGCTGACCGTCGAGATACTGTTGTGAAAGCTCAGCAAGGCGCTTCTCGATACTGTTATCCACCAGACTGTCAGGCGTTTTTACTCGACAGCCTCCTGGTTGCAAGTCAGGATCCCCTTGAAACAACCAGTCGAGACCTCGCTCTTGTGCATAGTTTTCTACCAGAGCTAAATCATCTGGGTTTAGAGAGACGGTAATATGGCCAGCGCCGATTGGTAAGGCTTGAACCGCAGATTGAACGGCGCCAAGAACTTGACTTGAATCCAGCAGCAACTCGCGCTCAATAACATTTTTTGACAACAGTAATACATAGTCCTGCAAAACCGTTGCAAGCTCAGCCTCCTGCCCAGCGATCGGTTGCGCTACCGCTTCGGCGATCATCAGCAGACGTTCAACGAGATCCTGTAGCTGCTGTTGCATTTCTTGCTCGGCAGCTGCCAGCCCTGCTGCATGGCCCTCCGCATGACCCGCCGCCACGCCTTCTTTGTGCCCTTCGGCGTGGCCCTCTTCGCGAGCAGCGGCCGCAATCTCTTCTAACTGTTCGGCGGTAAACCCCGGCAACAAGAGTTCCGCCGGGTCGACATCCTCAATCAGTTCGCTGTCGTCTTCCGAGTTTTCCAGACTGTCGCCTTCGCCGACAGACTCCGACTCTTGAGGGCCGGGATCACCCCGGGTGTTTGTACCCACGTCAGGAAAGCACCAGCGATCGACATCCTCCAGATCAGCGGCGGCAATACGACTGGGTATTTTCGAACTCATAACGTGTCCAACTCTGCCCGGAACTTAGGGCTACATCATCTGCTCGCCACCACCGCCCAGCATAATTTCGCCGGCGTCGGCCATGCGGCGGGCAATGGTGAGAATTTCTTTCTGCGCACCTTCGACTTCGGAAACTTTGACAGGCCCTTTGGTTTCCAAATCATCACGCAGCAATTCTGCTGCTCTCGACGACATATTCTTGAAGACCTTTTCCTGCAGAGCTTCGTCGGCGCCTTTGAGCGCAACAATCAAAATGTCGGAAGATATCTCGCGCAACAAGGTCTGAATACCGCGATCGTCGACTTCTTTGAGGTTGTCGAAGACAAACATAAGATCCTGAATCTGGTTGCCCATCTCTTCGTCGGCTTCTTTGATGGCATCCATAAGATCCGCTTCGATGGAACTGTCCAGATTGTTCATAATCTCTGCAGCACACTTTATGCCGCCAATTGACTTGGTCTGAGACGACGCATTGCCAGAGAATTGTTTTTCGAGAATATCGTTGAGTTCCTGCAGTGCGCTCGGCTGAATGGTATCCAGAGATGCGACCCGCATAAGAATATCCAATCGAACTTTGTCACTGAATTGCGCCAGAATTTCGGCGGATTGATCGGAATCCAGATAGGCGATGACAATGGCTTGAATCTGCGGGTGTTCGTTGCGAATAATGTCGGCGACCGAGCGTGCTTCCATCCACTTGAGCGTATCCAGCCCCGTGGTGTTGCCGCCCAGCAGTATACGATCGATCAAGCCATTGGCCTTGTCTTCACCGAGCGCCGAGACCAGCATATTACGAATGTAGTTATCAGATCCCATGCCGAGGCCGGTCAAGGTTCTAACTTCATCGAGGAAGTTCCCCAATACCGACTCAACCGTCGAACGTTCGACGTTGGCCAGTTGAGACATAGCGGTTCCCAGGCGCTGAACTTCTTTCGGTCCCATGTGCTTGAGGATTTCTGCGGCATCCCCCTCCCCCAGGGTCATAAGAAGAATAGCAGCCTGCTCCAGTTTTGGAATTTTGGGAGCCGGTGGGGCGTTGCCTCCCGCGTTTTCATCAGCCATCTTCGTTTACCCAACTCTTAATCACTTGCGCAACGCGTCCCGCGTCTTCGGCAATCAACCCACGAATCGCATTGAGTTGTTGCTCATAGCTTTCCTCTGGACTGGGCAGCGCCAAAGCTTCGCCACCGGTCAGCGTTACCGTCTCATCGGACAGTCCTTCGTAATTATCCAGGCCGGCAGATTCAAGCGCGGCCATTTCACGAGCTTTCTCGTCCTCACGCGCTTTGATGCCCGACACAGTTAAACTTTTCAGCACCGGCTTCAAGAGCCCCATGACCAGAGCGATGATGATCAGCAAACCGACCAATTGCTTGATAATGGTTTGAAACCAAGGGCGCTCCCACAGCGGCGGCTGGTAGAGTTCATCGCCATCACCACGGTCCTGGAAAGGACTGTTCAAGACATTGACGCTGTCGCCGCGGGCGGCGGAAAACCCGACCGCATCTCTTACCAGTATAGCCAGTCGTTCCAGTTCATTATCGGTCCAGGGGATGCGGCTCTGGGCTCCGGTTTCGGGATCCGTAAAAATACGGTCGTCAACCACCACAGCCACCGTGAGTCGACGCAGCTTACCCAACTGATGCTTGGTGTAGCTGATGGTGCGATCCAGCTCAAAATTACGTGTCGCCTGCTTACGACTGTTTCTCGGCCCGTTGGCATTGGCACCGCCCTCCCCATTGGCCACCTCGGGAGCATCGCCGTTGCCGGGCGGCTGATTCGTCAAAGCTCCGGGAATGCCTGCGTCGTTGGCAGGGCCTACGCGAGCTTCCTCCATTGTCTGCTCACTGCGAATGGCGGGAAGATCCGGATTATAGATTTCCTCCGCCTGCTCAATAGCGTCAAAATCCACATCGGCACTGACTTCCGCTTTAAAGCTGGAACTGCCGACCACCGGATTAAGAATATTGTTAATGCGCTGGATGATGTCGTCTTCGATTTTGCGGGTATAGGTTCTCTGTTTACCCGCGAGCATCATCTCGGGGTCTTCGTCATTGAGACTGAGAAGGTTCCCCTTCTGATCAACCACCGTGACATTTTCCTGAGTTAACTCGGGAATACTGGAGGCTACCAAATTGGCAATGGCTTTCACCTGCTCTTGCTTGATACCACGACCCGCGTAGAGCTCTACGAACACCGAGGCACTGGGCTGACGGGCCTCGCGGACGAACACCGATCGTTTGGGTAACGCCAAGTGAACTCGCGCCGCACGCACAGAGCGAATGCTGGTAATGGTGCGCGCCAGCTCGCCTTCAAGACTGCGGCGAAAACGCGCGTTTTCCATAAATTGACTGGTACCGAGCGGTTGCTCCTGGTCGAGCAATTCAAAACCGACGGATCTGTCACCCGGTAGTCCGGCTTCCGCCAGCTTGAGTCTTGCCCGGTGAATTTCTTCATCGGCAACCAACAACGCACCACTCTTTTCGTCGACCCGAAACTTGATGTCATTGGCTTCAAGGATGTCGACAATTTCTCCGGAATCCAATTGATCGAGGCTGGCATAAAGCGGGCGATAATCTTCACCCTGAGTCCAGAGCACAACGGCAAAGCCGATAGCAACGCTGGCCGCAAGGCCAATCATCAGCCCCGCCTGACGCAACAAATTGAGGTTGTTAAACCCCTCCATCAAGTCGTTGGCAAAACCCGTCGTGACGTGTTCTTCAACTTCTGTATCTGCACTGGCCATGATTTACCTACACGCGACCTGTTGACCACAATCCATCAGAGCTATACCGGCATGTTCATAACGTCGCGGTAGGCATCGATCAATTTGTTCCTTACCTGCAACATGGATTGAAAGGAAACGCTGGCTTTTTGAGAGGCCACCATGACATCGGTGATATCCACATTGGGGTCACCCAATTCATAAGCTTTCGCTGTTTCTGAAGATGTCTTTTGCACGTCGTTGACTTTGTTGACCGCGGATTCGAGCATCTGCCCAAACGATGGTACGGACTTTTCGTCACCAACTTTTACGCCTTTCTCGATGCCACCTTTTGCCACATCCTGGGCAGCCAGTGATCCTGGCGCCTGAAATGCCTGGGTCTGGGTTTTCAGCGCTCGCATTTCAACCAGTAAGCGATTGATATCCACCCGATCAGTCATAACTCTGCTTTCCCGTTACGGCTCTGTCGTTAACGTCTCGAAACGACAAATATTTGGCTTTTTCACCCTCTGACAAGGGATTTATCAGAGAATTTGCACAAACTGGGCCAGCTCAGAAAAATTCTTTTATTTTCAAACAGGAAGCGATAGATGCCATAAATTCTTCACTAAGAGTTCACAGAATGATCATCAGAAACTATTGACCCGGATCAATCCACGGGTAATATTCGAGACAGCAGTCTTGCAAAGCGGCTGCGAAACAGGGCTGATTTTGACGTACAACCTGGTAACTTTTAGGCCACTGGTCTTTGGGCAGTGAATATCGACACGGAGGAATTTCGGTATGAGCGGTGATGTGTTATCCGTCAATTTACCAGCGCAGGATAATATCGATGATGTTATCGGCGAACAGCTTTTGGAAAGAGCGTCTGGCAAGGCCAATATAGATGCTCGCAGAAGATTGGAAGAGAGGCTCGAGGAGTTGCGTCTGCAGAAGGATCTGAAAGAGTTCGACTTCGAATTTTAAATGCAAAATAACGCTGGACGTTCCAGCGTTATTTTCATTTGACGCTTGGCAAACATGCCTAGGCGTTTAAACGTCAGCACCCTGCTGGGGATTTTGTGTGTGATTCGCTTAGGCCGCAGACACATCCAACCCCAGCTCTTTGAGGCGTGCGATTTTATAACGCAGCGTTCGTGGGCTGATGCCCAATCGCTCGGCCGTATTTTTTTTGCTGCCTCGCTCTTGGCGCAAGGTACGGACGATAATTTCAAATTCCCGGTACTTTAAATCACCGCCGAGATCCGATCCCTCATCGCTCAAGGCAGCGGATAAATCACCGCTCAAAAGATCGTCTTCGCCACCGACGGGCACTGCCTGAAATTTTTCCACAGCACTGACTCCCGATGACGATGTTGGCTGCAACGATGAGCCATGCGCTCCAATCATCTCACCCGTTGATGTCGACATTCCCGCTTGCGTCAAACTCGGTTTGGCACTGAATCTCTGCTCGGCCTGCAGCCCCAAATCCTGCGCTTGAACTTTTTGCCCGGGCTGCAAGATCAACGCTCGCTGCATAACATTGTCCAACTCCCTGACATTGCCAGGCCATGGATAGGCAACCAAAGCCGCTTCAGCCGTCTCACTCAAAGCAATGCCCTTGCGATGCTGCTTGCGGGCGTGACGGGAAAGCAGCTGTCTTGCCAGCGGCAGAATATCCGCCGGACGATCACGCAACGGACTCCAATGCAAAGGCAGAACACTCAGACGGAAATACAAGTCCTCTCTGAACTTACCGGCTTCAACGTATTCGCGCATGTCCCGGTTCGATGTAGCAATAATTCTGACGTCGAGCCGAATGGTGCGTCGCCCCCCCAGTCTTTCCACCTCACGTTCCTGTAAGACCCGCAACAGTTTCGCCTGCAGTCCGATATCCATCTCAGAGATTTCGTCCAATAACAGAGTGCCGCCGTTTGCCTGCTCAAACTTTCCCGGAGAAGAACTGACCGCTCCGGTAAAAGCGCCTTTCTCATGACCGAACAACATCGCTTCGAGCATGTTTTCCGGAATAGCCGCGCAGTTGATTGCGATAAATGGTTGATCCGCTCGCTGAGAATGACGGTGCAGATAGCGGGCGAGAACCTCTTTTCCCGTTCCCGACTCACCTATGATGAGAGCAGTAGTATCCGTTGCGGCGACACGTCTCGCCAAAGCCAGCAGATCCTGACTGCGAGGATCTTCGGCGATCAGTTGATCATCTTTCGGAAGCACCGCAGCACCTAAATATCGCCCAACGGTTTCCAGCAAGACTTGAGGTTCAAAAGGTTTCACCAAGTAGTCTGCCGCGCCCTCTCGCATGGCTTCAACCGAGCGGGAAATGCTTCCGTATGCGGTGTTCAGGATAACTGGAATCTGCGGATGATGCTGCTTGATATGGCCTAGCAACTCGTGCCCGTCCATACCGCCCATATTAACGTCTGAAACTATGCAGTCGACATTGACGGACTGCAAACTTGTCAGCGCTGCCTCTCCACTGTCGACAGCAATGACCTCAAAGCCAGCCAGCTGTAACGTATCGGTCAAAGCCTCCCGAAGATCGGCATCGTCCTCCGCGATTAATATGCGACCGGTTTGAGGTTTCTCAGCGAGACTCCCGTTCATAACATACACCCACTCACGTTTAGTTCATGCCCGTGTGATTGCGAGCTCCGGCTATCGATTAACGGCAAACAAATGGTTGCTTCAACGCCGTGACCAAGCTTAGAAGAAAGTTCAAATTTACCCCCGTGGCGTTTGCTGATCGTCTCGACGACCGCTAGCCCAATACCAGTACCTTGGGATTTGGTAGTAACAAATAATTCTTTAACCCGCGACATCAATTGCGCATCCATACCAGGACCGTCATCTTTGACGCAGATCGTCAAATAACCATCGTCGGTTAACGAGAAATTTATGTCTAACTGCAGGCCATTACCGGCAGCCTGAATTGCGTTGTGCACCAGGTTACTGATTGCCCCAATGAGGCTTTCTTTATGGCAGCGCAGGCGCCGGTCTGGACAGTCGATGTACCAACGACAGCGAGCATCATGGCTGCTCAACAATATTTCGACTTCCTCCAGTAAACAGCTCCGCAATTCAGCAACCGTGACTGTCTCGGTCATCGGCAAATCACCTTTGACAAAAACCAGCATATCCTGAACTTGCCGCTCCATAAATTTCAGACGCTTCAGCAACTTTTGGGAAAACTGTTTCTGCTGATCCCTGTCGATGTCTTCGCCACACAAATGTCCGGCGTACAGCATTGCCGTAGACAGAGGCGTTCGTATTTGATGAGCAAGTGCCGACACCATTTTCCCCAAAGCAGACAGCCTCTCGTGACGACTCAATTCACTTTGTAAACGACGGGTTTCGGTTTGGTCGGTCAGCAGTATAATCTGCCCCTCCCCGGCCAATGAACTGGTCGCCACGCTAAAGCGACGTCCATCTTTTGTAGAAATCTCATGACCGTCATCATCTTTGGGACGGAAATTACGACCAATAACACTGCGCCAGCTGGCCCCCTTGAGCGGCTCACCAAGCATACTTAAGGCGACGGGGTTTGCTTCAACCACCAACCCACGACGGTCGATAATAACGACACCGGCTGGCAGCACTGACAGAAGGGTTTGCATTCTTTCCGAGAGTCGGTCCTTCTCTGCCTGTTCCTGTTCTCGCCGAGCAAGTGCCGAATCCAACTCTTCAGTGAGATCAGCCACCCGATGCTCAAGATCTTGATAGGATTTATTTAACTGACCAGACAACGCCTGAAAGGACTCAAACGTATCGAGTAAATTATCATCATCAACGCGAGACGCCTGCCCGCTACGATCCGGTGATTGGACAGTCGTCGATTGACGCTCAGTCATGCAACACTCCTGGTTTTTCCTCGAAAACGTCAAACATCCAACGTTTTCCCTTCTTAAACAGGTAGATTGCAAGGCCGGTGCCAGTTTGAAAATTCGTAGAACAAAGAGCAGATAAATCGCGACGGCAGCCTACTATTTTTCTGCAGTAGGATTCGTCCACGCGTTCCTTACAGATGGCTTATCGAAAGAGTTGCAACGGGAGAGAGGAAGAAAGGAAGAAAAAAAGAACCAAAACCGACAGGAATGAAGCCCGGACTTTACCCGCGTAAAATCCGGATCCTTAAAGAAGAATACACTCAGAAATCAGGTGCGATGCAGCTCGTACTTGCGCATTTTCTCGACCAAAGTTGTCCGACGAATTGAGAGTCGGTCGGCCGCTCGAGCGACCACACCACCACTATCGTCCAACGCCTGCTGAATCAGGTTTTTTTCCAAGGTCGTCAAATATTCTTTCAGATCTATGCCCTGATCAGGCAACAGTGTGGTGTCGTTCATGCTGATCACTGTCGCCTGCGAAGATGGCATTTCCATCTCGAATGAAAACTCTTCCTCTTCACTTTCGAGATGCTGGTATTTCTTGGGTAAATCACTCACGCCAATAACGCCCGAGGGATGCATAATGGCCATGCGCTCTACCAGATTAGCCAGCTCGCGGATGTTCCCCGACCACTCGTGCCGGTACAGAGACATGATGGCTGCCGAGTTAAACCGTATAGCGCCCTTGTTTTCGCTTTCGATACGCGACACCAGCTCACTGAGCAGCAACGGCAAATCTTCCGATCTCTCTCTGAGGGACGGCATTTCAATTGGAAAGACATTCAGACGATAAAATAAATCTTCGCGGAAATTGCCCTCTTCGATCATTTCTTCAAGATTGCGATGGGTCGCAGCAATGATTCTTACATTGACTTCCTGGGTGCGATTAGAACCTACCCGCTCGAAGGTGCGCTCCTGCAGTACCCGCAGAATTTTCACCTGCATGTTGAGCGGCATATCACCAATTTCATCCAGGAACAAAGTGCCACCCTCTGCCATCTCGAAACGTCCGGCACGGGTACTGATGGCCCCGGTAAAAGCGCCCTTCTCGTGCCCAAACAATTCGCTCTCTAAGAGCTCGGCAGGAATAGCGCCACAGTTGACCGGCACAAAGGGCTTATCCCGCCGATCCGAATGGTAGTGAAGGTTTCTCGCCACGACTTCCTTACCGGTTCCCGACTCTCCGGTGATCAATACGGTCACGTCTTTGTCGGCAACCTGAGCCATCATTTCACGGACTTGCGTGATCTGACGGCTGGTACCCACCAGGCTGCGGAACAGGTGTACGGGACGACCGCTCAGTCGCTGACTGGAGTCTCTCGCCTCACGATAACGTTGTGCCCGGTAAAGGGTATCCAAGAGTTGGTTATAGGTTGGTGGCATGGTCAAATTGTCCACCAACATATGCCTCAAATCAGCGGGCAGACTCAACGATTCCGTTAATTCGGTTTCTCCAACCGTGACAACAGCAACATCTGGATTCCAATCTTTGATGTCTGAGACACAGCTTTCAATCGCAACTCCGGTGCGACCAACCGCAATTGTCGCTCCCAACAGTACACAGATCACCGGGGAATCTGACTGATGGAAACCATCGACTTTCGCCCGCCAATCGCCCAGGTCTGCAGTTTCTGCAGCCACCCCCAAAAAGTCCAATACCAGCTTCAGGTCACGCAAACGCTGCACATTGTCGTCAATAACCAAAACCTTTAATTCGCGCCACATAATTCGGTTGACCCTTAAGAAACCCTTTTTAATCCTTAGTTGCTACGACAGACCGCCGATAAAAAAGCGTCTCTTAGCTACGTCAGTTTTTGTCTCAGATACTGGCTTGTTGATCCGTTTTGCGTCGAGGCAATACAGCCAGTGTCACGACTTTCGTCCTGAAAGTAATAGTCAACAAGGGTGAACCGGTCAAATTTCTGACGACGCCAGACGTGGCGTGATGGATGACATAAAAAGGAAGAATTTCCGTCGCGCAACAACAAAAATCCTAGAATGGATCGCAAAGAAGTGACGAAGTCTCTAGCCGTCGAACTTCTGCGCAAAGAACTGCAATTTACGAGATCTGGCCAATTCCGGACCAAATATGTTAAGAATCGTTTTACCCCGATCAGCCTAGCAACATTGCCGCACAGCGGAAAATTCTTACCGCCTGGGCGACAGACAACAGAATTTAGTCACCGCCCGTTACACTGACCTTCCAAAGGGTAGAAGCAAATTATCCAGGCAGTTTGGACAGGCTAAGATCACAGTCATCCACAACTTTCTTGTACAGTTGCACCAGACCACGAAGCTCTTTCAGCAGGAGATGCATATCCCGTCGTGGGTCCTGCGTGGCAGCTTCCAATACGGCTGACAGGCGATGGTCTACGTCGCGCACCGATTGCCAATCACGCTCTGCATGAGCATGAGTAATCTGCTTACGCAAGCGACAAATTTCGAGATGAGAGGACGGCACATAGCGTGAAGATGTCATTTCCTGAACCCTGCTTGTTATAAACTGTGTCAGGAAATCTAACGGCTGTCTGGCGGAATTCTTTAGAGGTAGTCTACCTAAACGTAACTCAGGCACGGCGCAGAAACGCACTCACACGTTTTTACGCCCAGCTGATCCCACTTGCTTACCGGCACTGCACCTCAAGAAACGACGATACGACCACCTTCGCCTCTGTGCGTCAATGGCGGAGCACGATTGGAGTTAACAGGTACAGTCCATTGAATGGACAACAGAATGCCATCAGCCTGTTAACAGCCTTAACCGCAAAGAAACACCCAATTCTAAATTTCAGCGAACGCTTTTCTGAGCGAAGTTCAGTTAGGTATCTGGTCCCAACCGGATTTTAATTCGCCCAGCATTTCAGCGGTTTCCGCAAGAATAACCTCGCCGGTATCTGACTCGGCTTCTGCCAGACGAGAAACCAAATAGGCATAGAGGCGATCCAGGCGCATGGCCATTTCACCGCCGCGCTCAAAGTCCAAGCTTTCGCGCAGTCCGTTGATAATACCAATGGCTTTTTCCATCAGACGCCCTGCTTCCACTTCTTTACCGCAACGCAGATGCAATGCTGCATCATCGAGTCGCTCCAACGCCCCTTCCAATAATAATTGGATCACTTCGTGAGGGGTCAACTGCTCGTTTTGAGCTTCCATTTTATATGCTGCGCGAGTTGCCGATATCGTCATAGTCAATTCCTCAAGCTTAAAACTCGAATTGGGTGGCAAAAATTTGTCACTGTTCACACTTTGAGCACAGAATGTGCCATGTCATGAATCCTTCATTGATACCTCGACAGCTGGTCTATACTTTCCAGAACCCCTAATCTCTTCTGGTTTGGTACTCTTCAAGGACATGGCGTCAGGAATAAAAGACAGATGCGGCAAATAGACGCAATAAGAATCTACCAACGCAAGCGCTGCCTCGTTATCGATGACATGAGCGAGGTGCGCGGCAGTATGAAGCGTATGCTGAAGACATTCGGCATGGCGGAGATTGATACAGCCGCAACCAGTAAGCAGGCGAAAGAGCTGTGTAAGCTCAGACACTATGATTTTGTTTTTTGTGATTACAATCTGGGCGATGGCCAGGACGGCCAGCAAATGCTGGAAGAGCTGCGCTACTCGGGATTATTAAAGAACGTCAGCATGTTCCTGATGATTACCGCAGAGACATCGCGGGAAATGGTTATCGCGACTCTGGAGTATCTTCCCGACGACTATCTCAGCAAACCGATTACGCCCAGACTGCTGCAGGCAAGACTGAGCCGTATTGCTATTCGTCACGAAGACTTGCTGCCGATCAAAACCGCTATCGACGATCACGACTACGCCAAGGCGATTGAACTCTGTAAAGACAAGCTGGAAAACGGCGGCAAGTACACCGGGAGCTACAACCGCATTCAGGCCGAACTGCTGTTTCGTATGGAACGCTTTGAAGAGGCGCAAGTCATCTACGAAGAGGCGCTGCAGGATAAAACCCGCATCTGGGCTCAGCTTGGGCTGGGCAAAACATTTCTGGCACAAAAACGCTTCGCCGATGCCGAAATTGCGTTCCGAGCGGTTCTTGCCAAAGACAATCGATTCGTCGAAGCCCATGACCTGCTGGCTGATCTCTACGGGGAAACCGGCGATCAGGAAGCCATGGTGAAATCAGTCAAAGATGCCGCGGCAGTATCCCCCAAATCGGTGCTGCGACAACGCCGTCTGGCAACCGTCGCAAAAGTGACGAATGAACAGGACGTGAGCATGGAAGGTCGCCGTGCGGCGTTAAAATATGGCGAGCACTCTTGCTACTACTCCCCCCAGGATTACTTTGACATTGTTTCTGAACTGTTGGAACAGGCGGACTCAGACAATGTTGAGGAGCGTGTAAGAATCGCCAAAGAAGCGAACATGTACATCAATCGTGCAGAGCGTAAACACGCGGACGACCCATCGATAAAAATCCAAGTGGCATCGGCCCGCTCGCGTCTCGCGAGCTTCCAGAAGAAAACGGAAGAAGCGGCACGCCATCTAGAAGAAGCCAAGAGCCTTGCCGACGAGGGTGTCGAAGACGCCTACGCGCAACTCGAGCTGGCCATGGCGATGTCAGATGCCGGCGATAAAGAGGGGGCGGAAAAAATTCTTCGTCAGATTGCTGCCGAACACCCCAACCATGAAGATCTGGTTAACCGTGTTGATGCGGCCTCGGAAGAACCGCTCAGCGCCAAAGGTCGTCGAATTGCCGTCGATTTGACCCGCCGGGGCATCGAGCTCTACGAGAAGAAAGAATACGATGCCGCCCTTGAGGTCTTCCTTAAAGCGATCGGAATGTTTCCCAATCATGTTGGCTTGAGGCTCAACATTATTCAGTCAGCCATATCAAAGACCAAGGCCGATGGGCCCAGCCCTGAGCTGATGGTCATTTGCAAAGACAGTCTGCAAGCGATTGAGAACATCGATGGTCGCCATAAGCAGTACAAGCGGTTTCAATTGCTCTACGGTGAATTTGACCGTCTCTACGGCGAAGATTTGGTCAGCTAGGCTCCGCCAGCCTACTTTTACCATAAAAAATCGTTATCATAAAAAAAGGGGCTCAAAGCCCCTTTAGTGCTACAGCGGTTAGCGCATTTACTGCTTCAACTGCTCGCCCATTTCGCGCCACCCGGTGGCCACCTCGTTAATGAGACGAGCACATTCGTCGAGCTTTTCCTCATCGGATTTGGCATGAGCCTGCACCAGAATTCTCTGTACATAGTCATACAGTGCGTCGAGGTTTTCAGCCAGCTCACCACCCGCTTCAATATTGAGACTGGATTTCAACCCCAATAGGATGCGACTGGCTTCATTGATTTTACGGCCACGCATCTCGATATTCTTTTGATGAATGGCGCCCTTAGCTTGAGCCACGCGCTCAAGAAAACCATCGAATAACATCTGCGTAAGACGATACCCATCAGCCTCACAAAGGCCAGCATCCAGCTTGACCGATCCGTAACTTTTTAATGCGGACTGCGCGTTCATCTAATCCTCGACTATAAAACGTTGCCAGTTATATAGCTTATCGACCCAAGCCAAAAAGACTTTAATGAATTTCGCAGAATTATGCGGACTTAAGCGCCACAGTAAAAGTGTCAATGACACTTTATTTTGGTATAGATTCTGCACTTTACTGTGCGAGTTGCATCTATCGACAGTATTTTGACAGACGAAAAGGCTGGAAGCACAATATGGAAAAACTTGACGAACTCATTCGCCAGACAGAACTCCAGCAACTGCAACTAACTCTGCATCGGCAAAAAGAAAAAAACCTAGAGTACTTTCGTCACTCCAACCCCTCCATTTTTAAAAAGTTTCACGACTATACCCCCAAAACACTTCAACTGGGGTTAGATACTAACGGCCATCTCAATCTTTTAAACATTCACGGTGGCGGAGTCCCCGTCTACCCCATTGAGCCGCGCCAGTTTGCACAAGCGCAGGTGCGACACTATTTATCTCAGCCGGGCTTTTTTAAGTACAAACTCGAATCCAGTACCGACAAAGCAACCCACAGCGGTGGCCGCCAGGATCAACATCATCTGTATCGAGATACTCTCAAAGAATTCCAACAGCTTGATCATTCGCCGCGCCTAACACTGAAAACACCGGTAGGCTATATGCTGATACTAGGCTGTGGCCTTGGCTATCATATTGAGGCTTTACTACGGCACTTTACGATTTATACCTTGTATCTCTATGAATCGAATCCCGATTCCTTTTATGCCAGTCTTCATACCGTCGACTGGGGATCGATCATCGCCCGCCTAGTTGAAAATGGCCGAGGAGAGATTCGCTTCGCGATTGGTACGGCACCAGAGTACGCGGCCATCGATATAAAAAATCTGCCCCATGAGATCGGCTCTCACAGGGTTATTCGACCCTATTTTTACACCCATGTGGACAATCCGTCCCACAACAAACTGGGTACGATGACCCGTGATGCCCTGCTGTTCGCCACGCGCGCGAACAAGGCCTTTACTCAGGAAGCCGGTAGTTTAGCCGCCAGTCTGAGTAACTTTTCTTCTGGACACGCGCTCTTAAAAGAAACGGTTAAATCTGTGCCTTTGCCGCCCGCGCTTATTGTCGGTAATGGTCCCTCCCTCGATGGGCAGTTGGACTTTATCCGGGATCATCAGGACTCCTGTGTCATATTCTGCTGCGGCAGTACCCTATCGACACTGACCAACGCGGGGATTCGCCCGGATTTTCAAGTAGAAATTGATCACCGAAAAGTGGTTGCCGAGCTCTATCCTCGTTATGCCCCAGACGATGTTCGGCACAACATCTGCCTTTTGGCCTCGAACAAAGTCCATCCAGACACCTTGGCACAGTTTGCACAATCTCGACTGTTTCTCAACGCAGGAGACATTGGCGTCGACCTGCTACGCAGTGTGAGTGCGTTGAAACATGTGGGACGGGTTGCCTGCGCCAACCCCACGGTAACCAATGGCGGTTTGAGCTTTGCGATTGAACTGGGATTTCGCGAGATCTGTCTGCTTGGCTGCGACTACGGCAGTATTGCTCCAGACAGAACCCATGCCGACAACAGTTTGCATTTTGAACTGAGCGCCGAAAAAGGCGCAAAATTTTATCGGCTGGAAGGAACTGCCCAGGGTAATTTTAGAGAGCGAATCTACACCACCCCCGTCTTTGAGTTGGCCCGCGACAGCGCTCAAACCCTGTTACACGCGCACAGGGACGTCACCTGCTACAACCCCAACGACGGGATTCTCATTGATGGCGCGGTGACAATTCAACTTTCCGAACTGCATCTGACAAAAGCGATTGCCAAATCCAAGGCACTGGCCGCACTACATTCAACTGCCTTTGCCGATTTAAAGGCGAAACTTCCAAAGCCGGAAGTACTGGAAAACACCATCCGCAGTAAAGTGCAAACCCTTAAAGAGTATATCGAGAAGCAATCTTTGCCGACAACGCAAGTAGAAGCCATGGATCGTTTAGACGATATTTTTCGTCAAATCGAGGCAATGAAAGCAACTGACGGTGTCACTTATACAGTCCTACGGTCACTGTGCGACAGTCTGCTGCAGGTTATCAGTCTTTACAGTACTGGCGCCGGCGGTGAGGACGCCATTGCCGACTACTATGATCTCGGTCGTCGGCGCCTAATCGCCCTGTTTGACCAGGTCGTTCTAGAGAGAGCCCCTGGCGACTTGATGGCTCTGGATGACTCTCACAATTTTACGACGGGATAGATAGCTGCGCGCCCTGTCAATGACGCGCTTGCATCAGCGCATCGACCACGAGCCAGTCAAACCCCGTATCGATATCAACCGATCGCTCAACCGGCATGACATAGGCAAAGGTTTTCGAGGAAAATAAACCTCCACGGGAATGACTGCGCCAATAGGCCGCAGAAAAGAGATAGATTGCGCCATTCAGCCGGTAATAATTCGGCAAATCTTGGCTGCGCTTGCCTTGAACCTCAGTGCGGATAAACTCCGCCATGCAACCGTCGTCGGGCAGCGTATTTGACCAGAGCGGTGAATGTTCACAGGCACACACAGACACCACACCATCCCCTTTTTTTGAATGGTGCATTCTCGCAGCTGCATCGATATCGTCCGAGGATCTCAGCGGCGACGTCGGTTGCAACAAGGTCACCATAGTAGTATCAGAAATTTCCAGGGCTGTTAATGCATGCAAGACGACATCCATACTGGACGCGGAATCCGTGGCCAAATGGGGCGGCCTTAAAAAGGGAACCTCTGCGCCTGCACGACGGGCGATATCGGCGATATCAAGGCAGTCCGTAGATACCACGACCCGATCAACCCCCGGAGAAGACAAGGCTGCTTCAATTGACCAGCAAATCAACGGTTTGCCTTGGAGGTTGCGAAGGTTTTTTCCCGGCAACCGTTTACTGCCCGCCCTCGCCGGAATTAACGCGAGAGAGGATGTAACAGGATCAGACATAGGCGCTATGGTATTTACAGCAAACTGACGGCATCTTTTTGTGCCTGCTCAAAGTCGTTGACCCGCCCCACATCCAGCCAGTATTCGTCCAGTGGATACATGCTCACTTGCCGACCTGCAGCCGCTTCACGGTTCAGCAATGTGGGCATATCCAGTCGCTCGCCTTTTGGCACCCTTGCCACCAAATCCGGACTGAGCACATAGATACCCGCATTAACGTAATAGCGAGATACAGGCTTTTCTTCTATCGAGACAATTTTGAAATCCTGACTTTGAATAACACCATAAGGCACTTGATATTCATGCTGTTTCACACACAGAGTCGCGTCGGCCGCAGACTGTACGTGATACTGCAACAAGCGACTAAAATCCACTTTCGTCAGAATATCGCCATTCATCATAACCAGCGGAAGGCTACCAATGTCGTCTGGCAACAGCGACAGAGAACCTGCTGTGCCCAAAGGCTGTTTCTCTTCCGTGTACTGAATGGATACCCCCCATCGCGAACCATCCCCAAAATGGTTTTGAATCATTTCAGGCAGATAGTGAGTGGAAATGTAGAAGCGATGAAACCCGTGCTCGACAAAGCTTTCCAAAATTGTTTGCAGAATGGGCTGAGTTCCCACGTTCAACATCGGTTTGGGACAGCGTTCTGTCAAAGGATAAAGTCGGGTTCCAAATCCACCAGCCATCAGAAACACCGGATTATCCAACACGGGTTTACTGTCGATATCCTGGCGAGATAAAACCTCTACCAGGCGCCCAAATTCGTCGATGATCGGCATGTGAAGAAATTTTTTAGCATCCATCAAACGCAGAATGGAACTGTGACTGTCTTCCGGCCGGCAGGTAATTGGCGACGCATTCATTACCTGGGTGACTGACTCGTTGAGCCCGATATCGCCAAGAATGCCCCGGCGAACGTCGCCATCAGTAACCAAGCCCACCAGATGCTGCTGTTCATTTACCACAAATGCTGCTTGCGTCGCTTCCCGATCGATAATTTTAAGGGCTTCGATGATTGTGCAGTCTGGTGCGACGACCGCATTCTGCCAATTGTATGTCATGACTAACTCTCCAATCACTTCAGGCAACATCCCGCGGCAACCAAACCACCCGCAGCTAACACCTGTTGCTGGATGACGGTTGCATTAGCGCCAACAAAAGCCCCATCGCCAATTACTGCGTCGCCACAAATGACAGCACCCGGTGCGATATGCACATGATCACCAATGGTGACACCATGCTCGACAGTCGCATTGGTATTAATAATGGTATTGTCGCCAATGTGCGCGCCCGGATTGATGACGCAACCCGCCAATAACTGAACCCCAAGCCCAATTGTCACCTCACGAGCAATGCACGCACGGGGATGAACCACACTGGTAAATACATAGTCCCGAAGTCGCCAGCTTTCAAATATTCGATAGCGATTGGATTCCTGCCAACGCCCGGGCATTTGGCCAACACCGTTCGCTAACACAATTCGCTCAGGGTCATAGTGCCCCAACAACTCATCGTCGCCCAAAACCGTCAAATTCATATGCCAGGCACTACCGGGTGATAAGTGAGGATCGATAATGCCAAGCACCGGCTGGCGACAACTGAGCAGCGCATCGGCAACAACCAGGGCGTGCCCCCCGCCCCCGATAATGACAACAGGCTTACTCACGCAGAGGCTCTCCTGTGTCGTAATTTCGAAGCGCTTCGCGTCCCAATAAATCCCAATACAACATTGGACTCACACCGTTGCCAGGACGGCGTATCACCAATTGATCGGCCTGGATCACATCGCCTGCGACGATGGGGTCTCTGGCTTGAATACTTTTGCGAGCTGCGTTGCGAGTGTCCTCCTCCACCGCTGAAGGTGCTTTCTCTGCCGAGCCGAGCGCAGCTTCCGCCTCTCGCACGGAATTTACCAGAATGGTAAATTCGTCTGGCTCCAACGAGCACCTGTGGTCCGGCCCCTCCATTGAGCGATCGAGTGTCAAATGCTTTTCCAAGATCCGAGCCCCTAGAGCGACAGCCGCAATGGGCACCGTAATACCCAAGGTGTGATCAGAATATCCTGTCACGAGCTCCCAGCGATTGGCCATGGTTACCATTGCTCGCAGATTGACGGAATCTATCGGCGCTGGATATTGCGATGTGCAATGCAACAGAGAAACTTTATCACGCACTAAGGATTGATATTTATCTTGTCCAAGTAAGCGACGACACGCCTGAAGTCCTCTTGGGGTTTCCGTGGGAAATGCCATCCCAAACGCCAGCACAGCCAGTGCATTGTCAATGTTCTCAGGTGTTGACATACCGGTTGAAAGAATAACATCCAGCTGTCGACGACCAATCTCTAGCAACATAGGGCCATTAGTAATTTCACCGGAGGCCACTTTCACACAGTTTGCATGAAGTTCGTCGGACAGAAATGTCAGGCTTTCGTGATCGAAGGGTGACGCGAGATAACCGATCGATTGACTGTCACAATACTCTTTAATTTGCTGATGCTCCGCCGAGGTCAACTCGAGTTTTTTCAGCATACTCTGTTGAGACTCTCGACGGCCTAGGTTATGCACTTGATAGGCAGCCATCGGCGCGACACTGCTGGCGAGATCTTTCGCGGAAAAGATCTGAAATTTTACGACATCAGCGCCCGCTAATTTTGCGGCATCTACAAGGGCTATTGCGGTATCTAACCGTCCATTGTGATTAACACCTGCTTCTGCAATAATTTTGACTGTCAATTTCAAGCCTCCGCAGTCAGTGCAAAATTAACGCTATGCGACAATAGGTAAATCATAGAAGGACTTTCTACGTAACAGAGACAAATCGAAACGGATCAAAACATCAACAACATCTTGACTTGGCTGATCTCCCCGATAGGGATTTATATTCCGACTAGCACGCTTCTGGCAATCAGCGCTTTGGGACCGGGAAATACTGGCAACGATGTCTTGAGTCTGACAAGCACAGTGGATGACGGACTCGGAACTCACTCTCCCCTTCTGGCGATCACCAATATTCACCGTCGGAACCCCTAAACTTGGGATCTCTAAAATCCCACTGGATGAGTTTCCAATAACGGCATTAACCTGCTTCGCCAGACCTAAATATCGGATCTGACCAAGATGGGGTACAAGACGAGCTCTCCGCGAACGTGCGACATAATCTCTCAAAGCAGTTTCAACAACACAATTACCTGGATCTGCATTGGGTCCAGTAAATATGATTGTCGCATCAGGAAATGCATCCAGCGCGGCCAAAACCTGGTGGATTTGCGCGGGCTCTGGTTCATCAGCCAGAGTTTCCGGATGCCAGGTAACTAGAAACGTTGTCTGACTCAATGACACATCTAGATCGCTTTCCAGTGCGGCACGATCAGGCAAAACGAGGTTTTCCAGTACTTCAATGCCAAGAGCGCCAACACAAAAAACTCGGGAGGGATGCTCCCCCATCTGAATGACACGCTGCTGGTATTCTTGCAAAGCGGTAAAGTGAAGGTGTGATAATTTCGTCATTCCGTGGCGCAACTGTTCATCGAGTGCACCTTCTGTTTTTTCGCCACCGTGAATGTGGGCAATAGGAATACCAACCATAGTCGCAGCCACAACAGCACAGAAGCTCTCGTATCTGTCGCCCAGCACTACCAACAAATCTGATTTTAACTCAACCAAAGACTCAGCGACTCGTGACAAAATAATCGACATCATTTGGGTTGTAGCTAGCGCCGAATCGCTAGAACTCTCAACAGGTATCATGGCGGCAATCGGAATACCGCTCGCCTTAATATCAGTAATGGTTCGCCCATGAGAATCCGAGGTATGACTGCCGCTAACCAGCAATTGCAAGGTGCATTCTGGGCTTGCCTGTAGCTTCTGCAAAACAGGTAGTTGCAATCCAAATTCCGCGCGACTTCCTGTAAAAACAGCAATATTACGCACCCGCTAATCTCCTGCGACAGGAACTCGGGAGATTCAATAAACGACCTTGCATTTCTCTCGCCACAGTCAGTGGGCCTCTTTGCATATGGCGATAAGCGGGACTGTCGCACACCAACTCCCAGGGCGGCCGCAACTGAATGGATTCTTCGACAGATCGCTCCAACAGGTAACGTCGTTGGGATTCTGTTTCACACAATATTGTGTTTAACCAATTATTTGACTGAGTGTTGTCAGCAGCCTCGACGAAATCTCCGGGCAGCGAATGCATGAGTTGGCGATAGGCATTCGCCAGTTCCACCTTATCGGCGAGAATAGCGTCAAGACGATCCAGTTGCGCACAGCCCAGGGCCGCATTAATGTTCGGCATACGGTAGTTATACCCAACTTCATCGTGGCAGGTTTCCCAAGGATGGCTGCATTTCGCGGTAGTCGCCAAATGACGAACCCTCGCCGCCAAAACATCGTCGTCTGTCAACAGTGCACCACCGCCACCGGTCGTGATCACTTTATTGCCGTTAAAGCTCAAGGCCAACCAGCGTCCGGCATGACCAACGTGCCTACCGGCGAAGTAGCTACCTAAGGCTTCAGCACCGTCCTCAAGTAGAGCGATGTCAAACTCATGACATACACTTCGCAACCCCTCCAGATCCGAAGGCATGCCGAAGGTATGCATACACAGACACCCCAATATGCGCTTACCGGTCGACCGATTGACACAGTGTTTACCATCACGACGTGTATTTTCCGTCAGCCAGTCACGGAGCTTGTGAGGACAGACTCCCAAGTGACGCTTTTCAATATCGACAAAGACCGGTGCAGCCCCTGTGTAATTAACTGCATTGGCCGTCGCAATAAACGTCAACGGCTGCATAATGACCTCGCAGTTGGCATCTGCCCCTAGGGCCAAAAGTCCCAAGTGTAGTGCGGCAGTCCCATTGACCGTTACGATTGCGTGTTTGTGGCCAGTGTACTGCCCGAGGCGCTCTTCAAACTGTCTGACCATGGGCCCAATGGATGAAACGAACGACGAGTCGACACAACGGCTTAAATAACATTTTTCGTGGTCGCCCAATAATGGGCGATGCAAAGCGATGGGACTTTCATCGGGAAACCAGCTGCGAATAAAGTCAAAAAGCGGCTCAGACATTGTAGAGGTGGGCCTTATAATGACGAAGGTTTTCAGGTTGGCTAAACCAATTGATGGTTTTTTGAAGCCCCTCTTCTAGAGAGACTTCTGGTTGATAGTCCGTCAGAGCGGCCAGAGCCCTGTGGTCACCACAAAGGCGGTACACTTCCGATCCGGCAGGACGCAGTCGTTGATCATCAGTGACAATGGGCGAATCCGTTCCCATGATCACCTGAATGCGGTGGGCGAGATCACCAATGGAGATTTCTTTTCCCGTACAGATGTTCAGTGCCTTGCCGATCGCCTCATCACTATCAGCAATGGCGAGAAACCCGCGACAGGTATCGCCGACAAAATTAAAATCCCGGGTTGATGCCAATTCGCCGAGCTGTAATTCCGTTTTCCCCGCGGCCAGTTGAGCAATAATTGCGGGAATAACCGCCCGCGCAGATTGTCGAGGACCGTAAGTGTTGAAAGGCCGTGCCACCGCCAACGGTAAATCAAAGCTGTGATAAAAGCTTAGGGCCATCGCATCGGCGGCAATCTTTGAGGCACTGTAAGGAGATTGCGGCTGCAATGGGTGCTTCTCATCAATCGGAACATATTGCGCCGTTCCATACACCTCACTGGTGGATGTGTGGACCACGCGCCGCACACCTTTTTCCAACGCCGCCTGGCAAATGTTCAAAGTGCCTTTGATGTTAGTATCGACGTAACAATCTGGCGCCTGATAGGAATAAGGTATCGCGATCAACGCCGCCAGATGGAACACCACCTCAACATCGTCAACCAATGAACGACAAAACGCGGCATCGCGAATGTCACCACAGCGCAGCTCAACCTCGCTTAGGTCGGGCACGTCTTCCAACCAACCCCAGTGATTAAACGAATTGTACTGGGCGAGCGCTCTTACCTGCCAACCCTTGGCGAGCAGCAGCTCGACTAGGTGGGAACCGATAAAACCGTCTGCGCCGGTCACCAGTGCTTTCATAAAACCCCTTTTCTACCTGCCGCATCTACTGGTTTCATCATGCGCCGTTGCGCCTGACCTGTTTTCCCAGACGTCAAAATGCTTGACCGGAAACTAACGGAATACCCTGAGTATAGGACGGAGTCAGAATATTGGCGGAAATCCGTCACCTAACCCCGCTATAAAGGGTGCAGCAAGAAATGCGCCTGAGTGAACGCGCCAGCCAAAGCCGACGTAAGACGTCGTAGGAGAAGCCTGCAAGGGGCGCGCACAATCTTTTAAAACGTGCTTTCTAAGAAGACTTGACGGGATTAGCTACTGGCCGTATTCGGCAGTCGGTCGGCAAGATCTTCAAGAAAAGAGGCATCGGAATCAATGCTGGCGATAATGGTTTCCATCGCCAAAAACTGAGCCTGCAGCCGCTCTTGGTAAGCGGTCATACGGGTATCCAGTCGATCCTGATCGTCGTCAAGATCGTCCAAATCCGATTCCAGATTATCTTCTCTTCCAGCAATGATGCCCCCGGACTCCAAATAGGCGTCGATGAGTTTACTCAGCTCATCACCGAAACCTCGGGAAAAGCCGATTGTTGCATTGGTTGCACCTGGCTCAATAAGAAACTTCAAACCGTAAGACTCGGCATCCAGATCGGGTAGCAACACCTGACCGGAGCCGAAAGCGGGTTCACCATCGATGGTGCCTTCGACATCCTTACCGGCGGTTGATGTACCTGTGTCAAGGCCCAGATCAGCCGCTCGAGAGCCTACTGCTGTTACGGAAACCGTGGATTGCGTTCCCCAACCATTTGAGGTGACAACAAACTGGCTGCCGTCCCAACTAACGTCAACAGATTTGTTATCACCTGCCAGCGTCGGGTCGGCATTGATCTTATCCTGTATGTGCGCTGCCAATTCTTCGTTACTGCCATAGGCAGCTGGGGTTAGGCTGATGGTTTCTGACGTGGAACCATCGACACTGATGGTAAAATCATACTCCTGGGTATCCAGGGAGCCCGCAGTGGCTTCTCCATCACTCAGCCCGAGTCGACTGGCCAGTCCACCAATAGGCGCCAATCCCGAAACGGTCGAGCCTTCACCAGAGCTTTGGGACTGGATCTCAAAATGGTCGTTATTCCAGGTGACATTGACGGAAACACCTGCACCGGACAGGTTGCTGTCACTATTGATTTGAGTCTGCAATGCAGCAGCCACAGAATCTTGGTCCGCATAGCTGCCCGGCGGTAACGAGATAACACCAGAGCCAACACCATCCACCGTCAAACTGAAGTCAAAGTCGTTGGCACCACCGGTGCCGGGAACGGATGTTCCTGTGCTCAATCCCAGCGTCTCTGCGGCTGCACCAATGTCCGTTACGGAGACTGTGGACTCAACGCCACTGCCCGTCCCAGTGATGACAAAGTGATCCGTATCATAAGCGACCGAAACACCGGAAAAATTGGCGTCTGAATTAATGGCGAGCTGTAGCGCAGACGCCATGTCGTCATAATTCAGATAGTCGATGACAGGCAAGCTGATGGGCGCAGCAGAATCCACACCATCAATCGTAATTGCAAAATCATAGTCGCCACTGGCAGCACCATTCGTCAAAAGGTTTAATGGCGCGGTAACTTCCTCACCGGTTAGATTGCCTGACGAAGGCAGCAGATCATCCAATAAACTGGACGCGGCACTTGAGCCCGTATAGTAACCCGGTGAGGTGCTGGCTGAGGCCAAATCACTCAACAGAGAGCCAGAGGGAGCGGTACCCGTCAGATAGCCGTGTTCCGGGTCTGCAGTGATTTCCACTTCATAGGAGCCTGGTGTGGTTTTATCACCCCAGCCATTAACGGTAATGAAATCAGAGCTGGAAGACGCCTGCGGGGTAAAAATATCTTTAATCAACTCATAGTTGCTGGCGAACGCTTCACTGAAAATCTCTTCATTTAGACTGATGGTACCATCCAGTTCGGTTTGAATCCCCACGTTAGCCAGCGCGTTAAAGCCTTCTTCAATCCCCGGTACCGCAGAGCTGATCAGATTTCGCATCTGATTCAATATCGTTTTGGTGGTGGCATCACGGTAGAGACTGCCGTTGTCTTCAATCTCTTCGTTGTAGCCAATCGCAGGCTCGATCGCCTCTAAAAAGGCATTAAACGCATCGACGAAACCACGCACGGCTTCCTGAGCAACCGACGTGTCTTCAGTAATGCTGACGGTAATCACCTCACCGGGTGTGGCCTTGGCGAGACTGAATTTGAAGCCTTCTAGAACATCATCAATGTCATTGCTGCTGCGTGAAATGGGCAACCCGTTGAAGGTCAACTGAGCGTCGGTCCCCGCCTGCTGTTGCGTTATAGCCTGTGTTGTCTCATCAAAATTGAAGCTCGCCAGCCCTGGAGCCGAGGCATTTTCTGCAGCGGTAATGGAAAGCTGATTTTTCGCGCCGGTTTCCGCGCTGATGAGCAAGCGATAGCCATCAACACCGTCGTTGATGACGCTGGCCTTGACGCCCATATCCGCTTCATTGATGGCGTTCGCCAACCCGGTCAGAGAGTTATTGCTGTCATCGATGGTTATCGTAACGGACTCTTTCGAGGTATCCCCAGTAAAAGTGGATAGATCCTCACTCCATTCGCCAAAGTTAAACGTCAAGGTCCCCTTGCCCACCGCAGAGCTGGGATCTTCGTAGGAAGAGCTCGTAGACAGTGATTGCGACAGCGCAATGGACTCTACCGTGAACGCGTAGTTGCCCACCGGAGCCTCTTCTGCCAGCTCGGTTGGAACGATGCTGGAGTTTTCGCCGAGTGTCGCCGTTTTGGTATTAAACGTTTCTGAATTACCGAGCAGATCTGCACTTTCCTGCAAAGTCGACAACGCACTTCGAACCAATCCGTAGTCAGAAATTTGCGCTTCAATGGTTTCGCGTTTGGTATCAATGGTGTTCTGTTTGACAGAGCCTTCCAATTCGACCAGTTGAGAGGTCAAAGAGCCTGTATCAATACCCGAGCCGGCACCCAGCGCGGTAATGATGTTGCTGCCAATGGTTGTGCTGTCTACTGAGTCCACCATAATGAATAACCTGTGTTGAAGCCTTTTGCTTCTGTGCTGCGGTTAAAGTATTTATCGGCGGGACGAGAAAAACTTGAAGGGTGGATTGGACAAATTTTTTGACAACGTCTACCGCAGAAAATCCATGTATTCTTACTGTAAACGCTAAAATGCAAAGGGAGTGCCAACCAGGAACGGGTTGGTACTCCACTTTGCTCTAGAGTGTTTTCGACATCAACCTTGAACGTTGATCAGATTCAGGGCGTCGTTCTCTTGAACGTTTCGTGCCAGCTCCAAAAAGACTTCATTTGGAATTTGACGAATAATATCGCCACTGTCACGGTCCATCACCTTAACCACCGTTTGACCGGAAGTTTCGTCGACACTGAACTGAAGATCGCGGCGCTCGGATTGAACGAATTCGTTCATCTGGGCGACGGCATCCTGAAGATCCTGTGGGGACGCTTCACGAGTGTCAGCTTTCTTCTGCTCAGGCAGCTCCTCTGTAACCGGCAATTTCTTGCCGGTTTCAGCGGAAGCTGTTGAGACATCGACAGCACCCTTTGATGAAGCAGACCGGGTAAGTGCCGCGGTTGGCAGCTGTCCTGATACTTCATTCATGTGGGTTACCTCTCTAACTCTTTAGTGAAATCCGGGCCGGCTATTCAGCCGGCTCCAGACGCCGAGCTAATTGATGACTCATTAGCGGAGCAGTGAAAGAACTTGCTGCGGAGCAGCGTTCGCCTGAGCCAACATCGCCTGAGAAGCTTGCTGCAGAACCTGGGCCCGAGACAGATTGGCCGTTTCTGCTGCGAAGTCCGCATCGACAATACGCGAGCGGGATGCCGCCGTGTTTTCCGATACGTTCATCAGGTTACTCACCGTGTGATCGAGTCGGTTATTCACCGCACCCATATCGGCTCGGGTTGCGTTAATTTCTTCCAGCGCGCTGTCGATAATGTCAATCGCTCGCTGAGCACCCGCCTGGGTACCGATAGAGATACTGGCAACAGAGCCAGCGCCTTCTGCGGCATTTTGCTCGGATAAACCAAATGCAGCTTCAGCATTAGCGGCAGTAATGCCCTCGCCGTATTCGATAGAGATGGGGTCGCCACTTGCAGAACGCAGCGCCATGGCAGTACTACCGTTATCGTAGGCAACAACGCCAGTTTCGTCCGAGACCTTATTAATCGCATCAATGGCGTTAGCCAGAGTGGTCGCAGCCGCAGCACCGCCGGCAAAGCCTTCAATTTCTACGCCATTGATAATTAGGTCGCCGTCGTTTACGTCCGCCGTACCCGTAACGGCACGACCCTGTAAGTTGCCCTGATCATCGGTTAGCATAACACCGAGAGCTTCAGATTGAGTGGTAGTTATATTACCAGCCTCAATGGTAATTGGATCGCCGTCGGTACTGGTGAAGACCATTGAGAAGTTTTGTGTCGCTGCCGCACCGCCTGTAGAGAACCCGGCTGAATCACCTGTGGTATCGGTGTCGGTAATTGTTATCGACGCCACATTCGATTGACTCAGAACCAACTTACCTTCCGAATCCAATGACGCACTAACAGACGTGTCCGAGTTGATTTTATCAACCAGCTCATCCATGGTTTGTGTACCAGTTAGCGAGAAGGAATTGGTATTACCATTGTTATCGACAACCGCAATGTCTAGGGTATCAGACCCGGCGATTAACAGGCCATCACCGACGGTGGATGCTGTGTAAGATACGAGATTACTAACTTCGACACCAACCGAATTAAAATCGGCATTCATCAAGTCGAGAGCTTCTTGCACAGTTGTCGCACTTGAGTATGCGGTGTTATCAATACCATTAATGGTAATGTCGCCAGCGGCATCAAGACTGGTGATGTCTGCCAAGCCGTTGGTTGCTGCTTGACCGATAATGTCACCACCCGATCCACCGAGAGAGGACGCGTTCATGGAGCCGAGCTCCATGGATATCAGCTCGTTGGCTTGCGAACCCACCTGCAGATCCACTTTACCCAGAGAGCCATCCAGCAATGTCTGTCCATTAAAAGTAGTGGTATCGGCAATACGATCAATTTCATCTTTCAGCTGCTGAACTTCCGCATCCAATGTTGCGCGGTCTGCATCTGAATAGATTCCGTTCGCGGACTGAATAGACAGTTCACGCATACGTTGCAGAATCGAGGTGGTTTCATCCAGCGCCCCTTCTGCCGTTTGAATCATGGAAACGCCGTCGTTAGCGTTGGCCACCGCACGGTTCAGACCGTTGATCTGAGAGGTCATGCGGTTAGAGATGGCCAGACCTGCCGCATCGTCAGCAGCAGTATTAATGCGCTTGCCCGAAGACAATCGCTCCATGGCTTGATCTTGTTCCATTCCGGATTGCACCAGCTGCCGCTGGGAGTTCAGCGATGGAACGTTACTGTTAATGACTAAAGGCATGGTGTGCCTCCTACAAGGTTATTTAACTTCGCGCCAGCGGTAGTACTAGCTATTCAATGTGTATCCGGAATAATCGGTTTAACTTTCGATGCTTCCTGTCAGGGTTATCGACGACTAAAAAGGAAACTTTAACGGCGTGAAAAGGAATATAGCGGCAGGCACGAGCAAAAATAATTTAATATCTTTTTGTTTTTCAAAAACTTACGAAACAAAGAATAAAAGGGAAATTTTTATAAATAAACAAGCTAACAAACTGGGGAACCAAATATGCGTGTTCCTGTGACAGACAGCACAAAGCCCCTGAGACTTGAGTCTCAGGGGCTTTTACAAAAAAGGCTGACCGCTTACAGAAGACGGAAATTAACCGTTCAACAATTGCAGCACCTGTTGCGGCGCAGCATTCGCCTGAGCCAACATCGCCTGGGATGCCTGCTGCAATACTTGCGCACGAGACAGGTTTGCTGTTTCTGCAGCGAAATCCGCATCCATAATACGTGAACGAGACGCCGAGGTGTTTTCCGACACGTTCATCAAGTTAGAAATGGTGTGCTCCAGACGATTCGTCACAGCACCCATATCAGAGCGGACCGCATTTATCTGCTCTAACGCTTCATCGATAATACCGATGGCCTTCTGAGCAGAGTCGGCCGTAGCCACACTGATACTGGAAACAGAACCAGCGCCCGTCGCAGCGTTTTGCTCCTGCAAACCGGTTATCGCCAAAATATTGGTCGCATTGGCGCCATTACCATATTCGATAGAAATGACATCACCACCCACCGAGCGCAACCCCATCGTATTGGCAGTCGACGCAAAAGCGACAACGCCTGTCTCTGCGGACTGCTTGTTAATGGCTTCGATTGCGTTCGCCATACTGGTAGGCCCACCGGCGACACCAACGAACTCATCAATTTCTACGCCATTGATGATGATGTCACCTTCGTTAATCGTCTGAGCGGCACCTGCAATGGCAGCACTTTGTAAATTCCCTTCGCTGTCGGTAAAGCTGACGCCCAAAGCCAAAGCCTCTGCCGTCGTCAGCCCAGAGTTCTCGATAATAATGGGATCACCGTCCTGACTGGAAAAGGTGAGCGCAAAATTATTAGCGGTCGCAACGCTGACACCCGTTGCATCCCCACCGGTCGAGTCGTTAAAAGCGATAGACTCTGCGCCTTCTTGCGAGACGGTTAAACGACCATTATCATCGATCGAAGCCGTAATACTTGTGTCCGCATTAATTTTGTCGACCAAATCTTCAAGAGTCTTGGTACCGGTAATCGTATAAGTCGAACTGTTTCGATCGCCGTCAACGACCGTAATTGCCAAAGTATCTGTTCCAGCAACCAACTGCCCATCACCAACCGAAGACGCGGTAAAATTCACCAGCGACCCCGCTTCAATTCCCAACCCATCAAAATCCGCATTCATGATGGAAAGGGCTTCGCTAACCGATGCCGTACCAGTCAGAGCGCTGACATCAACCCCGTTGATGGAAAAATCTGCAGCAGCCACGGTGGTGAGATCACCCAGTCCGTTGGTCATGGCTTCACCGATAATGTCGCCACCAGAACCACCCAGCGTACCGGCAGACATGGATCCAACTTCCAGTGTGACCGTTTCGTATGCTTGCGAACCAATTTGCAGATCTACTTTCCCAAGACTGCCGTCAAGCAATAGCTGGCCGTTAAACGTGGTGGTATCGGCGATACGATCCACCTCTTCAATCAGCTGCTGAACTTCTGCATCGATCGTAGCCCGGTCATCATCGGAGTAAATTCCGTTCGCCGATTGAATCGCCAATTCGCGCATACGCTGCAGAATCGAGGTGGTTTCATCCAGGGCGCCTTCTGCGGTTTGCATCATGGAGATGCCGTCGTTCGAATTTCGAACAGCCTGATCCAAGCCCATAATTTGCGATGTCATTCGGTTGGCGATGGCCAGACCAGCGGCATCATCAGCGGCGGTGTTGACCCGTTTGCCCGAAGACAGACGCTCCATGGCCTGGTCCTGCTCGAGGCCGGATTTAACCAACTGGCGCTGAGAGTTAATTGCCGCCACATTGGTGTTAATAACTAATGGCATAACGTGTCTCCTGTGGTTGAGCGCTGCCAGATCGCCAGTAGGTCTGTGCAAACCGAGTCGGTCGACAGCAAACTTACTGCGAAGATACTGCGTCGGAAGTTTTCCAGACGTTACTTATCCCGATACCGCAGGGAAAAAGCCCGACGCAGCATCGTCTTGGCAGACCAACTGCAACCCCTATGCCAGCCGCATTATTTTTCTGTAACCAACTGTATTTATTGCTTATTTTTATCTGTCGAGACAAGACCGGGCGCGTCAAGAGCACCGTCGGCTATACTGAAGCGGCAAGCTGCTGCCGCGTTCTGCCTGCAAAGTCTTGCCTACCACCGGCGTTCGCATAACGTTTTGCAGCCCTGCTGACAAACAAAAGAGGTAAAGATGGTTTCCATTGAAGAATTAATCGACGAACTCGAGGGACTGCTCGAACTCAGTGAAGCGCTTCTAAGTGAATGCCGGGAAGGCAACTGGCAAGCCGTCGAATCCCTAGAGCAGCATCGCCAACAGCGACAAGCCGCCCTGACAAAAAAAGGCATTCCCAAAACGTTACCGGATGAGCTGCGTTCTACGCTGAATACACTGACGCAACTGAATCGCGAGATCGCCAGCGAACTCAACAATGCTAAGGGAAAAACAGCATCGGCTTTGCGCACAGCCCGAACGGGATCAAGTGCGGTAAAGTCATACGCGTCAACCGGCAAACTCTAGCCCATTAAGGCAGCTCGCTGCCTCGTGATTAACACGCCAAAGTCAGATATCCTAACGGTGAAAAATAATGAGGATATCTCAATGACATTTTCACTCTACGAAGCAACCATCCCGTCTTACCTTCAGATCATCGCCGCCTGCCAAGGTCTGCTCGATAAGGCAGAAGACTGGTGCAGCACGTCCAGCACCCCTGCCGCACAACTGATTGACTGCAAATTGGCTGATGACATGCTCCCATTTAGCTACCAAATCAAATCTGTGCATACACACAGCGTCCGTGCGATTGAAGGTGCAAAAGCAGGTACATTTTCGCCAGACCTGAGCGAACCGCCTGGCGACTTCACCGGGCTCCGGCAAAAGTTGGCCACTGCGACCGAGTATTTGGAGACATTGTCAAAAGCAGAGATCGATGATTTGATCGGCGGTCACACGACATTCGAGTCACGGAATTTCCAAATGCCGTTTACGACTGAGAATTTTCTACTGAGTTTTTCTCAACCAAACTTTTATTTTCACGCCACTACGGCCTATGACATTTTACGCAGTAAAGGTGTGGACATTGGCAAAAAGGACTTTCTTGGCCCGGTTCGAATTATCAAGTAAACCCGCACCTTTTAGAGACGGCTGAAGAGAGTGAGCTGACTCACCTTGCTAAAGGCTGCCTGAGCGGCTTCGAGAATCAATGTTTGAGCCGACAGCCTACTGGCAGCCTCAGCGTAATCCAGGTCTTTGAGATCCGAGAGGATCTCATTCGAAACCAGCTCCGTATCCAGATGTAGCTCTCGCGTACTTTCCAAGGTGTTTAATCGCGCACCGATGGCTGCCGTTACCTCCTGGATATTGGTCTGGGCGCTGTCCAGATTATCCAGGGTCTGGGCTACGACATCCTCAAGTAAATCTCGACTTTCGGTCGTTCCATCCATGTTTTTCATGGCGTCACTAAACCGGGCAAGTGTGGTTAGCACGTCCTGAGTCGGAGAGGATTCAATAAAAAACTGATCGCCGGTTTGGGCTCCATTCGCCGCCGCTGGCAGCCCACTAATGCTAAAGCGAACACCATTGACCACCAGTTCCTCGCCGGGCACATACACATGATTGGCTTCAATAACATTGCCCGTAGAGCGCTCAGTGATGGTGAAATTTCTGGCGGCAGGAATCACGTCACTGTCTTCTTGAAAGGTGATCACCATATCTTCTGGATAGAATTCGTCGTAAGCCTCCTGGTCAACGATTTGGCCAAAATTAATCGCTCCGGGCGGATTGGCCCGATTGACACTACTGGCGGAGGTATTCACAGTATTATTGAGCGATTCAATATCGACAAACAGATCTTTCCCGGAATCACTGGTCGCAATCGAGGTGCTATCCGAGATTTTAATGTTCATTTGCCCTTCTGTGCCCGTATAGTCGAATCCGGTAACCGATGAGCCAACAAAGGGTTGATCGCCGCCTTTGTAACCTGCAAAGATATAGTCGCCCGCAGAGTTTTTCGTATTTAACAAATTCTGCAGCTCTTCCAGTCTCGAATCGACCTCGGATGCCAGGGCATCATAGTCTTCCGGAGAATAGGTTGCCGTGTTACCTGCCTGCACCGCGAGCTCTCTCACCCGCTGCACCAATGACGTGATGCTGTCGAGCGTCGCCTCTTCAAGTGACAGATTATTCTCGGCGATATCAATGTTTTTGCCGTATTGCTCAATACGCGCCAGTCCGCGATCAAGCTCCAGAATTTTAGCTGTGGCAACAGGATCATCAGACGGCGTGAGGATCCTCTGCCCCGTCGAAATCTGGGTTTGCGTCTCGACAATATCACTGTTGGCTTTGCCCATCGCATTACTGGCAATTCCAAAAATTTGCAGCGTTGAGATTCTCACGACCCATTACCTCAGAAAGAATTGATCAAACGATCAAACAGATCTCTGGCCACAGAGATCACTTGTGCATTGGCGTTATATACCTGCTCGAATTGAATCAGGTTGGCAGCCTCTTCATCCAGATTGACCCCCGACAGTGAATTACGTAAATCTTCTGTTTGGGTCAGTACCTGGGATGCAGCTTCTAAATTAATTTCTGCCGCATTGGTATTGATACCGATAAATTCAATCAAGGTGGCGTAAGATTCTGCCAGCGTACGAGAACCATCCTCGACGAGATCCTCACCGTAGAGATTCACCAGCGCCAATGCGTTGCGGTTATCGGAAATACCCGATTCGTTGAAATTTAAGGTGAATCGATCCCCGGTTTCCGGCACGCCACTGATACTGGCTTCGATACCAAAATAGCTGGATTGTGCAAAATCTGCAGCGGAACTGTCCCCAAAGAGGGTGCTCACCGTTGGGTTAGTACGCATGGAAATACCCGAGGCCATGGTGACATCCAGTGTTCCGCCAACGGTCACAGCGGTTTCGTTACCCGCACCCGTCGCCACCAGAGATCCACTGCCACCATTGTAATCCGCGACTGTCATACTCTCCCCCGCACCAGCAGTGAGCGACAGATTTAAGTCGTCACCTTTGGTGGAGCTGATTCGCAATTCGGGTAATCCTGTCGTCGCATTGGTGCCGGCAATGGCACTGATGCCTAAATCTGCAAGCGCGGCTTCTTCATTAATACGTTCGGCCAGATAGTCGTTGAACGCTGCGGGATCTGCTGCAGGATCCGGCACGGCGGCATCCAATACGCCGCTGTTGTATTCAATCAAGTCGACACCATTCACACTGATTTGCAGCGGTGACGTACGAGTTAATCCGGAAAAGTCCGTCAAACTCGCTGAGTTTCTCGCAATCGCAGAAACGCCATCTAAATTGGACAGCTGAGCGGCAATTTCGGCCGCTGACGCATCGGCAGCGGTAACGACAGACTGCTCACTGGTACGGCCGGTATCTGCATCGATATATCGAAAAGTCAGCGTCTCGACGCCGTATCCATTCGCCGGTGCCGCCAGAGGCGATGCACCACTGGTAATGGCAGACATACCGAGCCCCGCTCCTTCTGCCGCCACGATGGTCTGACCGACATCGGATGTAAAAAGCTGGTTGGTTTGCCCAGGAATATAAGGCTGGTTGCGCACCGGAGGTGATAACTGCACGGGATTTCCCGGATCAGAATTGTCCAGCACATCGTAGGTCGTCGGCGATGTAAACACCACCAAAAGTGGCGTTGCAATACTACCATCGGCAGTAAACAAACCGACATCGGCTCCGTCGACACCTTCCAAGTTCGTCAGACTGCCAGAGGTAATCGACGCATTGCCAATATTGCCTTCATCCGCACCGGTCACCAGCGGGCTGGCGAAGGCGAGTTCATCTGCCCGCTCAACCACGGTTTCAAAGTCTCTCGCCGCGGTTCTGGTAGGCTGTAACGTAAAGGTATCGCCTTCCTGAAAACTCCCGGATACAAAGGTCAACGCCAGACCATCAAACTCCACGGTTTGCGGATAGTTTGTCGGCAGAGCGCCTTTATAGACAATGGCACCATCGGATTCCCGAGTAATGGTGTAATTGGTGCTGTTATCACTGACTTCAACCTGATAGTCACTGATGGTTAACTGGCTGCTGTCGGTAATCTCCAATGCCATGACACGGTCATTCGGTTGCGCATTAGAGCTGGCCGAAATCACTCTGCGCGTAACCAGACTGGTGTCATTGACGTCGAGAAAAAAGTCACCACCAAAATTATCGTTGAGATCGATCCCCTGTTTGTGAACTTCATTTATTGCGTCACTCAGGACAATAGCAACGCGACCCAGTTCATTAAAGGACGTGTCGAGCACTTCATCACGAAACTGGATGATACCGCCGATTTCTCCGCCGGTTAAAAACTGGGTAATGGACTGAGAACCCAGGCGATCATTGTAGGAAATTTCGTAGGACTGAGGATCTTCCTCACCGGGACCAACGGATATTTCCCGCACCAGACTTCCGGTCACAAGGGATTGCCCGGTACCAATCGCAACGTTAACCGAACCGTCTGTCTGCTCGATAACATCAATGTCGACCAGCTCTGACAATTGACGTAAGGCCTCTTCCCGTTGATCCAATAAATCATTAGGCGATTTTCCGGTTGAACCCAGAGCCTGAGCGATACTGACATTTAGCTGTGCAATATTCTCGGCAATTGCGTTGATCTGGGAAACGGCAACACTCAGTTTCTGATTGACGTTATCGGCAATGTCCGACAACCGCTCGTACAGCGTATTGAATCTCTGTGTCAGGTTTTCCGCTTCACTGATGATCAGTTCACGGGAGGGAATTGATGTGGGATCATCGGCACCCGTCTCCAGAGCAGCAAAGAAGGTTTCCAAGCCACCGGAAAGTCCTGTGCTGGAATCCGACAGCAGTGTGTCAATCTGCTTAATGTTTTCCGTGTAAGCGCTGAACTCACTGTTTAAAGACGTATCTTCCCGCAACTGAGTAACAACAAATTCGTCGACAATCCGCTCGATGGCAGAGACTCGGGTACCGGTCCCGATATAATGACTGCCGTAGACATTCGCAGGCGAAGTCTCGGATTCAACCCGCTGACGACTGTATCCTGCCGTGTTGGCATTGGCGATGTTGTGACCGGTCGTACTCAGAGCTGTTTGACTGACTTTTAAGCCCGTGACCGCAGTATTCAGTAATCCTGCCATCGCCGCTACTCTCCGCTACCTGAACGCACGTCACCAGGCAGAGACTCCATGATGGCGAGAATTTTGTCCGCATAGCCAGGATCTGTAGCATAGCCTGCCTTTTGCAGTTGACGGACAAAATCCTCACTGCGGGCTCCCGAGGCCAAGGCATCTGCGTAGCGGCTTCCCCCTTTCAAAAACTGTACATAGTCCGTAAAACTGTCTTCGAAACTAGAATAAGATCGAAAACCGGCCCGGTCAGGAACCGCAACGCCATCGACAAATTCCATGGTGCCGACCACAGCGACATCACCCTGCCAACTGCTATCTGCTTTGATACCGAAGAGGTTATAACTGTTACTGCCATCGTCATGGCGAATCATGTATCTGCCCCAGCCAGTCTCCAGAGCGGCTTGAGAGATCAACACGTCCGGATTGACCCCAAGTTCACGAGCAGCAACCTCTGCGGCGGGGCGTACAGCGGCAACAAACTCCGCAGGTGTCTCAAACGTCTCTTCGGAAAGGACATTGAGTCCTTCCAGCATCGCTTGGCGCTCAGCCATTTGAGGGGTGTCGATATAAGCAAGAGGTTCTTCGTCAACCTTGGGAAAGTCAGCTTGGTAACTTGCTGAAAACGGATTCTCCAGCGCTTGAATACTGCGCGATGGCGGAGGCGAGACTTCACCGCCCATTTGACGAATTAATGCATCTGAAAGCCCAATCCCCCGCTCGGATAACGACAAGGACAACTGCTGATCATACATCTGCTGATAGAACTTCATATCGTTCGAGTTCCCCAGCGAGTCGTCCGTAAACGCTTCATTGGCGTCGCGCATACTTTTCATCATCATGTTGATAAACAGCGACTCAAACTGCTTGGCAACCGCCTCCATCGCCTGCTGTCGCTCCTCACCTTCGCCGGTCGACATGCGACGGAGTTTTTGCAGCCCGCTCAAATCGGTATAGACATCCGATTGGGCTCCGGCATTGGTCAAGCGGTTGTTCTTTTCCATATCGAGTACCAAACCTCAGATAACGATAAGATCGGCTTTAAGTGCGCCAGCTTGTTTCATGGCTTCGAGAATGGCCATCAAATCACCCGGCGCTGCGCCAACCAAATTTACGGCTCGCACAATATCTTCCAAACTGGCGCCACCATCCAGTTTGAACATGGGATTGATTTCCTGCTGGGCATCGACATTTTGCGTTTGCGGCAACACCACCGTCTGCCCTTCGCCAAGTGCGTTGGGCTGACTCACGGCTATGGCTTCGTTTACGGTAACGGTTAGACTGCCATGGGTTACCGCCACGGGCTCAACCCTAACGTCCTGCCCGACAACAATGGTTCCGGTTCTGGAATTAATGACGATTCTGGCGGCTTCACGCCCAGGATCGATCTCAATATTTTCAAGAAGCGCGAGATAATTAACTTTTTGAGCCGGATCTTTCGGCGCTTCTACCATAATCGAGGAGGAGTCCATAGGCCGAGCCACATCCGGTCCCAGCATATTGTTAATGGCCTCGGCCATGCGCTTGGCGGTGGTAAAATCGTTGCGGTGCAAATTAAAGACAATGGGTTGCCCGCCAGCGAAATTATTGGGCGAGCTGCGCTCGACCGATGCGCCGTTAGGAATTCTACCGACACTGGGAACATTTACGGTAACCCGTGACCCGTCGGCACCTTCCGCACCAAAGCCACCCACCACCAAATTCCCCTGAGCGATCGCGTAGACATTACCGTCAAGCGCTTTGAGTGGCGTCATCAGCAAGGTGCCACCGCGCAAACTTTTCGCGTCAGCAATAGACGATACGGTGACATCGATTTTTCGTCCGGGCTTGGCAAACGCTGGCAACTCGCCATGCACCATAACCGCAGCGACGTTTTTCGGATTAATCGTCGCACCCTCTGGGATGGTGATACCGAATTGCTTGAGCATGCTGCTGAAGGCCTGAGCCGTAAAAGGCGCACTGTTGGTTTTGTCGCCGGTTCCATCCAGACCGACGACTAAACCATACCCCAACAGTTTGTTGTCACGGATACCGGCGACATCAGCGAGATCTTTGATTCGCTCACCGTGCGCCTGTCCAACCATCAGCAGGATAACGATTGCACCCAACCAGCGTAACAGCGTTATCAGAACATTCTTTGAAGCACTCATTACCACATACCTAAAAGGGCCAAATAGAGCTGTTAAAGAAACGGCTTAGCCAGCCCATCCGGTTACTTTCTGCCAGTTCTCCGGTGCCACTGTAGGAAATTCTTGCATTCGCCAGTTTTGTTGACAGCACACTGTTATCCGGACTGATATCCTCGGGACGAATGACGCCACTAAGCCGGATGAACTCATCACCTCTGTTCAATGTCATCCATTTTTCTCCCCGTACAATCAGATTACCGTTTGGTAGGACGTCGGCGATGGTGACACTGATATTGCCCTGTAAACTGTTACTTTGGTCCGCGTCCGCACCGCCACTAAAATCGCGATTTTGTTGTATATCCGTATCCAGTGAAAAATTCTTGAAGGATGGTGAAGTCCCTAGAATATTTGGCGCGTTAAAATTCGCAGTGCTGTCCTTAACGACGGAGACATTGGTCGTTTTCTGTGAGACCGTTTGCTCATTCAAGACAATCGTAATCACATCACCGATATGCCGAGCACGACGATCTGTAAACAACTCCATACCATACCCAGCGCGATAAATTGACCCGGGCTCTGCATCGGGAATGGGTGACGGTGCGGCCATAACCGGCGCATAGGCGGGATCACCAGGGCGTACCGAGGACTGAGTCGCGCAGCCGTTGAGCAATATCAAACCCACACCCAACAACAGAGGCCGCAACAACCGTACCGGAGGAGCAAACCGGAATCGTGCTGTAAAGACTCTACTGTTGTGGGTGTTAGATTTGAACATGGTTATCACGCTATCAGTGATTAAAATTAGAGGCTCTGATTGAGGAACTGCAACATTTCATCCGCCCGCGATACGACCTTGGAATTGAGTTCGTATACCCGCTGGGTGGTAATCATGTTGACCATTTCCTCAACAATTTCGACATTGGAGTTTTCCAACATCCCCTGCTTTACGGAACCCAGACCATCCAACCCAGGTTCACCGGCAACCGGATCGCCACTGGCCGCTGTCTGACGAAACATATTTTCGCCCATCGCCTGCAAACCCGCCGGATTGATAAAATTCACCAATTCAATCTGCCCGACTTCCGAGGGGGCGTCCTGACCGGCGATGGTTGCCGAAACGGTGCCATCATCACCTATCGAAATTTGAATGGTTTCGTCGGGAATGGTTATTCCAGGCTGCAGCAACAAGCCGGACGCGTTAACAATATCCCCCTGGGCATTCAGGTGAAACTGGCCGTTACGGCTGTAAATAATGTCGCCATCCGGTGCCAGAAACTGAAAAAAACCATCACCATCAATCGCCACATCCAGACTGTTTTCAGTGATCTGCATACTGCCTTCGGTAAATTCTTTTTGCGTGCCGACAACCCTGACACCGGCCCCCAACTGCAAGCCCGAAGGGAGTTGCGTATCCTGGGTTGACTGAGCACCCGGCTGGCGCTGGATCTGATAAAACAAATCTTCAAACACCGCACGATCGCGCTTAAAGCCAACGGTCGAGGCGTTTGACAGATTGTGTGCAATGGTACTCAACTGGGTATCCTGAGCATTTAAGCCCGTCTTACTGACATAGAGTGCTCTTAACATTTTGAAACCTCTGCTACCGTAATACTGTTAATACATGCGACTAACGCTGTTGAAATGTCTGGTTGTTACTAAGAATTTCGCAACAGCTCCGCCGATACTTCCGAATTTGCCTTCGCAGTGCTCATAATTTTGGTGTTGAGCTCGTATTGACGTGACAGAGAAATGACGTCGACAAATTCATTGATGGGATTAACGTTACTGCCTTCCAAAAACCCAGGGCTCAATCGGATGGCTCCGTCAATCGCCGCTTGAGTACCGTCCTTCAAGCGAAACAGACCGTCCTCGCCCTTCTCCAGATCTTCCACATTGGGATTGACCAAACGGATTCTGTCCGGCTGAACCAAGTCCAATGGTGTTGCGCCACGACTGGTGACCGTACCATCCAGACCAATATCAATTTTCGAGCTTGGAGGCATGAAAATCGGCCCTGCTTCGCCCATCACTTGCAATCCGTTGGCCGTCAACAATTCTCCATTGGGCCCTTGGGTAAGAGACGCGGCACGGGTATAGGCCTCTGTACCATCCGCCCCCAAAACAGCGAGAAAGCCATCACCCAGTACTGCGAAATCCAACTCACTGCCGGTTTCAATTAATGGCCCCTGAGTAAAATCACTGCTGGGATTTTCTGTCAGCGCGTAAGCCCGTGTTGGGTGACCAGGACCATAGTAAACCGGCATGCTGCGCGCTTGTTCAAAGTCAGATCGGAATCCCGTTGTATTGGCATTCGCCAAGTTATTGGCATGAATACTCTGACCTAACATATTGTTTTTGGCGCCGGTCATACCTATGTAAAGCGCTTTATCCATCGGTTATGTCTCCGTCCTTTTTTTCCCGTCGGAAAAACCTGTCACTACGGGAAAAAAATTGCCGCTATGAAAAAAAAAATGACACTTACCAGGGATAGAGCAAGGACCAGGCCAATGTTGGCGTTCGGTTTTTTAAGGCGGGAGAATCGCTTGCGCGACTTCTACAGCGGTAGTCGGCAAGTAACGCTTGACGTTTAGTGAAGGAAAAACGAACAGGGCTGAACAATCATCAGCCCTGCCGCTGGTCATTAAATATTGAGAATAGCCTGAGTCACCTGATCAGCGGTTTCAATCGTCTTCGCATTGGATTGATAATTACGCTGGGCAATGATTAGATTCACCAACTCTTCAGAAAGATCGACGTTGGATTCTTCCAAAGCACCCGATTGAATCGCACCAAAATCCCCGGTTTCCGGCAGCCAAACCAACGGATCACCCGACTGAAAGGTTTCAACCCAACCCGTTTCACCAACGGGCTGCAACCCCTGCTCGTTCGTAAATCCAGCCAAGGCAATCTGTCCCAGAGTCTGAGCTTGACCGTTGGTAAAACGAGCAAAAATAACGCCGCTGCTATCAATATTTAAACCGGTCAAGCGTCCTGAAGTATATCCATTTTGCTCGACATCATTCACCGAAAAGTCGCTGCCGAATTGCGTGGTTCCAGCAATATCGATGGTGAAATTTGACGAAGTTTCGGGCACTTCCAGCGGCAAAGAACCGGCAGTATCTGGCCCCAAGGCGCCGTTGTAATTGCCGGATTCATCGAGCGGCGTCCAGTTACTGATCAGGTAGGGACCTTCTGAATCTGTACTCAAGGTGCCGTCAGATAGAAACTTCAATTCGAATTGCGCCAGGCCGGGGGAGTTACTTCCCGCCGGAGGATTACCCACGTTTTCACCATCAATCAATACGTACATGGACCAGGTATTGCTGGTGCCGTTGATGTTGGTGGGATCAGTCCTTTCCTTGACAAAATACTGGGTCATGACATGGGATTGACCGAGACTGTCGTAGATGGTGACTGAAGTTGCGGAGTTGTAGGTTTCTGCGTTATTGGGATCAAAGGTATTACTGGAGTTGCCGGGTAACGCGCCCCAGATATTACCGGGGGTACCTGTGGTGTTCGCCTCAATGCTAATGCCGTCATCAACGGTAATATCCAATTCACCACCGACAGCCACCTGCAGGCCCGAATTCAGAGTTTGCACACCTGGGCTCGAGGCAGGTACAGACAGGTTTCCGCCAAAATCTGTCAGTGAGACATAATCCAGAGTTTCCGTTGCGCTTTGGTTTTGAATGACGATATCTTCACCATTCAACGCCGCAATATCGACGACGCCAGTACTGGAAATTTCGGCCGACAATCCAGGCACATTTGCTTCATTAATAGCATCGACAATCTGCTGTTCAATGCTGCCGGCACCACCGGCCGGATTTAATGTGAGGAAGGTGGTATCCCCGTCTTCATTGGAAGACTTCAACGCTAAAAACAGCTCGTCGTCATTAAACGCACCGATGTTTGAGAGACGCACATTAGTCCGCGCATCCGCGTTGATTCCAAGCAGCTGATTCTGACTTTCATCATTCAGGTAATCGGCGATTTGCAGCGCCGTGGCATTGGCGCCGGGCTCGGTCGTCAAATCGAGTGACTCAATACCTGTTGCGGTAATCACATTGAGCTGGCCGGGATTATAGCCATTGTCGGGCGCTTGGTAAGTGGAAGAGATACCGGAAGTAATTTCCGGTACCAGATTCGAAAAGGCATCGATGCCATTGCCCGACACATTGGTCAGGTTCACCGAAAAATTGGTGTCGTTCATCGCTTCCGTGCCGGTCAGAGAAATATCCAACTCGGTTCCGTTCGCAGACGCTTGCAATTGACTGTAAGGCGTCGTTAGACCACCAAAATACGTATTCAATGTGCTGACGAGTGTCGCCAGATCCGGAATATTGCCGTTGAGGGTTAAACCTGCGGGCGCCGTGGTACCGGGGATACTGAAACTCACCGTTACCTGATCAGCGCTAAAGTCGGTAGCCGACCCAAATTCGGATGTCACACTGGTTTGCGCAGCATCTGGCGTCGTTGGCGTTAGTACAGCTGTGCCGTTCGATGTTGCCACTAGTTCAACCGGTGCCAACGCCAGGGCATCAAGGTTTAATTGCGAATCAACATCTGTCGTCTGCTGAGGCGCCTGAATGCCCGTTTGCACACGCAAATCGGTGAGGACGCCGTTGACAATATTGCCCTCTTCATCAGCGGCAAAACCCTGCAATTTAAGATCGGAATTATTGACCAGATAACCTTGCTCATCCGTCGAAAACATTCCGGCTCTTGTATAGGAAGGATCGCCATTATCACTGAGCACAAAAAACCCGGTACCATTAATTGCAAGATCCAAAACGTTCTCGGTGAAAGCGATATTTCCCTGGGTAAACTGCTGAGAAATATCCGTTAAGGCCACACCGTTACCCGGAGCATCTGCGGCAGAGCCGACGATCGAACTTGCATAAAGGTCGCCAAATTCCGCTCGCGAACGCTTAAAACCGGTGGTGCTGGCGTTGGCAATGTTATTACCAGTAACCTGCAGATCACTGTCTGCCGCCCGTATACCGCTGAGACCAATATTGAATGACATGGCCGAATTCCTCTACTTCTCTGTCTGCTATCACTAAGCTGCGGTTTTAAACACAGCACCGCTATTGAATGGTTTGCACCTCTGACAGGGCTACCCTGCCAATACCTTCTAAATTCAATGAAGTTTCACTGCTGGTTGCCCCCAGTGTTACGCTGTTGACGTTGGCCCCCAACAGCGTTTCCAGCTGCTGAGATTCACCGTCAATTTGCGCTTCAGCGCTCACCGTATACATGCCTGAGGCAAGCGCTTCACCGCTGTTGTTGGTTCCATCCCAGGTAAACCCAACCTCGCCCTCAGCCTGAACGCCTAAATCCATATTCTTCACCACTTGCCCTGACGCATCGTAGATCGACACCGTCAGTGTGCTGGTCGCACTGGGCACCTCGATGACACCGGTAAATGGATCACCCTCCGTCATCCAGGAGCTGTCTGTGCGCACCTGAACCTGACGCCCAACCAGAGCCGTAGCCTCGAGCGCCAGATTCGACTGGTAACTGGAAACAAAGCCCTCCATGGTAGCGTTGAGGTTATCGATACCTTCCAGAGAGCTGAACTGTGCCAGCTGTGCAATAAACTCACCGTTGTCCTGCGGCTCAAGTGGATTCTGATTCTCCATCTGCGTCACAAGCAGCTGCAGAAACTCATCCTTGCCCAGCTCGTTACTGCCGGTAGTTTCAGCTTCTTCTGTTCTGGTGTACTGCTCCAGAACACTGGAGATTTCGTTACTGACAACGTCCATCGCCAATCACCTTTAACAATTTATTGACCGAGCGTCAGCGCTTTCTGCACCATCAGCTTTGCCGAGTTCATCACTTCCACGTTGGTTTGAAACGACCGGGAAGCAGAAATCATATTGGCCATTTCTTCCACTACATTAACATTGGGGTAATAGACGTAGCCTTCTTCATTGGCTTCCGGATGATAGGGCTCGTAGCGTGCTTGCAAGGGCGCATCACTCTCGACAATCCCCATCACACCTACGCCGGCTTGCGATTGTACGGCAACGTCTTTGGCATCAAGATTCATTGCGCCTTCATAAACAGCCTTAAATACCGGATGGCGAGCGCGATACACTTCATCTGTACTGGAACTGGCAGATTGTGCGTTGGCCATATTACTGGCGGTGGTATTCAAACGAACGCTCTGAGCGTTCATTCCTGATCCTGCGATATCAAATACATTGGCGAGTGGCATGATGCGTCTCCTTATTCGCCGCGCAACGCGGTATTCAGACCTTTAAACTTGCTGTTCAGAAAGGTGAAAGACGATTGGAAATCGAGGGTGTTTTCCATGAATTTGGCATGCTCAACATGCTCTTCCACGGTGTTGCCATCAATGCTGGGTTGGGTAGGCGTGCGATACAGCAGGCTGTCATCCATATCGGCTAAGCCCGCTTTCTCGATGTGCGCACCGTCAGTTGTGGCGAGTTTCATGCGTTGCGTCTCTTCTTCAGCGCGCTTTAACGCCGCCTGAAAATCGATATCTCGAGCCTTGTAATTCGGGGTATCCAAATTGGCAAGATTGTTCGCCAATACGGAAGAGCGCTGACTACGAAACTTTAAAGCGTCGTCGTGAATGCCCAGCGCTGAGTCAAAAGTGATTGCCATAATCGAATACCTGACGTGCAAATTCTTTGTCTTTCAGGCTTACAGCAATCCCTGTGCCACGCTTATATTTATTTTTATCCTAATGATTTTATTAGACTTTTTATTTCAGTCACGAACAGCAACGGCAAGAACGGGCAAGGCATTACCGCTTTGGCGGCAAACCCGTGTCGCTTAAAAAGATCTGGGGATAGGACGATACGCAATGCCGGGGTTGGCATTGACCATTTCAAAATGATCACTTAAACCGGAAACATTTTCCGAAGCACCAAGAAAGAGTAAGCCATCCGGGTAGAGCGCCTGATGAAACTTTTTGATAACACTGTTTTTGGTATCGGCATCGAAATAAATCAGCACATTGCGACAGAAGATCACGTGAAACCGCCCCATGCTGGCAAAAGAATCCAACAAGTTCAGTGAGCGAAAGTCGACCCGCGCGGCGATATTGGATTTGATGCGCCAATAGCGTTGCGGTTGTAGAACATCAAAATACGTGTCCAAATACCCGGCCGGCAATCCGCGCGCGACTGCGTTGTAGTCGTAAACCCCTTCTCTGGCCTCTGCCAACACCCGGGAGGAAATATCTGTCCCGACAATTCGAATATCCCGCGCACGACTGCCACCAAATTGTCGCGAGCATATATCGCTAAGCATGCTGATCGAATACGCCTCCTGTCCGGTTGAACAGGCAGCAGACCAAATACGAATGGGCTCCCGTGCTGGCGCTTTTAGCAATTCGGGAACATAGGTGCGCTGGAGATACTCAAAGGGGTAACCATCACGAAACCAGAAGGTTTCGTTGGTTGTCATCGCGTCGATGACTTCCCTCTTCAGCGACGCATTTTGTGGAAGCTCAATTTTTCGAACCAGAGCAGCAAGATCGGCGGTGCCGTGCTCCTGCATCAAACGCCGCAAACGAATGTCGACGAGGTATTGCTTGTTGAGCGCCAGAGAAATGCCACTGTTGCGATAGAGAAAATCCCTGAAACAATTAAAATCTCCCGCGTTCAAGCCAAACCTCTTAGCCTGTTTCGAGATACCTTGTTAGCCTTGTCCCTCATGGAAATAACCGCTCCTGTTGCTGCCATTAGCTGTCCGCCACTTCATCGGGGGGCAGTACATCTTCTCCAGTGATGTCTTTAATTCGGCTATTGACGCGCTGAGCGAGCTCATCGGGATTAAACTTAGCTAAGAAGTTATTAGCACCGACTTTACGCACCATCGCCTCATTAAAAACGCCGCTGAGGGACGTATGTAAAACAATATAGAGATCTTTCAGCGCAGGGTTATCTCGCACTTCCGATGTAAACGTATAGCCGTCCATTTCCGGCATTTCGATGTCAGAAATCACCATGATAAGTTCCTCCATGGGATTCTTACCATCTGCGACCATTTGCTCGAGAAAGGTCAACGCTTCGCGACCATCTTTTTTAAGCGTCGTTTTGATACCCATGGACTCCACAACCCGCTGCACCTGCTTGCGGGCAATGGTCGAATCGTCAGCAATGAGAATGTGACGCTCGATAACGCGCTCGGCGATGCCATCCTCAATAACGCCCGCACTCACCTCTTCCCGTGGCGGCGCGACCTCGGCAAGAATTTTTTCAACATCGATAATTTCCACGAGTCGACTTTCAACTTGCGTCACGGCAGTCAAATAGCTCTCTTTGCCCGATCCCTTTGGTGGTGGATGGATGTCACCCCAGTTCATGTTGACGATTCGCTCGACACCTCTAACAAGGAAGCCCTGAGTACAACGGTTGTATTCCGTAATGATGACAAAGCAATCCTGAATGTTTTCCAGCGGCGTATTGCCTGTCGCCTGACTCATATCAAGTATGGAAACCGTAGACCCTCGAATATGCGCAACACCTCGGACAACTGGATTGCGCTGGGGAATCTCGTTTAATGGAGGGCACTGCAGCACCTCTTTTACCTTAAAGACGTTGATGCCGTAGAGCTGATCACTGGCCAGACGGAACAGTAACAGCTCCAACCGGTTTTGACCGACCAGCTGCGTCCTCTGATTGACTGTGTCTAATACACCCGCCATTTATATTCCTCACACTCTCATCCGTCAAAAATCCGCTGGCATAGCTATTGCTTTTTAGGAGATACCACTTCCGAATACGTCGGAAAGCGCCAGAGAATTGCCACTACGCCAGGATTGTCTGACACAGGTAAAAGCCGCCGTCAGAAACATTAGCCACACGACAACAACGACTATCTGTTGGTTATTAGCGGCGGCAAGGAAAAAATCTTTTGGCTTTTTTTACTCTGTCCTACTTCATAAAGCATAGGTCATGAAGAGAAAACTTTTAAAAATTTATCCCCTATTTGCCTGCGCTTTGGGACTTTTCGCACTGAACAGCGAGGCGACAGAATCTAACCAGGCATACCTGCAGCGAATCGGCGATGAAACTACGGCTTTTCTCGAAGATATCCTGTCCGCACAGGCTCCGGACGATGAGCTCAGTATATCCGTCAACACTCCGGATCCGCGGCTGCGTTTGCAGCAATGTGACAGTCCTTTGACGTACAGCTTGCATGGCAGAGCTCGGAACGCATCCAACGTTACGGTAAAGGTATCCTGTGAGCTTGCCGCCGGCTGGTCTTTCTATGTGACCGCGGATGTCTCACGTCGGCGCCTGGTCGCGGTCGCCGTCAACGCCATCCCCAGAGGGGATACCATTACGGCACGCGACGTCGAAACCCAACGTCGCGCTATTTCTGCCATGGGTACGAGCAGCTACAGTAGCGCCGAAAGCGTCGTTGGTATGGCAGCGAAACGCTCAATTCGCGCCGGAGAGATCATCCGCAGTTCTCAAGTCATTGCTCCTCTGGCCGTCAACAAGGGTGACCAGATACAAATTCGGGCAAAAAGTGGCTCTATGAGCGTCGTGACATCGGGGATTGCCATGAATAAAGGCAGTGTTGGCGATCAGATCGACGTGCAGAATCTGCGCTCAGAGCGCGTGGTTCGCGGTTTTATCGTCGGTCCGGGACAGGTGGAAGTCCCTCTATAGCACAGGTTTTCGACGGTAGTAAAAAAACCGCTAAAATACGTTAAAGTTTTTAAAAACCCGGCCGCTACTCTTAGGGAGAGCCACTGATCTTATGGAAAATGCGGCTTACATACGGCTTCAGAGCGATACTTTGCAGCCCAACTTTCGGGAAACAAGAGTCATGGTTATAGATTCTGGAAACAATATTCCCTCTGGCGGAAGCGGCAACAGCCGGATTGATGCGCGTAACAGCAAACCTGTTATCCACAATACCGAGTCAGCGCCCTCTTCTTCACAGAGCAAATCTGGCGATCAGAGTGATGTTTCGCTCAGTAATCGCGCCCAAACATTGAACAAATTGGAGTCGCAGATTCGCGAGTCCAGCGACGTGGATAGCGCAAAAGTCGCTCAGATTAAGCAAGCACTGGCGGACGGCAGCTACAATCTGGATGCCGATAAGATCGCCAGCAACATGATCGCCAAAGACGATTGGTTTTAAGACATTACTGGTGGCTGCCCATCATCAAACGCCTAATCAAATGGGCGTTGCCAGCTGGGATTCCAAAGCTGGTCTATACTTAGGCCACCAGCGAAAAAGCTTCGCTCGCCTGACTTGAAGGTTACACTGATGGCTGCTAACGGCAACGTAAAACTCCCCGCCCCCGATCGCCTGGCTGATGCGATCAAACGAGACTTGCAAACTGCGGTAAAACTTTTGGAGCTCTTAGGGCGAGAATTTGAGTCACTCAACCAGCGCGACGAACAGATTATCTTACAGGTAATCGCAGAAAAGCAGCGTCTGATGACGGCCCTTGAACAGGGCTCAAAGGCCAGGACTCAACTCTTGGTACAGCTGGGCAGAATCAAGCAGCCTGGGGGCGACGCGGAAGAATCCCAAGCCGCTTGGCAACAGCTTTTGGAAGACGTCGACGCAACCACACTTCCCGAATTGTGGAATGACTTCGTTTCAACGCTCAACGACTGCCAGCGCCAAAATGAAATCAATGGCAAAATTATCGCCCGAGGCCAACGTACCTTGCGTCAACTGATGACGCTGGTTCGCGGACAAACCGTCGAGACACCTCGCCTTTACAATTCAACCGGCAGCGCCCACAAACAAAACGCCAGCCACAACTTTATTAAAGTCTGATCGGTCTTGCGAACTGCACGTTAAGATTCACAGGCTCTTAGCGAACGTTGGTTCGATAAGACCTGTGTAGCCTACTTGGTGATACCCCCAACCAGAAAGCCAATCTCAAGCGCCACATCAATAGGATCGTTTTAACGATACCCTGTTGCTCCCAGCGGCGACTCGAGGTCACCACACGCTCCTGACGACAGCAGGGCCGCATGATGCGCCGGGCTCGTTTACAAATGTCGATGTCTTCCATCAGAGGGATGTCAGTAAACCCACCTAGCTGTGCCCAGCAATCACGATGGAAAAACAGCAATTGATCCCCCGTACCTACAGAGCTAAGTCGCGACCGCCAGGCCATGCAGAATTCAATGACGCGAAACATCGGATGACGGCCGCTCAAACGCGGGCGAAAGAACCCCCAACCCGAGGGTAATGATCCTAATACGCCCGTCAAATTTTCATCGAGGCGGGTATCCACATGCAAAAATGCCAGCCAATCCCCCTGGGCAAGAGACGCCCCAGCGTTCATTTGACGCGCGCGTCCGGGCGCACTTGTGATGATTTTATCCGCCAATGTCTTCGCTTGTTCGGCCGTCGAGTCACTGCTACCACCATCGACCACAATAATTTCTAATCCTTGAGAACGCTCTGCTTGCAACGTCAACAAGGCGTCTTTGATGACATCCGCTTCGTTAAAAACGGGTATTATCACACTGACCGTCGGGGTCACCGGCTTTATTTGTTGAGACACTACACACCTTAAGTTGACGAGCCCTATTGGTATTTCATGGTAGGGCGGCAATCTTAACATGTTGACGTAAAGACGCGTCTAAAGCACCGTCTTATGCATCCAGTGAACGGCATTGTCATTGAATTTTCCGCCAGCGAAGAGAGCTGTTATACTCTGCGCGCCCTGTCCCCGTAGCTCAGTTGGATAGAGCAAGCGCCTCCTAAGCGCTAGGTCGGACGTTCGAATCGTCTCGGGGACACCATTTCTACCGTCGCTAGGCTCACACCATTCATGAACCTGCTTTTACTGGAACCGGCGGATCTGCTCGCCCCGGATCTGGCTCAGATTGATGGGCGGCGCTTGCAGCATCTGACTGGTATCACTCGCATGACAACAGGCGATACGCTTCGCGTTGGCATGCTCAATGGCTTCATGGGGCAAGCTCAAATCGTTCATCTGGATAAGCAATCTGCGCGCCTCGAATTTACTTTGGACACACCGCCACCACCGCCACTGCCGGTAACGCTGGCACTGGCTTTACCCCGCCCCAAAATGATCAAACGGACGCTGCAAACTATTGCCGCTATGGGCGTAAAGCAGCTCTACCTTATTCAATCAGAGCGCGTGGAAAAAAGCTTTTGGCAATCGTCAATTTTGGACATGCCAGCCATTGAGCGAGAATTAAAACTGGGCTTGGAACAAGGTGTCGACACTCGAATGCCAGACGTTCACCTGGTACGGCGCTGGCGTGACTTTCGCGACACTCTACTGCCGTCACTGATTAAAGGTCGCCGTGCTCTGGTCGCTCACCCGCGACAGGCAGCTATCTGCCCCCAGGCAGAACTCCAGGAAACGCTGTTATGCGTCGGTCCAGAAGGAGGCTTTGTCACCCGCGAAGTCGAAGAGATGACCGCAGCCGGCTGTGTTTCTGTCCATATTGGCCAGCGCATTTTACGCGTTGAAGTTGCCGTACCCGCACTGTTGAGTCGATTGTTTCCCCCACTGTAAATAACAGCTTGGCAAGTACGCCAAAAGCCCTGACACTCACAGAAAGGCTCACGAAATTTGACTTAAACGCACGTCGGTTTTGACAATAACTCAGTGGCGTATTTGTCTGCGATTCCTGGATACATAAACTGACAAATATTCTTTTCTTTTCAACATCTTCTCGCCAAAATTCCTGCACATCATCCCGCCAGAAAAACAGCACACAGGCATTGCACCCCCAATAGGGTCGTATATACTGCCTTAGAATGAATCGTTCTGTTCATTTGGTATTGAACTCTGATTCGATCTCTAACTCACCTGTCGTTAACCTGCGTGCAAATAGCGCTTTAGCTAATTCACGATAAAAGCCTCAGCCCCAAAAGCCTGTTTTCTAACAGGAAATACTCGGAGGAATGATTTCAGAATGCGTTACCAAACAGTCGACATGGTCAGTGATGGACTCAACAACCTCGCGACCAACCTGGCCAACATCAAGGCGTTGTCCGAAAGCAAACTCAACATTTTGAGCGGCACCAAAGTTGGTCGCCTGCAATCTGCGGCACTGGACGTCAGCATTCGGCTCTTGCGCCACTATCCGAAACGCGGCTGGGACTATCCCGATGTCGTTGTCGACGAGAAAAGCTATCCGATTGAAGAAACGATAAAGGTGAAGAAACCTTTTTGCAGATTGATGCGTTTTAAACGCAAAGATCTACCGGAAAACGCGCCTAAGGTTTTATTTATCGCCGCCATTTCCGGGCACCACGCTACCCTATCCCGAGAGACCTTTGAAGAATTTCTACCCGATCATGAAGTTTTCGTGACCGATTGGTTGGATGCTCGACATGTCCCTATGGAAGAAGGCCGCTTTGGACTCGAAGAATACATCAACTATGTGATGGAATTTATCGAAGCCATTGGTCCCAAAGTGCACATCATTGGTATCTGCCAGGCAGGAATTCCGGGATTGGTGGCTGTTGCTCAGTTATCGAAAAATAATCCAGATATTGCGCCCGCATCCATGAGCTTTCTCGCCAGTCCCATGGATATTCGCATCAACCCAGGCATACTGACGAAGGTATCCAAGTTCATCAATCTCAATGCCCTCACCATGTTTCTGCTGCACCGAGTGCCGAAACGTTATCCGGGTAAAGGTCGATTGGTGTATCCGGGAATGATTCAGCTTGGCAACTTTATGTCGATGAGTATGAAGGGGCATATCGAAAGTCACGCTCGATATTTTAAAAATGTTTACCACAAGAATTACAAAGAAGCCGATAAGACCCGTGACTTCTACGATGAATATTTCAGCGTTCTCGATTCAACTGCAGAATTTTATATTGAGACACTGGAATGCGTATTTATCGACCAGCAACTTCCTAAAGGCATGTTCTCCCATAAGGGTGAAAAAGTTGACTGCGGAGATATTACCAACGTTCCCATCCTGACCATTGAAGGTGCTAAAGACAACATGGTGAAGGTTGGACAGTGTACTGCCGCTAACGATTTCTGTTACAAATTATCTGACGAGAAAAAGTTTACTCATGTACAGGAAGGTGTTGGTCACTATGGTGTATTCAGTGGCAAGCGCTTCCGAGAAAGTATCGCACCAAAACTGAAAGAGTTTATTGCAAAATATAACTGATCTTTAGATCGCCAGATAAACAGTATCTGTTATAAAAAAGGGGCGTCAGCCCCTTTTTTATGATTCAGAAAACGTATGCAGCTTTTCTTCAATGAGATGCCGCTGTATTTTTCCAGTTGTGGATCTGGGAAGATCTGCATCAGCGACAAAGTAAATGGCTTTAGGTCTTTTGTAGCGTGATAAGGAGGTATCACAGAGCCCTACGACGTCTTCCCGAGTAAGAGAATCATCTTTACGTACCACCAACGCGATTGGAACCTCCCCCCATTTATCATCTTTCTGGCGCACAACAACCACGGTTTCAGCACGCTCGTCGGCAAGAATGACCATTTCAATTTCAGCGGGGTAAATATTTTCGCCGCCAGATTTAATCATGTATTTCACACGATCGACGTAATCTAAGGTTCCGTCAGGATTGCGCCGCATTACATCACCCATATGAAAACGGCCGTGTCGGAAGTCTTCCTGGTTTACCTTATCGTTATTCCAGTAGCCACTGAACAACGTCGGCCCAGCCATAGACACTTCCCCAGGTGTCCCGACATCAACCTCATTTTCATCGCTATCAACCAAGCGAACGTCGCTAAACGGCGTCTGAGTTTTTGACAGACTGGTCGGCGCTACGCCGATGGGAATTAAGCCACCGGTTGCTGGAGCCAAACCGGTCTCGGTAGCCCCAAAGGTGTTGAGGAAAGGCGCCTTAAGCAGTTTGGACGCAGCGGCAATATCGGCCGCCGGAATCAGATCTGCCATAGCACCAACCGCCCGGATTCGCTTCGGTGCGATACCTTTTTGCTGAGCGGCTTCGACAAAAGTACCCACCATTCCTGGTACCAACACGAACCAAGTGATGGGAAATTCCTCCGCAAAACGAATCAGCAGTTCGGGCTTGTAGCCGTCAACAATCCAAATTGTCCCGCCTCTCATCAAGGTCGCCAATCCATGGTCAGTCGCAACCATATGGTACATGGGCGTCCAGGCGATAAAATTATCTTCATCGGGAACATGAAGAATGATGTGGTACACCGTCGCCCGAGAGATCATGGCTCGATGGCTCACCAGAGCACCTTTAGGCAGCCCAGTTGTTCCGCTGGTGTATAAGATCACCAGACCAGTTTCCGGGTCAATATCGAGTCTAGGGTTTCGCTCTGAAGACGCCGTTAACACGTTTTCGTAAGCATCACCAAAGGTCAGACGCTCGATAGTTCCGAGGCTGTCAGAAGGTAATCCCTCCAGTGTCGCAGCCATCCGTTCAGTAAATATCAGTAGAGAGGGTTCCACCAGCTCAATGCAATAGGAGAGCTCGCGTGCCCCCAGCCGCCAATTTAGAGCAGCGACAATGACGCCACATTTTGCCGCCGCCAGTAGCACTTCAATATACTCGCTGCGGTTTTCCGAAAGTACCGCCACCCGATCTCCGGGTTTGAACCCCTTATCGATAAAACAATTGGCCAACCGATTTGTGCGCGCGTCTAAATCTGCATAGGAAATGTGTGTGCCATTTTCTTCGACCAGCGCGGTTCGCAAGGGAAAGGCCGCTGCAGCGCTGGAAAATAAAGCGCCCACATTGGTTTTACCTGATTCAAAAACCGACGCGGGGGGTTGGTAAGCTGGCATTCTGACTCCTGACTAAGAACTCGAAAACCTCGATGAACACAGTTAACTATAAGACGTAATCACGACCGAGACAGGATACTGTTTGTCGTTATGACTGAACCCTACTCTCATCCGATAAGCGCAGCAATCCCGAGGCAGACATCGTATTCCCCGCCACGGCCATAAAGCGCCACCGCCTGTAGAGCAGACTCTCTTCGCTTTTGGCCGTTATATGGGTCTAGGCTCTTCAAACACATATTTACCCGGTGCGGGACATAGGGGCTTGTACTGCTTACGCCCTAATCGCCGCGGAGCTTTTTTAACGTCTGGAGATTTTTCTTGTAGCCAGTCGATCCACGCTTCCCACCAGGATCCTTGGTTTTTCTCCGCTCCCGCCAACCACTGATCCGGGTCTGGAGGCAAATCTCGACAGGTAAAATAGCTTGCTTTGGGATTACCCGGAGGATTTACCAAAGCGGCAATATGACCGCTATTACTGAGCACGAAGGTTTTCTTACCACGCATAATCTGAGTGGTCCGGTAACACCCCTTCCAGGGCGTCAAATGATCCGTGACTGCGGCGAGCACAAACAGATCAGAATCAACCTTGCTAATATCGATGCGTTTACCCAAGATTTTTAGTCGACCGCCTCGCAATAGCGAAGAGTCTTCAAGAATATCCAGAAAATCCCCATGGAGCTTGGCTGCGACATTCGTACCGTCGGCATTCCATGCCAAAATATCAAATGCTGGCGGCTGCTTCCCCATCAAATAATTGTTGCACCAATAGTTCCAAATCAACTCGTTAGGTCGCATCCAGGAAAACGTACTGCTCAGCGCAGACTGAGGTAGGTAGCCCCTCTCCTTACCCAGATGTTTTACGAAGTCCAATAAAGCCGGCTGTTTAAAACTCCCAATGGACGGCGCAGCATCGAAATCCAAAAGCGTAACGCCCATAGATGCAGAGTTGACACAGTCCCGGCCGATCACTTTCAAATACGCAAGGAGAATACTCAATGTAAGTCCGCCAGCGCAAAAGCCCAGATAGTTTATCTTCTCCTCATCGGTAATTTCACAGACGACATCCGTCGCATCCAGCAATGCCTGAATATAATCATTCATCCCCCAGTCGCCACTGTCAGCGCCTGGGTTACGCCAAACCACCATAAAACACTGAATGCCATTCTTAACGCAGTGTTCCACCATACTGCGCCCCGGCGCCAAATCAATAAAATAATATTTACTGATTTGTGGCGGAATAATAAGCAGCGGCTTCGAATGAACTTCCGCTGTCAGCGGCTTGTATTGAATCAACTCAAACAGCGAATCGCGATAAACCACAGCGCCTTTGGTCGCAGCCAGATTCTCCCCGACTTTAAACTTGGTTAAATCCACCTGCGAAGGCAAGCCCGTGTTCCGGCGCATGTCGTGGGCGAGATTCTTCATCCCCTTGTAAAGACTTTGGCCGCGCGAATGCCTGAGCTCTCTCATCGCTTCGGGATTGGTCAACAAAAAGTTGTTTGGAGATACGGATGATGTCAGCGCGTTTGACAGTAATTTCATACGTGCTTTTTCCTCCGGGCGGACACCCTCGGGAATAATTTCCTCCACTGTATCGCACCAGGCGAGATAAGCCTGCATACAGCGCTTCAAGGCAAAGTTTTTCTGCCAGGCTTCGTCTTTAAAGCGCCAGTCTTTCGGCTCTGGTGAGATATCGGATTTACCTCGAACAATTTTTCCGAGTTCGTTGACGTAGTCTTTGCCATGATCAACCAAGTGATATTGCGCAATGGTTTCTCTGATTTTCTTAACCCTACGACGCAGTAATGACGTGCTGCTGCGGCTTTGGTCTTCCGCATCAGAGTCGTTTTCTTGCGCCATAATTTCACGTGCTGTCATTGCTAATTCCTTCGCATCCTCTTTTTTACGAGCAGATTAATAAGCATGAATTCGTCTGGCGCCTGTTTCAGCAAGTGAAAGGCACACCAGAATTTACGTCATGCGTGGCGCCAAATGCAGCGCAAATGACATCAATTAGAAGAGGCACTCAAAGCGCCCGAGCATGGGTTTTACCCAACAGCAGCTCGTGAATCGTTATCGTATGAACTGCCTTTAACAAGCCAACAGAATCAGGCTTGGCAATGGACAAACTTTTGCGGTGAAAGGCAGCACAATCGCAAAAGATACATCTGTCTGTATCGCGTTATCCGGCTGGGAGCATCGGACATCGTCAAACTGACATTAGAGCACAGCGAAAATTCCGAGAGCAACCTTTTAAAATCACTGGTTAAAAAAACCTGTCGTTTAATAAGCTTTCGAAATATAAACCGTCGTAAGAGATGTCCTTTGCTCGGCAGACAAGTTTTAAAAATGTCTGCACGCCACTCCTTGGCCTATCCCGATCAGGGATTAATACATATTTTGACCGCCATTAATCGTCAGCGTAGAACCGGTAATAAAACCAGCCTCCTCAGAAACCAGGAAAGAAACGCCACGAGCAATTTCTTCGGGTTCTGCCCAGCGGCCTACTGGAATTTTCGCCAACAACTTTTCTTGGATATGCTGAGGTACCGCCAATGCCATATCAGTTTTTACGTAACCTGGAGCAACAGCGTTAACGGTGATGCCGTACTTGGCACTTTCCAGAGCAAGGGCCTTATTGAAGCCATGAATGCCGGCTTTCGCGGCACAGTAGTTAACCTGCCCGTATTCGCCCGCCTGACCATTTAGAGAACCTATGTTAACGATACGCCCGTAGCGGCGCTCTCGCATGCTTTCGATAACACAGCGACAGGTGTTGAAGCAGGCCCCCAGGTCGGTATTTATGACCGCCTGCCATTGGTCCAAAGTCATTTTGTGCATGGTGGTATCGCGAGTAATACCCGCGTTATTGATGAGCACATCGATGGGGCCCAGGTCTTCGGTAATCATGCGGATATTGTGTTTTACTTCTTCAAAATCCGAGACATCAAATTTGTAGCAAGGAATCCCCGTGGCTTCGCTGAGCTCAGCAGCGCTAGCGTCGCTTCCAACATAATTAGCGGCCACTGCATATCCCTCGTTGAGCAGCGCCAGGGAGATTGCTTTGCCAATCCCTCTGACACCACCCGTGACCAGTGCGACTCTTTTCATAAGTTTTTCCTCAGTTTAGGTTGGTTTTTAATGGCGTTCATTTGGCACCTAAAACAACACAAAACCACGTGCTTATGCCTGCGCTGAAATCATTTTGCAAGGGGCATGCCGAGGCAACGTCGTCGAGAAAAAACCGTTCGCTGTCCCATCGCCAGCCACGCTCAATCCATCAAGACTAATCCCCACAAGCTGACATCAGGCTGAACATCGTCGGACGACGAGGCAATGCTGGGCTAAGATTAACGCAGAAAAGAAAACGCCAGCTTGCTTTACATCAAACGCATATCGTCGTTCGCAAACTGCCAGCAGACCATCGACAATGTCGTCATCGAGCTCTGCAGTCTAGGTCGATGACGTGATGGTTATGTGACAGAAATTTTGAAGCTGAGAGATAGGATACGCCCAAGCACCAACTTGGATCATCCCTTTTTTTTGGAAGCACCATTTAAGCGCTTGAGAGGACGTTAAATCAGTCGAGAAAACGCGCGCGGAGGAACAACAATAATTACGTTTCTGCGGAGGTTTGGTGATTGCGAACTTCGGCTTTAAGCATGTCTAGCATTTCTTCCGCACGTGGATCACCCAGTTTTCCATCGTATTCAAAATAGGCGCCATAGCGAAATCCATCTCCCCAAATCTGGCGATTACAAATGATGGCAGACAATGACAGAGACGACAAAGACTGGGTAGTGACACTCAGACGAATACTGTCACCCACTTGGAAGCGGTTGTGCGTCAGCACAGCGATACCACCTTCGCTGATGTCGACAAGGCAAACATCATCCGCGTCATATTCCTCTAACGGTGCCCACAGTAATTGCAGATTTACCGCATCGGATTGAGGTGGGACCGAAAGCCTTTCATGTTTTCTGCGCTCGCGCTGCATGCGCTAACCTCAACTGGTAATTCTAGAGATATTATAGGTTTAGACTAAAAACCAGCGATTCGAAAGTCTGCTAGCTAGAGGCCTTGCGAACGCTCACTGATAGCGGCGCCACAACTCTCTGCGGTGACAGTACTCTTGAGGATCCTCCCCTTCTGGCTTTACCTGGCTTTCAATATCATTGAGTACAAACAAGGCGATTTTGGCGTGATTTGGATCTTTTGATGGATCGGCCAAATCGTTGCGTAACTGTTCCCTCAGATCCCGTATAGGAAGGATACCTGGCTCGGTTAACTCGCCATAGTAATAGGCATACTTGGCACAAAAATGATCGTTGTCAGATGCACAGCCCACCAACATCCCGAACACCAAAAAACAACCGATTACGGAACATCGCCCCATCCGGGGGGAGCTAACGGAAAATCTGACTTGCATTCGAATACCCAGTTACAGAGCAGGAAAGACGCTCAGGCACGACAGCCAAATAGTTCGCGTCAGTAACTGGAGAATAGAACAGAGGTGCTGGAAGCGCCAAAATGGCGCTCCCAGCAAACGGGGACGGAGACTCAGGCAGCCGTCGGGGCGAGAATGCCGTGAGCTTTAAAAACAGCTTCGATCTCAGTCAAAACGGCCGGATCATCGATCGTGGATGGAATCGTGTATTCTTCTCCATCGGCGATTTGGCGCAACAGCTTTCGCAAAATCTTTCCTGAACGAGTTTTCGGCAACCTTGATACGATAATGGATTCCTTGTAGCAGGCGATCGCACCAATTTCGTGGCGTACACTTGCAGCAAGATCCTTACTCAGCGTGTCTTCGTCAATATCAGCGCCGTCTTTTAGTAAAATCAGTCCAAGCGGCTTCTGCCCTTTAAGCTCGTCATTAACACCGATAACAGCACATTCGGCCACGGCGGGATGTGCCGCAACTATCTCTTCCATTTCGCCGGTAGAAAGTCGGTGACCCGCCACGTTTATCACATCGTCGGTTCGGCCCATGATAAAAACATAACCATCGTCATCTTTATAACCGCCATCACCGGACACGTAATATCCTGGGAAAGTCGATAAATATCCTGCCCGGAAGCGAGGGTGGTTTTCCCAGATGGTTGGCAAACATCCTGGGGGCAAAGGCAACTTGATGGCCACGCTTCCCTGCACTCCCGGAGCAACCTCCACACCAGCGTCGTCAAGAATTTTCACATTAAAGCCAGGCGACGGCAGAGTCGCAGAACCTGGCTTCGCGGTCATAGGTTCTATCCCCATCGGATTACCGCAGATCGCCCAACCGGTTTCTGTCTGCCACCAGTGATCGATCACGGGTAACTGCAGCAAATCTTTAACCCAGTGGTAAGTGGGAGGATCCAGTCGCTCACCCGCCATAAAAATCGTTTTCAGACTACTGATGTCATATTTTTCTAAGTGGCGCCCTTGAGGGTCTTCTTTTTTGATGGCTCGAAATGCCGTCGGGGCTGAAAAAAGCGCGCTGACTTTGTAGTCTTGAACCACACGCCAAAAAGCACCCGCATCCGGAGTTCTGACAGGTTTACCTTCATAGAGAATGGAGCTGCAGCCGTAAATCAACGGCGCGTAGACGATGTAGGAATGTCCGACCACCCAACCCACATCAGAGGCAGCCCAAAACACATCTCCCGGCTCCATACCGTAAACGGTTTTCATGCTGAAGTTCATCGCGACGGCATGACCGCCGTTGTCGCGCACCACACCCTTGGGTTTTCCTGTCGTTCCTGAGGTGTAAAGAATATATAGGGGATCGGTACCTTTGACAGGAACACAGTCAGCTGGAGCACTGGCAGAAACGAGCGTTTCCCAATCGTGATCCTGCCCTGCTTTTAAACTCGCTTGCAGCTCTTTACGCTGAAAAACAACGACGTGATTTGGTTTCTTTTCGCAGAGACTAATCGCTTCATCGACAAGAGGCTTGTACGGAAGGACTTTGTCGACTTCAATACCGCAGGATGCTGTTACGATAACATCCGGGCATGCGTCGTCGATACGAATCGCAAGCTCGTGCGGCGCAAATCCTCCAAAGACAACCGAGTGCACAGCACCAAGACGAGCCGTTGCCAACATGGCGACAGCGGCCTGAGGAATCATCGGCATGTAAATTAAGACACGCTTGCCTTTTTCTACGCCAAGTTCCTTTAACGCACCGGCGAACTGTGCAACTTGATCGCGTAATTCAGTATAGGTGATTGCCTGCTTGGTTTGAGTAACCGGAGAATCGTAATAAATGGCAACTTGATCACCGCGCCCATTGGCAACATGGTAGTCCAGCGCCATGTGAGCGGTATTCATTTCGGCATCGTCGAACCAGCGATCAACACCGTTATCATCTTTGGAAAGAACTTGCTCGGAAGGTTTAAACCAGTCTAGCTTCGCCGCTTGATCGCCCCAAAACTCGCGGGGGTTTTCCAGAGAACGGGTGTACTCCTCCAGGTAGCTCATGATCGTTATCACCTGCATTATAAGTTTTATTTATGACGGTAATCAGAAACTGCTGTGCTTATTTCTAAAAAAACAAGCACGGCAGAACTAACACGCCTTGTATGTGCAGACTCTAACGACTTTGAAAAATAGCGACTATACGACCATGGTCGAGACGCCGATCAAGGCGTCTCTTCAGTTTGCAAATAGGGCGCTAAAGCATCGAGATAAGACTGTAGCTTCTCACGGTTCGTATTGCCCATGCGCCACACCCATTTCTCCAATGCACTGCGATTTTCCAATTCGGGATCGGCATATTCATAAAACACATGGGGACGATCCAAAGTGACATCTCCCGGCGTCGGCTCGACGGCTTCCAGTCGCTCGATCAACGCACTAACCCGATCATCAAAAGTATCGGTTTTTCCCAGCTCACCGTACGCCTGTTCCAGCGTCGGCAACCAAGCACGGTAATATTCCGCCATCACCTGCGGATCGACCTCAGTAACGGCATCAATTAATGCGGTCAAACGCTCTTGATTTTCCGGAGCAGGCAAACTGGTTTCGCCATTTTCTGTGACTTTGTATTTATCCATACCATACACAAGCGGAAGATGCTGCTGCGGAATTTTTCCTGCTGCCATTTGATCAACCGCCAACACCCATTTGCGAACCTGCTCTTCCGGCAACAGCCATTGGGTTAATTGCGGCGATAGCTTGGCGACAGTGGACACGACGAGAGCATCGCTGTCGTTTAACGACTCCGGCGTATCAATTGCCGGCTTCTGCGGCTCAACAATTGGCTCAGGATCAGGCTCGGGTGTTGATTCCGGGGTTGCCACCTCCGGTTCCGGCGCGACGGTTTCCGGCTCTTCTTCAACATCGGGTATTGGTGCTGGAGCGGGCTCTGGCACTGTTTCCGACTGATAGTCGGTTTCGGGCGGCAATGAGACTGTTGGCTCATTGGATGACAATGAGCAGTAGGCAAGAATTGCGGCAACCACAATAATCACGCAAATAATGGCATAGGTCTTAAAGTTCATAGGGGGTACATATCACCTGCGGGCAATTTCTTCTCTTAGATTAACCGTTTCGATAAAGGGTCTGACAACATCGTTACGGAATAATTACGCTTATAAACCGCTTACGGATGGATCCGTAGGCGTCACCTGACGGAAGAGGCTCACCATGGAAGCAACCAGCTCCGGCACCGCTTCCTCAGGCAGATTGTGCCCCATTCCTGGCACAATCTGTAAGGTAGCGGCGGGAATCAGTTGTGCCGTATGCTCTCCATGAGCAGGCGGCAAAAGCCCGTCCTCTGCACCGTGAAGCACCAGTGTCGGGGCCTGGATTTTACGAAGTTCAGCCGAGCGGTCACCAGAGGCCAAAAAAGCCAGCATCTGACGAGGCACGCCTTCGGGATAAAAACCTCGGTCGTGCATAGCGGAGGGGTCTTCATCATCTGCAAATGCAGCAGCTTCCAGGTTTTTGCGCGCCTCGGGGGTGGGTTCGGGCAGATCTTCTGCGCCACTGGTTGACATAACCGAGACCAGACTCAGCGTCTTGTTGGGATATTGAACAGCGAAGACCTGGGCAATGACACCGCCGAGAGACGCGCCAACGATATGGGCTTTTTCGACACCGATGGCGTCGAGCAAACCGGCTGCATCGGCCGCCATATCCTGAACGGAATAGGGATTATCAACGGAAAACCCCATTGCGTTCTTTAATAATTGCCAGCGCAACCATGGGTCACCCATAGCATCCATTCGCTGGGAATCACCCACATCTCTATTGTCCATTAAGATGACCCGATAACCTGCGTTCGCGAGCCCCCGAGGTAGCTCGTCACCCCATAATTTATGGGAGCTACCGAGCCCCATGATCATCAACACAGCCGGCCCATCTGAAGCACCAATCTCTGTATAGGCCAAGCTGACACCGTTGGCCTTGACCTTCGCCATGTCGCCGTCTTCCGCGGAACATACCGATGCTGCCAACAGCCAAAGTCCCAAAACCCAGCCGGTGAAAAGCCGCCCCCCCAAAACACGCCCTGTCAGGTCTTTTCTCATCCGCTCACACAATCCTCTACTGATTGGTCAAGTCATCATCAGATCTCTCCATCGAGATGACCCGCTGACGCATTTCTATCAGTCACTATATCTGGCCCCATTGACCTGTATCAACAGCGCAATTGCACACAGGGTTAGACTCGATTCACTTATTTTCCTCACGCTGCCTACAAAGAACGTCGTAATGGAACTTATAAGAAATTGCCACCAATCCAATACGCAAGCTCCCGGACATTACTGTGGTGTTGTGACGCCTCTGTGCGCGTTGTTGAATTCACAAACGGCGGAACACTCTGGCGCCCTGGCATCGTCACAGAACAGCGCCATGGGCGTGATGCTCTCACTCCAGTGCAGTGATTGGCGGGGCTATTCCTCCGCTGAGATAACCAGCGCCCTTGCACGAGAGATGCACATCCGCAGTACCAAACCGGTAGACGATCTGCAAAACGTTAAGATCCCTTGGATTCTATGGGATATTCCTCAGGATTGCCTGGAAGACGCAGACATCACCCAACTGATGTGGCAACTTGGACGCAGACTCCCATTGGCCAGCCCGCCGGACGTGGATTTTCAATTCAGCTGCAGCCTAGAGACATTAAACGCGGACCGCTTGGCCTTGTTTCGCGGCCTGGGTTTTAATCACCTACGCCTGCAGTTACCCAGCAGCATCTACAGCAACAAACTCATCGATCGCAGTTTGGCTATGATTGCGGATTTTCGTTTTGACAGCTGGTCCCTACTCTCCTGGCAGCCATCGCCAGATATCCATAGACTTTTACCGAAACTAGAGGACTCTCGTGCGGGACTACCAACAGCGATCCATTGGCGTTGTTTGCCACATACAAACGCCGGCCGCGAACTCTTTGACACATTGTTAAAGCTTGCAGAAGACTACCAATATCTGTTGTTGGGCAACGATTGGCTAGTAAAATCGAAAAGCCGAACCGCCAACGCCTTTCACGAAAAAACGATACAGATGACACCGTTTGGCTACAACGGTTTGGGCGTTAACAGCATTCTGGCGTTTGGCCCGGGCGCCGAGAGTTTTGGACTGCATAACACGTGGCGCAACGCTTCGGTCTTTGCCAATTATCGCGACAGTGAGATTCCCAACCAGCCTTACACACGCCCCTCCCACACCCAACAATTGGCGATGGCGCGTGAATTAATGTGTTTTCATAAACTGGAGATTCCCCCTTATGGCACGGCTTTGGCAAAGTTACTAACCGCATGGCAATCTCAGACTTTGGTCGATAACACGCCGCTCTACAGCGAGCACGACAATCAGATTAAGCTTACGCAACAAGGCATTTTTTTATTGAGTGACCTGCTAAAGCCCATCTTATACCCCCAAACAGGGGACATTTTCTCTTTACCCGCTGTAGCCGGTATAGCAGAATAGTAATTGTCTTTAGCCTTTTTATTTGAAATCGATGGTATGACCTCCCGTATTGCGAGTGACTCTTCAGCCAATGGTGTCGGCAGCCGGTGCCATCACAATCCAACTGTATCCTGTGGTGACTGTCGCCTGAACGCGATTTGCCTCCCCATCAGTCTCCATGTTGACGATATCGATCGACTCGATCAGATCATTCAGCGTGGACGTCCTCTGCAGAAAGGAGAGCATTTGTATCGAGCCAACCAGCCATTTCAATCCGTCTACGCAGTGAGATCCGGAACCATCAAAACGGTCAGCGTCACTAACGATGGCCAAGAGCAGGTAACGGGGTTTTTTCTGCCTGGTGAAGTGGTGGGCATGGATGGTATCGCTACCAATCGCTACTCCAATTCTGCGGTCGCCTTAGAAACCTCGGCGATTTGCGAAATCCCCTTTTCTCGCCTGGAAGATTTGAGTCTGCAGCTACCCAACTTGCAGCGACATTTTTTTCAGCTCATGAGTAAGGAAATCAAATCTGACCAGCAGTTGATTACGCTACTGAGTAAGAACAGCGCAGAAGAGCGGGTAGCGTCATTATTGTTGAGTATTTCGACACGCAACCACAACCGACATTTATCAGCAACGTCGTTTCGACTGCCAATGTCTCGTGCGGATATTGGAAATTATCTGGGCTTAACAATAGAAACTGTCAGCCGCGTATTTAGCCGTTTTCAGAAAAATGGCATTTTAAGTGTCGACAAAAAGGAAATCGGTATCACAGACATGGCGGCCTTAAAACAAATCGCCAATGTCGAAGATCCCTGCACTTAGCGTCTTTTTATTATCTTATCATCGGCATTAAGTGGTCACGCTATTACGGATCACCTAATGCCTTACAGAGAGCCTGCCACGAGCAGGCTAACTGATTTCTCTTAGAACTTGTAGCCGACGGACAATGTGTAGACAAATGGATCTACATCAACGTCGGCCTTTATTTTACTACCGCCATCAAAAGAGATTTCGGCCTCAGTGCTGATATCAATCCAGCGTACTGACGCATTAACCAACCACTTTTCATCCAGCAGCCAATCAACCCCGGCCTGCAGAGCAATACCAAACGAGTCTTCCAACTCGATATCACCGCCCGTTAAACCTAAGCCGGCCAAAGCTCCTGCAGCGCTGTTATCCAAATTTTCTTCATAAATAAAGGTATAGTTCAAACCGACGCCAACGTAGGGTTGAAAACCACCCATATCATTTAGGTGGTACACCGCGCTTACCGTCGGTGGCAAATGGGTAAAATCTGCAATGTCACCAACGCCGGCCAACCCACCATTAAGAACGGCAGTGTGCTTAAACGGTGTTGCAGCCAGCACTTCTACGCCAAGATTGGGTGTCAGGAAGTATTCCAATGTCAGCCCCAGTTGGGTATCGCTGTCCAAACCAATCGTTGTTGGTGCCCCTCCTATAGTCACTGTTGTACCATCAAGCGCAATATTGTCGCTATCTTCACGAGGATCAACGGTTGCAGCACCTACGCGGAGGACAATGTCTCCCGCTTCAAAGCTCATCGCCGGTACCGCCACGCACAGTGCCGACACAGCAGCCACCAGCTTTAACGGGGAAAATAATGATCTCATAGTAAGGCTCTCTCTGTATGAAGTCGTCTCATTGTCGGAGTATAGTAGACAATAGAAATTGCGCAGGATCCTTGATCTGGATTAACGATTTTTCCCCAACCAACCTTCAAGTGTTCGACACCTAGTTGCCAGTTGCGCCAGATCAACAGCATCCTTCCATATAAAACGAGAGACATTTATGACCGACATTAGCCGACTGACACGTCTGTTTTCTTTAATTGATGAAAAAAACAACGAAGACCCAAACCGAATTACGGTAGATCAGGAATCTATACCCGCCGCCTACCTTTACGGCGTTCGCATGACCGAAGTACAGCATGCTTTCGCCCCGGATGCAGATGAGTTGTTACAGATCGCCTGCCGAGCCCAGCACATTCAGCGCTGGCAAATTCCACGCAGCGACTTTCCAATGGACAAAGCCGGATACAAACGCTGGCGAACTCGCCTTGCGCAATTCCACGCTGAGTTAACATCGCAATTGATGCAAACTTGCGATTACACGGAAGAAGAACAACAGAGGGTCAGTGATTTACTGCAAAAGAAAGGCATTAAACGAGATACCGGCACACAGACCTTGGAGGATGTCGCCTGCCTCGTTTTTTTATCACACTATTTTGAGGAATTTGCCGCCAGACACGACGACGAGAAAGTCATCGACATCGTCAAAAAGACTTGGCCTAAGATGTCAGAAGAAGGTCACGCCGTTGCACTTCAATTGACGCTTCCCCCCAATCTGGCAGAACTGGTCGGCAGAGCACTTTCCTGAGGGAAGGTTGCCCCCAAGCATCCCATAGGCAAAACGGCATTGAGTTTAATACCCGCCCACCAACTAGACGCTGAGGCTTAATCCGCTCTAAGGATCGGCATTCACGCTTATTTTTTCAAACGCAGCGTGTTGCGCTTTGGTCTATTTGGAGGAGCTGTATAAGTGGTGGTCGGCTTGCGATTTCCATCCGAGGAGCGGTTACGACTACGAGCCGCTTTGACCATCGCTTCCATGCCCGTTCTTACCAGGCGAACTTTATCGATATTGCTCAGATTGGGAGGGAATTTTCCCGGGTGAACGGCATTTGGATCTTTGGGATCCCCTTCAACCTGAAGTTGAAATCCACAGACATGGGTGGCAGTTCGTTTACTCAGATCAACGGTCCAGGCAGTAAAATCCATTATGATGCATCTACGGTAAAATGACTCGGCGGGTAAATAAGGACTGCTGACACATGACCGGCTCAGCAATACATAAATTTACATTTGTGGAGTTATTAGACCATATAATTTGCGCCAAACGAAGCCCCGGCAACTAATTATTCACGTCAATTTTAAAAGAATTTTCCCCGAAACAAACTAAAGCTTGTAAATGGTCGCTCCGCCTGTCGACGGCTAGCCCTTTGGCTTCTGTCGAGCCGGTGCTGGCGCACCAATATGTTGCGTATTACGGGCTTGAGCCAGTCTTACCTGCTTCTGTCGCTCAGTAAAACGCTGTTTTTGCTCGTCCGACAAGATATCGTGACAACGGGGGCAGCTGACCCCTTCAACGTAATACTCAGACTTTTTATCATCTTCTGAAATCGGAAAGCGGCAGCCGTGACAAAGATCGTAGTCTCCGGGTTGCAGATCATGGTCCACAGTAACACGGTTATCGAAAACAAAGCAGTCACCCTGCCAAAAGCTCTCTGTCGACGGGACTTTTTCCAGATAATTCAGGATGCCGCCTTTTAGATGGTATACCTCGTCAAAACCCTGCTCTTTCAGATAAGCCGTCGATTTTTCGCAACGGATACCGCCGGTACAAAACATGGCGACCTTCTTGTGACGCTCTGGCTGCAGGTTATCGGCGACGTATTGAGGAAACTCCCGAAAGCTCGACGTATTTGGATTGATCGCGCCCTTAAACGTACCTAACTCAACTTCATAGTCATTGCGGGTATCGATGAGCACAACGTCCGGATCGCTGATAAGCGCGTTCCATTCTTCGGGTTCCACATAGGTACCGACCACTTTGCGAGGATCAACGGAATCAACCCCCATCGTGACAATCTCTTTCTTTAACTTGATTTTGGTACGATAAAACGGAGCGACTTCATCAAAAGAAAACTTACAATCCAAATCGGCAAGGCGGGGATCACTGCGCAGATACTCTAATAAGGTATCGATATCCGCCCGACGACCACTGACAGTACCATTTATCCCTTCACGAGCCAGCAGCAGGGTTCCCTTGATGTCATGGTCCAAACAGAACGCCAGCAATGGCTCTCGCAAAGCCTCATAGTCGTTAAGTTCGACAAATTTATAGAGAGCGGCAACCGTTACACCATTCATTGCGTCCACCAGAGAGTCATTTCCGAAAGGGCGCGCATTTTATAGCAGTGTTCAACTTTTGCACAGGTACCGCAGTAGAATCTCGTAAAAGCACATTGCGCGCAACGGCTAACCTGTCGCTTTCGAGCCACCGAGACATTGCGGGGATGCCGGTGCCGACTCACGCTCTTGCCACTCTTGAGGCGTATACGTATGCAATGCCAGGGCATGTACGCCACCACTCATCTCCGCACTCAAACAGCGATAAACAGATTGATGCCGCTGAACCAGGCGCTTATCCGCGAAGGTATCACTGACCAATACCACGCGAAAATGGGACTCTGAGCCAGGCGGGACACTGTGCATATGACTCTCATTGGTAACATCAAGATGAACCGGCTGAAAATCACGGGTTAACTGATCGACGATAGCGTTTTGCACCTTCATATTCCCAACTCCTTAAAATCGATAGGGTATCGCTGTAGCCAATTGAAAGCAGTATCCTCCACCCCAACCTCACTGTCGACCGCTAAGCGCCGTATTGGCACGAATCTCGGCTTTCGCTAGCACGGGGATTTGCAGCTCGGACCTATATATAGACGCCCGACCACAGATCAACGATACGACGCCATAAAAAAGGGATGGCGCGCCAGATACTCTTTCTTGTATTCACGGATTTTTAGGCTAATATTTGAGGCACTCAATACATTATCGTCACCCCGTCATCCATTCGAAACGAGATCCGATACTGTTTTATGACAAGCACTAAGACCTTTATCAATCGACGCAAAGGGACAGATCGCCGCTACGATGAAGACCCCTGCCGCGACCTTCCCATCGATATGTACCACCGCAAGCGTCGTAAGACCACCGAACGCCGCTCGAACCGCACGCTCCTGGAAGACTACTACGCTTTCACATCGGAAGGTGACATTCCGGAAGAAGTGTCCGATGTTGATCCTAATCGCCTCGCTTGAGCGAGGCCCAGCGCCTTTCCTCCCCCTCCGTAGTCGCTGAAATAGAAATTCTCAAAGTGTCTTCGCATTAATTTTGCCCGCCAATGGGCTTTCGCGGATAATAAACCCGATTTGCAGGTCTACCAGACTCTCAATCGGCAAATAATTCTGCTACCATACGCGCCTTTTTCAGCACCTTACCCCCCGACGCTATGCTCAACTCTGACGCCCTCAATCAACTCAGCCAGTTGAAACAAACCATCCGCGCGGAAAAAAACCTCCATCCCGGAACCGTCCGAGGCAGCCAGGCCCGATTTGGCTTTGTCATCCTAGACGATGGTCGTCGCGCGTTTCTCCCGCCCAATGAAATGGCTCGTGTCTACCCAGGAGATCGGGTCGAAGTCAGCGTTGCTCAAAGCGAAAAAAGCTCGGACAGCAACCGGATCGACGCCCAGCTCGACAAGATGCTGGAATCTCCGTTAAAAGTAGTCGTAGGACAATACATCGTGCGGGGCAAAGGTCATTTTGTCGCGGTCAATATGCCGCAACTGCAGCGCTGGGTTTTCATTCCGCCAAACGGGCGCTCTAAAGCCAAACCCGGTGACTACATTCGCTGCCGGCTCACTCGCCACCCTTTCGAAGACGGTAAAGGGCAGGCAAAGGTCACAAGCATTCTGGGGAAACCCGACGACAGCCGTATTGTGCAACGCTTCATCGCGGAGAAATACAGCCTGCCAGGGCAATGGTCTGATAAAGAGTTACAGCAAGCTCGCCGCCTTGGCGACATGGCCGATGCCGACCTTTGGGGAACAGAGGCTCGTGAAGACGCCACCGCCCTTTCCTTTGTTACCATTGATTCCGAATCCACATTGGATATGGACGATGCACTTTTTGCATCAACGAATGAACAAGGCTGGGAGCTCTGTGTGGCAATTGCCGATCCCAGCTGCGCCATACAACTGCAAACACCTCTGGCAAAAGCCGCCAAATCACGGGGAAACAGCGTTTACCTGCCCGGTCAGATGATCCCCATGCTGCCTGAGGCTCTCAGTCAGGAGCGCTTTTCGCTGATGCCCGAACAGGATCGTCCAGCGCTTTTGTGCCGTATGCAGGTCACTCGCGATGGGCGTATTACAGGTCATAAATTTACCTTCTCCCGCATACGTTCTCGAGCCAAACTGAGCTATCAGGGAGTTTCAGAGTTTCTCTCCTCAGATAACACCACTGCTACGATGGACGGCGTCGATGAAGAGACCACAGCTTCCATTCGTGCTCTGGCAGACTGTACCGCAGCGCTACACCGCCAGCGCGCCGAAAACGCCCTGCTCATGGCAGACCAGGACGACTACCACTTCGTCGTTGACGCCAACGGCAAGCTGCAAAACATAAAACGCGCCAGCAAAACCCCGGCCCACAAAATCGTTGAAGAAGCCATGCTGGCGACCAACATCTGTGCCGGTGAGTTCTTTCAAAGTCACCCTCTATCCGGGGTATATTCGACTCACGCAGGCTTTCGCCAGGACCGCCTAAAACAAATTGAAGCGGTCATCACCAGCGATTTCCCTGCGCTGGCAGAACATGATGCCGCGACACCTGATGGCTATCGCGCGTTAATCCAGGCTTTACAAACTATCCCCGAAGCCAGCAGCCTCCTGGCGGCTCTGCGCTTGCAGCTGCAACCGGGTGTTTTGTCTCAAGAAGCGCTTCCCCATTTTGGACTTGGCATTCCCTGCTATGCCAACATCACCTCGCCGTTGCGACGCTTCAATGATTTTTACAATCATCTGCAACTGCGAGCCCTGCTGAATGGTGATACCCCGCAACCAGCCCCCGATCTGCCGGAGCTACAGCAAACCATTTCCACTGCGCGATCAGCATCTCGCGATACTGAACTCTGGTTAAGCCTTAATTATCTGCAAAACCTGAAAGGCAAACCCTTCGAAGGACGTGTCAGCCGGACATCGCCGCAGGGTATGCAAGTGCAACTGCTCGATTTTGGGGTCGTCGGTCAGGTCAAAGCGAACCCCAAAACTGCAAAGCAGGATGACCTGCGGCAACGTCTGACCATCGACGATCGACTCTACCAAATTGATGATCTGGTCACCGTGAAGATTTCTCAGGTTGATTCGGAAAAACAACAAATACACCTTCAGGTTGTTGCCAACCAGGAAGCACCAACTGCAGAAACTGAGCAGCCGGAAGCCTCCGCAGAAACAGCCCCTAACACGCAGGCATAACCTAATCTCCTTCCGCCAGGTGCAGAAGCCTTGTAGCGAACGGCAACTGCGCCTAAACTAGCCCGCGAACCTAGGGGGTGGTCACAGTCGCCTTAATGCCGACTCCGACCTGAGACACATATCCACAGTGAACCCCTTGAACCTGATCCGGACAATACCGGCGTAGGAATAGGCCAGGCTCACTGTTTCGCCTTTGCGACGCACCGCCACTCCTCTATTAAACGCGTTATTCCGGGTCTCTGATCGTTGGAGGCCTTATATGTATTCCCCCAAAATTCTAGCGGCAGCATCTCTGGTAGCTGTCGGCAACGCAAGCTTCGCTCTGGCAGACCCAGACACCACAGACAGCAGCGAATTACTTCCTGAAGTACGGGTAACCGCCGATTTCCGCAGCGCGAAACTCGTCGACCTTCCGGGCAGCATCAGTGTCATTGATGCCACAACCATCCAGGAACGCAGCGCCCATCACCTGGAAGAAATTCTCAATAGCGCACCAAATGTCAATTACAGCAGCGGCGCTTCCCGGGCTCGTTTCTACCAGATTCGAGGTATCGGAGAGCGCAGCCAGTTTGTCGAACCCATCAATCCATCCGTGGGTGTCGTCATCGACAATATTGATTTTACCGGTCTGGGAACCGGCAGCACTCTGTTTGACGTCGACCAAGTAGAAGTCCTGCGAGGTCCGCAGGGAACACGGTTTGGCACGAATGCGATGGCCGGCATGATCAACCTGAAAAGTGCTGACCCGACGTCAGACTATCACGGCAAATTGGAAACCAGTGTATCCAGCTATGATGGCTGGTCCTTAGGCGCAGTGACGAGCGGCCCACTGGCGGAAAATCTTAACTACCGCCTGGCAGTCCAAAAAACCGTCAGTGACGGCTACATCGAAAATGACTTTCTCAATCGTGATGACACCAACGACATTGACGAAAGTACCGCCCGAGGAAAGCTTGATTGGGCCGTGACAGAGCACTGGCAAATTGCAGTGACGGGGATTTACGTCGATGTCGACAATGGCTACGACGCCTTTTCACTGGATAACAACCGTCACACTCTCTCTGACGAACCGGGCAGCGACCGGCAAAAGACTCGAGCCCTTGGCATTGATTCACTCTGGGATGGAAATGAGCAATTTTCCACTCGAGTATTACTCAGTGGCAGTGACAGTGACCTGGAATACAGTTACGACGAAGACTGGGCCTATTCTGATATCTGCCTCGGACTCGCCTGTGAAGGCTCGGAGTATTCCAGCTTTGACCAATATCTAAGAGATCGCCGTGATCACAGCGCTGAGATCCGACTGGTTTCCAAAGAAACCGGCAGGCTTTTTAACGATTCTACCGATTGGGTTTTCGGCGTCTACGCACACTCCCAGGACGAAGATCTACACCGCAATTACACCTATCTTGATGTCCCCTTTCTAAGCCGGTACGACACAGAGAGGTGGAGCCTTTATGGCCAATTCGAAAGCGCGCTAACAGATCGGCTTACGCTTATTTCCGGCTTGCGTTATGAGCGCTACCAAGCTGACTACCAGGACAGTGTCGGCGTTGCGTTTGATCTGGATGAGGATCTATGGGGTGGGCGGCTCTCCTTGGAATATTTACTCAGTGAATCCACCATGATCTACGGATTGCTTTCGCGGGGCTTTAAGGCCGGCGGTGTCAACAGCAATCCGTACCTGCCGGATACCCGTCGAGATTTCAGTACAGAAACGCTGATCAACTATGAAGTGGGCAGCAAATCGAGCTTTTTGGATCAGAAATTGGAAACGCAAGTCTCCATTTTCTATCAGCAACGCGACGACATGCAGGTACGTCAATCCCTCGTCCTCCCCATAGACGGTGACGACTGCCCCTGTCGCTTCATCGATTACAGTGGCAACGCGGCCGAGGGAAATAACTACGGATTGGAATTTTCTGCCCGCTGGCAAGTGTCACAGGTACTGACGCTGTCAGGTAATCTTGGCCTACTTGACACCGAATATCGGAATTTCGTCAATTCTAATGGCGAGGATCTGTCCGGCCGAGATCAGGCACACGCACCCAACTGGCAGTTTACTGTCGCAGCAAGCTACCAGCTACTACCTGACCTAAGTCTGAGAGTCGAAAGCGAAGGTAAAGATGGCTTTTATTTCTCATCGCGTCACGACGAAAAATCAGATGCATTTGCACTATGGAATGCCAGGCTCGATTACTCCGTCAAAGACTGGGAAGTATCCGTTTGGGGCAAAAATCTGTTCGATAAGGATTATCAAACTCGCGGTTTTGGTGCATTTGGTAATGACCCCAGAAAATCCTACGCAGTTGAGCCCTATTATCAATTTGGTGATCCACGCGTGGTTGGCGTAAGCGCCGCCTATCGCTTTTAACCGATCCAAAATACGACTTGAGGAAATACTATGCGCGCCAGCGTCGATATCAGTTTGTATCCCAACAACCCGGACTTTGTCCCTCCAATCAAGGCGTTTATTGATCAATTGAATCAATACCCGGAACTCACTGTGCAAACGTTTCCCACGGCTACGGTCGTACAGGGAGAGCTCGCTCGCATCATGGAAATTCTGGCGATTGAGATTGAATCCTGGCGCAGCAAAAACGGCATGGGCGTTTTCGTTACAAAAATTCTGCCGGATTACGAAGCTCTGTGAACGACTGGTTACCGTGGCTGCAGCAAGCGTTGAGTGACATGTCTGGTTGGGAGATGCTCGCCGTCGCGCTTGCGCTGAGTTATCTCATTCTGGCGGTACGCGAAAGTATCTATTGCTGGTATGCGGCCTTCGCCAGCACACTGATTTATACCGTACTCTTCTGGAATGTGTCTCTGCTGATGGAATCGGCATTGCAGATTTACTATCTGGCCATGGCCGTTTATGGCTGGTATCAATGGCGCTACCAACTTTCTGAACGGGCTCAACAGGATGACGACCAAGCAATAGGTCCGAGCGAAATTAAACTCTGGCTTCCCCATCAACATTTTTTAGCCATTTCCACCATTCTTCTGGCAAGCGCAATCAGTGGCAGTCTGCTTTCCATGTTCACCGATGCCGCACAACCGTTTCTGGACTCTTTTACCACCTGGGGCAGCATTGTGACCACTTATATGGTTACAAAAAAAATACTGGAAAACTGGATCTACTGGCTGATTATCGACAGCGTGTCTCTGTACCTTTACCTGGACAGAGGTCTGCATCTCACGGCTTTGTTGTTCGTCGCCTACCTCATCATCTGTCTGTTTGGCTTGATAACCTGGTCGCGGGAATATCGCACTGCCGCCTATGCCTGACGCCGATCAACAACTGCAATTGGCGTTGGACTCCTGGCCAAAATGGAAACCGAGTTGTCAGAGGCGCCCCGAGCTGCAATATCCTCTCGCAGAGTCATCTCACCAAGCGTATGTTGTCACCTTGGAAGAATCTACCGGGCAGACTGTTCAGGCGGTCGTTAAATTACTGGATGCAGACATCCGTGCACTCGGTCTTCCTCAAGCCCAAGAACTGGCGCTGATGGCTGACGCCTTTCCTTTAGCGCCTCACTGCTATTATGCGGATCGCCAAGTCATTGTGACTCGACACATTCAAGCGGATATTTGGACTCCGGGAGAGCATTTAGATCACTTGGGCGAAGCTTTGGCTAAACTCCATTCACTGCCCACATCTCTCCCCCGCTTCTCATTGACAGAACACTGCCGAAGTTATCGCAAAACCTGCCTTCTTTCGCCAGAGGACACAGCAGTATTCGAGAAAGCAATAAGAAGCGTCGAACACCTTTATGATCGCCACCCTCTACGCTGTGTTTGTCACAACGATTTAATCCCTTCAAATCTCCTGGTCGATCCCAACCGGAAAATTTATTTTCTAGACTGGGAATACGCTGCGCTCAATTCCCCACTGTTTGACCTAGCAAGCCTGGTCGAATACGCAGCCTTAAGTGCCTCTCAACTTGAAGATTTAATGGCCGGCTACCGAAGAGTCATCCGTCAACATTCAACGAAGGCAAACTGCCGTAACAGACTGGACGGAGTTAACCCGGAAACCATTAGGGCATTCGCCATAGCCGTGAGGCTGATCGAATGGATGTGGCAATTAAATGCCGGACTGCCGGGTGGCGTTCAATCTAGACAACGACTGACAACGCTACTGTCGCAATTGCCAGATCGTCCGTAGAGAATTATTACAGTAATCTAGCTGTCTAAAAATCGGGAAAAAAACCCTTTTTTTCGCTGCTTTTGGCGCACATTCTCACTGGCGGCCACCAGCTCTTTCACACAGTCAACATAGTCAGCATCATCGCGCCGTATGTGATTAACCAGCCAAGTTCGCAAGGTCGTCAATAGCTCACGTGAAATATCTTCGCCTTGTTCAAACCGCTCAAGATACGCATTCATTTTACGGGTAAAAAGATCGTGAACCCGCTTATGGGCTTTAACAAAGGTATAGCCTGCGGACTCTTGTAGATCTTCTTCGAAGGCAAAATGAGAAATCGTGTACTCAATCAACTGGTCAAGAACTTCTCGAACCTCTTCCCGGCTATGCGTCGCATGAGCGTGGTGCAACTGATTGATATAGTCGACGATTCGTTCACGCTGATGATCGATTACGTCAATTCCGGCTTCCAGTTCGCTGGACCATCTTAGATACGTCATGGTGAACACTCCAGGCTATAAAACGCTGACAATATCCGTCAGCGCATTCACCTTAGTCTTCTCACCATGGCTGGCTACTGATCACGATCAAAAACCAGCTTAAGCGTTATTAAAAATAATTTTTATAATTCCTTTTAAGAATATAAACCCTTAGAACTAGATTTTTTTCTCCCAAAACATGGCTCGCCCAGTCTCCTCGGCCAGGGAATAGGCGTCAAACCCCAACTTCCGATAAAGGCCTTGAGCAACAGCATTCCCTTCCAAAACTTCCAGCGTCAATTTACACGCTCCTCGACGCTTTGCCTCTCGCTCAACAGACGCGAACAGCTTTTGCGCAATGCCCTGCCCACGAAATTCTGCCAGCACGACAACGTCATGGATGTTAACGATTGGTTGTGCCTTGAACGTGGACAGACTGACGAAACAGTTAACTAAACCTGCCGCCCGCGATACGCCGTCAGTTTTACTCACCGCGAGAAGCGAATAAGCGGTTGGAAACTCGAGTAGCCGGTCAGGCAAAACTGACAAAACCGACTCTGCCAGAGGCTCACCGCCGCCCATAGGATCGCAGGCATAAGCCTGCATTAAATCCTGTAATGCCTGACGATCAAAAGGCTCGTGAAAATCCGCCAACCGGTATTCCATGTTCTGCTATCCTGTAAACGCTTGCACCATGGCAATCATAACACCGGCAGCGACCGCAGAACCGATAACACCGGCGACATTTGGCCCCATCGCATGCATCAGCAGGAAATTGTGCGGGTTCGCTTCCAGTCCCACCTTATTTGATACCCGAGCGGCCATGGGTACCGCAGAAACACCTGCTGAACCGATCAACGGATTAACCTTATGAGTTGAGAACTTGTTCATCAGTTTGGCCATCAGAACGCCCATGGCTGTACCGATACCAAAAGCCACAATCCCCAACAGGAGGATGCCGAGTGTTTTAGGATCGAGAAATTTGTCTGCCGCCAGCTTTGAGCCAACGGACAAGCCTAAAAAGATGGTGGTGATATTGATCAGTGCATTCTGGGCCGTATCGCTTAAGCGCTTAACAACACCACATTCACTCATCAGATTACCGAAACAGAACATCCCCAACAAAGGCGCCGCAGCCGGCAGCAGCAAGGCAACCAGGATTAAAATAACCAACGGGAAAATAATTTTTTCTCGCTTGGAGACCACCCGCAACTGAGTCATGACGATTTCACGCTCAGCCTGGGTTGTCAGCGCTCGCATAATGGGTGGCTGAATAAGAGGCACCAAAGCCATATAACTGTATGCAGCAACTGCGATCGCCCCGAGTAACTCAGGCGCCAGCAGTGACGCAACATAAATGGCGGTCGGTCCATCAGCACCACCGATAATGCCAATTGCCGCAGCATCAGCGATTGAGAAATCCATAATGCCCGCAGAGGAAAGTCCTACCGCGCCGAGAATGGTGGCAAAAATCCCGAATTGAGCCGCCGCACCGAGAAACAGAGTCTTTGGATTGGCCAGCAGCGGACCAAAATCGGTCATCGCTCCCACCCCCATAAAGATCACCAGGGGCGCAACACCGGAGGCAATAGCCACACTGTAAAAGTTATACAGCATGCCGTTGCTGTAACCCGCATCACTGGCGACCTGTTCAACGGCGGTATGTTGAGCCGAGGCAGCGCTGGCATAGGCGGCCTTCACATCGGCAATGGTCGCCGCCGGGTCGAGCCCGAGGGCTTCAGTGATCGCCCCCAGTATCGCAGGATCATGGGACCGTATCGCAGCTTCCGCCGCCGACAGAGCCAGATCAGCACCGGGAATATTGGCAAGAATCCCTCCAAAACCAATGGGTACCAGCAGCAAAGGCTCAAAATTCTTGTTGATTGCCAGAAACAGGAGCAACAACCCAACCAGAATCATAATGAACTGGCCCGAAGTCATTAGATGCAGGCCGGATTCCTGCCAGAGGCTAACTAAGTTTTCCATGGGAGCCTCCGCCTATTAGGCCAACAACAACAGCGGATCACCCACCGCTACACTGTCGCCAACTTTCACTTTGATCGCACCGACAGTTCCATCTGTTGGCGCGACCACATTGGTTTCCATCTTCATGGCTTCCAAAATCAGCAATACATCACCACTCGCGACCTGCTGACCTGGCTCCACATTGATGCGGACAATATTTCCCGCCAGCGGCGCTGGTACAGGTTCACCGCCACCGGGCGCTGCCGCCGTCGATGTCGAAGGTGTATCTGCGGTACCACTCGTAACCGGCACCATACCGGTAATATCTCCACCGTCACTAACACTAACGGTATAACTCACACCATCCACGGTAACGGTATAAATTTCTTCACCAGCAGAATTGCTGACCGCATCCGATTCACGCCCGGTCGGCGCCGGTTCAAACGCCGTGGCATCGCCTCGATTTTTTAGAAACTTCAAACCCACCTGAGGAAAAAGTGCGTAGGTGAGTACATCGTCGATTTCCTGATCACCCGTCGCCAGAGCAATACCATCAGACTGAGCTTGCTCTCGAAGCTCGGCTTGTAGCTTGTCCATCTCCGGTTCGAGTAGATCTGCGGGACGGCACGTGATCGGCTCAGCGCCTTCGAGCACACGCTGCTGCAATTCTGTATTAAAGGGCGCCGGTGCCGCACCGTATTCCCCTTTCAGAACGCCTGAGGTTTCTCGAGATATCGATTTGTAGCGCTCGCCAGTGAGAACATTCAATACCGCTTGCGTGCCCACAATTTGCGACGTCGGGGTTACCAGAGGAATAAAACCTAAATCTTCTCGGACTCGGGGAATTTCATCGAGAACATCGCCCAAGCGGTCAGCAGCGCCCTGATCGCGCAACTGATTTTCCATATTGGTTAACATTCCGCCCGGAACCTGGGCGGTAAGAATGCGGCCATCAATGCCCCGCAAAGAGCCTTCAAATTTCGCATACTTTTTACGGACTTCACGGAAATAATTGGCAATTTCTTCCAGCTTGGCCAGGTCCAGTCCGGTATCCCGCTCTGTCCCCTGGAGTATCGCCACAACCGCTTCGGTCGGGCTATGTCCATAGGTCATCGACATGGAAGATATCGCGGTATCGATGTTGTCGATCCCAGCCTCAATACACTTGAGCGCCGTCGCCGTCGATAATCCCGTAGTTGCATGGCACTGCATGTGAATGGGAATCGAACACGCCTGCTTCAACCGGGTAACGAGTTCGTAGCCGACATAGGGTTTGAGCAGGCCAGCCATATCTTTAATGGCGATAGAATCAGCACCCATATCCTCGATGCGGCGACCTTGGTCTACCCACATGTCGACGGTATGCACCGGGCTAATGGTGTAGGCAATTGTCCCCTGTGCGTGTGCGCCCTGAGTCTTTACCGCCTTTAATGCGGTCTCAATGTTACGCATGTCGTTCATAGCATCGAACACTCGGAAAACGTCGACGCCGTTGACGACACAACGCTCAACGAACTTCTCCACCACATCATCCGCGTAGTGGCGATACCCGAGAATATTCTGGCCGCGAAACAGCATTTGCATGGGCGTTTTCGGCATGGCTTTTTTCAGCTCCCGAATGCGCTCCCAAGGGTCTTCCCCCAAATAACGAATGCAGGCATCGAAGGTGGCGCCCCCCCAGGTTTCCAGAGACCAGAAACCAATATCATCGAGAGCTGCGGCAATGGGCAGCATGTCATCCAAACGCATGCGTGTGGCAAACAAGGATTGATGGGCATCTCGCAGGACAACATCCGTGATACCCAGGGGAGAAGAATTCTCAGCCATCGTTAGTAATTGCCTTTCAGTCAGTTATTGTAAATAGAGAATCAGCGTCCGCGCTGACGGCGGTGCTCCGCGATCGCAGCGGCAATCACGTTGAGTGTTTTCTGGTCGGGCAAGCCAGCGCCCGGCGGCGCAGCCGCTGGTGTAGTGGTTGCTGGTGCTGCAACTTCGGGCTCGGGAAGATACTTTTGAACCAATCGGGACATGAACGTGGTCGCGACCACAAGTAACGTCAGAAAGACAAAGACGGTCCCCATTCCAAAAATAAGGAGATCGAGTCCCTGACCAATCAGAGAAGCCTGCATTGCTGTCTATTTCCTTGTCTCAGGCCCAAGAACTTTTTGTTATAGGGCGAAATTCCAATAGGTATGTGCAGGCTATTATGGCGTTATTAAACCGCTCCTGTCACGACCGGATACACTGCCCTCAGATGCTAAGATGACGATTTGCTGCAAATCTGTCGTCACACGACCTATGAAAATTTACGTGCCGAAAAGCTGATAAATTTGCTGAAAACGCTATTATTCGCGCCCTAAAATCAATTTTGGCGGTCTGCAGCCACTAAAATTGATACTGAACATTGCCGTGATTTTAGAATTTAAGTTTTTCCATTACGCCTAAAATCCCATTTTTACATACATAGAAAACCATCCCTGAATACCAGGGCGGCAGCCCCAAAGTGGTGATCAATCACCTGGACGTCGCAAACAGTGGCGGGGGTAAACTGATAAGGAAACCCGTTGGCCAAGATTCACCAACCCTCGCTGTCCAGCACCACCAACGAGCCGCTTAAACTGTATCTGGCGCCGATGGAAGGTGTTTTGGACAGTCATTTGCGTGGCCTACTGACCGCTCAAGGCGGTATCGATGAATGCACGACGGAATTCCTGCGTATCAATCGACATCAGCGGTTGCCGCGGCGGGTGTTTTTACGAATTTGTCCGGAGCTTACACAGGGTGGAACAACCCCTGCCGGCGTACCGGTACGTCTGCAACTTCTGGGCGGAGATCCAGACAGTATGGCCTGGAATGCAGCCAAGGCAGCGTCAATCGGAGCGAAAGCGCTCGACCTGAATTTCGGCTGCCCGGCGAAGACGGTCAACAAAAGCGACGGCGGAGCCAGTTTGCTGAAAGAGCCAGAGCGACTCTATCGAATTGTTGCGGCGGTCCGTACCGCACTGCCCAAAGACGTATCACTCACGGCAAAAATCCGCCTTGGGTTCGCCTCCCGCAGTGGGTTCTTAGAAACCGCCGCGGCCGCAGAATCCGGAGGCGCCGAACGCTTAACAGTTCACGCGCGCTCAAAAGTCGACGGCTATCGCCCTCCAGCCTATTGGGAGCATATTGAAGACATCCGACAGGCCATCACAATTCCTGTCACCGCCAACGGTGAGATCTGGTCCCCTGAGGATTTTGATCGCTGCCGCGCAGTTAGCGGCTGTAACAGTTTTATGCTCGGTCGTGGAATGCTCGCCCGCCCCGATCTGGCGCTAACCATCGCCCATAAAGAAGCCTCCGAAAGGCTCTCGCCACTCAGCTGGGACAAGGTGCAGGAAATGCTTTGGCAATACCACAGTGCTACGGCGCCGCTCTATCCCGGCAAACACCAGGGCTGCCGCATCAAACAATGGCTGATCTATCTACGTCGCCAATACGCCCAGGCAGCAACGATGTTTGAACGTATAAAAGGTGCGCGAGGCGCTGAAGAATTCGAACGAACTTTCGCGACTCAGTGCGGAAAGTCCGTCGCCGAATCCCCCGACTGACGTCTGAGCAACGTCGGGGTCAGGGGCCGAGTTTGGAAATTAACGGATGTTTTCGCCCACTTTAACGATTTTCAGAGCGTTAGTACCGCCGTGAACGTTGGCATAATCCCCTTTGGATAGAATCACAAAGTCGCCCTTCTTGACCGCACCGCGGCGCAATAGCTCATTAACGACAGCCTGATTCAATTCCTCAGGTGCAAAACGTCTTGTGTCAAACGTCACAGGCTCGACACCACGATAGAGCGCCAGACGCTGCTCTGTACGATGGTGATCGGTAAACGCGTATACCGTCATGGCGGAACTGATTCGCGACATGTACAGAGGCGTTCGACCTGTCTCGGTAAAACTGATAATAGCTGCGACGCCTTCCAAATGGTTGGCGATGTACATGGCGCCCATCGCGATGGACTCATCCACAGCAGAGAAGTGCTCATGCAACCGGTGCGAGGAAATTTTCGTTTGCGGCTGCCGCTCTGCGCCCTGAATAATCCGATTCATGGCTTCAACCACTTCCAACGGATAATCGCCTGCTGCCGTTTCACCGCTCAACATCACGGCATCCGTACCATCGAGCACAGCATTGGCCACATCGAACACTTCTGCTCGAGTCGGCAGAGGGCTGTCGATCATGGACTCCATCATCTGTGTCGCGGTAATAACCGGCTTATTGAAATCCTTGGCTCGCTCAATCATGTGCTTCTGGACAGCGACCAGTTCAGCATCACCGATTTCTACGCCCAGATCTCCCCGCGCGACCATCACGCCATCTGACGCCTTAATAATGCCATCCAAGACTTCGGGTTTAACGGCTTCAGCCCGCTCAACCTTGGCGATCAGACCAGCATCACCACCAGCGCGTCGCAACAGTGCGCGAGCCAATTCCAGGTCAGCACCACTGCGGACAAAAGACACAGCCAGGTAATCAACGCCGATTACCGCGGCCAATTCGATATCCTGAAAGTCTTTATCTGTCAGTGCGTCGGCAGACAGGCCACCGCCTTCACGGTTGATGCCTTTGTTGTTCGACAGCTTGCCACCGACGATCACCTCGGTTTCAATCCGCAAGCCTGTCACGGCTCGAACCTGAAGAATGACTCGACCGTCATCCAACAACAATTTATCTCCGGGATGCACGTCTTGGGGCAGATCTTTATAGTCGATACCGACTTCCTGCTGATTGCCTGCGTCCCTTTCGAGACCGGCATCCAAGAAAAACTGATCGCCCACATTGAGGGTCACGGGGCCGTCGGCGAAGCGCGCGACGCGAATCTTAGGCCCTTGCAAGTCGCCGAGCACCGCAACACTGCGGTCCAGCTTTTTGGCCAAATCCCGCACTTGCTGCACGCGACTTTTATGATCCTCCGGACTGCCGTGAGAAAAATTCATCCGCACAACGTCTACGCCGGCTTTTAGAATGCCTTCCAGAATGCCGGGCTTATCTGTTGCCGGCCCCAGGGTTGCTACTATTTTGGTACGTCTGATCAAGGCTGATTACCAATGTCATATCGTAAAATGAAAGATAAGCAGGCCCTTATGCCTGCTCGCTAAACTTCGACGCTTGATGCGCCCGGCGGTGAATTTCTTCCCAATTACCCGTGGCCACTAAATCAGCGGGCGCCATCCAGGAGCCGCCCACACAAGCGACATTGGGAAGAGACAGATAATCCCCGGCATTTGCCGGTCCGACACCGCCCGTCGGACAGAAGGTGATCTGCGGAAGTGGCCCAGCAATGGACTTCAGCATAGGAATGCCTCCAGCGGCCTCAGCGGGAAAAAACTTCATGGCAGTAATGCCTTTTTCCAGCAATGCCATGGCTTCACTCGGTGTGTTGATACCAGGAAGTATAGGCACTCCGCACTGCAGAGCGGTTTCTAACAGACCCGCAGTCATGCCGGGCGTGACAATAAATTCAGACCCGGCATCAATGGCAGAGGCCAGAGTTGCCTGATTGATCACAGTCCCCGCACCGACAATCGCATCGGGAACGGCTGCTTTAATTGCTTTGATCGCTTCCAGTGCCACTTCGGTACGCAGGGTAATTTCCAGCACCTTCAAACCACCGCCCACTAAAGCTTCCGCCAATGGGACAGCGTGCTCCAGTTTTTCAATGACCATAACCGGAATAACTGGTGAGGTATTCATCACCTCAGAAACCGTTAACGACATAAAATCCTCTTTTATTTATCGGTGTTACGTTAAATGTTTGAGTCTGCGCTGCTGGGAAATAATGAGCAGGCGCCCTCTTCTGAAGCGGAAGACTGCTGCCGAAAGACAGAAAACAACTCTCGCCCCATACCATAACTGTGATCTTTCGCCGAATTTGCGAGCGGAATGCGGCTCGCCCACACGTCGGCATCAACCAACACATCGAGAGTTCCCGCATCAGCGTCCAGTTTGACCAGATCACCGGTCTGTACTTTCGCCAAAGGCCCCCCATCAGCACACTCAGGAGAAATATGAATCGCCGCCGGTACTTTGCCGGATGCGCCGGACATTCTTCCGTCTGTAACTAGGGCCACTTTGAAACCCCGATCCTGTAACACGCCCAGAGAGGGCGTTAACTTATGCAGCTCAGGCATGCCAATGGCTTTGGGTCCTTGATAGCGCAGTACCGCTACAAAATCCTGATCCAACTTGCCAGCTTTGAACGCGGCGACCATATCATCCTGGTCATCGAAAACGATCGCGGGTGCTTCCACCTGACGATGCTCAGGTGCAACGGCCGACACCTTGATCACTCCGCGACCAAGGTTTCCGTTAAGTACATGCAATCCGCCAGTGGCGCTAAAGGGCTTGCTGTAGCTCGACAAGACATCAGCGTCGAGAGATTCAGACGGAGACTCCTGCCAGGAAAGTACACCGTCGGTATACATCGGCTCCTGAGTGTATTGCTCCATGCCTCTGGCATCGCCGACAGTCAGAATATCACCGTGTAATAATCCACCGCTCAACAACTCACGAATCAACACGCCCATACCCCCGGCCGCTTGAAAGTGATTAATGTCCGCCTGACCGTTTGGATATATGCGTGTCAATAAAGGTACCGCTCTGGACAAGGTATCAAAGTCGTCCCAGTTGATGATGACACCTGCTGCCCGCGCAATGGCAACCAAGTGAATCGTATGGTTCGTCGACCCGCCAGTGGCCAGTAAGCCCACAATCGCATTAACGATGGCTTTTTCGTCAATCACCTTGCCAATAGGACGAAAATCACCCGCGGGATCCACAAATTTCAATACTTGTCGGGCAGCGGCCTTGGTCAGCTCGTCACGCAACGGCGTGTAGGGATTGATAAACGAACTGCCGGGCAGATGCAGCCCCATGATTTCAACCATCATCTGGTTGCTGTTGGCGGTGCCGTAAAACGTACAGGTGCCCGGACTGTGGTAGGACTTGGACTCAGCATCCAGCAACTCAGCACGCCCCACTTTGCCTTCCGCATAGAGCTGTCGAACACGAACTTTTTCTTTGTTGCTCATGCCTGTGGTCATTGGTCCTGCGGGGACAAAAACCGCAGGCAGATGTCCAAAGGTAAGAGCACCAATCAACAGACCAGGCACAATTTTATCGCAAACGCCCAAATAGAGAGCGCCATCAAACATGTCGTGGCTCAGTGCTACTGCCGTCGACATGGCAATGGCATCGCGACTGAAAAGTGACAGTTCCATGCCCGCCTGGCCCTGGGTTACCCCGTCACACATGGCGGGAACACCGCCGGCAAATTGCGCGACGCCACCGGCTTCTTTGGCGGCTGCTTTGATCAAATCCGGTGCATCTTTGTAAGGCTGATGCGCCGACAGCATATCGTTATAGGCGGACACAATACCGATATTACGGACCACATCACCGGCCAGAGATGCCTTGTCATCGGCATTACAAGCGGCAAACCCATGAGCCAGATTGCCGCAGGACAGGTGACCACGATTCGGTCCTTTATTCAGTGCTTCTTCCAAATGCTGTAGATACAGAGATCGCGACGCCTGACTCCGCTCGACGATCCGGTCAGTAACCTCTTTCAAAATGGGATGCATAAATCTTTCTCCAGGCAGGGCTCACGGTGCCCAATAAACATCAATATCTACAGCATCCTGTTGCAGCAGGATGCTGACCGGCATCAGGTTTTGATCGTCCGTTGATTTCGCCTGTTGGTAGACATCCCACTTGTCTTCACCGGTGATCAATAACACGGTCTTTTGGCTCTTCAGAATAGCCCATGGCGTCAGCGTCATACGCAATAAGTTATCCCCAGTCACTGGCGAGGGATGCGCTTCAATCGCTGCGCACAATTCTCTGGAAACCAAAGCATCATCCAAGCCAATGGCATTGGGAAACAGTGATGCGGTATGTCCATCCCCTCCCATACCCAATAGACAAAAGGTGAAGGGCTGCGGCAGAAGCGCATAGCGTTCACAGCACTCCGCAACGCCAGAAAACGGCGTGTCGGCCGTATTTTTCATGCCGATAAAACGAGCTGCAGAGGCATTTTTCACCAGCAGCGTTTCGCGAAGTAGCTTCTCATTACTCGCCGGGTCGTCAGTATCTCGCCAACGCTCATCCACCAGAGCAACCGATACCTGCTGCCAGGCTACATCGGCGGATGCCAGGCGTTGATACAACGGACCAGGGGTCGATCCGCCCGAGAGCAATAACGTTGCCTCTTTTTTGTCTTGCAGCGCAGCGTTCAGCTCACTGACACAACAGTCGTAGAGGGATTCCAATAAAGATTGACGGTCGTCGAATCGAAATTCATTAATCACGGTTGTTCCTGGACCTTGTTATCAATCGTCAGAACACGGAATACGCAACCTGAAATTACTTCAGGTCAAATAACGGCTCTGACCACTCGTAATAATTTCAGACTGCAAAACGGGTTGAGAAACCGAACCGGATAATCCGGAATAGCACGGGCACCTCCATCATTAAAAGCTACATAGTCTCCCTGCAACGTTCATCCGCTGTGACACAGATGAATACAAGAGTATATTGCCCCGATGGTCGCTGCCCCTTACATGGAGGGTGCTGCTGATCATTGTAGTAAAGATGTCGTCCAGCCACGGACGCAAATGAGCGAAGACGGTAGCGATCATTAGCGTCGCTAACTCAAACTTCAGATTTGCCAATGATGCTATTGTGCTTGATAAAACTGACAGCGAGATGACATTCACTGTGTTTTGTTTAAATTCCCACCATAAATAAGCGGTCACTGACTTTGGTATGTGAGTAAACCACATTTGTGGCTCTAGAGCAAAAAAACCCCTGTCTCAGCAGTCGCTTAGGTCAGAGTCATCCCTTATCCGACTCTGACTTTGCGCCTTGGCGCCTCCTCCGTCAACAGAGCCTCTAGAATGGTCTTTGACTTGCCCATACTCGCCAGCGATTGCTGTTCAGTCAGCACAGCCCGAAGCGTCTCGCGCGTGGTCAAGGGATTCGCCAGCACAACACGAAAAACGGTAATAACGTCGCCACCATAGGCTGGAGCGTCCACTCGTGTGCGAGATACGAATGTATTTCCGGCTGCTCTTTGCCCCTTTTGCAAACGCCTTATGACAACATCCAGCAACCGATTGATGGCGGACTGCTCCTCGGGAACAGCGTTACGAAGCCGCTCCTGAATCCCCGAGGGAACATAGCGATAACCAAGGATATTCAGCTCCGGCTTCACCACCAGTTCAAAGTCTGGGTGGTCGTCGATCAACCTGGCGAAATAACTGGCTTTTTCAATCCCCATATCGATCAGCAGCTCATAGCCTCGCCGACCAATAATGTTCAATCCCGCATGAACGAGCAACGCCATACCCGGGCGGGATCCTTCAAGGGTGTGGCTGCCCAGGTCCTTAGAACCTTTACGGATAATATATTCCGCATGGTGTTCGATACTCGACAGTAATTGAGGATCTTTGAACATCACCATGCCAGCCCCCATCGGCACATAAAATTGTTTATGTGCATCGACGGTAACGGAATCGGCCCGTTCAATACCACTGAGGCGTTTGCCATAACGGTCAGAAAATAAAGTGGCGCCACCCCAGGCTGCATCTACATGAAAATGGGCGCCGCACTCTGCCGCCAGATCCGCCAGTTCATTCAATGGATCAACACTGCCGGTTTCGGTTGCGCCAGCGATGCCCACGATACTGAGAATGCCATATCCTTCTTTCTGCAGCTGCTGGGCTTTCACCCGCATATTGGCGACACTGACGCGATAATTGGCATCCGTATCGATCGCGTGAAGGTTATCCCGGCCGATTCCCAAAAGATCGACCGCTTTCGCAAGTGAATAGTGCCCACGTCGTGAAACCAAAATGGCGAGCCCTTTCAGCCCGGACGCTTGTAGAGCACCGAACAGACCTTTGCGGGCAACCTGAGATTCACCCAAAAGACGATTGCGTGCAGCCCAGAGCGCCGTAATATTCGCCACCGTACCGCCAGAACAAAATGCACCCAGCGCATTTTCGGAGTCGTGCAGCCAGCGCCGATAAAACGCCGGCTGCTCGTCGTAAATCAGGTTGTGCAGCATGCCCAACACTTGTCGCTCCAGGGGTGTAAACGCCTTAGAGGTCTCTACCTTAACCAGGTTTTGATTCAACGCAGTCACAATTTTTGACAGCGGGAGCATGAAATACGGCAAGGCGGACGTCATATGGCCGATAAATCCCGGCGATGACGTGTGGACAGAATGAGCCACAAGGTGCTTGAGAATAAAATCTGTGTAGGCCGAAACGTAAAACGGTTGGTCCGGGATGTCAGCCGAGCTAAAAGCGGTTTCGATCTCTTGCAGATCCTTTTCCAGTGCGACGATATGCTCCTGGAGGAAACCGTCGAGATTACTGGAGATCGCCGCATCGATCTTCGCGAGCGTCGCACCGCTAGACTCAGGGATGGTAAATATGCGGTACAGGCTCTGCATATTGGCATGGGCCTGATAATCCAGACCTGCCGTATCTGCAAAGGATTCGATGGTGACCGGCCCAGAATTGTCCGTCATGCGCTGCACCCCATGTAAAAAGCGCCTCCCAGCTGTCTCCGTACCCGTCTATCGTATACGGACGAAAGGCGCGAGTTTACCGCGAAAACGTCGACAGCTGAACACAGCCTATGGGATAGCTCAAAAAAAGACCAGATTTGACGCGACCTTCTGCCGAGAAAACGCCCAAAAACGTCAACATTGGCGTCAAATCTTTATAGAACGAAGGACTACTCGATCTCAGGCAGCTTGGTTGCATAGGCCGCTGCCAGAAATGCCGCTATTGCCAGAACCAAAAGCAACACGGCGACGGGAACAATGGCGGTCAAAGCCCCCAAACCACCGCAGAGCAACAGCAGAAAGCCGATAAAGGTATTACCTATGGCGACGTAGGCTGTGCGCTTATTTCCTTGGGCCAAGTCGACCACATAGGTTTTGCGCCCAAGCCGCACACCATTGTGCGTGATAGCAAGGACAAAGAACGCCACCACAAATAACCATCCCGGCGCATTAGCCCAAACCATATCCAGAACAGCGACGGCGACACCTGAAGCCCCCGTCATCAACGCCGTGATCAGCAGTACTTTGCGACTGGAAACGTCAGCCAATCTTCCCCAAAACGGCCCACTCAGCAACCCTGCTGCCCCGGTGGCAATAACGAACAAACCGAGCAATGCAGAACTGTCAGAATGATCCTGCGCCAGGGCGACGTAGTAAGGCGCCGACAAGGCCGACGACAACAACAGCGAACGCACAACAATCAACGTGCGAAATGCTCTATCCTCAAACAACATTCGAAACTGTTTAACACCGCCAGAGAGAAGGCTACCCCCACCTTCTGTCGCGCCGGGATATTCCCGCACAAACGCGAAAGTGACTGCGGCGAGCAACCACATCAGGGCACCTAAACCCAGCAGCCAGAGGAACACAAGGTGCTTGTTCCCTTCTGGCCCCATTTCAGAAAAAGCCACCAAGGATCCGGCAATCAAGGTTACTAAACCAGCAGCTGACGCACTATAGCCTGTGACAATACCACGACGGGTTTTGGGGATGGTTTTACCGAGAACATCTTTCGATGCGATGGAGCAGAGCCCCCTCGCCAAACTAAAGCCAACCAGTGCAGTAATTAGGGCAACGCCTCCTGTAGCGCCATCAAGCGAGACAGCGATCAGAGCCATTGCGATAACGAAAACGGCTTGTAGGACACAGCCGACGACCCAAGCCCATTTGCGCACGGCTAGATGGCGGATTGGAGCAGCAATAAATGCCTGCGGCAGAAGCGAGCCAGACTCTCTGATGGGCACCAATAATCCAATCAACGCCGCCGGAGCCCCCATGGCACTCATTAGCCAGGGCAAGATGGTTTTCGCATCAATAAAGGCATCGCCAATTTTTGTCAGTAACGTCGACGTCAGCGTGAGGACAAAATTTCCAGGAACCACCTGACACGCTTGCTCTGAAATGCCTTTGCAAACTCGGGCATCGTCATCGCCAACCAAGCGTTCGTAAATCTCACCGAGTGCAGGCTTTTGGTGAAGAGCATCCGCCGCCGACGAACTTCCTACATCTTTCATACTGACCGTGTCCCTATCAAACTTTCCGATCGCACCTATCTTCCATTTTCACAGGCGTTCTATATCGACACACAAACAAATCAAAAAACTCTCAAGCTATCGAGCAGCTCTCCAAGTGACATACAGAGATCTAAGTGACCTGCAGCGATGCCCATTCTCTATTCCTATGCAGCCAAGTTTTTGCAAACTAGCGGGCAGGACACTGCTCCAATGGCCGCATAGAAGGAAATGCCAAATGCACAAACTGCGACAACGCCGATTGTCGTTCTGGATCCACATCGACACAAATTTTCGCGCGTGCACCTGCGGCCGATTTTTGCTTGACGGTAATCTGCGCCTCATCAACGTTCATATGCGTTAGCGCAGAGCGTAAAGAATCGAGCTGCACTGGCGTTTCGCTGATATAACACATACCAGAGAATTTCTCTCGTCCGCAATGTTTGCCAGCGGCAGTCGACAGGGAACTGCCCGACAACTCAGACAGTTGCGTATCATTTTTTTGGAAAATCGCTTTCTCCTGTTTCATAGGTTTCATATACCTGCTTTATCTATCTTGTACATTAGTGATGACACAGAATCTGTCTGGGAAATATCTCTGACTTTAGTCATTTTTAAGTCACACATTCGACGCGTATCGCACGGCAAAAATCAAAAAGCTTTAGACGCTAAGCGCATATCCAGACATTCTGCTTAGAAGAATTAATGCAATATAAGCGCCAGAATGACCACCACCTCACCTTCATCCGACAATCAACGGCTTAGGCGAACTGCTGACAGATAGCCCGCTCGGAGTCTCGAGTTCTTCCCGTAGAAATTACAAACTTTTGAAATTTCCACAGTGTTTATAAGTGCATTGGCCGCTCAAAAAAGCTAAAGGCTTGAATTTCCTGACGTTCACCAGCTGGAATTCGTTTTGCTTATAGAGGGTTAAATACCATCGCTTGCCTACCGTGATGACCCGAGAGGGTCGCAAACGCAAGCATAGCAGGAGAGGAGTCAATGACTGACAGCTATCAGACACAGAGCATTCTGAAAATCGGTGATAATTCCTACACCATTTACGATCTCAACAAACTTCCCAACGTAAATCTCGACCGCCTGCCCTACAGCCTGAAAATACTTCTCGAAAACCAGCTCAGAAAAGAGGATGGACGTCAGGTTACTCAGGCTGACATCGATGCGATCTGCCAGTGGCAGCCAGAAGCAATACCAACAGCAACCGTTAACTTCACACCGGCACGGGTAGTCCTTCAGGACTTTACCGGTGTGCCCGCCATTGTCGACTTGGCAGCCATGCGGGATGCGATCGTCAAATTGGGCGGCGACGCGGACCAAATTAATCCGCTAGAACCTGTCGACTTGGTCATCGACCACTCTGTTATGGTTGACCATTTCGGCACCCCCGACGCCATGCGACAAAACACGGATATCGAATTTGAACGCAACTACGAGCGCTACCGGTTTTTGCGTTGGGGTCAAAAAGCCTTTCAGAACTTTCGCGTAGTTCCCCCTGGCACGGGTATCGTGCATCAGGTGAATCTGGAATATTTGGCAGACGTTGTCACCCAGCGAGAGACTCATTCGGGGCAGCTACTGTATCCCGACACACTTGTTGGAACCGACTCCCACACAACCATGATCAACGGCTTGGGAGTCTTGGGCTGGGGTGTCGGAGGTATCGAGGCCGAAGCTGGCATGCTAGGTCAACCCGTCAGCATGCTGTTACCTCAAGTGGTCGGTTTCAAACTCAGAGGTAGCTTGCAAGAAGGCACCACGGCGACAGACTTAGTACTGACTGTCACCGAAATTCTACGGGCAAGGGGCGTAGTTGGTAAGTTTGTCGAATTCTATGGTGACGGACTCTCCAACCTGCCACTGGCAGACCGAGCCACCATTGCCAATATGGCGCCCGAATACGGGGCCACCTGCGGAATATTTCCGATCGATCAGGAAACCGTGCGCTATCTGCATTTAAGCGGTCGTGACGAAAAGCACATTCAAATGATTGAAGCCTACGCCCGTCACCAAGGCCTGTGGCGCGAGGATGGTGGCGCTGAGGCAGACTACTCTGATCATCTTGAACTCGACTTAAGCGACGTTGTTCCCAGTATCGCCGGCCCTAAACGGCCCCAGGACCGAATCCCTCTGCAGCAAGCACACTCGGCCTACCGAGAACATATGGAGTTGATGGGCACGCCGATTAGCGAAGACTCCGTAGACAGATTTGCCGGTGAGGGAGGACATACCGCCATCGGTGCCGATTCCGATAAAGAAGATATACAGACGCCCTACGACGCCACACCAGACGAGCGCCCACTGCGCAATGGTGACGTTGTTATTGCCGCAATCACCTCCTGCACCAATACATCCAATCCCGCCGTGATGATCGCCGCAGGTCTGGTGGCTCGTAAAGCCACTGAACTGGGGTTGACGACCAAACCTTGGGTAAAAACGTCACTGGCGCCAGGTTCTCAGGTTGTTCCCGGCTACTTGACTAACGCGGGCTTGCTTGAGCCTCTGGAAAAACTTGGTTTTGATGTCGTAGGATTCGGTTGCACCACGTGTATCGGTAATAGCGGGCCCCTGCCCGAGGAAGTCAGCGAAGAAATTAATGCTGGCGACTTGAACGTCTGCTCAGTTCTTTCTGGAAACCGCAACTTTGAAGGCCGCATACACCAAGAGGTCAAATCGAATTATCTAGCATCACCGCCGCTGGTCGTTCTCTATGCATTGGCCGGCTCTATGTTGATTGATGTGTTTAAGGACCCTATAGGTGTCAATGGCGAGGGCGATGCCATCTATCTTAAAGATCTGTGGCCTAGCCAGTCGGAAATCAATGAATTGGTAGCGAAGGCGATATCTGCCCCCTTGTACAAAGAACGGTATGCGGATGTCTTTCAAGGAACCGACGCCTGGCAACAGCTTCCTGTCGAAGAAGGCCAAACCTACAACTGGCCAGCATCAACCTACATTAACAACCCGCCCTACTTTGATGGGATGACCAGCGAGCCTAGCGCACTACAAGCGGTTACCGATGCCCGCTGTCTGGTGAAAGTTGGCGACTCCATCACCACCGACCATATTTCTCCGGCCGGAGCCATCAAGCCCGACAGCCCTGCGGGGCAATACCTGCAATCACAAGACGTTGAGCCGAAAGACTTCAACAGTCTCGGTTCACGACGAGGCAACCACGAAGTCATGATGCGCGGCACCTTCGCCAACACCCGCTTGCGAAATCAGTTGGCTCCAGGAACAGAAGGTGGGTATACGCGACTCCTCCCTGGAGATAAGGTGATGAGCATCTACGATGCTGCGATGACCTATGCCAAAGATCACATTCCGCTGGTCGTCCTTGCCGGTAAAGAATATGGAACGGGCTCCAGCCGCGACTGGGCGGCGAAAGGCACGAAACTTCTAGGCGTCCAGGTTGTGATTGCGGAGAGCTTCGAGCGCATCCACCGCTCAAATCTGGTCCAGTTCGGCGTACTACCGCTGCAGTTTGTGGATGGCGAATCTGTGGAAACGTTAGGATTATCCGGCGAGGAAACCTTCTCGTTCGATTCTGTCGATGAAGAGCCGGAAACGATATCGGTGACAGCAACCAATAGCGCGGGTGAAACCAAAACGTTCACGGCCAAAGTGAGAATTGATACTCCCGCGGAATGGGACTACTACCGACATGGCGGTATTTTGCAGTACGTTCTACGCAACCTCGCCGCACAAAAATAAACACTGCGGACGACTCGACAGCGAACAAGCTTGGAGACGCGAATAAATCATCACAGGGGCAGACGTCAATCGATCTGCCCTGTTTTGTCTCACTCAGCCTTGTTCCGCCAGAGCAGATTCCTGAAGAATTTTGTCGATGTAGGTGCAGCGGCTATTAACCGAATACCCGCTGCTCTGAGCCCACTGCAAACCTGCCTGCGCCAAATCTCTACCATGCCCCTGACCTCGCAATCGGTATGGAATATGGGTCGACGTAAACTCCACCGTTTGATCGCCAACAAAATGGTATTCCAGTTTACCGAGTTGGCCGTTTAAATTGAGGGTAAAGCAATGCTGCTCTGGTTGATGAACCACCCCGCTCATCATTCATACTCCACATCAGAAAATGTCAGTTACACCACCGATAATAGTCATAGCCCCAAACACGTTGCATAGATCACGCCTATTCCATAGCGCGTCAGCGTATTTGACGGACAGATCATTAACGAAACCGTAGACTCTAGGACAATGGGCTTCTCGCCCAAGGCGAAAGTTTTTGAAATGACCTTCGACTGCACTGGGTAAGACAATAAATCGCTGAGACTTATCTTAAGATTAGATGAAAAATTCGCCGAAATAGAAGTTCCCACAAAACAAATAAGGAATATAAAAACTGCATCACATTCCCCAAATCGCAGTGACATTTTTTTGTCACTTATTAGCGAAACCACCCGCCTGATTTGAGCAAACGTCACAAAACTGACAGGCAAGCAGGCGCCAGAAAATCAGAGCGACGAACTGAAAACATCTAATCCAGTAGATATTCCCTTCGACTGGATGATGCCAGTTCACGAGCGAGACGCCGACGAATTCTAGGCAGCAACAATATCGAACGCAGACTGTCTTTATGGTTGGTTTTGGCTAGGCTGGATGGCTGAAGATGGGTGAGCGCATTATCACGTCTTAATACAAAGGGTGGCAGCCCCTCTTTCAACAATAGAAAGCTCATTAACAAAGCCCCCGTTCGATGATTCCCTTCAACAAAGAGCTGTGGTTGACTCACTACGAATATGTAGATACCCGCAGCCAAATTCCAGGCATCAAAATGGCTGTGCATATCCAGCCATTCCATCAATCGCTCTATCCCTTCGCCAGGAGGGCCGTAAAAGTGTTCGCGGCTGTAATCGATGGCGTCATTCGCCTCTTCCCGAGCTTGGGTTGAAGTACCAAATAAAACCAGCGTATTTAACTCAAGAATATGGGATGAATTGCCTCTCGCCAACAGATCTGTCCCGACAGAATTCTCTCGATCGATAAATTGATAGCCCGCCATCAAGTTCTCAATAATTTGAGCGTTTAATGGCGCCCTGGGCTCATCCAACTGACGATTAATATCTTGAAACCCTTCCCGCAGAAGATTTAAATCGCGCTCTATCGCGGCCAAGTTGAGGCGAACGATAGGGCGATGCAAGCCTGTCGGGTTTTCGTGGGCAGGTTGAGCATCGGTCGCATGAACATCCACCGGTGTCTCTCGGTTAGATTGCTGCTCCGGCAATGACAAATTGGAACGTTTTTCAACGTTGAACGCCATAGTGCCCCGCCCTGTAGAGTGTGGTTTTTACTGTCTGATAACAACGCTTAGTATGGCAACTCCGACAGTATCCTCCAGGAAATCCTCAGCCCGCAACAAAAAAGGGCGGTCAAATGCCGCCCTATTTCCATCTAATGAGCAATCGGGCGCCTGCAACGAGGACAACCCCCAACGAAAAAAGCTCTTTAGCTGAATTCTCCAGACACGTACTGTTTGGTCAAATCCTGTTGCGGATTGTTAAATATTTGGTCAGTAGGTCCCATCTCGACCAAATGCCCAGTACGTCCACCACCAGAAATATCAACGCCGAAAAACGCGGTGGTATCGGCGACTCGTGTCGCCTGTTGCATATTGTGAGTCACAAGAGCTACGGTGTAGTTGTCCTTCAACTCGAGCATCAGTTCCTCGACCTGACGGGTCGCAATAGGGTCGAGCGCAGAACATGGCTCATCCATCAGAAGAACATCCGGTTCTGTGGCGATCGCGCGAGCGATACACAAACGCTGCTGCTGCCCACCGGAGAGACTTAGGCCGCTGGATTTCAGTTTGTCTTTAACCTCTTTCCAGAGCGCCGCTCGCTCCAGAGCTTTTTGAACACGCTCTTCAACATCGCCCTTAAAGCGGTTAAGTCGTAAGCCGAAAGCAATATTGTCATAGATGCTCATCGAGAACGGGTTTGGCTGTTGGAACACCATTCCGATGTACCGTCGTACCAGTACGGGATCCACGTTTTTGGCATAAATGTCACTTCCGTGATAAGTCACCTGCCCCTCAAAACGAAAACTGGGAATCAGATCGTTCATCCGGTTCAGAGATCTCAACACTGTACTCTTACCGCATCCGGAAGGTCCGATAAAGCCGGTAATTTTACCCTTCTCAATGGGGACATTACTGTCGCGAACGGCGAGAAAATCACCGTAATAGACTTTGTTCAGGCGGCAGTCGATAACGGCGTTGGTTTGCGCGTCCTGACTGGCTTCAAACGAATTGGTAGCTGCTTTCATCAGCATTTCCCCCGAAAATCAAAACTTTGGTCGGCCGAGAATTCGGGCCAGAATATTGAACACCAGTACAATCAATACCAGCGTTAGCGACGCTGCCCAGGCCAGTTCAATTTGGTTCTCAAAGGGCATTGCCGAGAAGTTGTAAATTAGGATTGATAGCGAAGCCGTTGGTTCCATCAGCTCTTCCATATAATAATTGGAAAAGAGCGCGGTAAACAGCAGTGGCGCAGATTCTCCTGCGGCACCGGCAATCGCTAGCATCACGCCGGTCAAAACACCCGGCAATCCTGTCGGCAATACGATCTTTAAAATCACCTGAGTACGAGTGCAGCCCATTCCATAAGCGGCATCGGTCATTTTTTGGGGCACTTGCCGCAAGGCTTCTTCAGCGGCCAAAACGATTGTTGGCAACATCAGTACAGCAAGAGCAATCCCCCCTGCCAATGCGGAGTAACCGAAATTAACAACCAGCACTGCGTAGGTAAACACACCGGCTAAAATCGAAGGAAATCCCGTCAAGGTTTTCGCAACGAACCGCGATGCACTGGATAGACGCCCATTGGGTGCTACCACCGCTAAATAGATCGCGGCCAGCAACCCAAACGGAATGGCGATCACTGACGCGATCAAGACCATAACCAACGTACCCAGAATCGCATTTCCAAATCCGCCTCCCATGTCGAAGCCGGCTGGGGGAAGCGCCGTCAAGGTTTCCCAATTGAGCCGCACACCGCCTTCCACGATCAGCATGTAAATCACCGATAGTAATGGGATGCTACCCAAGATAGCGGCAAACCAAGCTAAACCTGTCAAAAACAAATTTGTGAAAGCTCTGCGTTCAAAAAGATCCCTCTGCAGATGAGGGAGTTCACCTAGACGCTCCAGACCTTCCATGCCAACTTCCGATGCCTGTTTCATTTTTTGCCCTCAAACTTTCGCATCGTGATCTGCTGGACGGTGTAACCAACGACATTCACCAGGAAGGTGATCACTAATAACACCATGGCTGCGTACATCAACGCTTGAATTTCAATTTGACTCGCCTCGGGGAAATTAGATGCCAGGAGCGAAGCCAACGTATCGGCGGGAGCGAACAGAGACATACTGATCTGATTACTGTTTCCGATGAGCATAGCCAGCGCCATCGTCTCACCAAGCGCTCGACCAAAGGCTAAAACTAACGCAGCGAGAATTCCGGATGAAGCAGTCGGCAGCATCACTTTTAAAATGGCCTCCCAGCGAGTGGTCCCCATTCCGTAAACCGCCTCTTTGAGCTTGTAGGGAATTCGTCTGAGGGCATCGACAGATATTGCCGCGACGGTTGGCAATATCATAATCGCCAGTACCAGAGCAGCTGGCGCCATACCCGGGCCGCTCAGTTCGGTTCCGAAGAGAGGGATAAAGCCAAAATTCTCGTGCAGTGAGTGCGCAACCGGTCGCAAAAGTGGGATTAAGACATAGATGCCCCACAAGCCAAACACCACCGATGGAATAGCCGCTAATAGCTCGACGATCGTACGGAAAACGACGGCGACGGCTGGAGGAATAAAATCCTGAGTCAGAAAAATAGCAATGGTAACGCCCAGTGTCCCACCGATGATTAGTGCAAGCAGTGAGCTGTAGAGGGTTCCCCAAATCTCAGGCAAAACGCCAAACTCATTGCGGACCCCATCCCAGGTCGTCCCGGTAATAAAACCGAGGCCATGCTCCGCCATGGCGGGCGCAGCCTTTTCTCCAATTTCGAACAAAATATAAACCAGGAGAACGATAACAAGCAGTGCCGCGCTGTAACATATCGCCCGGAATATCGCATCCGAACGGTAATCAAAGGCACTCGGCGGAGCAGATACAGAGCCTGAAGACGACTGCTGTGCAAAGGGGTTATCGGACATGAAGTTACCCGTTTTTTACTCATTGCCGGGGCAGTTGTTGGCTAACCGCCCCGGAGTTTTCCGTAGATTATGCTGCTATCAACTTAGTTAATGTTTTTAGCGACTTCACGAACAGTAGCGATAACGTTCTCAGGCAGAGGAATGTAGCCCAGGCTGTCGGCACTTTTCTGACCTTCGGTCAAACAGTATTCAACCAGATCCTTAGCTGCGGCTGCTTTTTTCTTACCCATATCTTCTGGGAACATCAACCAAGTGAAAGACGCGATGGGATAGGCATCTTCACCAGCAGGGTCGAATACCCAAGCGCGCAAATCGGGAATCTTTGAATCAGGCAGGTTGCCAGAAGGAAACTCTGCACTGGCCAATGCTGCAGCTCCAGATTCTGCACCGGCAGAAACAAAGTTTCCGGACTTATTCTCTAATATCGCTGTTGGCATACCCGTCAGTTTGGCGTAGCCGTACTCGATGTAACCAATAGATCCAGGCGTCTGTTTAACAGTCGCTGTGACACCATCGTTTTTGGGTGATTTCACGAAGCTATTAGGCCACTGAGGCGCTTTACCCTGACCAATCTGATCTTTGAAATCGGTGCTGATGTTAGAGAGGTGACCGGTGTAAACGTAAGTGGTACCGGAGGAGTCAGACCGAACGACAACGTTGATTTTCGCTTCTGGCAGATCAACACCTGGATTGGCTTCAGCGATCTTAGGATCGTTCCACTGAGTGATCTCTCCGGAGAAAATCTCAGGGTACACATCACGGGGAAGTTTAAGCTCATCAACACCGTCGAGGTTATAGGTCAACACGACTTCGCCAGCAGTGATCGGCAGTAATACAACACCCTTCTTGGTCTCCGCAATTTCATCATCGTTCATGGCAGCGTCGCTGCCAGCAAAATCGACGACCTGATTGGTGAAATCGCGAATACCTGCGCCACTACCCTTGGCTTGGTAATCGACACGTACGTCATCGCTTTCCTTGCTATAGTCACGAAACCACTTGGAGTACAGTGGAAATGGAAAGCTGGCGCCAGAACCCTGCAATTTGGTATCGGCAGATGCCACTGGCACTTGCACCCCCATAACAATTCCCGCGACCAACAATGGCTTAACCAGGCTGGAAAACTTCACGTTTAATCTCCCGTTGAACTTGCATTAATAGATGCCAATGAAAGAACGTACAGGCCACGCCCAAGACTATTCCTTTAGGTAAAAATCCGTAGTCTGATTTTCTTTAAGACGAGGTAGCAGTACATCCAAAATTTGTCCAACCATTAGACGTACTTTATATGACAGAACAATGACAGTGTCGCTTGAGTTCAATCCGATTCGGCTAAGAATGACAGGCGCCAAGAGATATTTGTGACTTACTGTGCCAACGCCATACACTTGAAATAAAAGCCGTTATACTCTTTCGCGCCGTCTTTTCACGCGCAGTTTGAGTCGACATTAATTTCTGCAAAGACAGGTTTTAACAGGGAACAGACCACAGGAGTTGCAACGATGTTTAACGTCAATCCCAGTGAAGTAGATCAACGGGCGCTAGAAGCTTATAACGCCAAATTGACCGAGCCAGAAAAAGTGATACGGGAACTGGGAGAGATCAGCAATATGATTCTTGCCATGGGAGTTGCTATGCCAGAGCTTCTCCTGCAAAGCATGGCTCGAATTCTGCCAACTCTTGAAGTGAAGCCCTTCAACATTTACTACATGCATGGGAATGAAGCGCTGCGAGATCTGCTTTTGCAGGAGAACATTCACGAGAAGGTGAATCCCCGTCCCCTCTTCCTCAGCGCCTATGACCGGGAGGTTTTTCAACGCTTTCCTCAGTGGATGCAATACGTTCCGTCAACCTTTCACCAGGTAGGTCGCCTGCTGTCGGAGAGGGTTACTCCCGATTGTTTTATGGCCACCGTCTCGCCGATGGATAAGCATGGTTATTTTAGCCTGGGCACCAATGCCGATTATGGCGCGACCGTCGTTCGCAAAGCGAAGAAAGTGATTCTCGAAGTGAATCCCAATATGCCGAGAACCTTTGGGGAATGTTCGGTTCATTTTTCGGAAGTGGATCATATCGTCGAGTGTGATCGACCTCTGCACGAAATCGCCGACAAACCCATTTCTGACATTGACCAACAGATTGCCGCCCATATCGCCGAGCGCATCTGTGACGGAGACACCTTACAGCTCGGCGTTGGTGGGGTCCCCAATGCAGTCGCCAGTATGTTGACCAATCATACGGATCTCGGTCTTCACTCCGAGCTTTTTACCCCTTCGATGGCGAAACTGGTAGCCGCGGGAGTCATCAATGGCAAACGCAAAACCTTGATGCCTCACAAACATGTCTACACGCTGGCCCTGGGTGATCGGGCCATGTTTGACTTTATGAACGATAATCCTGCCATTATCGGCCTTCCTGCGGATACGGTGAATAATCCAAGCGTTATCCGGAAAAATGACAACATGGTGTCAGTGAACGCTGCGATTGAGGTTGATCTGGCCGGCCAGATTAACGCGGAATATGTTAACGGCAGTATATTCTCTGGCACTGGCGGCCAACTGGACTTTGTCCGAGGCGCCTTTGCCTCTCGCAATGGCCGCTCGTTTATCGCCATGCATTCCACCGCCAAAAAAGGCACCATCAGCCGCATCGTTCCGCGCTTGGTCGGCAGTGTTGTGACAGACACCCGCATGGATACTCATTTTGTGGTGACCGAATACGGCTGTGCTAACTTGAAGGGGCTTTCATTGCCGGAGCGGGCTCAGGCGTTGATCGCCATCGCACACCCGGATTTTCGAGAAGAGTTACAACGCCAAGCCCATCAAATGGTGTTTTAACGAGCGGGATAAAGACAGATTCGCTCAGCGTTTTTTGCGATCGTTTTTCTGCTTTTGAAAATGACGCGCCAAACGCTGCTTCTTTTGCACCTGACGCTGGGTAAGAGCGTTCTTGCGCCCTTCAAAGGGGTTATCAGACGTTTTGAATCGAATCTTTACGGGCGTGCCGTGAAGTTCCAGCGCACGCCGAAAGGTTTTCTCCAAATAACGCACATAGTGATTGGGTACTTTATCGGTTTGATTGCCGTGAATCACAATGATTGGTGGGTTGTGTCCACCAGAGTGAGCGTAGCGCAACTTGATGCGACGACCATTGACCATCGGAGGCTGATGCACGGTAACCGCCTCTTCCAAAATCCGTGTTAAGCGGCTGGTGCCCAATTGATCGGTCGCAGCCTGATAAGCCTGCTCAATCGACTCATATAAATTCCCTACTCCACTGCCGTGAAGTGCGGAGATAAAATGAACGTCGGCAAAATCGATAAATCTCAAACGGCGCTCCAGTTCGCGCTTGATCGCATCGCGCTGCTCCGTTTCCAGGCCATCCCACTTGTTGACCGCAATCACAAGGGCTCGACCGCTATCGATGACCTGCCCCATCAAATGCAGATCCTGTTCGACCAATCCCTCCTGCGCATCCATAACAGCGATCACCACATTGGCGTCATCAATGGCTTGCAGAGTTTTTACGATGGAGAACTTCTCAACGGCCAGTCGGATGTTTTTGCGACGGCGGACACCGGCTGTATCAATCAGCGTATAGGGGTTCCCGTCTCGCTCATAGTCGATATAAACGCTGTCACGTGTGGTTCCCGGCATATCGTAAACGACCACCCGGTCTTCACCCAGCAAGCGATTGACCAACGTCGATTTACCGACATTGGGCCGACCGACGATCGCGATTTTAATACCTCGTTTATTCGCATCTTCGGACTCTTCGGCAGCAGCCTCTTCTATGGGCAAATATTCGACGATAGCTTCTGTCAGCTGGCGGACACCTCGCCCCTGACTGGCCGTCACCGGGTGAACGTCACCCATTCCCAGTTCAAAAAACGGCGCGATCGCCATATCAAAATTCTGACCATCAACCTTATTGGCGACCACCAGCAAGGGCTTTCCCATGGTGCGCAGTTGTTGCGCCAGAGTCGCATCAACAGAGGTTAGGCCGGCTTTGCAGTCGAGCATGAAAAGGACGACGTCGGCCTCTTCCGCGGCCTTGATGGACTGATTGGCCATAGCCGCATCCAAGCCCTCATCTTCTCCGGTGATACCGCCTGTATCGATGAGTAGCACACGCCGCCCGTGCAGATCTGCTTCGCCGTATTTACGATCTCGCGTCAATCCGGAAAAGTCAGCAACCAATGCGTCACGACTACGGGTCAAACGGTTAAATAAAGTGGACTTGCCCACATTGGGGCGTCCCACCAGGGCGACTACAGGTATCATAGGAGGTCTTTACGCGTCTAAAGAGGCAGATTCACCGCTGAAGGCGGAAAATTACCGGTTTTGAGGCTAATTTCTAGCCCCGCCTGAAAAACCGCCAACTATAGCGCTTGGCAGCGACTGCGGCCAGTGCCGCAGTCAATCCGCTGCTTGTGAGGGGAGAATCAATCTTCCTGGATGCGCAGGGCTTCAACTTCGCCGCTATTGCCATAGACGTAAAGGACGTCGCCCAGGCCCAGCATCGGCGAGCGAACACCGTCGCCGTCCACCTTGCGACGGGCGACGAACTGACCATCCGATTGAGTCATAATATGAACGTATCCGTCGAGGTCACCAACGGCAACATAGCGGGAGAAGGTGGTCGGAGCACTGATTTTGCGGCGTAGCATTTGATCGTTGGTCCACTGCAGCTCACCGCTATAAGCGTCAAATGCTTTGACTTCCGAGTTAGCGGAACTCATAAAAACCCGCCCCAGGGCTGCTCCCAAATTGTTGTAAGTGCTGGCCTTCTGATTCCATAGTGGACGGCCAGTACCTCGATTGAGTGCCAGCAGACGCCCTTGATAGCTCCCCGAATAGAGGATATCACCGACCAACAGAGGTGCCCCGTTGATGTCGACAACTCGCTCCAATTCAGAACGCCCCTGAGGGAAAGCCACACGCTGCTCCCACTGCAAGGTACCGTCCTTAATATCGATCGCCAGAATTTTGCCCGTCTCAAACCCGGAGTAAACGGAGGTATCAGTGACGACGGGTGTCGATGTACCACGCAACGTCAACGCTGGCAGGCTGGTGTCCTGATGCCAAATTTCGACCCCATCCTTCGCATTGAGCGCAAACAACTTGCCGTCCTGGGTCTGGACAACCACTTCGCTACCATTGCTCTGCGGTGGCGACAAAATTTCACTGCTTAACTGAGAACGCCAAAGCTCCTCGCCATCTTCGGCTTGAAGAGCAATGACTTCACCGCCCGTGGTGCCAACATAAACCACACCTCGCGCACTACCCACACCACTGGCAATTTCAGTCCGCAGTTTTTGGGCCCAACGTTTCTTGCCGGTCTCACGATCAATGGCGGCTAAATACCCATGAATATCCACCACGAACAGCAACTCGTCATTGGAGGCCATGGGCAACAATGTAAAAAAGTCTCCTGCGCCATCGCCGACAGACGTCGACCATAACCGCTCTACCTTGGCCGTCGGCTCAAAATCCACCAACTCAACAGGTTCGATATCGGCGTCATCGGTTGAGGAACAGCCACTCAGCATGCCGCCAACAGTCAAAGCCAACGCCAGGGTCAATCGCCACTTCATGAATTTTCACTCGTCGTTGCATCGGTAGCACCCGCCTCGGCGGTGGGCGCCTGTAAATCGTCCAGCTTCATTTCCAGCAGCGGTCGGCGCTGCGATTCTGCCGGCAAGAGGCTGTCCAGCGCTAAGCTGTAGGCTGCGCGAGCGTCTTTCTCTCGCCCCAGGGCCAGCAAGGCATCGCCACGCAGTTCCGCCATAGAAGCAGCAAAGCTCGAATTGTCGCTATTTTTAGCAAGATCCAGAACAGCATCGTTCTGCCCTTGGGCCAATCGCACACGCGCCAAGCGTACTCGAGCCAGAAGGGCCATGTCCGAGTCGCCATTTTGATCAACCACCCAAGTAAGATGCTGCGCCGCCTGATCTAAATCACCGGCGTCGGCCGCGACCTTCGCTTGATAGAAGGCCGATTGAATGGCATAGAGATTATTCGTGAATTGCTCCTGCAATTGGCCTGACAGATGTGTCAGCGTTGCCTTCTGATCATCGCTCAGCCCTTCTTGTGGCGCTTTTTCAATCAGCTGTATTATCTGACCATAAAGCGCTGACGCCTGCTCTGCGGACTGGCGCTTCTGCCCCTTCCAGAACTCCCAACCAAAAAATCCGGCAATAGCCAAAACCACAAGAACAGCCACCATGGTGCCATAGGTCGCCCACCAACGTTTCAGGCTTTCCAGCTGTTCTTCTTCACTTAAATGTACAGACACAGTCTCTCCTAACAAGATTCGTGTTGTTGATCTATAACGGGCTCAGCGCCCACTACGGAGCTTCGCAATAGGTTTGCAAAACCGCTAACAGAGCATCCCAATCCAGACTTTCCTGAGGCCGCTCTTCGCGCAGAAACTTAACAGATACGCGGTTTGACGCGATTTCGTCTTCCCCTTGAATCAGCGCCACACTGGCACCACTTGCGTCCGCTTTTTTCATCTGCTTTTTAAAATTGCCACCACCAGCATGATTGACCAACCGCAAATTCGGTAACGCCGAGCGAATCTTCTCTGTGAGCTGCAAGGCTGCAACGCTATCGCCGCCAGCAGTTAACATATAAACGTCCGTTGAGCGGTTAAGACCCGATGGAAGCACATCCAGTTCCTTCAGCAGCAAAACCAAGCGTTCGATGCCCATAGCGAACCCAACCGCCGGCGTCGATTTACCCCCAAGGTGCTCAACCAAACCATCGTAGCGACCTCCCGCACAAACGGTACCCTGGGCGCCAAGACGATCCGTCACCCACTCGAAGACCGTTTTACTGTAGTAATCCAGACCTCGAACCAGGCGGGGATTGATCTCATAAGCAATCCCGGCTGCATCGAGGATCCCTGTAAGGCCATCAAAGTGCTCGCGTGATTCGTCATCGAGGTAGTCGTGCAAGGCCGGTGCATTTGCTAACAACGCTTGAGTTTCTGGATTTTTACTGTCGAGAATACGCAGAGGGTTCGTGTGCAATCGGCGCTGACTGTCCTCATCAAGCTGATCAACAAACCCTTCCAGATAGTCAATCAAGGCCTGCCGGTAGGTTGCTCTCGCCGCCGTGGAACCAATGGTATTGAGCTGCAGAGTAACGGCATCGGCCACGCCAAGCTCTTTCCATAAGCGCGCGGATAGCAACAACAGCTCAGCGTCGATGTCCGGTCCAGTCATTCCAAAGGTTTCAACACCAATCTGGTGAAACTGGCGCAACCGGCCTTTTTGTGGTCGCTCGTAGCGGAACATGGGCCCCATGTACCAGAGGCGCTGGGTTTGATTGTAGAGCAAACCATGCTCTTCACTTGCCCGCACACAGGAAGCCGTACCTTCCGGTCGCAATGTCAGACTGTCGCCATTACGATCGTCAAAGGTATACATTTCCTTCTCAACAACATCGGTGACTTCTCCGATGGAGCGAACAAAGAGCTCGGTCGGCTCCAGTAGAGGAAAACGAATCTCTCGATAGCCGTAGCTGAGCAATAATTGCCCAACCTTGCGCTCAAGGTATTGCCAATAAGGAGATTCCGTCGGCAGAAGATCGTTCATGCCGCGGATTGCTTGCAGTTTTTTCACAGAAATGTTCCCAGGAATCAAAATCCTATGCGCGCGCAATTATATCGTTTTCTGCGCGGGATTTTTGCTCAGCCTTGTCGCGAATCAAACGCTCAAGATCGTCGATCAGCGTCTCAGCTTTGAGCTTTTGATTAGGTTCACCGTCGATGTAAACCAAGTTATTCGGCGTACCCCCGGCCAGCCCCAAGTCGGCCTCTTTAGCTTCACCCGGACCGTTGACGACGCAGCCGATGACCGCAACATCCATTGGAACGGTAATATCTTCCAGGCGCTGCTCCAGCTCATTCATGGTTTTAATGACATCGAAATTCTGCCGCGAACAGCTTGGGCAGGCGATAAAGTTAATCCCTTTATTGCGCAAGCGCAGACTTTTCAACAGATCCCAGGCCACTCGCACCTCTTCGACCGGATCGGCGGCCAGAGAAATACGTACGGTATCGCCGATACCATCCAGTAACAACGCACCGAGGCCAACAGCAGATTTTACCGTGCCCGCCCGCAGTCCACCGGCTTCGGTGATTCCGAGATGCAACGGCTGCTCAATCTCTTTGGCGAGCAAGCGGTAGGCGTCGACAGCCATAAATACATTCGATGCCTTGACGCTCACTTTAAAATTCTGGAAGTCAAGTTCATCCAAAATGGCGACATGTCGCAACGCGGACTCCACCAAGGCAGTCGGTGTCGGTTCGCCGTATTTCTTTTGTATGTCTTTCTCAAGAGAGCCAGCATTAACCCCGATTCGAATTGGGATATTGAGATCTCTAGCTTTGTCGACTACCGCTCGAATGCGCTTTTCGCGTCCGATGTTACCTGGATTGATGCGCAGGCAATCGACTCCCAGGTCCGCTACCCGCAAGGCAATTCGATAATCAAAATGAATGTCAGCCACCAGAGGTACGGTGACCAGTTTACGGATTTGTCCAAACGCTTCAGCGGCCTCCAGAGAGGGCACAGAAACCCGTACGATATCCGCCCCAGCATCCTGAATACGTTTAATTTGGGCAACCGTGGCGGCAACGTCGGTGGTTTCCGTATTTGTCATGCTCTGGACAGAAATGGGGGCATCGCCACCCACGGGGACATTGCCGACCATAATCTGACGCGAGCGACGTCGCTCGATCGGGCAATCGTTGTGCATAATTGTGGTGTCCTGAAACTTCTAAGGTTGGTTGGTCGCGTTTTCCCAACTCATACCAATTACAGTGTGGACAGGGCCTTGCCGCTCCGGACCTTGATAATCAAGGAGATTGCCGTTGACGGCCAGATGTGCGGAGGAAGGATTACCCAGAGTCACCGAGAATGGACTCCGACCATGAACGGTTACCTGATCACCCTGCTGGTAGAGATCGGTCGCCAGTATATCGCCTTTAGCGTCGGTTATCTCTACCCAGGATTCATCCGTGAAGCTAATTTGCAGTACATCGAGGGTAATCCCCGCGGCTGTCACAACGGGTTTGGCAGCTTCACCTCGTCCAGGCAGAGGGCTACGCCGCTCTATGACATTGTTGGCGACGCTCATTCCGGCGGAGGCAACGGGCAAAGCAAGCGCATCAGCCTGCTGAACTTGAGAAGATTCACTGGTAGGACCAGGCGCGCTGGAGCCGCCGTCCTGTAGATAAAAATAAACAATAACCCAACATAAAACGGCTAACAGCACACACAGCTTAACACCACAGAAACGTATTAACTGGCGCCAAACGGGCAAGCTCTCATCGTCATCTTCGGGGGATTCCGACTCCACAGCCGGACGGCGTACCTGCTCAAGAGTCTCCTCGAGTTGCTGACGATAAGCGCGATAATCGGACAGCAATTGTTCCGGCGGCAAACCGACTCGTATCGCGTAATTGCGGAGATAGCCGATGATGAAGGTATCACCTCGTAATTTCTCGTACTGATCCTTCTCAAGAGCTGTCACCAAATATTCGGTGATGCACAAGCCACGGGCAATCTCTCCCTTCGAGAGAGACTGGGCTTCGCGGGCGCGACGCAACTGCACCCCCGGAGTCACCTCAACCCGAACGGGAGCAACTGGCTGCTGTAGCTCTTGGTCAGTTTGTATCATTCCATACTCTTTTTGTATTCGCGATACTCCGCCGAGTTAGGGTGCAGGTTTCTTAACGCAAGCTCGTAGCTTGCCTCCTTGTCGCTGTCACCAAAATGGCGCTCCAGGCGAATACCCAACCATAAACTTCGGGCACTATGCCTTGCGACCTTACTGTAGCGAGCTAAGCTGCTACGGGATAGAGTGTACTTTTCCTGCTGAAAATACAAATCGGCAAGTTCAAGGTGAGCAATCCCAAGGCGGGGATTGATTCCAACCGCTTGTTTCAACGCTTCTTCTGCTGCAGAAAAATCGCCCAATTTTAGCTCAGTGCGCCCCAGGTTCAAGAGGGCCAGTTCACGTCTTTCGTAATCGTAATCATCTGCGACTACCCGCAACTGCTTGGCAGCTTCACTGAAGCGCCCCTGTGAGTACAGCATCGCCGCATAGTTGTTGCGAGCCAAGGAAAACGATGCATCGTATCTCACAGCCCGCTGAAAATACTCTTCAGCTTTATCCAAGTCACTTTCCGCCTGGTAAACCAATGCCATCCCGTTGCAGGCTCCTGCGGAACGAGAATCGATATCCAGGGCTTTTTGAAAGTGGCGCCGGGCTGAATCTTTGTCCTTCTGGCGAAGATACCCCAAACCCGCTTGAATATGCGTTTCTTCGGCTTTTTCGAGATCCACGGCCTGTCGAGGCGAACTGGTCGTAGTAACACACCCGCTCAACAAAACTATAAGAACTCCGGCAACGGCTGGACGCCATTGTCTCAATCGCATTCTCGACACTCCGACAGGTTAACTCTTATCAGTATAACCAATCGTCAAAAGTGCACCGGGCAATTTTTGCGAAATTACCGGCTTTTTGCAAAGGTTTATCCCTAATTTATGACCCTGACCGCCTCTTCAGCGGCTTTTTGGTAGCGACGACTACGCTGGGTTTTATCATTGACCTGCCCCGCCAGCTGACCACAGGCGGCGTCTATATCATCACCCCGGGTGGTACGAACCGTAGTGGTGAACCCCTCTTGAATCAGAATATCTTGAAAACGTCGTAATGCATTGTTACTGACCCGACGATAATTTGACAGAGAAAAGGGATTAAAGGGAATCAAATTTATTTTAACCGGCACATCTCGCAGTAATCGAGCCAGTTCTTGAGCGTGATGAGGGCGATCGTTGACTTGATCAATCAACGTGTATTCGATGGTGATTTTACGACGTTTATCCGGCAGACCGTCAATATAACGCTGTGCGGAATCCAGCAACTGAGCGATAGGATACTTGCGGTTGATAGGAACCAGCTCGTCTCGCAGCTTGTCATTTGGTGCATGCAGAGATATCGCCAAACAAGCATCGGTATACTGCCCCAGGCGATCCAAAGCCGGCACCAAGCCAGATGTGCTCAATGTCACGCGCCGCTTCGAGAGCCCATAACAATTGTCGTCCATCATTAAATTCAGGGCGTTGACGACGTTATCAAAATTCATCAACGGCTCTCCCATGCCCATCATCACCACATTCGTAATAATTCTCGGGCGCTTTTCACCGAACTGACCGTAGGATTTCGCGGCTACCCAAACCTGGCCGATGATCTCTGCCAGAGTCAGGTCGCGTTGAAAGCCCTGCTTTCCGGTCGCACAAAAACTGCAATCGAGAGAGCAGCCGACTTGAGACGAGACACACAAAGTACCTCTGTCTTTGTCGGGAATAAGTACCGTCTCTACGGCACTTCCACCAGTGATACGAATAAGGAACTTACGCGTGCCATCAGCGGAATCAAATTGCTGGATGACCTCCGGAGCACGGATTTCAGCAATCTCCTTGAGCTTTTCGCGCAGGGCTTTGCTGATATTGGTCATCTCATCAAAGTCATCTACCCCCATCTGGTGAATCCATTTGAGAACCTGCACCGCGCGGAATTTCTTTTCACCGATAGATTCAAAGAATTCCACCATGCCAGTCCGGGACAAATTCAATAGATTGACTTTGTCTGGATGGATACTGGGGGTAGAGTCATTCATAGCGTACAACTCGCTACATCAAATAATAAGGATCATTAACGAGAGCAAATTTCTTCCGCTTTGAAGAAATAGGCCACTTCACGCTCAGCAGATTGAGGAGAATCCGATCCGTGCACGGCGTTAGCTTCGATGCTGCTGGCAAAATCCGCACGGATTGTACCTGGCTGAGCTTCTTTCGGGTTGGTCGCACCCATCAAATCGCGGTTGGCTGCGATAGCGTTTTCCCCTTCCAGAACCTGAACAATCACCGGACCGGACGTCATGAAGGCAACCAGATCTTCAAAAAATGGGCGCTCTTTGTGCTCAGCATAAAAACCGCCAGCCAGTTCGCGGTCCAATTGCAGCATTTTCATGGCAACAACTTTTAATCCTGCACCTTCAAAGCGGGCAACGATGTTACCAATCGCATTCTTGGCAACAGCATCGGGTTTAATGATGGACAAAGTCTGCTCGACAGCCATAGGAGTCTCCAAAAACAAATTATCGAGTGTGATTTCCGAAATGAACCGGTGGTGCCGGAGCCCAACGGGCATCACTATGCGTCACCAATCCATGGGCGGCAAAGCCGCGGATTATACGCAGATTCCCCAGGATTTAATACGTATCGAAGGGTCCTACAGCCAAAAGCGGGTTTTCGCTTGCCCAGACGACAAATTCGATGATCAGGCGCCAGCTTGGGCGCGAATTCGCGCAACAATCGCCCGCAATCCATTGCCACGGGTCGGGCTAAGATGCCGCTCTAAATCCAAAGCCTTAAAATAGCCATCAATATCAAACTCCCTGATGGAAGCAGGCGGTTTATCGTTATAGGCAGACATGACTAACGCGAGCAGCCCCCGAACAATAATGGCATCACTATCAACATCGAAACAAAGGCGATCACTCTCTTGGCGAGAGTGAAGCCAGACGTTGCTCTGACAACCTTTAACCAGACTTTCTGGCGTGCGCCGATCTTCAGGTAGCGTAGGCAGCCCCTTCCCCAGATCAATGATAAAGCTGTATTTCTGCTCCCAATCGTCAAAAAACGACAGATCGTCAATGATCTCATCGGGGGTAGGTAAATTCATGCAACGTCCTTAGGGAAAATTAGTGAACGGGTCCGCCTATTAAAAAAAGAGACCCGCTTCCAGCTGCGCTTCTTCTGACATCATCTCACGGCTCCAAGGAGGATCAAACACCAAGTCGACATTGACCTTTTGGACATTAGGCACCTTGGCAACCCGATAACGAACGTCACTTACCAATACTTGCCCCATACCGCAGCCGGGCGCCGTCAAGGTCATAGCGATATCAACCTGCCCGCTTTCCTGCACAATATCGACATGATAAATAAGCCCAAGACTGACCAAGCTGATGGGAATTTCCGGATCAAAAATGGAATCCAACGCTTGGTATACCTGATCACGATCAACACGGCCACTGCCGTCGTCTTCGAACACCGGTAGCTCAACTTTCTGCCCGATGGCATCAGCATCTGTGCCATCAATGCGCAGCATGTTGCCCTGCCAGGTTACGGTAAAATTCCCGCCCAGCGCTTGATTAATGGTAATAAACTGCCCCGAAGGGATAGTTTGCGGCTCCCCCGAAGGCACTCTTCGCGCAGGACATTCGCGCTCAGTAACAACCATATTTTGCTGCATTACAATCCCCTCAGCACGACCAGGCCAGCCTTACTCTTCTTCTTCAGCAACGCTGAAACTTTCACCGCACCCACAGGCAGCAGTGACATTGGGATTGTTAAACTTCACCGTTTTGTTAACACCCTCAAGGACGAAATCTATTTCCGTTCCACGAACCAAATCCAGCGCCGTACGATCTACGGCCAGAGAGATATCATCGCCAACATGAACAATCTTGTCGCCTGGCTCGGGACCATCTACCAGATCCAACACGTACGCATAACCGGTACAACCGCTTACCCGAGTGCTTAGACGAACCATCTGTTGTTCAGCAGCTGCCAGCTTCTCGCGAAAATGCTTGAGCGCAGGCGCTGTCATAGTGACAGCAGGTGCTGCTGGATCAAAACTCACAACTGTCATAATTTACCTCCAAAAAAGCGACGGCCTATTGTGCCGGTCACGGTTTTTTATTCGCTGTCGTTGATATTGGGGCATGCTCGCATTAACCCAACATTTGCACAGCTTTGCGCAATGCAGCGAATAACTGGTCGACTTCTTCCAGTGTGTTGTAAATGGCAAAAGACGCCCGCGCAGTCCCAGGAATCCCCAGACGCCCCATCAACGGCTCCGCACAGTGGTGCCCTGTGCGAATGGCGATCCCCTGCTGATCCAATAAAAAACCAACATCTGCCGGATGCCCTCCGGCGAGCAAAAAACTAAAAGCGCCTAGCTTGTGAGCAGCCTGACCAACCTGCTTTAATTCAGGAAAATCTGCCGCCAATTCCGTCGCCCTCTGCATCAGTGCCGCCTCATGGGCTGCGACCGCAGCTCGATCTAACGATTGAAACCATCGAACCGCGGCACCCAGACCAATGGCCCCTGCGATATTGGGTGTACCGGCTTCAAACCGATAAGGCAATTGATTCCACACCGCGGACTCGTACGTAACCTCGGATATCATTTCCCCACCGGTTTGCCATACCGGCAGACTCTCCAGGACCGACGCCTTTCCCCAGAGCACACCAATACCCGTTGGGCCATAGATTTTGTGACCGGAAAACGCGTAAAAATCACACCCCAGAGACTGCACATCGACACCACCGTGGGGCGCCCCTTGAGCACCATCGACCAAGACCAACGCACCGAACTCTTTCGCCGCCAGCGCTAATTCGCGCACTGGGTTTACCGTTCCCAGTGCGTTGGAGACATGGGGAAATGCAACCAGGCGAGTGTTTTCACTGAGCAGCTGCCGATAGGCGACCAGATCCAGCTCACCTAATTCAGTGATCGGAGCAATCACCAAGCGCGCACCACTGCGCTCACAAGCTTGCTGCCACGGAATAAGATTGGCGTGGTGCTCCATGGCGGTCACCAGCACCTCATCTCCGGGGTGAAGACTCGGTACCATACCGTTGGCAACCATGTTGATACCCTCGGTGGTACCGCGAGTCCAGATAACCTCTTCCGAGCGCTCCGCATTCAGGAAACCTGCCACACACTGACGGGCGTCTTCGAAACGGCGAGTGGCTTCATCAGCAAGACGATGCGCACCACGGTGCACATTGGAGTTGCACGTTGAGTAATAGTCCACCAATGCGTCAATGACGCATTGAGGCTTCTGCGTTGTGGCGGCGTTGTCAAGATAGACAAGCGGCTTGCCATTGACGTCCTGACTTAATATCGGAAACTCGTTACGTAGCGCTTCGACATTCAGCTCAGCAGACTTCATTTAACCTCCATGGCTACGAATCTCTGCCGCAACTGCGGACGCAGCCAGTCGGCCAGCTCCCCGTGGGGGAACTGTGCCAGCAACTCGTTTATAAAACCAAAATTCAACAGCTCTTGAGCTTTAGATACGCTTACGCCTCGACTGGTGAGATAGAACAACGCCTGTTGATCCATTTCAGCAATGGTAGCTCCGTGAGCACAGCGAACATCATCCGCATAGATCTCAAGCTCGGGCTTGGTATCAATTTCAGCCCGGCGAGAAAGCAACAAATTGCGGTTGTTTAATTCGGCAACGGTTTTTTGAGCATCCCGGTGAATATGAATTCGACCATTGAACACCGCGCGAGCATTGTCACCGACAATACCGCGAATTTTTTCAGAGGTCGTACCTTCCGGACACTCGTGTTCTACCGTTGCATGCAGATCAAAAATTTCTTTTTCTGCAAGCAAGTAAACCGCCCCAAGTTCCGCAAGCGCACCCGACTCTTTGTGAATAATATCCAGGTCTAGCCTCGACAACTGACTACCAAATGCAACAACATTGCTAACCAGATGTGATGCCCCCGCCAACGAAAAATGGCAACCACCGATGTGCAGCGCATTGCCGGTACTCATCTGCAAACGATAGTGCTGCAGCTTTGCCTTGGCTCGCAACAAATACTCGGTGTAGTAAGTGGCACGACTAGCGCTGCTGTCACTGCAGTCTTCTACAATGGATACGTCTGCATTCTCTCCGACACGAACTAACACCCGAGTATGGCTTTCAACGCCTGCTGAGTTGGCCACATGAATGCGTAGAGGCTGAGTTATTTTTACACCGTCCTGAACATCAACCACCAGTACGTCAGGCGCGAGAAGGTCGTTGACCAAACCAAACAAATGACGTTCAGGTTTGACGGATTTAAATGACTCTCTAACCCAGGACTGATCCTTTGCATCGATTTGATTAAGCGTCTTTACGCTCAATCCGGAGGGCAACGCCAGCTCGCTTCCCGACCTTAGCTGTCCATCGACAAGATGTAATTCGATACACGCCAAATCTGCGATTGATGGAACAGCAAAGGAATCATTGGAGCCATTAACGCCTCCAAGCTCAACTCGCTCCCACTGATTGACCGGCAGGTATTTCCAGGCTTCCGTTTTACGAGTAGGCCACGACCGAGACTGAAGTTCATTCAATGCACGATGACGCATCGGAGCCAACCAATCATCACCTACCCGCGCCCGAGAAAGCGTGTCACTTAACCATGAAGTCATTATTACTCCTCGACTCGCGCCTCAAATTCTTCGCGACGCTCTTTCAACCAGCCGTAACCTTGCTCTTCCAATTCAAGTGCCAGCGACGCATCACCACTGCGAACGATCTGCCCCGCTGACAACACATGAACAAAATCTGGCTTGATGTAGTCCAAAAGGCGCTGGTAGTGAGTGACAACAATGAAACTGCGCTTACCGTCACGCTGACTGTTAACGCCATCAGCAACCACTTGTAAAGCGTCAATATCCAACCCGGAATCCGATTCATCCAGAATGCACAGCGATGGCTTCAGCATTAACATCTGCAAAATTTCATTGCGCTTTTTTTCTCCACCGGAGAAGCCTTCGTTTACACCTCGTTTGAGAAAGTCAGCGGATAGATTCACTTGCTTACAGGCAGCTTTTGCCTGCTGCAGAAAATCACGCGACGAAAACTCTTCCTCACCATTAGCTGCGCGGGTTGCATCAACCGCAGCTTTAAGAAATTCCAGGTTACTGACCCCGGGTATTTCTACAGGATATTGGAACGCGAGAAAAAGTCCCGCGCGAGCGCGCTCTTCAGCGTCGAGAGAGAGCAAATCTTGCCCCTTAAACGTCGCACTGCCGTCAGTTGCCTCATAACCTTCACGGCCAGACAACACGTAACCTAATGTACTTTTACCGGCGCCGTTTGGCCCCATGATAGCGTGCACCTCACCGGGCTGAATCTCCAAGTCCAACCCTTTAAGGATGGGTTTTTCAGCAACGGTGGCATGTAAATTTTTAATAGACAGCATAGTATCGTTATTTCCTGTAAATCCTGTTGTCAGCCGACCGCGCCTTCGAGGCTGATTTCCAGCAATTTGCCGGCTTCGACGGCAAATTCCATAGGGAGCTCTTTGAAAACCTCTTTACAAAAACCATTGACGATCATGGATACTGCTTTTTCAGGGTCAATGCCCCGCTGCTGGCATAGAAACATCTGATCATCCGACACTTTCGAGGTGGTCGCTTCATGTTCGACGATCGCGGAAGGATTTCGGCTCTCAATATAAGGGAAGGTATGGGCTCCACAGCGGTCACCGATCAAGAGAGAATCGCACTGGGTATAATTGCGCGCGCCCTCTGCCGTACTGTTCATTTTTACCAATCCGCGGTAGCTGTTGTTGCTGCGCTCTGCAGAGATACCTTTGGATATGATCGTGGAGCGGGAGTTTTTCCCGAGATGGATCATTTTGGTTCCCGTGTCAGCCTGCTGGCATCCGCGAGTTAAGGCAACCGAATAAAATTCTCCGATGCTGTTGTCACCTTTCAAAATACAGCTGGGGTATTTCCAGGTGATTGCCGAACCAGTTTCAACCTGTGTCCAGGAGATTTTTGCGTCGTTGTGACAAATCCCCCTCTTGGTAACAAAGTTGTAGATACCTCCACGACCTTCTTCATCACCGGGATACCAGTTTTGAACCGTGGAATATTTAATTTCAGCACCGTCCAATGCGACCAATTCAACCACTGCTGCGTGCAGCTGGTTTTCATCCCGCTGGGGCGCAGTGCACCCCTCCAGGTAACTAACATGGCTGCCTTCATCGGCCACAATCAAAGTACGCTCGAACTGCCCCGTGTTTTGCTCGTTGATACGGAAGTACGTCGACAACTCCATTGGGCAGCGCACCCCCTTAGGGATGTAGACAAACGAACCATCGGTAAAGACGGCGCAATTCAGTGCGGCAAAATAATTGTCTCTCTGTGGAACAACGCTACCCAGATATTTTTTAACTAACTCCGGATATTTGTGTACCGCTTCAGAGATTGGACAGAAAATAACGCCTGCCTCTTCCAACTTCTCACGAAACGTTGTGACTACCGACACAGAATCAAAGACCGCATCGACCGCCACTCCCGCCAGCATTTGCTGCTCATGTAAGGGAATGCCTAACTTTTCGTAGGTTGCCAACAGCTCTGGATCAACTTCGTCCAGCGATTGAGGCTTATCCTTCATACTTTTGGGCGCTGAAAAATACGATATTGCCTGGTAATCAATCTCAGGATAATTCAACTGCGCCCAATCGGGCGGTGTCATTTCCAGCCAACTACGATAGGCTTTCAGACGCCATTCCAACATCCACTCCGGCTCGTTTTTGCGCACCGAAATGGCAGCGATAATTTCTTCATTGAGCCCGGGCGGAAACGTATCCGACTCCACCGCAGAAACGAATCCGGCGGAATACTCGCGTCTCAGGACTTCTTCAATTTGTTCACTCATGATTACGTCTCGCCTGTATCGAGATGAACGTTAATTCCGTGACCCCCAGCTGAGCCTCATGGCCAGCTGACGACGTCAAAAAACCTTTTTACTCAAGCGGCCTGAAGCTGCTCAACAACCTCACAAATATGCGCCGCTGCGCGGCGAATGTCTGATTCAGAGGTGTAGCGCCCCAGTGAAAATCGCACGGAACTGTGCGCATCCTCATCCGAGACGCCCATTGCCTTTAACACATAAGACGGCTCGATACTCGCCGATGTGCAGGCTGAGCCGGTAGACACAGCCAGCTCACGTAGGGACAACAGCAATGACTCACCATCCAGGCCAGAAAAACACACATTCAAATGGCCCGGCGCTATCTGCTCTTCTGAACCGTTACGCTTAATCCCGGGGAGATGTTTGATCTCAGCCCAAAAGCTGTCGCGCAGATCGCCAATTCGCCGAGCTTCTTCTTGCAGATTTTCACGACACAATTGAGCTGCAGCCCCCATTCCCACCAACTGATGGGTCGGCAGGGTTCCAGACCTCAACCCTCGCTCATGGCCACCGCCGTGAATCAACGGCGCGATTTCACGCTGTAAGCTGCGCTTTACGTAGAGAGCACCGACCCCTTTGGGACCGTAAAATTTGTGCGCTGATAGGCTCAACATATCAATACCGAGCTCATTTATATCAACAGAGACCTTGCCAACGGCTTGTGCGGCGTCGCAATGCATAAGAACGCCTTTTTGACGGCACAATGCCCCAATCTCAGCGATGGGATTGATGGCACCCGTCTCATTATTCACAAACATCAAGCTGACCAACTTGGTATCTGCCCGCAGTGCACTCTCTACTTGGGCATCATCAATGCGTCCATCGACGCCAGGTTGCAACCAAGTTATATCGACACCACGCTTTTCCAACCAGAGAGCGGGATCAATTACCGCCTTATGCTCTATGGCCGAGGTGATGAGATGCCCTTTAAAGTCACTGGCTTCAAACACACCTTTGAGCGCCAGGTTGTCCGACTCAGTAGCGCCACTGGTCCATACAATCTCTCGGCTGTCGCAGCCAATCAGCTCAGCCACTTGCAACCGCGCGGTCTCCACCTTCTCTTCCGCCTGCCAGCCAAACAGATGGGAACGAGAGGCCGGGTTGGCGAATACGCCATCCATCGTCAGGCAACCAGCCATCGCGTCAGCGACGGATGGATCGACAGGCGTTGTCGCCGCATAATCGAGATAAATCGGTTTAATCACGAACCACTCGCACTCAACAGCTCTAGTTTTTGCTCTAATTCAGGCTCGGCCTTGGCTATTTCGCCCTGACGCTCAACCAAACTCGCCAACGTAATGCTGCTTAAAAAGCGGTGTATTTGGTCACTCAGGTCACACCAAAGGTGATGTGTTAGACACTGACCACCCTCTTTTTTACAGGTGCTTGCTCCGCCACAACTGGTTGCATCAATATTTTCATTAACGGCGTCGATGATTTCAGCAACACAGATCGCGCTGGCTTCGCGACTGAGACGATAACCGCCGCCAGGGCCACGCACACTGCGCACCAGCGCCTGTTGCTTTAATTTGGCAAACAGCTGTTCAAGATAAGACAGTGAAATCTCTTGTCGCCGGGAAATATCGGCCAAACTAACGGGCCCCACTCCGGCATTTAGAGCCAGATCGAGCATCGCAGTTACTGCGTATCGGCCTTTTGTCGTCAGGCGCATTGCAATCTTCCTCGGGAAATATCAGGAACGCATTATAACCGAGTAAAACAGTCAAGTATATAACCTACTATTTTAATTGGTTATTGCCATTATCCACTGACTTATCGCTCTCAGGCCCCTGGCTGCTGCTTGCATCACGCTTGCGACTGTAGAAAATAAAATTCTGGATAGAAGTCAGCATGCCTCGCAAAATACTCAACTCCATCTCATCCAGCCGAATGCGACTGTAGAGTCGACGCAGTCGAGTCATCGTCTGCCTCGGGTTATCCCTTTCTATAAACCCCAGCTCAATGAGGGTTTGCTGCAGGTGTTCGTAGTACATTTCCAGCGCTTCGTGACGGGCCGGCGGCTGATCCCAGTCGTCGAAATGGGGCTCTTTGCCAGATTCTGCCGTGAGCCAAGCCATCCGCAATTCGTAACATATCACCTGAACGGCAGCGCCCAAATTTAACGCGCTATAGTCGGGGTTGGCGGGTATATGCACATGGCAATGACATTTATGCAGCTCCTGATTCGTCAATCCGCGGTCTTCACGCCCAAAAATAACGGCCACCGGGTGCTGTCGAGTCTCAGCAACCGCTTTTACACCCAACTCACGAGGAGTAACCAAAGGCCAGGGAATACGACGCTCCCGAGCACTGGTACCAACGACTAAGCCACAATCAGCCACAGCCTCATCGAGACTGTCCACGACCACAACCTCGTCCAAAAGCTCCGCCGCCCCAGCTGCTCGCCAGACGGCTTTATCTGCGGGAAACTCTTTAGGGCTGACCAAATACAAAGACGAGAGCCCCATGTTTTTCATCGCCCTAGCCGTGGCGCCAATATTGCCCGGATGACTGGTTTCAATGAGAACGATACGAATCTGATCCAACATTGTGTTTGCCATGGGTCTGCTGCGTAGTCCTGTGCTCAAAGGGCGCGCAGTCTACCAAACTCAATCAAGCGAGCCTACTCAGATTGAGAGGCCAGAGGGCCGCTGCTATAATCCCCGCTCCTTTCGTCTCCGTTGATCACCCCCTGGGCGCACCCATACAGACTGCCTCGCCTCCTCTTGTCGCAAATGACGGCTGGAGATCTCGACAGCATCTTCGGATCGAATGGCCTTTTTGTCTTACACCTCACCCTGATGGCCTGCCTTATGGAACCCATGATTAACATTGCCTTGCGCGCCGCCCGAAAAGCCGGCGAAATCATTGAACGCGCGATGGAAAAAGTCGACTTCATCTCAATCGAAGAGAAAGGTCGAAACGATTTCGTTACGGAAGTCGATAAAGCATCCGAGCGAGAGCTGATCAGCCAATTGCGTAAGGCTTACCCAGACCACTCCATTCTGGCGGAAGAAAGCGGCAGCGATGGCCGTGAAAGCGACTACGAATGGATCATCGACCCTCTAGATGGCACCACAAATTTTATCCACGGCATCCCTCACTTTGCGATCAGCATCGCCTGCACTTATAAGGGTCAACTTGAGCATGCCGTGGTTCTAAACCCGAGCACAAGAGAGGAATTCACCGCCAGCAGAGGCAAAGGTGCAACGCTAAACGGCAAACGCATCCGCGTATCAAACCGTCGGGAGCTGAAAGGCGCCGTCATAGGCACAGGAATTCCCTTCAGCGGCTTCGCGCTCGACAATATAGACAGCTATCTTGGCGCCCTGAAGGAAATCGCCGGGCAGACTGCCGGTATTCGTCGACCAGGCTCTGCTGCGCTGGACCTGGCGTATGTCGCTGCAGGTCGTTTCGACGGTTTCTGGGAAATGAACTTGCAGCCCTGGGATATTGCGGCAGGCTTACTGCTGGTTCGGGAAGCAGGAGGGTTGGTCAGCGATTTTAAAGGGGGGAATACAGCACTGGAGAACGGTCACATGGTTTGTGCTAATCCCAAGGTCTTTAAGCCTCTTTTACAGATTGTACAGAGACACCTCGGCCACATTTGATTCGGAAAAAATTCCGAACGTAGCCACTAAAATTCAGCAAGAAACCCTTCAGCCCAATCGCTTCAAGCGATTTCGAGCAGGCAAAAAAAGGCCCCGACTGGCGGGGCTACAAGCTCAGAGAGATTCTTTACAAAAAACTGTTGCGACTCAGTCGCAACAAACAATCCGATTACACCTTAAAAACTGTGTCTTTGCCGTGCCTGAGGCGTTACCTGAAAACTACGTCATCTAAAATAACGTCAGGACAACAGATTTGGCGTTAGCATCTTGACCTACATCAATAGAAGCAAGCGCCATGCCAAAAAAAAGCCGCTAAAAAGCGGCTTTTTTCAGATTTATTGCACCAACAAGTAACACATCGACTTAACGCCCCCTTATCGCGCACCAAATATTGTCATCTGGTGTGTCGATAGGAAACAAGGCGACAGACTCACCGTATTCAGGGCATATCATCAAGAACATCGTTTTCTTTAACAGGTACAACGAGGTCCTGACGATTAATTTTCAACGTCAACAGGAGGCTACTTGCCACATAGATAGAGGAATAAGTACCTATGATGATGCCAATAAGCAATGCGGTAGCAAATCCATGAATCGTTTCACCACCAAAATAAAACAATGCGATCAACACCAACACCGTGGTAAACGACGTGATCGTTGTGCGCCCCAAGGTTTGCGTCAGAGATATATCGATAACGTCCTGGGGTTCTTCACCTCGCAACAAGCGAAAATTCTCCCTGACCCGATCCGCGACCACGATGGTGTCGTTAAGCGAATAACCAATCACGGCTAGAACTGCAGCAAGTACCGTTAAGTCAAACTCCAGCTTCAGAATCGAAAAAACGCCAAGAGTAATGACGACATCGTGAACCAATGCCAATACTGCGCCGATCGAGAACTTGTACTGGAAACGCATTGCGACATATCCCATGACCACCAGCAATGCGAACAGCATTCCCAGGCCACCTTCATCTCGCAATTCCTCACCGATTTGTGGGCCCACAAACTCTACTCGACGCAATGAAGCAGGATTTGCCGACGCAGAGTTGATGGCGGCCAAAACCTTCTCACCAAGCCCAGGCTCGAAGCCTTGCTGCAGGCGAATCAAAACATCTGTATCTGCACCAAAGAAGACAACAACAGCACCATCAAAACCCGCATCGCTCAAATGGCTACGCAGATCACTCAAATGTGCCGGCTGCTCAAAACCCACCTCAATCTGCGTTCCGCCGGTAAAATCCAACCCAAACTGCAAACCATTAATGGCCAGAGAGCCGATTGATCCCAGCAAAAGAAGAATTGAAAACGCACCAGCGATGTATCGCTGCTTCATAAATTTGATAATCATGTGTTACCCCAAAACCTTTATCAGTCCGGTGAAGGATGTCAATGCAATGCTCATATCAGATCCAGATTTTCTCCAGTCTGCGGCGACGGCCATACCAAAGGTTAACCAGAGCGCGCGAACCGATAATAGCGGTAAACATCGATGTCAAAATTCCGATCGACAGGGTGACCGCAAACCCCTGCACCGGGCCAGACCCAATTGCGTAGAGGATGACAGCCACGATAAGCGTTGTGATGTTTGCATCCAGAATGGTCGAGAACGCGCGATCATAACCGGAGTGAATCGCCGATTGTGGCGCAACACCATCCTTGAGCTCCTCTCGAATCCGAGAAAAGATCAACACATTGGCATCCACCGCCATACCTACGGTTAATACAATCCCTGCAATCCCCGGCAGAGTTAGCGTAGCCCCCAATAGGGACATACAGGCGACCAACAGCACCATATTGAGAATCAAGGCGAAATTGGCGATAACGCCGAATACCCGGTAGTAAATCAGCATAAAGAGAAGCACGAGCCCCAGACCGATCTGTACTGACTGCACGCCCAACTGAATGTTCTCAGCCCCCAATGATGGACCGATAGTGCGCTCTTCTACGAAGTACATCGGCGCGGCCAGTGCACCAGCACGCAACAACAGCGCCAGCTCAGAGGCTTCTGCCGGGCTCTCTAGCCCGGTGATGCGAAATTGCACCCCCAGGGCACTTTGGATGGTTGCCAGGCTGATAACCTTGCGTTCAATCAGCTGTTGAGGCACCAATTTTTCGGTGCCATCTTCAGCGACTTCTTTCACCATCTGCGTTTTGTATTCGGTAAACAGAACCCCCATACGGCGGCCGACGCTATTACGCGTGGCGCGGTGCATTTTGGTCCCCCCACTGCTGTCGAGAGTGATATTGACCTGCGGCAAACTGGTTTGAGTATCGAAACTCGATTGTGCGTTCGCGACATGATCACCAGTTAAAATGATTTGCTTTTCCAAATCGGCGTTGCCAAAGCGTCGCTGATCCAGCTCGCTGCGAAACTCGAAAGATTCTTTCCGCACGACCAGCTCATCGGGCGTGGCTTCAAGGCGAAACTCCAAGTTTGCGGTTTTACCAATAATTCGTTTTGCCTCAGCAGTATCCTGAACGCCAGGCAACTCAACCACCACGCGGTTACTGCCTTGACGCTGGACAATAGGCTCAGACACACCGAGCTCATTAACACGGTTGCGCAGGGTTGTCAGGTTCTGACTCACCGCATAATCTTCAATTTCGGCAACAGCCTGTTCCGTCATCTGCAGCTTCAGCAGGAATTCCCCGCCCGATTCCGAAGTGCTGGATTGCAGAGTTTGAAAATCGCTGCGCACCTTACGCGCTGCGGCATCCCTATCTTCAGCACTGCGAAACACCGCCGTGATGACGTTTTGATCATCCAGTTCAACGCTGCGGTAGCGAACCTTATCCTTGCGCAGTTGAGATTTAAGCTCATCGGCATCGGACTCAAGACGGGTTGCCACGGCCGACTTGGTATCGACTTCCAACAGAAAATGCACACCCCCCGCCAGATCAAGGCCCAGCTTCATGGGAGAAGCACCCAAGGCTCGCAACCAATCCGGCGTCGTTGGCGCCAAATTGAGAGCAACCACGTAATTGAGCCCCAGCTTTTCTGCAATGGCTTCTTTCGCTGGCAGCTGCTGATCGGCCGACCGCAACCTCAGCAACCCGCTGGAACCTGTGGTTTCAGCGCCAAAGTACTCAATACCCGCTTCTTTAAGCGCATCTTCAGCCTGTTGCAACGCGGTCTCATCAATGACCGTGGCTCCCGACTGCCCGGAAATCTGTACAGCAGGATCCGGAGGATACAAATTTGGCATTGCATAGATAATGGCAAAAACGGCCACTAGAACGACTAGAAGATTTTTCCAAAGGGGAAAACGGTTCAACATAAGACTTTCCATCGCGACCCAAAGGGTCGTTATTTCATCGTTGGATAATTGCGCGGACCAGAGTCCAATCAGACCAAATCACAAACAGACAACAGCCAAAGGCGGCAGCGGCGAAGATCAGGGGCCCGCATTATACGGAAAATTATTTCAGGCCAGGTACTGCCCTTCCCTGCTTTGCATAAAATTTCTCAACAAAGTCTTCCAATGCATCGCTTTCAATGGCTTTTCTCAACCCATGCATGACCGTCTGGTAGTAAGTCAGGTTATGTATGGTATTGAGCTGAGAGCCAAGGATTTCACCGCACTTATCTAAGTGGTGCAGATAACTGCGACTGAAATTGGCGCAAGTATAGCAATGGCATTCGGGATCAAGAGGGCCAGTATCTGTGCGATGAGAGGCATTGCGGATTTTGACCACGCCGGCTGCAGTGAATAAATGACCATTGCGAGCGTTGCGAGTCGGCATCACACAATCGAACATATCCACCCCTCGTCGCACGCCCTCCACCAAATCTTCTGGCTTGCCGACGCCCATTAAATATCGCGGAAACTCCGCCGGCATCTGTGGCGTGAGCGAGGACAAAATGCGATGCATGTCCTCTTTGGGCTCACCAACCGAAAGACCGCCAATGGCGTAACCGTCAAAACCGATATCTAACAGTCCGGTGAGAGATTCCTGCCGCAACGACTCATACATTCCCCCCTGAATAATGCCAAAAAGCGCTGAGGGGTTGTCGCCATGAGCATCGCGGCTACGCTTCGCCCACCGCAGAGAAAGTGCCATAGAATCTCGGGCTTCCTTCTCCGTGGCGGGATAAGGGGTGCACTCGTCAAAGATCATCACGATATCTGACCCCAGATCCCTCTGCACCTGCATTGAGATCTCTGGGGTTAACTCAACTTTGGAACCGTCAATTGGAGAGCGGAATACCACGCCTTGTTCCGTAATTTTGCGCAATTTCCCCAAAGAGAAGACCTGGAAGCCACCAGAATCGGTCAAGATCGGTCCTGGCCATTGGACAAAGTCATGTAAATCGCCGTGTTGCCGCACGATCTCCGTTCCCGGCCGCAACATCAAATGGAAGGTATTTCCGAGAATTATTTCGGCGCCAGTCGCCTCGATATCCCGAGGCAGCATGCCTTTTACCGTGCCGTAGGTACCTACGGGCATAAACGCCGGGGTTTCTACCGTGCCGCGCGCAAAGGTCAAGCGACCGCGTCGAGCGGCTCCGGATGTACCCAGCAGTTGAAACCCCTGGTAATTTCTTTCCGATGTCATATTAGGGCAACTCCTCGGCACTGGCGTGGGAGTTTCGGGTAAGAAACATAGCGTCTCCATAGCTGAAAAATCGATACCGGTTGGCCACGGCCTCGCGGTAGGCCGTCATCGTGTTGCGATAACCGGCAAAGGCGCTCACCAACATTAACAACGTTGATTCCGGCAGATGGAAATTTGTCACCAGGGCATCGACAACCTGATATTGATAACTGGGGTAAATAAAAATATTGGTTTCCCCTTGGTAGGGTTCAATTGCCCCATCCTGGGCGGCCGTCTCCAAACAACGAACAACCGTGGTTCCCACAGCAACAACTCGACGACCCGCTTTTTTGGTCGATCTCACCAGATCGCATACGGCGTCATCGACCTCCATAATTTCAGAGTGCATATGATGATCCCGCACCTGATCAACCCTCACAGGTTGAAAAGTACCCGCGCCTATGTGGAGAGTAACAAAGGCCGTCTGCACGCCTTTATTTCTCAAGGCTTCGATAAAGGTCTCATCAAAGTGCAAACCGGCCGTAGGTGCTGCAACAGCTCCAAGTTTTCGACTATAGACGGTCTGATAGCGCTCTCGGTCGTCTTCCATCGCCTGACGACCAATATAGGGTGGCAACGGCAAATGACCGATCCGATCCAGCACCTCTAAAATCGACAGTTCGCTGTGGAACGTCAGCTCAAACAATGCTTCCTGCCGACCGACGACCGTAACCCTGGTGCCATCCTCAAGGATAAGCTCGGAATCGACTTTGGGGGATTTGCTGGCGCGGACATGAGCCAGCGCACGATGAGGACTGGTAATCCGCTCGACGAGAACTTCAACCCGCCCACCCGTTGACTTTTGCCCGTAAACACGAGCCGGAATAACCCGGGTGTCGTTAAATACCAGTAAATCTCCTGGCTCTAGCCAATCCAAAAGATCGGGAAACTGGCCATGCTCTATCGTGCCTGACTCACCATCCAGCCGCAGCAGACGACTGCCGCTTCGTTGCTGGGTTGGCTCTGAGGCAATAAGATCATCGGGTAACTCGTAGAAAAAGTCCTGACGGCGCATAGTGAGGATAAACTGGGGGCAATGAAAAACAGGGCGCAAGAGTAGCGGAAAAGGCCGCTGGACGCCAAAATTTCACCCGAAAAGCACGCCAAACGCCTCAACTAGAGACGTTACAGCCTCAGAGCTATGCGAATAGACACGCTTGGGCCTGCTACCTGTATAAAACCTAGCCCATGTTTAGCGTAAAGTCATCGGCATCCAGGTGTGCGGGGAAGGCTTCACGATAATCGTTTAAGGCAGCAGCAGATAGAGTGCCGGTAAAAATTCCCTGTTCAGATTTGGGTTCGACGAGAGCCTCGCCACGAGCATCCAGGATAATGCTGCCACCACTGTAGTCGTTCCCCTTACCGTCAACGCCGATGCGATTAACGCCAACAACACAGGCAAGATTTTCGATGGCTCTGGCCTTTAGCAAGGTCGACCAGTGCTTTTCTCTGGCCGCAGGCCAATTGGCAACAAACACCATAAGGTCATAGTCACCGCGATTGCGACACCAGACGGGAAAGCGCAGGTCATAGCAAATCAAGGGCAACACACGCCATCCCTTCACTTCCACAAAAATTTTAGTGTTTCCCGACTTGTATCGCTTGTCTTCGCCCATCATACGGAATAAGTGTTTTTTAGCGTAGGTCTGGTAACTACCATCAGGAGACATCCAAACCAGCCGGTTAACCGGCTCATTATTTTCGAGGACGGCGTAACTTCCGGTAATGACACTTCCGGACGCCTTGGCTACCTCGGCCATCCACCCCAGAGTCTCGCCTTCTTCAGGCTCTGCCACCGAACGCACATCCATACTGAATCCGGCAGTAAACATTTCTGGCAATACGATCAGATCGTGAGGCATATCGAGCTCGGCGATACGCTCAGCAAAAGCAGTCCGATTGGCCATAGGATCTTTCCAAACCAAAGGCTGCTGTACGATTCCGACCGTTAAATCCTGCGCAGGCATCACGTAAAACTCCGAAACATAAGTGTACGAGGACTATATCACGAAGCTGAAGGGCTCTTAAAAATGCACGAAGACAGAAGACTTGGTTTGTATCACCAATCTTAAGAAGGCTACACATTGACTAAAATAAGAAGCAGTATATCTACAATGGGTAACTACCCCTGATGGAGCTCAGAAAATACTCAACCGATCGCTAAAAAGAGATGTCATTGCCTGAATTTAGGATAGCCACCGCTGGATCACGCTACTCCCCATGATCAGAGACTGAGGATTGAGTGACTATCCCAAATTGGGGAATACCCCATTCAATGACAAAAGCCGCATAAAGCCTCTTTAGCGTTGGATTAAAAGGCGTCTCGGTGAAGGTCTTCTGAAATTTCATCGGGATTGAAAACAGGAGAGCCGTATTCGTCGCTTTCCACCAGCCAGTCATAACTGTCTTCATTATTCAGGTATACAGAAAAATCATCAGCCTCAAGGTTCATCAAGTAGTTCACAGCAATTCTCCTTAAACAGTAAAAACAACCACTGAGAACCCGCGACAGTCACAGGCATTTTTATACGTCGGCGAGCCTCACAGGAGTAATTGCATGGCGCGTACCATCTACATGAAGAATAAAATCTGGCGAATTTTTTATTTTAAATTAATGGCTTACAGTACCTGAAAAACGTTCTCAAGAAGATATTGGAGCATTTACGACAAAGATCATTACCATTTCTTTACGATTTGTTGATATCGAGTGTCAGTTTTACATCAGACAGCACGACTAGCCGAACAACTTGTGCACGGACTTGCTCAACGCCTTTGCCATGGTGTTTTGAGGATCGCGATTCATTTCATCATCCGCATCTTCTATATTGACGAAATGCTCCAGAAAATAATCCACCTCCGGCAATTCAAACCCTTCCAACCGCGATTCCAAGTTTGTCAGAGTTTGCTGATATTCGTTGTTCCCGTTACTCAATTCTGCCTTCGCCTTGAGAATCGCTGATAGCATATCTGCCGCCTTGATGTATTTTCTCTCCACCAGAGAAACACCATCTTGCTTGACGACTTCCGCCATACCAGACTGCATTGCTACCGGCAGCATCGCCAGCAAGGCATTTTCCGCGTCCCTCTCAATGACTTCATATGCACGCTTCAACTCTGGCGAATAATATTTCACTGGGGTTGGTAAATCCCCGGTGATGGATTCTGCACAGTCGTGATACAACGCCAGCGTCGCCAACCGATAAGCATCAAGATCCCCCTGAAAAACTCGCTGATTAATCACGCCCAGCATATGCGCGATGACCCCGGCTTCCCAACTGTGCTCCATAACGTTTTCAGGAATGGTGTTACGTTTCAAATTCCAGCGCTGAATCCAGCGAATACGAGCGATGATCTTTAAAAAATTTCCTGCCATATTGCTCACTCCTCGGTACTCTTCAACAATCTCTTCTCTTCGCTGGTATTGTTTATGTCCTGGCACCCGCGATAGAGAAGCGTATCGTCGAACATCTGTACAAACTCGAAAATAAACTGTATTTATATACACTATGCCGCCATCAGCGACAGATCAACATTTATTCAGCGCCAAGGAGATTACGTGTCGTGTTTTCAGGCACATCCACACTTTTTGGCGCGAATATCATCCGATTATTATCGGTTTAGACCTACTGCAACTGATATCCGCAACACTCTGCTCAATACGTGAACCCGATGCCATCGACCAACACTCTCCGCTGGGACCTTAAACTTCGCTATCGATTGATAGAAATTGTCGCCTTGTGGGAAGGTCGCCTAACCACCCGTCACTTATGTACCAGCTTTGGCATCGGGCGTCAGCAAGCCTCTAAAGATATCAACCACTACAATCGGGAGATTGCGCCCGACAATCTTAGGTACGACTCACAGCGTCGTGGCTATGTCCCCGCCCCCGGATTTAGGCCGGTGTTGACCCAGGGTTCCGCAGACGAATATCTGCATATTCTCAGCCATCAACAGGACACATCCCACGCAATCGAGGGATTAAATCTCGAATTGGCAAAAACGGAAATTCTGCAACTCCCTCCACGGCAGCTTCCACCAGAGCGTCTGCGCCTTATCGTAAAAGCGGTGCGCGAACAGCAGCGCCTGGAAATCGGCTATCTGTCACTGTCATCACCGGAAGAGGAAGACCGCATCATTTCACCTCATACCCTTGTTTATACGGGCCTAAGGTGGCATGTACGTGCATTTTGTGAAAAAAACCGCGATTTCAGAGATTTTGTATTGACCCGATTCCGTGGCACGCCGGAACTCTTGGGAGAAGCCCTGCAAAAACCTAACGCAGACCAAGCCTGGCATATACACGTAGCGGTAAAAATCGCTCCAGACCCAAGGTTGTCTCTTGCGCAACAGGACATTGTTGCGAAGGACTATGGCATGAGTAACGGCATGATGGTCATCAAAACGCGAGGAGCGCTGGTGAAATACACCTTGCAGATGCTCAATATCGATCCGCAACGGTTAGAGGAAAGTCCCCAGGCTCAGCAGCTCACCCTTGCGAATCTAGAAGAACTACAGGCCTGGTTATTTTGAGGGTATATCTGGCGAAATTTAGATCTCGCGAACCTTAGGAATCAACGCCTTTAAGACCCGGCAAATGTTGATAGAACCAGGTTTCACTGAGAGGTTTATCACCGCGCTGCAGGAACATTCGTAATTCCACCGGCTCATCACCTTCGGCTTTAACATCGAAGCTGGCTCGCCAAATACGGGTATCCATAATAGGCTCAGCTTTGATCAGACTGACCTCGCCTCGTGAGGCAGTGACCTTAACATCAGGAAATTCTCCGTATTTAAGATCTCCCAAGATGTCGCCTTCAAAATCGATGGAGAATTTGGTCACGCCCTCTGGCCGAGGTTTGCCAGGCTCACCACCTCGCCCCATGCGCGTTGCTGTGACGTGAGCCAGGTTGTCCATCGGAAAGGGATTATTCGCCTGCCAGTAGAGTCGGTAGCGATAATGCAGTTCATCCCCCGCTTTGGCAGCCTGCTTGGGCACCCAGAAAGCGGCGATGTTATCGTGAATCTCATCATCCGTTGGAATTTCAACCAGTTGAACACTGCCCTCACCCCATTTGCCAAGTGGCTCAACCCAGAGACTGGGACGGCGGTGATAGCGCACGCCGTCTAAATAGTGGGTAACTTCTCGATCTCTCTGCATCAGACCAAAGCCCCGGGGGTCTTTATCTGAAAACGACGAAACACGAGTCTTTTCGGGATTGTTCAGCTGCCGCCAGATGCGCTCTCCCCCACCGGTCCATAACTCCAAACCATCGGAATCATGTACTTCTGGGCGCCAATCCACTTTGAAAGAACGGTTCAGCTCAGAAAACCAAAACATACTGGTCAGAGGTGCGATCCCCAGACGAGCAATGTCGGAGCGTAAAAAGAGGTGCTTATCGACCTCCATGGTAACGCCCTTGTCCCGATACAACTTAAAGGCGAAAGCGCCGGTAATACTGGGACCATTCAACAGCGCATAGACGATCACCGGATCGGCTGCTGACTTGGCGGGCTGAATATAAAACTCGGTAAAATCTGGAAATTCTTCTCCTGAACCCGCGACCGTATTAACGGCGATCCCTCTCGCGGAGATTCCGTACTGCCCCTCATCACCGATGGCGCGAAAGTAAGAAGCCCCAAGAAAGGCCGTCCAATCCTGAGTTTTCCAATCCTCTCGGGCTAAATCTTCATGCAATCGAAACCCTGCAAAACCAATGTTGCCCGACAATTGATGAGCGACACTGTCTTCCGGCATATCAAAGTAGTCTGGCGTATAGACTATTTCCTTGGCCTTACCTTCTTCTAAGCGGAACATATGTACCGGTTTTGGGAAGAAGCGACCCAAATGGAAATAGGTGACCGGATAGATGCCAGAGCCGTCTGCAAACGGCGAGTAGTCCCGCTTGTAATGCAGTTTGCCATGGGCATCGTAATCAATCTGCTGCACTATCTCCGGGTCTGGTACAGCAGGCGCTTCGTAGGGGGTATCGGCCAGAGATTTGGCACGATTTATAAGATTTTCAAAACTGAAGTCTTTTTCTTCACCAAAATTCAATTTTGCATTTTCTGCAAACGTTGGAAGAGCGACTAGGCACCCCACAACAACGACGAGCGCTCGCGCGCATCGATTCCACCGATAGGCCAGTTTTCCGCCTGTTTCCATCCAAAAGTTCCTTAAGGTCCTTAACATAAAATCTCTAAGAGCTTGCAACGGTTGAACTCAAAACCGAGCTAACAGCTTTTTAACGTTGGCAAGCCGAACAAACCGCACGCAATTTTCGAGCCTGATAACCGAAAATGGTTCATCGGCAGAGATTACACGGCCCCAAACTTACATCAAGCTGAAGGCAATACAATTCAGCCTTTAGTTTGAGCACCTCATCCGACCGTCTTTCCAACAATCACGCACAACATGTCCAGGGGTTTTCAGCGACGCATTACCCAAGATATTGTCCGCATACGAAAGAATATTAAACATAAAGAACCGCTCCTTGGAACCTGGATCGGTAATTGCCTTCTAATACTAAGAATTGTAAAAACACACGGCTATCGCCAACACAAGGCTTTTATGATTAGCTAGGGCTAGTGCCCTTATGGATAGAGCCGCCAAGGTTCAGGGAAGTCAATGTCGTTACGGCCCCCGGAAATACTTCGGCCTTTTATCAAAGCCTGTATAAACGCATTGGTATTCCTATGAGAATGAACCTAATTGATGGTATTCGCGGACATCTTCTACTCGGAATGATGATCGCTCACCTGGCCTTTTCCAGTAACGATGGAGACGCCGCCAGATTCATATTGAACTTCCACCACTGGAAAGTACTCGGCATGTACGATGCGGAATTTTTTGTTCCCATCGCCGGATTTCTGATGGGATTCCTACTCCATGAAAAATGGCGAGACAACACCGCCAAATTCACGGATTTTCTTCAGTCGCGCATGATCAAGGTTTATAAGTACCAACTTTTATGCGCCATTCCGATCATGTTCTTTATCGCTTTTGATCAACCCCTGGCGGAATACGCTAAAGAGTTTGCATCGACACTGGGCAAAGTTTTTATCCTACAAGCGGGTTTCAGCTACTCCGACATTTTGCCGATATATCTCGGCTGTTTCGTGGTTTTAATCGCTGGAATATGGATAGGCTTGTACAGAAACCGCCTCTGGCTACTGGTCTACTTTGCCGCCATTTATGTGATCGGCCAGGCCGTGGTTTTCAATCAACTAAAATTCATCGCGTTTGATGTTCTCAGCTGGAGTTTTCTGTTTAACGTCTTTTTCTTGATCGGAACTTATCGCCAGGAACTGACGGAAAAGTTCGTCGGTCTGAACCTGACACTGAGATCCCTCGCGCTGGTTATCACCATCGGTTGTTGGGCTGTAATACGGATCTTTGAGCCCTTCCCAGAATTTATGACGCAACTGCCAGAGCGTACCATCAACAATTGGTATCGGATGTTACTCAATCCAATTTATATGATTTGGATTCTTTCCGTCATAGGAACCTTTGTTCTAATCATGACTTATCGTGGCGCTATGCCTGTGATCGCCTGGCCTCGCAAGGCACTGTCGTTCTACTTGAACTTGGGGTTTTTGCGCCACGTCGGATCACAGCCGTTACAGCTATTTATCGCTCACGTTTTCATTGTGAATGGTTATATCTATTCCATGAAATATTTTGGTAAGGGCTTTGAGATTCTTGGCGCAGCAATCTGTCTGACACTCTTCTTCTTATTTGCCTATCGCAAAGAAATTTGGGAGAGCATTCGCCCACGGACCAAGCCGGCTGCATCCGTGGAATAATCAACTTCCATTTTTAGATGTTTACATCAACACCTCACAACACCACATTCATCCCTTTGGTGCATAGATGCTGCACTAAGGGATGAGCTTTTTTGCGCATTGAATTTACCGATACCGATCCTCGTTGTCATGTTAGGTTCAGGCGCATTAAACTCATCACGTTAAATTTTCATTACCAATAAAACGAGCGTAGCGCATGGCAAAAAGAGTCTATCTATTCGATCAGGGAAGTAAGGATGATCGCGATCTGCTTGGTGGCAAAGGGGCTAACCTTTGTGAAATGACAAACCTGGGCTTACCCGTTCCCTACGGATTTGTGATCACCACTCCCACCTGTCTGGAGTTTTTCGAATCCGGCAACCGTTTCCCCAACCGACTCGAACAGGAATACCGAGTGGCTCTGGATTTGGTTGAGCAAAAAATGGGAGCGCATTTCGGTGACCCTGAAAATCCGCTGCTCTTCTCGGTACGATCGGGAGCCCCCGTTTCCATGCCGGGAATGATGGATACAATCCTCAACCTCGGCCTGAATGACGAAATCGTTGAAGGCATGGCGAAAAAAACCGGCAACCCACGTTTTGCCTATGACTCATACCGGCGCTTTATTCAGATGTTCGGCGATGTGGTTCTCAACGTTGATAGTGAAAAATTTGAGCACGAAATCGAAACGTACAAAGAGAAACACGGTAAAAAACTCGACACAGACATGACAGCAGATGACTGGAAAGCGGTCATCCAAACATTTAAAACCCTTGCTGATTTTCCTCAAGATCCATTTGTTCAGCTGCAAAAAGCTATTGAGGCTGTCTTCCTTTCCTGGCACACCCCTCGCGCCAACGTTTATCGGGAAATGAACAATATTCCAGATTCCATGGGCACAGCGGTAAACGTTCAAGCGATGGTATTTGGTAATTTCGGGGAGGATTCCGGATCCGGCGTTGCCTTCACTCGTAACCCTGCAACCGGTGAGCGCCTGTTCTTCGGCGAATTTCTGTTCAACTCCGCCGGTGAAGATGTGGTCGCCGGCATACGAACGCCAGAACCCATTGAGGCACTGAAAGAACGTTTACCCGCTGTTTATGACGAACTGAATACCATTCAGGCCCGCCTGGAAAAACATTATCGCGACATGCAGGATATTGAGTTCACGGTACAAGAAGGCAAGCTTTACATGCTGCAAACCCGCAGCGGTAAACGCACCGGTCGGGCAGCCATTCGCATCGCTGTCGAAATGGTGTCTGAAGGTATGATCAGCGAAAAAGAAGCCCTGCTGCGAGTCTCACCAGAACACGTAGAGGCCTTTCTTCACCCCATGGTCGATCCTTCTGCAAAAACAGAAATTGTGGCTCAAGGCCTCCCCGCCAGTCCCGGTGGCGCCACAGGTGCCGTTGTTTTCTCCGCTGACGAGGCAGTAGAAGAATGTGCCAAAGGTAAAAAAGTGGTGCTGGTACGCCGCGAAACCACACCGGAAGATATCCACGGCATGAAGGTTTCAGAGGGTATCCTGACGCAACTTGGAGGCATGACCTCACACGCAGCCGTTGTTGCCCGAGGCATGGGCGTGTGTGCGATCACCGCATGTTCCGGTTTGTCGATAAACTACAAAAACGGTGAAGCCACAACGGGTGAAGGTTTAGTCATTCGCCGCGGCGATATCATCACCCTGGACGGCACAACCGGAGAAGTCATGCTGGGAGATATCCCTAAGATCGAAGCCAGCTCCAGCGATGACTTCCAGGTTCTTCTCTCCTGGGCGGATAAGCATCGGCGCCTCAAAGTTCGCGCCAATGCGGAAACTCCAGAGGATGCCGCCAAAGCCCGAGAGCTGGGCGCAGAAGGTATCGGTCTCTGCCGCACGGAACACATGTTCTTTGAAGCGGAACGCATTGATAACATGCGCGCCATGATCCTTGCCGAAAATACCGAAGAGCGTCGCCGCTATCTGGAAAAACTGCAGGTTTATCAGCAAGAAGACATTCTCGAGCTGTTTAAAATCATGGATGGATTGCCCATTACCATCCGCCTTCTGGATCCCCCCCTACACGAATTTCTGCCACACTCAGATGCTGACATCGAAGCGCTCGCACAGAAAATTGATAAACCAGCGGATAAAATACGCGCAGCCGCTGCGAACTTAGCGGAAGTGAACCCGATGCTGGGTTTCCGTGGTTGCCGACTGTCCGTCGTCTATCCTGAAATTACCGAAATGCAGGTTAAGGCCATCATTGGCGCGGCGGTCGCCGCGGCAGAACAAGGCCTGAGCCCATTCCCGGAAATTATGATCCCACTTGTGATTAACGTTCGTGAAGTTCGTTTGATTGAAGACATCATTGATCGCTGTGTGCACGAAGTTCTGCAAAACAAAGGGATCTCGATCCCTTACAAGATCGGTACGATGATGGAAACCCCACGCGCCTGTCTCAGTGCGGATCGCTTGGCGAACGAAGTTGAGTTTATGAGCTTCGGCACCAATGACTTGACCCAGATGACCTATGGCTTTTCTCGCGATGACGCAGGCAAGTTTATTCCCGATTATCTGAACAACAAGATCATCGAGAGCGACCCGTTCGTGAATCTCGACCAACGTGCGGTCGGCAAGCTGATGGAGATGGCGATCAAAGATTCCCGCGCCCGCAAGAAAAATATCAAATATGGTATTTGTGGCGAACACGGTGGCGCCCCGCAGGCCATCCGCTTCTGTCACGAGTTAGGGCTCGACTATGTGTCCTGCAGCCCCTTCCGCGTCCCCATTGCCCGAGTTGCCGCAGCTCAGGCAAACGTTGCCAAAGACGTGTAACGGCAATTGTCACGAACAACAAAAAAGGCGCCTCGGCGCCTTTTTTGTTTAACTGAATGGAAACAGCTGATTCAACCTACTCGCCAGCATCTTCCGTCCCAGCGTCTTCAGGTAACGGCATCAGCCCATCCGTCTCGGTTCCACCCCCAGTTGTTCGGTATAAGTTGATCCGATTGGAAAGTGCTGCCAACTGCTCGCTGATCAGGGTGTCTTCTGCAGAATAGAGCGTGCGCTGAGCTTGAAGCACATTCAAATATTCTTCTACGCCGACTTCATACTGACGTGTTGACAGCGAAAGACTGTCTCTTGCCGCTGAAACCAGATCCTCCTGCGCTTGGCGCCGGTCCAGCAGGACATCTCGCTCCGCCAATGCATCCGCAACTTCTTGAAAGGCCGTCTGTATCGACAGCTCATAAGCTGCCAGCAGACTGTTACGATTCGCCCAAGCGTAATCCAAATCTGCATTGCGACTGCCAGCATCAAAGATTGGCAAAGTCACAGACGGAGAAAACGACCAGATACGCTCGCCGTCGAACAACTCAGACAAATCACCACTTGCCAATCCCCCAAGTCCTGTCAGGGAAATGGTTGGAAAATAAGCTGCCCGCGCCGCACCAATGTTCGCGTTGGCGGACTTGAGCTGGTGCTCAGCAGAGAGCACATCCGGACGCTGCAACAGCAAATCGGAAGACATGCCTTCGGGAACGCTTGCCAGCCACACCGAAGTATCTTCTGGCAAGCCTTCTGGCAACAATTCACTGGCGACCGGCGAGCCCGCCAACAGATTCAGGGCATTGCGATCCTGTGCGACAGTCGCGGTAAGGTTTGCTAAATCATATCGCGCCTGGGCTTCAACGGTTTGAGCATCGTAGACATCAAGGCGTGTGGCAACCCCGATATCATAACGTCTCTGAGCGAGCTCGAGAGAGCGCTGAGCACTTTCTCGAGTCTCTTTAGCCAACTGCAGGCGTTGACGATCCGCAGCCAGAGTCAACCAGGCGGAAACCACATCTCCAACCAACGTCAGCTGAGTCGCACGAGCCCCTTCAAAGGTCGAGAGATAGGATTCCAACGCCGTATCAGACAAGCTTTTGACGCGGCCGAAAAGATCCAATTCAAAAGCAGAGATTCCAATCGTTGCCTGGCCACTTTCCGATATTGACGTACCACCCGTCGAATCCAGACTGCGCGCCCGACTGCCATCGACAGACGCGTCGACTCCCGGCAATCGATCTGCCCGCTGTACACGATACTCAGCACGTGCGGCTTCAATATCATAGAGGGCTTGGCGCAGGTCACGACTTTCATTCAAAGACAGCTCAATAACCTGCCGAAGACGCTCATCCAGCACAAACTCACGCCACCCCAGAGTTCGAATAGACGCATCTGCGGCTTGATCCTGATTAGTGGACCAACCATCCACTACCGGTGAATCAGGGCGTTCATAGTCCGGTGCCATAGAGACACAAGCACTCAACAGCGCCGCCATCGACACCACACTGACTTTCTTACAGGTACTAACAATTTCTAACATCATAAACATCTAACTCAGGCTTCTGCGACATCTTTGCGCTTAACCAGAGAGCTCACTAAAACATAAAATAAAGGAACAAAGAAAATAGCCAACACTGTCGCAGACAAAGTACCGCCGACAATTCCCGTCCCGATGGATATGCGACTATTTGCACCAGCACCTGAAGACAGAGCCAAAGGCATAACTCCCGCGATAAAGGCCAAAGAGGTCATTAAAATTGGACGCAATCGCAAACGGGCACCTTCAATAGCGGCGGCTATGGCTGTCTTACCTCTAGCGCGAGCCTCAGCGGCGAATTCCACAATCAGAATCGCATTTTTCGAAGACAGACCTATCGTGGTTAACAAGGCAACCTGGAAGTACACATCGTTTTCCAGCCCACGTAACCAAACTGCCGTTACTGCTCCAATGATGCCGAGAGGAATCACCAAGAGAACCGAAAACGGGATCGACCAACTCTCGTAGAGTGCCGCCAGGCAGAGAAATACGATCAGGATGGATACGCCGTAAAGCAAAGGTGCCTGCCCACTTGATTGGCGCTCCTGATACGACAGTCCACTCCAGGAGTAGGTACTGCCTTCTGGCAGTCCGTTGGCGATATCCTCGATGGTATTCATCGCGTCGCCAGAACTGACGCCGTCAGAACCCTGTCCCTGAATTTGGTAAGAGGCCAAACCATTAAAACGAGCCAGACTTTCCGGCCCATATTCCCAGCGAGGCTGAGCAAAGGCAGAAAATGGCGTCATCAGATCGTTGGACCCACGTACGTGCCACTGCCCCAGGTTTTCAGGCTTCGAACGAAACTGCTCATCACCTTGCATATAAACAGTTTTCACCCGACCGCGATCCAGAAAATCATTGATATAAGTCCCCCCCCAAGCAGATGACAGAGTGCTGTTAACATCGCTCATCGACAGACCTAGCGAGCTGGCTTTAGCGGTATCAATATCAATGTGTAACTGGGGCTTATCACCGATTTCACCCGGCCGAACCGCCGTCAATGACGAATTCTGTGACGCTTGCCCCAGCAGCTGATCACGCAGGTTTTTGAGTTCTTCCCTGGACGTAGAGGCCAGAGCCTGCAATTGCAACTCGAAACCACTCGACTGACCCAGTCCTTGAATCGCTGGCGGACTCAATGAAAATATCTGGGCATCCCGAATGGAAGACAGCGCCATCGTTGCTCGCTGAGCAATGGCTTCTGCACTGTCTGTTTTTGTATCCCTTTCACTCCAATCACGCAGCGGGATAAATGCCATCCCGAGATTTTGCCCGGTACCACTAAAATTGAATCCATTGAGGGTGAAGATATCGTTGACGTTATCCCCCTCTTCTTCAAGAAAGTAGTTTTCGATCTGCTTGGCCACCTCAACCGTGCGCGTCAAGGATGCGCCTGTCGGCAAGGTAAACTGCACCATAACCTGGCCCTGGTCTTCCTGTGGCAAAAAGCCGGTAGGAATTTTAAGAAACAGAAAACACATAATTGCGATGATTATTCCGTAGCCAAGTAACCAACGCAGCGGACGTTTAACCAAAGTCGCAACTCGTCCCTCATAGCCATTGAGCATTCGATCAAAGGTGCGGTTGAACCAACCGAAAAACCCGCGCTGCTGCTCATGGTCATGAGCTGTTTCGGGCTTCAAAATGGATGCGCATAGTGCCGGAGTAATGGTCAGTGCCACCAAGACCGACAACGCCATGGATGCCACAATGGTGATCGAAAACTGACGGTAAATAACTCCCGTCGAGCCGCCAAAAAACGCCATCGGCAAAAATACAGCCGACAAAACTGTGGCAATACCCACCAATGCACCGGTAATCTCGTGCATGGATTCCTCGGTTGCCTCCCGCGGACCAACACCTTTTTCCCGCATAATCCGGTCGACGTTTTCAACGACAACAATGGCGTCGTCCACCAGCAGACCAATCGCCAGCACCATACCGAATAAGGTCAGTGTATTGATGGAATAGCCAAAAATCGCAAGTACCCCAAAGGTCCCTAAGAGCACCACAGGGACGGCAATTGCGGGAATCAGTGTTGCACGCCAGCTCTGTAAAAACAGATACATAACGACGACAACTAGGAAGATGGCTTCAAACAGAGTTTTCACCACCTCGTGAACAGAGATCTGAATAAAATCAGTACTGTCACGTGGGTAGGCAACCTTGTAGCCTTCCGGCATATCTTTCTGAAATTCAGCCACCAACGTCTTGACGCGTTCGGCGGTCGACAGCGCATTGGCACCTGGCGCCAACATCACCGCGATACCGGCACCGGGATGACGGTTGAGTCGACGAACCTCACTGTAGGATTCACTGCCGATTTCAACACGCGCCACGTCTTCCAGTCGCACGGTTGCGCCGCTGGTGTCATCTTTGACAATGATCTGACGAAATTCCTCAGGCGAGCTCAGCATGGACTGAGCCGTCACTGTCGCATTCAGTTCCTGAGTGTCACTGGTGGGCTGACCACCAATGTTACCAGCGGCGACTTGTACATTCTGAGATTCAATGGCGCTGCTGATATCCGAAGGCATCAATTTATACGATGCTAACTTGTCGGCATCCAGCCAAATTCGCATTGCGTACTCAGCACCAAACACCTGCACTTCACCAACGCCAGTAACACGAGCAATCGGATCCTGAAGCGTAGAGACCAGATAATCAGCAACGTCGATCTGACTGTCCTGATCTGTCTCGTCATAAACGGCCACAACCAACAAAAAGTCTTGCTGAGACTTACTGACGACAACACCCTGCTGCTGCACCTCGCTCGGCAAACGCGACAGGGCTTGTTGAACTTTGTTCTGTACCTGGACCTGGGCTGTATCCGGATCGGTTCCCTGCTCGAAGGTCACACGGATCGATGCTCTACCTGTTGAGCTACTGGAAGAACTGAAATACAGGAGTCCATCGATCCCTGTCAGTTGCTGCTCAAGGATCTGGGTAACACTGTTTTCTACCGTCTCTGCAGAAGCGCCTGTATAAGTCGCCGAAATGGAGACTTCAGGGGGCGCGACATTGGGATATTGAGAGATTGGCAGCTTGGTGATTGCGGCATAGCCGCCCAACATAATGACGATCGCGATCACCCAGGCAAAGACTGGGCGCTGGATAAAGAAATGAGCCATGCTTAGCCACCTACACTTTCAGACGCAGTCTTCGCAGCAGAAGCATTAAACTGTTCTGTCAAATCAACAATCTTGACATCGGCGCCCGGCGATACTTTGCTGGTACCTTCGACAATAAGACGATCTCCAGCGGCGAGACCACTGCTGATCCACCAGCGGTTGCCAATGGCTCTGTCCGCCTCAACATTCACGCGCTTCACTTTATCGTCATCTCCGAGCACCAGTGCCGTCGCGTTTCCTTCAGTGTCTCTTGTGACACCTTGCTGCGGCGCCAGTATGGCATCGGGAATTTGCGCTTCTGCCAACTCAGCTCGAACGTACATGCCCGGCAGTAGAATACCGTCTGGATTCGGGAAAACCGCCCTTAAGGTTACGGAACCTGTCTCTTCATCCACGGCAACTTCAGCGAGTTTCAATTCTCCCTGCTGGTCATAGCGACTGCCATCTTCCAACAGCAAGCTGACGCTGGCTTTTCCCGTATTGAGCGCGCGCTTGCTGAGAAGCTGGCGCAGTTTGAGCCGATCTTTACTGGATTGAGTGAAATCGACATAGATGGGATCGAGCGTTCGAATGGACGACAGAGCATCGGTCTGCTCGGCCGTAACCAACGCCCCCTCACTCACGGAGGAAATGCCAATACGACCGGAAATGGGTGCTTTGACCTTGGTAAATTCAAGATCCACCCGAGCTGACTCCACGGCTGCTTCGTAGCGGGCAATATCGGCCTTTGCCTGCTGATAATCCGCTTTGGCCTGATCCGCTTCTTGTTTGGACACACCTTCAAATTGCAGCAATTCGTCGTAACGCTCGTTGGTTAAGCGCGCGATTTCAACCGCGGCACGGGCACTTTCCAAATTGCCAACCGCTTCATCGTATGCGGCTTGGTATACTGACGGATCTATCTGATACAACAGATCCCCCGCAGCCACATCAGAGCCTTCCGTAAAAGGCATTGATTCAATAATCCCAGACACCTGCGGTCTGACTTCCGCAACCTTGACGGCGGTCGTCCTTCCGGGCAAACGCGTCGTCAGGGTCAGAGGTTCTTCCTGCAGAGTTACTGCACCGACCTCAGGTGTAGGCATAGGCCCCTGCTGAGCCTGCTCTTTCGTACACGCACTCAATCCCACGGCTACAGCAACCGCGAGTAAGAAAACTTTTGACATAACTATACAAAGAAATATGAGAATGAGCGTTCATTCTCATATACAATGACGCCATTCGTCCAGTTTAAATTGCCGCTGAGGGGGTTAAGTATTGTGAATAAATGCCACTACGGCATCGCGACCAAAGGTGCCTCTACACCACGGCTTACGGAGCTCCCGTGAAAAAATTCACCGATAACGAGCACCGCCCCTCGAAAGCTGAAAGAGATGAGCTGCGTCGCCTACAAATTCTCTCAGCAATGCGTCGCTGCGCACTGCGCCAGGGTTTCCATGCGGCCAGCATGTCTCAAATTGCTGCAGAAGCTGAACTCAGTGTAGGTCAGATTTACCGCTACTACCCCAGTAAAACCGCAATTATCGAGGATCTCGTACGCCGCCAAGTGGATGAACAGCTCGCGTTTATCGTAAGCACCGCAGGCTGCGAAAACCATGCAGGTCGACTGGCGGGAAAACTCCTCGGTGAATGCCTGGAAGACAGTGACGAACAGATGCTCTACCTGGAGATGATGGCAGAAGCATCACGCAACCCGGATGTTCGCAGCATCATGCAGGCAGCTGACCTGAGCCTTAAAAATCAAGCGGTATCTGTTCTGAAAGGTGACTTCCCCCACCTCTCCGAAGAAGAGCTGCAAGCCATTACAACATTGGTTGCCTCTCTCGGTTTCGGCAGCTCAGCCAGATTTATCAACTTCGGTATCAACGATAAGGATCGCCTACTGCGGATTTACACAGATGCGATCGCCGGTCTGTTTGAACCACAGCAGCACACCTCCGGTGCGCAATCATAGTACGCAGAACTACACGGGTTGGATTGCTGCTTGAAAACCTCTCCAACAGACGCAAAAAAGCCGACGCCTGGGGCGTCAGCTTTTGAAGATCCCCTGATGTCAGGCAAGCTCAAATTGGATAGTGACCCGGCTCGGTTTCAACGGTGATCCAGCGCAACTCCGTAAACTGATCAATCCCCGCTTTTCCACCAAAACGACCGTATCCGGAAGCTCCGACGCCACCAAAAGGCATCTGAGCTTCATCGTGAACCGTTGGACCATTAACGTGGCAGATGCCTGAGTGAATTTGCCTGGCGACTTTTAATCCTCGTGCAGCATCACGGGTAAATACCGATGCGCTCAATCCGTACTCGCTGTCATTGGCGATGCGGATTGCCTCAGCCTCGTCTTTTGCACGAATCATAGCCACCACAGGGCCAAAGCTTTCATCACGATAGATGTTCATCTCTGATGTCACGCCATCAACAACCGTCGCCGGCATCAGGACTGAGTCACTCTTACCACCGGCAATAATAGTTGCCCCTTTGGCAACAGCGTCATCGATCAAGGCATTCACTTTCGAGCAGGTGTTCATATCAACGACGGCGCCCAGAGGCGTAGCGCCTTCACGAGGATCCCCCGTCGCCATACCGCGAACTTTTTCGGCAAATTTTTCAGCGAAGGCATCAGCCACTGAATCGACAACAATTAGTCGTTCGGTTGACATACATATCTGCCCCTGATTCATAAATGCCCCAAACGAAGCCGCTTTTACCGCCTCGTCGAGATCTGCATCATCAAGAATCAGACAGGGTGCTTTGCCACCCAACTCCAATAAACAGGGTTTCAAATGTTCAGCCGCACGTTTGGCGATGATTCGACCAACGTTGGTTGAGCCGGTGAAATTAATGCGTTTAACCGCCGGATGATCAATTAGTGCACCAACCACGTCACCAGCATCCGCTGGCGCGTTGGTAACAATGTTCACCGTACCTTCAGGAAAGCCCGCCTCTGCCAGAGCTTCGATAATCAACTCATGGGTACGCGGACAGATTTCCGACGCTTTTAAGATAACGGAATTCCCACAAGCCAGGGCCGTCGCTATCGCACGGACACCGAGGATAATGGGAGCATTCCAGGGCGCAATCCCCAAAATGACGCCGACCGGCTGCCTTATAGCCATTGCCATGCAACCCGGCTTATCAGAGGGAATCACTTCGCCGTTGATTTGCGTGGTAATTGAGGCCGCTTCTCGCAACATGGAAGCCGCAAGCATCAAATTGAACATCGCCCAACCTTGTGTTGCGCCGATTTCACCCATCATGGCATCAACAAATTGATCCTTTTTACTTTCCAGGGCGGTTGCTGCTGCGGTTAACACCGCACGGCGAGCATTCGGTCCCTGGACAGACCAAGCGGCAAAGCCGGCAGCAGCCGTCTCGGCAATAGCGGCCATATCTTCAGCCTGCATGGCTCTGGCAGAACTGGCGACTTCGCTGGTCAGGGGGTTTTTTCGCTCGAAGTTCATAGACATCCCTCACGCTGTATTCGTTAAATTGTTATCGTCAGCAAAACTGTTATGGATAATAACAATTAGCGGCAAGCCAGACAATAGTCAAAAGCTCCTGAAAAATCGTCTATTTCAATGGGACGCACGATAAAAAGCCCCCCATAAAAAAGCCGGTGCTCCTGTCCGAAACACCGGCTGTAATCATGAATTCACTAAAATTTACCGAAAGGGGAAGACGCCTGCAGAAACTCTCGAATTACTGCAAATCTTCATAGGGCAAGCCCACATATTGATTGGCAATCACTTTAAGCCCTTCCTCAGAATTTAAGTAATAGTCCAGCTCTGAGTTCATAAATCGAGAAAAAGTCCTACCGTCCATATTGTTGACAGACTCATCGCCATATTCGTGCAACATATTCGACATCCACCATGAAAAACGCTCTCCGTGCCAAACTCTGCGCAGAGCAATTTCAGAATATTGCGAGATACAATCTTTATCGCCGTCTTGATAAACACGGCACATGATTTTATACAGAGTAGCGACATCAGACGCAGCCAGATTCAATCCTTTAGCACCTGTCGGCGGGACAATATGACCCGCGTCCCCAACGAGAAAAAGGCGACCGTATTGCAGAGGCTCACAAACAAACGAGCGCAACGGCGCAATACTCTTTTCAATGCTTGGACCAGTAACCAGGTCGGAAACGGCGCCCGCAGGTAAGCGCTTCTTCAGCTCCTCCCAGAAAGCCTCATCGCTCCAATTCTCAATCTTATCGGTCAGCGGAACTTGCAGGTAATATCGAGAGCGTGTTTCAGAGCGCATACTCGCTAACGCGAAGCCACGCTCGCTTTTGCAGTAAATCAATTCGTGACTGACCGGAGGCGTATCACTGAGCAAACCTAGCCAACCAAAGGGATAAACTCGTTCATGCTCTGTGCGTTCAGATTCCGGTATTGTCTTACGGCTCACACCATGAAAACCGTCACAGCCGGCAACATAGTCGCAGTCGAGTCGCCAACTCTCGCCTTGATAGTCGAAGGTAACATACGGGTTTTCTGATTTCGGATCCTGAATCGAGACATTGCTGGCTTCGTAGTAGGTCGGCAATGCTGCCGTCTGGCGAGCGTCCATCAGGTCGCGGGTAATTTCAGTCTGACCATAACAAACGACCGTCTTACCCCCAGTGAGCTTCTTGAGATCCACGCGAGTTCGATTGCCATGAACGGCGATCTCAACGCCATCATGCACCTGCCCTTCAGCCTCCATACGCTCGGCAACACCAGCTTCTCTCACCAAATCGGCAAAACCTTGCTCCAAAATACCTGCGCGAATTCGACCCAGTACATAGTCGCCGGTGACGCGCTCTAAAATGACATTATCAATGCCCTGTTTCGCGAGCAGCTGACCCAACAGCAATCCGGAAGGACCTGCGCCAATAATAGCCACCTGTGTTTTTATCGTTTGCATAGGATTTACCTGACTTATACATTTTTTTCCAGATTAGCCCACTAGCAGCCCTTGGTTAATTCACAATTCTCGCAATTTATTGTACTTTTCAATCAAAACTCCCTTATTAACCACAACTCAATATGTCACGAACAGCAAACAATACAGGACATCAAACCGCCCCGGTTTACGGACTCTATGGCGATTTAGACATCGATAGTGACCCGGGTTTTGTACATATAGAAGAGATTGTAGATCGCAGCAGTGATGCGGGGTGGAGGATCAAACCCCACCGCCATAGCCACCTCTTTCAGGTACTCTGCATCTTTGATGGCGAGCTGGAGGTGCAACTCGGAGAGCAGACCCACGCCCTCTCGGGCAACTGGATTGTGACCGTACCGCCGGCACTGCTGCACGGTTTCCGCTTTAAACCGGACAGCGATGGTTTTGTACTTTCCGTCGCCGACCCCATTTTATCTAACACCAGCGGAGACCCACTGGCCAGTATCGGATCTGAATTTCTGCTCGCGCCGCATCTTTTTCAAGCTCAAGGAACCGAACCGGACTACCTGAATTTTCTAGCGACGATTGAGATGACAAAACGAGAATTTCGGACTTACCGTCCAGACCAACGACAGGCTTTGGAGCTCTTGTGCAAGCTCACGCTGATGGCACTGAGACGCTTGTTACGGCAGGAACATCTCATCAGCGCATCAACAATGGCAGAAACCCGTTCTCTGGTTACCTTTCGAACACTGGTGGAGAATCACTACCGGGAACACTGGAGCGTTGCCCGCTATGCTGAAGAACTCCACTTATCAACCTCAACCTTGAATCGGTTGTGCCACAAATGTCTCGACCGCAGTCCGAAAAGCATTTTACAGGAACGTGTCTATGGAGAAGCCAAACGCCGCCTGATCTATACCCAGCAATCGTTGGAAGAGATTGCCGACACTCTGGGATTCAAGGATCAGGCGTATTTCGCGCGTTTTTTTAAAAAGATGGCCGGTGAAACCGCCGGCAGCTTTCGCCGTCATACCAATTCCATTAAAGGCGACGACGGCTAAGAGAGCCCAAACAATCAGAACTCTTCCGTATCAATTTCCGCTTGGGTTCCCGCTGGATAACGAGGACCTTGAACGGTTTCTTGGTTGAATATTTCAGATGCTTCTTGAAGGGCAACAATGTTGAGATTGAGCGACAGCGTTTCCATATTTTCCTGTAGATGTGCAATTGAGCGAGTTCCAGGAATAGGAATAATATGTTCGTCCTGCTGCAACAGCCAATACAGTGCCAGTTGACCGGGCGTACAGCCATTGTCTGCCGCCAGCGCCTGCAACTTATTCAACAGCTCACTGTTTGCTGCGAAATTTGGCTCTTGAAACCGCGGCATGCCTCGCCGAATATCCTTTTCAGCCAGATCGTCCGGGCTGGATACACCGGCACTGAGAAACCCCCGCCCAAGCGGACTAAAAGCAACAAACGCTGCTCCCAATTCCCGGCAGGCATCCAGCACAGCAATCTCAGCATTGCGAGTCCACAGGGAATATTCGGTTTGCACGGCAGTAATCGGATGCACGCTGTGAGCTTTGCGCAACGTTTCTGCGGAGATTTCCGATAACCCAATTGCGCCAATCTTACCTGCCTCAACCATGCGCGCCAAAGCGCCAACACTTTCTTCGACAGGAACCTGTTGATCCCAGCGATGCAGGTAATAAAGATCTATGTGGTCCGTTTGTAGACGCTGTAGCGCAGCATCCAACGTCGCAACAAGTGTCTCTGGGCGACCATCGATAACTCGCTTGCCATCGACACCGGTCATACCACATTTACTGGCCAGATGAATCTCGCTGCGCATGCCCTGCAATGCCTTACCAACCAGCGTTTCGTTGGCTCCGAAGCCGTAAAGGGCTGCTGTATCAAAATGTCTTACACCGATATCAAAGGCGGTATGTAACAGCTTGATGGCGTCTTCCTCACTGGGAGGATGACCGTAGGCGTGACTTAAATTCATACACCCAAGCCCAATTGAGGGAACCGAGGTGTTGCCGATTTTTCGTTCTTGCATGGGATTCTCCTTTTGCACTCAGCCACCATAGGCAATAAACCGGTGGCGATATCAGCAAATTAAACCGTTATAGTGTATAGCATCTGCTGACGCATCCAAAACCAATTGCCATTATGTCAATACGGAAGACGCCTACTATTTAGACGTCTTTTAGACCCAAATGCCACAACACAACTCATGCCACCTAAATCTACATAAACGATAATTCTGGCGTATAGCCCTTACCTAAATCGATAACATCTTCGCTTTTTGACCCCCGTCATGACATTGCACATTGCCCTGTAAGCCTCTAGAGTGGCGCGCATGAAATCACGCCCATCCGATCACCTCCGCTTATGACCACGTCTGCACTTTTCCGATTGGCCCCTTTTCGGCGCTACTTTTACGCCATGTGCCTGTCGACGATGGGGACCTGGGTAAATCGATTTTTGTTGGGCTGGAGCGCCTGGGAGCTAACTCATTCAGCCATGTGGGTGGGAATCACCAGCGCCGGGATGTTGCTTCCCACGTTTCTCTTTTCTCCAATTTTTGGTGTTTTATCTGATCGCATCGATTTGCGTAACGGATTACTGACAACACTTACCAGTCAGGCATTGGTCGCCGCTCTTGCCACCCTCGCCCTCAGCTACGACTGGTTCAATCTATACTGGCTCTTGTCTCTGGTCGTTCTTACCGGCGTTATCGGTGCCGCCCACTCCCCCATTCGCCTGGCAATGGTACCGAGACTCGTCAATCGTGAACTCTTACCCAATGCCATTGGCATTTCAGCCATTATCTTTAATCTCGCCCGGATTCTTGGTCCTTCTCTCGCGGGATGGCTGATTCACAAAGTTTCTCCAGCCGTCGCTTTCGGCATTGGTACAGCGCTCTACGCCGCCTCAGTAATCGCCATGGCGACCGTACACGGCATTCGCGCCGAGGGAGAACCTTCAAAAAATTCGATGTGGTCTGATTTGGGGGCTGGCTTTCGATTTTCGATGACGACGCCAGTGATTCGTCTAATTCTATGCATGACCCTGTTAAATGGCTTACTCGGTAGAACCATCATCGAACTATTGCCTGCGTTTTCCGGAAAACTCCTCGACGGTACGGCAGCGACCCTGGCGTTTCTAACCGCATGTGCCGGTGGCGGCTCCATTTTTGGAGGGCTGATATTGACGCGTTACCGCAGCGATGAACACGCACTGGTGCGCCTGGTCGTGTTCAGCCTATTGAGTGCAGCGCTCTGTGTCCTACCGGTTTATTGGACAACGGCTCTTTACCCAGTGGCTGGCATCATTTTCTATTTGAGCCTGGCCACGACGATGGCAGGCATTGGCAGCCAGGCATTGTTGCAACTTATTGTGGCTGACGAATACCGGGGCCGAGTAATGAGTTTCTGGACGGTGTTCAGTATGGGGGCTCCCGCCGTTGGCAGCTTCGCTATGGGAGCACTCGCCGATCAATTCGGCTTCGTAGCGACCATCCTGGGTTTCGCATGCGCTGCTATTGTTGCGGATATCCTCTTGTCTCGCGCCATCAGGCCGGCCAGCTTTCATTCGCCGGAACAGGAAAACGCCCCCACTTAACCCCTGAACTTCGCCAATTTTCACGCCATCCTTTCGACTGAGGATCCCGTTAGCAGCGAGAGATTTTCAACTTTCTTTGAAGTACTGCACAAATGAGTCAATTGAAGAGAAATTGGGCAGATTGAAAACCCACGAATGACGAACAGGACGCATTTTCAGAGCGATTCATCCGCCATAATCGAAAAAATTCGCTCGGTTCTATGGGCTATCTTTCGATTTCTGGGGGAAAAATTCTCGTCATGCAGTATATCAGGTCACTCAGCGCTTCCGGACTTTGTCTGTTTTTAACCGCTTGCGGCGGAGGTTCCGGCGGCTCAGATTCATCCGGCACAATCGTGAGCAACACGTCAGACCCAACCATTTCGATCATCGGCTCCAAAAACATGCAAGTATCCGTCGGTTCGCTGTTTACCGATCCGGGCGCGTCCGCGGAAGACAACGAAGATGGTGATCTAACCGCGTCGATAGAAATCGATTCCGATGTAAATACGAATTTCGCTGGCAATTACACGATTACGTATTCGGTAACCGACTCGGATGGCAATACTGTCTCGACGATACGCTATGTGATTGTCGCGGACAGCTCAGACAACGATTACAGCGTTACCTGGGAAGACGACTTTGATCTTCCGGCCCAAGATGCTGAAGGCTGGTCAAAACTGAGACCATCCAGTGATTCAATTATTCTGTATGTATCCAGCACTGAGGGAAGTGACGCAACCGGCGTTGCCTATTCACCATCGAACAGCCTCATCGGTTCAGACCCGTTCAACCCTGCAGGAAACATTGCCCCCTACGCAACGATTAAAGCCGCCACAGACCAAATGCGTGACGGCTATGCCGACTATGTTCTATTGAAACGTGGTGACGAATGGGCGCCAGACGATACGATTGTGATCGACCAATTAGGCGCTGATAACAATCGTGCTGTTTTAGGCGCCTACGGCAGTATTACAGAGGACCGCCCGGTGGTGTTGAATCAAGGGCTTCACTTAAACGCCACAGGCAACCTTGCCATTGTCAGTATCCACTTTAACGCCGATGAGCGAAATCCAAACTCCGCGAACTTTATTCCCTTCGATCAAAACGGAGAAAATGAAGGCTACCGTGGTATTGGCGCCACCATGTATTCGAATGCCGGCAATCTGTTGATTGAAGACTGCTGGTTTGAATGGTTTTCGAGCAATGTGATTCAATCTTACAGTTTTGACGACGACGATAATATTCAAAACATTCCCAACATCATCCTACGTCGCAATATTTTCAATAACAATTATTCGACAAGCTCCCATGCACAAGGGCTTTACTCCTCGTCTACTTCCATGCTGCTGGAAGAAAACGTCTTCGACCACAATGGCTGGTACGAGCAGGGAGACAGTGGGACACAAGCCTATGGCAAAGCCACAAAGTTTAATCACAACACCTACTTTTCAGCCGCCACAAACACCATTTTCAGAAACAACATTTTTTTACGCGCGTCCAGTATCGGCAACAAGTTCACCTCTAACCCGGAAGATACCAACACAATCAAATCCTGGAATGTGTTGCTGGACAACAACTTCTATGCAGAAGGCGAGATCGGTATGAGTATCGGCGGGAACGATGACAATGATGACGGTCCTCGCTGGGAAAATTACATCGTCACCAATAACGTTTTAACGGCGATGGGCAGATCATTTCCAACCAACCGAGGCTTGGGCTGGGGTATTGGTATTAGCGACTGGAAAGGAGGCTTAGTCCAAGGTAACTACATGTTTTCCTGGGGCGATGCCGATACCTATCTAAACACCTACGCGATTGAAAGTGTCGGCGACACCACCAATGTGGAGTTCAGCGATAATCGAATTTACGACATTAAAACGTCAAAAGGCGTCGTCGCTCTAAACCATTCAAGCTCAGCGACCACCGACGGCACTAACCACAACTACCTGGTTTTTAAAAACAACGAAATCGTACTTCCAACGGATCACAACGGCCACTTACTCAGCTATTTCATTAATCCGGAGAACGTAACTTCTGCCGAGAACAGTTTTTACTTCGGCGCTACTGACGACTACTGGTTTAGAGTGTCTGATGACTATGATTACACCAACGCAGACATCACCGATTCGCGAAAGGTTACTTTTGAACAATACACTGCCATTACAGGAGACGACACCAGTCTGATTGAGACACCGTCTTATTATCAGCTTTACGACCGTACCATTAGCTCATTCATGGCAGATGTTATCGGACTTTCTGGTCTGGATGAAACCACGGAAATTCCGGAGCTTGTCGCAGCACTTAAAGAGCAACGGAAAGGAAATTGGGATTCCCGACTCACTGCCGATGCGATCAATGAGTACTTTCGAGCGGGCTTTAACTAGGGGACCTCTGATTATTGTTGGCGAGGCAGCCAGCGCAAGGCAAAAATGGCCGAAAAGCGGTGGGACCGACCCTTCGGGTTTACGCGGTGTAAATGAGCATTTTGAGATCATTTTTAACGCAGCGATGGCAACGCAGGTAATTAATCAGAGCTTCCCTAAAGGGCAATTGTAAAAACTATTGCCTCAATACAGACAAGCTGGAGACGGCATTTATCGTCCCCAGCTTTCGCCTCTAAATAGGAGGCGATCCCTGCGCACCTAGCCGCATTACTAATGCCAGCCTCACTCTGAGATTGTACAGAATCTCTTATTCCACCCTTACTTAGAATACATAAGCCACATTGAGGCTAAAGCTACGACCAGGCTCAGAGTAACGTTTGTAACCATCCCCCGCGACACCGCCAAAGAAACCGCCGAATCCGTTGCGAACACTGTTTATAACTTCCCAACGATAATATTCTTTGTCGGTTATGTTATACGCTCCCGCAGTAAGACTTAAGTTATCAGTGATGTTATAAAATGCTGTCAAGTCGAAAACCGTGTATGACTCTGGGTAGAATGCCGGGCCCTCACCGTTGTTCAGAGAGGTGTAACTGAGATCATCGGATTCATCTACCTGATCAAACCACAAGCTGTGAAGTGCCAACCCCCAGCGATCATTATTCGCCTGATAGCCAAACGTTAAGGTTGCCGAATCCGGAGCAGCCGTTTCCAGCTCATCACCTTTTTCGTGGGAGCCTTCGAGAGCGTTTTGATATTCCCCATCGATGGTTGCATAGGTAAATTGTGTAAATAGATTGTTTGTAATCGCGTAAGTGGCATCAATTTCTATACCATGGACATCCACTTCGCCGACATTTTGAGCCTGACTGTATTCGTCTTCCGAAATTATTGACGTGACATAATCACTACACAAGCCAGTAGTAAAATCTCGTTGGCACTCAATCGTGGTAATTTCAGGATCATAAGCCGATGTCAGGGCAACCTGCTGAATACGATTTTCATAGGTGGTCCAATAACCGGTAATCGTTACGCTGGCGCGGTCGGTCGCTAACTTATAGCCAAGTTCGATGCTAGACGATTCCTCAGCCTCTAAATCTGGATTAGCAATAGTGTCCAGATCAACATAATTTACCCCAGTTACTGAATCTTGAATAGACTCGCTGCCATCTGTACCCAAATAAAGTTGCTGTGCGGAGGGTGCTTTGTAGCCTTGGCTGTAACTGGCCAGTAGGGTCTGTCCCGGTAAAAACTGGTATTCAACAACCACTTCACCAGCAAAGGCATTAAACTCAGAATCCACGACACTGTTGCCGGATACATCCTCAAAGCTGGCACCGGTATTCGGGCTGTATTGCGTAGAATCATAGCGCCCACCTATTCGCAAAAGCAGCGCGTCCGTTAACTGAATGTCATCACTGACGTAGACATTAAAAACATCCGTGTCTGTCTCTGGCACCCAAGAGGCATCGCGCTCCGGAAAGTTTTTACGATACCCGGAGGAATCACTTAGACCTTGGTATCGGCGATCGTAGAGAACATTGTCGATAGATTTACTTTCCCACTTAACGCCATAGCGTATGGTTTGTGAGATATCGCCTGCAATCCACTTCTCAAGATCTAAATTGAAGGATGTGGAATCCTGGGTGGTATTGCGATCTTCACGACGCAAATAAGACTCATCCCCAGAAGAATACCCGAAACTCGTTACCCCAGACGTATACACTTCTTGCATATCAACACTGGCCGACAGAGAGTCGAACAATAGATTGTTCGCGTTATTCCAGCGATAAAAAACGCCGTATCTCTCCTTGTTGTTATCATCATCGGTGTCGAAAACAAAATACGTTGAAGAGTTTCTGCTTAATGGATTTCCTGTTGTTGTTCGATCAGTACGATCATAGAGAATCCCTACACTCTGACCTTCTGCAAATTCATAAGACACTTTGGCCAAGATGGAATCGACTTCGCGGGAAAACTCATCAGCAACTTCGCGTTCAGCGCCAGTGCCACCAGCACTATCTTCAAATGATGCGGATTCATGACCATCCCGACGTGTATATTGCAAAAGAGACTCGAGACCACCAGTTCGATTCGCCAGAGTAACGTTTGCCATGGTTTCTTCTGAGCGAGAGTCATATCCTGTTTTTACGCCAAACGATGAATCGTTTCCTGTTACGTTCAGAAAATCACCGGCATCATGAGTCGTATAGGCAACCGACCCCGCCAGAGCATTACTGCCATTGGCAACAGAACTAGGGCCTTTGGTTATTCGAATCGATTTAACATGCTCCAGCTCAACTTGGCCGCGATTAGAATCGTACATGCCGTAGGCTGAAAAGCTCGCAGGAGCCAGTGTTTCACCGAGAGAAATGCCATCGACAGTTACCGCAACAGCATCGCCCTCCAAGCCTCGAATATTAAAACCATTATCGCCAAAGCGATTACCAGAATCATTAACTTGAACCCCGGGCACGTATCGCGTGGTGTCCTCAATGTTAGAGATAGAGGTACGACTTATCTCTTCCGCATTTAAATCAGTTATGGTCGGAGATACACTGCTTTCGCTCGCAGCTTGTATTACCGTAGTCGAGAGTTCATCGACAGTTTGCGCATAAACTCCATTACCGGCAGCTGCCAGTATGGCAGCCGACAATATGTTCAGTTTCGCTTTTATTGGCATCATAAGAGTTTCCTAAATGTGACAGTCACGTCAATCCACAAAATCAGTCATTGCATTAAAATACCGTTATAAAACGGACTCCTTAAATCGATGCGTCACTATGGCGGTTTGGATTTCTGTCACACTGGCAACTCAAATTTTATAGGTTGCAGAGATCAGAACCTTCGGATTCCCTATCCGTTGTTTTATTTACTTGGGAAGTGTCAAGATGACCTTCCTGCTGCTAAGACGGCTCTGAGTAACCTTGGCGAAGCGGTATCTGCCTGGCAAAAACAACTGCAAATCGGCGGTTTCGACCCTCGAGTTTACGAGGGGAAAATAGCCATTTTTTAATTTCTCCTGACACCGCTATCACTACAAAGGCCGTTATTTAAAACCTCTCTAGACGCCAACATCGGCGCGAGATACCAATCCATCTCCGTTTTTATCCCAACGGCTAAAAATGCGCTTGCCGGAAATTTGAAACTCTTCAAAGGTCATGGCGTGATCGTCATTGTCATCAAGCACACCAAATCGAACGTAGGTCTGCTTAATAGCGGCATGCCGACTGCTCAAAATTTGAGTATCTAAACGTTGTTCGAATTCGTTGAGATATTCACTTGAAGACAACGCGCCATCATGATCCTGATCGGTAAGATGGAAGGCGGTTCTACGCTCGTTGACAAATTCCTGATGACTTACCGAACCATCCCTGTTGGCGTCGTAGATTTCCAAGAACCCTTTTCGAGAATGTGTCGTCGGCATTTTTACGTAGGAGATCCATTCTTCCTGTCGAGGCTCAGAACTGTTACCGCCCGCCTCTTCTTGCCGCGACCGCTGCCGCTCAGGTTCGGGATCACCAGAGTCAACGACGCCGTCTTTATTGACATCCAAGCGCTCGAATATATGATCACCTGATGACGCATATTCTTGCCAGTCAATTGCCTCATCCTCATTATCGTCAAGCGCATTAAAGCGACGATGAGTTTGTTCAATATGAGCCTCACGACCTTTGGAAAGACGATCGTTTAGACGCCCCTCATATTCCCGGACGTACTCTTCCGCATCAACCGTTGTACTCTTATCAGTATCAGTCGAATCAAATTTATTCTGACGCCAGGCGTTATATTCCTGCCAGTCAAGTGTTGAATCAGCGTTACTGCCATACTCACTGACAATCTCCTGGAGACGAGTTTCAGTCATTGGCTGCGGTTTGTGGCCCCGGTCATCAGACATAGCCTGTTGGCGGTCTTTTTGCGCCATCGCGCCATTCATAGTGTTCTTCTCAGGCACCTGGGAACAGGCCACCAAACTGATCGCCAGGACACTGGTTGCCAGCAACTTGGCCGGTGTAACTTTCATCTTCATTTACCTATCTCTTGTTGCTCATTAAAGGTTGTCATACACCAAGACACTGAGGGTTGTCGTATGACTGTATGTTGGCACCTTGGCCGACTCCGGAGCCGCAGCTCGATGCCTGACGCGAAACAGGTATTTCCCCGCCCCTAACGCTAGGGTCACGACGCCGTTGTCATCAGACATGGCCTCAAGTGGCTCCTCTGTTTTCTCAGCGCCTACTCGATAAATCGTCATTGAAGTTTTGGCGAGGGGCTCTCCATCAAAAAGCACCTGGAGGTGAAAATCCTCCATAGCAAAAAGTTCATTGGGATGAGTCAACGGCTGAATCTGTAAACCGCGCTTCTCGACGCTCACCGCTGCATCATTCAATTGATCGTAAGTGATGTAAGTATCAGCGCGTGTAATCGCTTGAAAGTGAGATTTGACGATGGCGCCTTGCGGCAAAGGTTCTTTTGGGTCCCGCGCCCGCTTTTCTTCACCATTGAGATCATAAATGTAAAATTCTGCACCGTAGCGAGCACCGGTCGTTATTCGATAGGTCCCTTCTGCTGGCAACTTGTGCTCAATAACCGTCCGAGTTTTCATCGGCACGATGACATCAGGCTGGGTGGATTTTCGATCTGGTCCTATGATCGCAAAATCATCGTTATCAAAGGCCACTTCCGGGATGAAAAACGTTTCTCCGAAAGACGCATCCAGGGTGACCATTCCATCGCGCACCGGTTCGAAGCTGGCTGGCGCAATGAACGGCGTGTGCGCATGACTGTTGCAGGCCAAAACAAAAAACAGCAAAGACGCAGTGGTCAGTTGATAAATCCTTACGGACAATTGATTCACGCGGAGGGGCTCCCAAAAAACATCCAAAGGGCTGAGGTAAAATACGTAAAGAATCAATATTAATGATAATTGTTATCATTTTCAACAAATGATATAGAAGGATGCCTTTTGTTTGAAACCGCAGTCATCATCAGACCGAGCTATGTTTGCAAACAACACGCAACGCCCAAGAAATATGCTCAGAAAAGGAGAAGAGAAGAAATTACAGATCAATGACTCACAGAAAGTGAATCGAAAGCGATTGTGCCGCCAGGCAACTACCCTTGCAGTAGTTACCTACACGACAGGGAGGACTTTCGCGATATTAAACAGCGAAATCCATTGGGCGATGACCATAGAGCGCTGTGTTGCGCGCGGTATCTGCTTTAAAAGCCGGATTGGACATCATAGTCCCGAAAACTTGCGCCCCCTGGGTGGCTTCTCGCTCAGACCCGAAGGGACCAATATCCCCCGCATCGCGCGTCGCTACCCACCAAGCGGTGCCCATCTTGAAAACTCGCGCACTGCGAAACCAGCGCTTGGCAACTTCACCTTGACGAACCTGTGACATGACATACCTCCTATGGAACGTTGGCGCGCAATTCTACATTATTTTGACACCATGTATCAAAATATTGACATTAATTTCCTCTACTCAGACCAACTTTACACCCATGACGGATTTTCTAACGAAGTACTCATAAAAGGAAAATCGTATAAAATCATCAAAAAACCCCATAAAAGCACCGATCTCTTACAGAAGCTTTCGATTTCAGACCTGTTGACAGGCCCTCACGTGAGCTAATTTCAGCTCAACCCTTAACACACAAAAACCAACTGGTTTAAAATCTGCCGCCTTGCCACGGCGGTACCGAGACAATTTGCTAACAACGCAGCCCAAAAACCCCTATCTGTCTTGCAACCCGCATCTTAACGCCGCACAAATGATAACCTCACAGGATTGAATGAGTACTCAAGCCAAACCGATGAAGACCGCCGAGCCCAGCCACACGCCTATGATGCAGCAGTATTTACGCATAAAGGCGGAACACCCCAATGAGTTGGTTTTTTACCGAATGGGTGATTTTTACGAGCTATTTTTTGATGACGCTAAGCGCGCAGCGGCTCTCCTCGATGTCACACTGACAGCCAGAGGAAAATCCGCAGGTGAGCCGATTCCTATGGCGGGCGTCCCCTTTCATGCGGCAGAATCCTACTTGGCTCGCCTGGTCCGCAAAGGCGTATCGGTCGCCATTTGCGAACAAATTGGCGACCCAGCCACCAGTAAGGGCCCTGTAGAGCGTAAAGTCGTCCGCGTCGTTACACCGGGAACCGTCAGTGACGAATCTCTGCTGGATGAATCGCGGGACAATCTATTGGCCGCCGTTCTTCCCGGTGACGATGATGTCTATGGGCTGGCAACCATCGATATGGGCTCAGGTCGATTTCAAATTCTGGAAGTAAAGGGGCTTGAAGCGATCCAAGGGGAGCTCGAGCGACTTAACCCTGCCGAATTACTGGCGCCCGATCACCTGCACCTACCTGAGGCCATTGCCAACCGAAAAGGATTGCGCACTCGCCCACCCTGGGACTTCGAACTCGACGCCGCCGAGCGCCTGTTAAATCAACAATTCGGCACCCAAGATCTCAGTGGTTTTGGATGCGACAACCTTCGCACCGCACTTGCGGCAGCGGGCTGCCTTCTTACCTACGCTCGAGAAACTCAGCGCACTGACCTACCCCATATCACCGGCATCCGTACCGAAAATAGAGACGAAGCGGTACAGATGGATGCGGCAACCAGACGCAATTTGGAATTGGATATCAATCTCGCTGGCGGTGATGACAATACGCTCAACGACGTACTCAACCAATGCGTCACGGCGATGGGCGGTCGCATGTTGCGCCGCTGGTTACACAGACCCTTGCGCTCGCTAACAGATTTGCAGCAGCGCCAAACCACCATTGGCGTGCTACTGGAAAATTATTTTTTTGAATCCATACAACAAATATTAAAGCGTATCGGCGACCTTGAACGCATCCTCGCGCGCGTTGCTCTGCGTTCAGCTCGTCCGCGCGATCTTTCCCGGCTCGGCTCAGCGCTGCTCACTTTACCTGAACTTCAAGGTGAGCTCGCCCGGGTTCAAAGCCCTTATTTACAAGAGCTCGCCGAACGCATTTCTGTCTTTCCGGAGGTTTCTGTCCTACTCGAGAAAGCACTGATCGATAACCCGCCAATGGTAATCCGCGACGGCGGCGTCATTGCAGAAGGTTATGACGCTGAGCTCGATGAGTTGCGCAACCTCAGCAGTAATGCAGGAAATTACCTGACCGACCTCGAAACCCGAGAGCGCGAACGCACCGGTATCAATACGTTGAAAGTTGGCTACAATCGTGTTCACGGTTACTACATTGAAATTTCACGCGCCCAATCCGATCAGGCTCCGGCAGACTATATACGTCGCCAGACTCTGAAAAACGCCGAGCGATACATCACCCCCGAACTGAAAGAATTCGAAGACAAGGCGCTATCCGCCAAAAGCCGCGCACTGGCCAGAGAAAAAGCGCTCTACGATGCCCTGATCGATACCTTGAACGAATCGCTGATTATCTTGCAGACCAGCGCCGCCGGCATCGCCGAGCTGGACGTTCTGGTTAATCTCGCCGAGCGGGCGGAATCTCTCAACTGGACCTGCCCAACACTCAAGGATTCACCAGGACTCGACTACCGTGCAGGACGCCACCCGGTCGTCGAAAAGGTCGCGGAACACGCGTTTGTTCCCAATGACTTGGTATTGGACGACAACCGTAAAATGTTGATCGTTACTGGACCCAACATGGGCGGTAAATCAACCTACATGCGTCAGACAGCACTGATCACATTGCTCGCGCACATTGGCAGCTATGTTCCTGCGGAAGCCGCACATATCGGACTCGTAGATCGAATTTTTACCCGTATCGGCTCAGCCGACGATCTCGCCGGCGGCCGTTCGACCTTTATGGTAGAAATGGCGGAAACCGCCAATATTCTTCATAACGCGACAGACCGAAGCCTGGTTTTGGTGGACGAAGTCGGTCGCGGCACCAGCACCTTTGATGGCCTTGCCCTCGCCTGGGCGGCTGCAGTGCACCTCGCCAGCCAAGTGGCATCCTTCACGCTGTTTGCAACTCACTACTTTGAATTGACTCGACTGCCAGAACAATTCACCAATGTGGCGAATGTCCACCTCGATGCGACCGAGCATCAGGAAAATATCGTCTTCCTGCACAACATTCAGGAAGGTCCCGCCAGTAAAAGTTACGGCCTGCAGGTTGCCAAGCTCGCCGGTATTCCAACTCCGGTACTTACCTTGGCCAAAGAGCAACTGGAGCTGCTGGAAAGTCAGCCCACAGAATCCAATCCGAGTGAGCCAGCAACAACCAAACCCATGGTGACGCCACAACAGAGCGATCTTTTTGCCATGCAACCCCACCCAGCCATTGAAGAGCTGGGGAAATTGGAGCTGGATTCGATGACGCCGCGCCAGGCCCTAAATATTCTTTACGATTTAAAAAGTCTATTGAACTAGGGTTACTTAGAAAATGGTGGCGAGAGTCAGTAAGCGCAAGGCAAAAACTGACCGCCGCCAAGCGTTCTGATAAAATATGCCGCCTTGTAGGCGGAGCTGCTACAATGCCGCCCCAAACCGTGATAGCGAGAGACAAGACTCATGGCCACCGACCGGAAATCTGGGTACTAAAGGCCGCAGTCGATCTCACAAAGATACAAAGAATTGAATAGATTTCTGGAGATACACCATGGCCTTCGTAGTTGGCGATAACTGCATTAAATGCAAACATACTGATTGTGTCGAAGTCTGCCCGGTAGACTGCTTTTATGAGGGCCCCAATTTTCTGGTTATCCACCCAGATGAATGCATTGACTGCGCCCTCTGCGAACCCGAATGTCCGGTTGAAGCGATTTTTGCCGAGGACGAGCTGCCTGCAGGCCAGGAAGTCTATGTCGAGCTGAACTCCGAACTGGCAGAAGTGTGGCCCAATATTACCGAGAAGAAAGACCCTCCGGCAGACCATGAAGAATGGGACGGCGTTGAAAACAAACTGCAGTATCTAGAGCGCTAAGCCCTCTCCTCCCCCTATATCCTACCCCTTCGACGAAGACAAAAAGCCACTTCCCTCAGTAGGAAGTGGTCATGGCGATGGGGTGTGCTTTTAGTGCGCCAGCTTGTCAGCTAGCTCGGTGAGAGCGTCGACGATGTAATCGGGCTTCTCCGCAAGAGGATATAACGCCTTGCCGGGCCGCTTGATAAAAGTTGCCTCCATTCCCGCCGCCTTGGCACCCGCAATATCCCAACCATGGGCTGCCACCAGCATCGCCTCTTCAGGTTTAACACCCGCCTTTTCTGCGGCCCAACGGTAAGTGCGCAAATCCGGCTTGTACAGGGAAATGTCCTCGACGCTATAGCGGCTTTCAAATAACGATAATAAACCAGCATTCTCGAATTGCGTCTTAACGCCCTTGTTCGATGAATTTGTCAGGCTAATCAAACGATACCCTCGTGCTCGCAGAGCTTCTAACCCCGCCTTTACATCCGGATGTGGAGGCAAGCTTCGCAAAGGGGTCACAATCGCCTGACGTGCAGCCGATTCCGTCATGGATACCCCGTTTGTTTCCGCGACCATCATCAACGCAGCCACACCAATCTCACCGAAGGTGTGAAATTCGCCGGTCACTGAATCGACTAGAGAGTGATGCAACATTGTGGAAAACCACAAGCTCATTAAGTCATCGCGACCACCTAGAGCTTCAGACACGGACGATCGCATGTCATTAAGATCGAGCAGCGTCTCATTAACATCGAAAAAAATAACTTTGATCTCGGGCGACGCCTCCTCTGCGGCTTGTGTAGGCACAACCCACACACAAGAAAGAAGCACAATACAAAAAACGCGAAAATTCACTTTGGATAACACGACAGGGACCTATGATTTAAACGGCAAGGAGTCAGGTCAGCGAGAAGACCAACCCGAAAGGACGAGGCGCAAAATAAGGGTTTTTGCCGCCCCACCGACTACACTAACGCCGCAAATTGAACTGACGCTGAACCAAGGTTTCTTGCATTTCCGAATTAACACCCATAAAAAAAGCCGCTGAAACAGCGGCTTTTCTTGACGGAGAGAATCTGGGGGTTACAGATTGGTAAACAATGCTTCAGCACTGAGCCCTTGTTTTTCCATAATGTCACGCAGACGCTTAAGTGCTTCCACCTGAATTTGTCGAACACGCTCGCGGGTCAAACCGATTTCTCGCCCCACCTCTTCCAGCGTGCTCATTTCGAAGCCACGCAGACCAAAACGTCTGGCAACCACTTCCCGCTGTTTTTCGCTTAGCTCGTTCAACCAGCCATCAATACTCGATTTCATATCGATGTCTTGCAGTACAGCAGCAGGGTCAGATTCTTGCTGATCAGGAATGGTATCGACCAGCGTCTTCTCTGAAGACTGACCGATAGGCACATCCATGGAGGTCACCCGCTCGTTGAGACTCAGCATACGCTGAACATCTTCGACTGGCTTCTCCAGCAGATTGGCAATATCTTCTGGCGTAGGCTCATGATCTAGCTTTTGAGCCAGTTCTCGCGCTGCACGTAGATAGACATTTAGCTCTTTCACCACATGAATCGGCAGACGAATGGTCCGAGTCTGATTCATGATGGCTCGCTCAATGGTTTGACGAATCCACCAGGTTGCATAGGTTGAGAAACGGAAGCCGCGCTCAGGATCGAACTTCTCGACAGCTCGAATCAAACCCAAGTTGCCCTCTTCGATCAAGTCGAGCAAGGCCAGCCCACGGTTGACATAGCGACGGGCGATCTTAACAACCAGACGCAAGTTACTTTCGATCATCCGATTTCGAGATGCCTCGCATCCGCGTAACGCTTTACGAGAGAAGAACACTTCTTCTTCAGCGCTGAGCAGCGGAGAAAAACCGATCTCATTCAGATAAAGTTGAGTTGCATCCAGATTTTTTTGGAACTTTTCGGAGTCTCCTCCGGTCACAGATTCAGTATCGAATACCTGTTGCTGCGAACTGGATTCTTCTTCGAAATCACCTTGGTCAAAATCAGCGTCCTGAGCCAAGCCCTGATATTCTTCGTTTTGCAGTGAGTGTTCCTGTACGGCCATAAGTAAGTCCCGTCGATCTAAGTTCACTTAGCGGCGAGTTCTGTATCACAGAGTCTCGTGAGCCCATCTCTTTGTGTGTCTTCCCTGCCTCGCCATGTGGGTGTCGAGTATCCTTTCCAAATCAGCGCTTCGGTAAATAGGTCATTGGATCCACCGGTTTACCTTCCCGCCTGATTTCAAAATGGAGCTTCTCGCGGTCGGTCCCGCTATTTCCTATTTCGGCAATCTTTTGTCCAACTTTAACAGCAACCTGTTCTTTAACGAGCAGTTTACTGTTGTGGGCATAGGCACTCAGAAAAGTGTCATTATGCTTGATGATCAAAAGATTGCCGTAACCGCGGATTCCATTCCCCGCGTAAACCACGACTCCAGCAGCGGCAGCGAGGACAGAGTCTCCTAAACGCCCTTCAATATCAATCCCCTTGCTGGCGCTCCCTGCGCCGGAATATTTCGTCAACAATTTGCCATCCGCAGGCCATCGCCAGTGAATCCCGTCGCGAGAGACAACTTTTTTTGTCGTTGAGGGTGAGCGACTTGTCGCAGTTTTTGAACGCGAGGCTTGCGCACTCGTTTTGGGTGAACTAGTGTTCTGAGAAGTATTCGCGTTACTCGCCGTCCGTGTCGTGGTAGCAGGTGCCACATTACGGTACAGAGACAGGCGCTGCCCCGCGTAAATCGTGTCGTTGAGACGAATCCCGTTACGCTTAGCAAGATCTTCCGGGTTGATATCGTAGCGCCAGGCAATGCTGTACAAAGTTTCGCCACGGCCAACCACATGGTAACCAATCCATCCCTTTGGAATGGCGTTACGTTCCTGGACTGGCGCACGATTCGGCGCAGAGCAGGCGCCTAAAACCACTCCCAGCAGGCAAGCGATCAAAATCTTGAACACCTTACCACCTGTATCCCACTCTGCTTTTAACACCATTAGCTATATGAACAACGGGTTTATAGGTCAAAAAATGAGCATTGATTATAAACTTTGGTGCTTAGTAATAAAAAATTATGAGAAATTCGTATAAATTTTTTTTACTTAACCACCTAATTTTTCTCCCATTTTCTTGTCAATTCCGAGATAGACGCTATTTTCGCGTCAAAATCTTATCACTAATAACCTTCTTATATAGGCAGTGGCGCCTCAGTTTTTATCCACCCCTAACCGCTTTGCGCCATATTCCATTCCGAGCACGATCAACACACCAACCACACATAAAGTTATAGAAGGGTATAGATAAGACGGATTTCCTGTAATTTCGGAATAAAGAAACGGGGAAACATTGGACTGAACCAGGGGCACCACCTCGCCATGACGATCCACCATTGTTTCAACCACCTCTTTCCAGGGCCAAATAATCTTCAGAGACCCAATCAGCACCCCAGTCAAAAACGCCATGGTGGCCGCCTGATAGCGGTGCAACAACCAACCCAGCAAGTGGGAAAACGCCAGTAATCCGACACCACAGCCGAGAGCGAAAGGAATCAATACACCGAAGTTCAATGCCGAGATGGCTTCCACAACACGGGAATACATCCCCATCATCAGCAACAGAAAGCCGCCGGAGATTCCCGGCAGAATCATCGCACAGATCGCAATGGCCCCGGCCGCGAAGACAATGAATCCCGACTCTGGCAACTGAGTCGGCACCAGGCTCGACACCGCCAGCGCCGCGGCGAGTCCCGCCAGTAGCAATACCGCTCGTTGCCAGTTCCAGGATCCGATCTGTTTAAGGAGATGTATAGACGACGCCAGTATCAATCCAAAGAAGAAGGACCACACCAACACCGGATAGGTATCCAACAGATAGGTCACCACATTGGCGAGGCTGAAAACACTGATGAGAATGCCACCAAAGACGGCCACCAGAAAATTGCCATTGATGTGTCGCCATGCCGCGGGCACACCTTCACGGAAGAGCATAAGCAACGCTTGATGATCACAGCGCCGCAGCGAATCGATCAAATCGGTATAGATACCGGTAATGAACGCAATGGTTCCACCTGACACACCGGGAATCACATCCGCGGCACCCATGGCCATGCCCCGCAACACAACGGAGGCGTGATAAGAAAGAGACTGTCGCATCAAAGACCTTAATAACGTGAAGAGATCGGAAGGAAATCAGCGGGTGGTACCGGATACCAGAGGTACAAATCTGACCGCATCGAGCTTATGAATATCAAATTGGTCGCTATCGCCACGGCGGATAACCAATTGTAGAACCTGTTTCTCACCACCGACGGGTATGACCAAAATACCGTTTGGGGCCAACTGTTCCTGCAATTCAACCGGCAGTATTCGCGGCGCAGCGGCACTGAGAATACCATCAAACGGCCCTCGTTCCGGCCAGCCAAATCCGCCATCCGCATGGCGCATATCGACATTGGTGAGATTCAACTGGCGCAGCCTATCCCGCGCCTTATTCTGCAACGGTCGAATCCTCTCAACGCTGAAAACACGACCAACCAACTGCGCCAACACCGCCGTTTGATAACCGGATCCGGTTCCCACTTCGAGTACTTTGCTCAGCGGATTCCCGTAATGAGCCGCTGTCTGCAGTAGAATTTCTGTCATGCGGGCAACGATAAACGGCTGCGAAATCGTCTGCCCATAGCCGATCGGCATGGCCGTATCTTCATAGGCTCTGTGGGCAAATGCCTCATCCAGAAAAATATGTCGGGGTGTTTTGGCGATCACTTCCAGGACTTCATCACTGGAAATACCTCGTTCAACAAGCTTTTGCACCAAACGCTGTCGCGTTCGTTCAGACGTCATACCGACGCCACCTAACTGGAAATCATTCATTGCGCGTTATTTGTCACCTTCCCGGACAAAACTAATCCCAATGTGTATATTGCAATGACATTCGCAGAGCTAATTACCGTCCTGGTAAAGCCAAACAAACTGCACTTGCCTGCTCAGTTTTCGAGCAACTTATCCACGTTTTTCCTCACTCCTTGCAGGAGTTTCCTCTAACTGTACGATTTCACGCAATACAGATGTAGCATAGCACCCAGGCGGCAGCTTGAAACGCAACTCGATTTCATCCGCCAATACTGACCAGGTAAAATCTTCTGGCAAGCAGGCCAACGAGCGCCGCTCCTGCTTAAGACCAACATGCTCCAATGCATTCTGCCAAGCCGCCCACGCTTGCAGACTGGAGCTCTCAACCTGGGCAGACTCTCCGGCCACACGGGTGCGGCCCCGGCCCCAAAGAGGTCCGGTAGGCAAACCATTCTCCAATACATCACCGTCGATGGGCGTCTGCCAGGTATCCAGAGCCACCCGTGCGGAAAGCACCTGATTAAATAAGTAAGAGCGAGCTGCCGACAATTTAAAACCATCACGGCCCTTTACCCGACGAACTCCCCGATCAACCATCGATTGCCACTCGGTCAGATTATTCCCCTCTCGGCCAAACCTCTGCAAGCCAAAATAATTCGGCACGCCCTGCTGGGCCACCTGCTGTAATCGGGTTTGCATCGCGGCAATATCAATAGGACGGGAGGGATAGAGCCGAATCACAAAACGATTGCCCTGATGGTCTCCGCGCCTTAATTTGGTGGGATGCCTGCCGCTCGCAAGCACTCGCACACCATCCAGCTCCATTGCCGACCAATCCGGATCCTTCTTGCCAGGCAATTGCAGACTCATCCACTGGGTGGTCACCGCGCGGCGGTCTTTTAATCCGGCGTAGCCGACGGTTCTCGCGTCTACCTCTGCGACTCGCGCCAGTTCAACGGCGACCCAAGCGGTATTCTGATTCGTCTTTTCGATCTGTACGTAGAGATGTTCCCCCTCCCCTTCCGGCTCAAAGCCAAGCAATTCGTCCACGCGAAAATCGTCGGGCGAGCGCTTGAAGGCGGCACTGGCGACAGGTTGCCCCAGCGCAAACGACCAGTTGACATCAAACTCCATATCAACGACGTCCCCGTCGAGCTCGACCATTGCGCTTGCTCTCACCTTTACGCCCTGCCGCGCCCTTGCGCGGTAAAGACGGTTCACGCATCGATCTGGCCTGACTCCCCAGAGCGGCCTGCATTCCCCGAGTCGAGCGGCCTTTTGTTTTGCTGCCCTCTGCGGGCACCAATTGGCCTTTACCCGCACCGATAAGATCGGCCCGCCCCAACTTTTGTAAGGCCTCACGCAGTAGCGGCCAGTTTTTCTCATCGTGATAACGTAAAAACGCCTTGTGTAATCGACGCTGATCCAAGGTTTGCGGAACAAACAGCGGCTCGCTTTTATAGCTCAATTTCTGCAGCGGATTACGGCGGGAATGGTACATAGCCGTCGCCAAAGCCATGGGAGACGGATAAAAGGTCTGCACCTGATCCACCCGAAACCGGTTCTGCTTTAACCACAGCGACAGCTGCAGCATATCTTCATCTTCACAGCCTGGGTGAGCCGCGATGAAATAGGGAATGAGATACTGCTCCTTGCCAGCCTCTTTCGAGAAGCGATCAAACAGCGTTTTAAACTCATAGTAAGTGCCCATCCCCGGCTTCATCATTTTTTCCAGGGTATTGTCTTCACTGTGCTCTGGCGCAATTTTGAGATAGCCCCCCACATGGTGGCTGACCAGCTCGCGCACATACTCATGGTCGAGGACGGCAAGGTCATAGCGCAGCCCCGACGCAATAGAGATTTTCTTAACGCCTTCAATCTGCCGGGCTTTGCGATAGAGCTGAGTCGTCGGGCTGTGATCCGTCACCAGGTTTTTACAGATGGTGGGATAAACACAGGACAATCGACGACAACTGGCATGGATCTCAGCGCTCTTGCAGTTGAGCTGATACATATTGGCCGTAGGGCCACCCAAATCGGAAATGGAACCAGTAAAGCCTGGTACCTGATCACGAATGGTTTCGATCTCTTTGAGAATGGAAGATTCCGAACGACTTTGAATCACCCGCCCCTCATGCTCGGTAATCGAGCAAAATGTGCAGCCACCAAAGCAGCCACGCATAATATTGACGGAGGTTTTGATCATCTCGAAGGCGGGAATTTTCGCCTCTCCATAGGCCGGATGAGGACGGCGCTGGTAAGCCAGCTCAAAGACACCATCCAGTTCTGGCGTTTCTAAGGGAATCGGCGGCGGGTTCACCCAGATCTCACGATTGCCGTGACGCTGCACCAATACTCTGGCGTTGTGGGGATTGGATTCCTGATGGAGCACGCGAGAAGCGTGGGAATACAACACCGGATCGCGACTGACCTTTTCAAACGATGGCAGGCGCACATAGGTTTTGTCTCTTTCCCACTCGCTTTTTCCCTGCAGCGGCATAGGGATAATTCGCACCGCCTGCTCCTCATCTCCCGCCTCTGCAGATGCCTGACTGCACTCACCAGATTCGTTGGGCGCCGTGTATTCATAAGGGTTTGGTAAGGTGTCGATATGCTTGGGCCAGTCGACGCGGGTAGAATCAATTTCTGTCCAACCAGGAGTAACCGTTTTGCGCAGGAATGCCGTGCCGCGAATGTCCATCATATCGGCCACTGGCACCCCTCGCGCCAGCCGGTGGGCAACATCGGCAATGGCCCGCTCCGCATTTCCGTAGAGCAGAATATCCGCACCACTGTCGACCAAGACAGAGCGGCGCACCTGATCGCTCCAGTAATCATAATGGGCAATACGGCGCAGGCTGGCCTCGATGCCCCCGAGCACCAGCGGTACATCCGGGAAAGCCTCACGACAGCGATGGCTGTACACAGTAACGGCTCGGTCAGGGCGTTTGCCAGACTCACCACCGGCGGTATAGGCATCGTCATTACGGAATTTCAAATCCGCGGTGTAACGATTGATCATCGAATCCATGTTGCCGGCAGAAATTCCGAAGAACAAATTCGGCTTGCCCAACGCTTTGAAGGCGTCGGCACTGCGCCAGTCCGGCTGAGCAATAATGCCTACCCGAAATCCCTGGGACTCCAGAAATCGCCCCATGACGGCCATGCCAAAACTGGGGTGATCCACATAGGCATCACCGCAGACAATAATGACGTCACAGGAATCCCATCCCAACTCATCCATCTCGCGCCGTGACATCGGCAAAAAAGGCGCTGTCCCAAAACATTCCGCCCAGTATTTCGGATAACCGAACAAGGGAGATGCCTTATGTGGGGTGACAACCGCATGACTCATAACTATGGCTCCAGACCCTGGGGTCTGTCAGGAAATGTGTATTGGCAACAAGGGCGTAGGTTGCTATCGATTCTGGGCGCAGGCTTCTATCGATTACAGTGTAGAAAACAGGGTTTTCGGCCCGAACCCGATAATCTCTCGCCAAAACAATAATTGTCCCAAATTTGCTTGATTCATAATAGAGGCAGACGCAATTGAAGAGAATTAGACGCCAAATGACGCAAGCGGGATACATTCCTGTAACAATCATTGGACAAAAGTAAATCAGTGTAAAAGACTTCTTAAAGCTCCCGACAAGCGGGCACATAGCCGTTAAGCTATGTAAAAAAAGCGTCGCCCAAACGCGTCGTTTCAGACACGTACCCAAAGGGCCGATGGAAACGTTACCTCTGGCTGCTGCAACGTGGTCATCAGGTAGGTTAATAACCCTGATGTGTACAACGACATTCACCTTTTGCGATGTAGCCCCGTGATATCCAAACTCACTTTTTTTCGATCCGCCACCTTGGCGACAACCTGCGCCAGTCTCTTATGCGCCTGTAGCTCCACACCGGTTTCGAACAAAGTCGATAGTGAACTTCTCACGCTCGCCCCCTACGCATACGACGCCGATGAGAGCAATGATGCCCTCAATGCCCCCTCCAGTTGGCTCGAGACGTTTACCGATCCGGAATTGGTCAAGCGAGTCCATTTGGCGATAGACCAAAACTTTTCCCTTGAAGAAGCCCGCTATCGGGTCGAAGCTGCCTGGCAACAGCGGCGGGCCACCCGCGGCGGTCTGTTGCCTCAATTCGATTTGGACCTGGGGGCACAACGCAGTGGAGGTGGCAACTCGGACAACAGCCTTAGCGATTCCAACACGAGCAACGAGCAATTTGATATCAGTGCCGGGCTCTCGTGGGAAATTGATCTTTGGGGCCAGCAGCGCGATAGCTTAAAAGCAGACGACTACCTATGGCAGGCCGAAAAAGCCAGTTACATGGCTTCCCGCATTTCTCTGGCGGGTCAAGTGGCGAAAGCCTGGTATCAGTGGGTGACTGAAAACCAATTACTGCAATTGTTTGAACAGCGCGTTGGCAACCTCGAAACCAATCTCGACATCATTCAGGATGGGTATCGACGCGGTATTGATAGTGCTTTGGACGTCTATCTCGCCCGCAGCGACCTGGCCAGCGAGCGCAGCAATCTCAACGCACAACGCCAATTGGAAGTCGAAGCTGCTCGCGAACTGCAATTGCTGATGGGACGCTACCCCACGGGCAAACTGGAAGGCTTGTCACCATCGACACAGCTCTTACCCGAGCTGCCAGTCCTTGGTAGCGAACAATCACTCAGCAGTGATCTGGTGCGCTCCCGCTATGATTTGCAAACCAGCTTTCTAACACTGGCCGCAGCGGATCGCGATCTGGCCGCCGCCCATAAAGCGCGCTTTCCCTCGTTTAGTATATCGGCGAGCTATGGGCGCGACAGTGACGATTTTTCGGATCTATTTGATGGCAGTGACTTCGCCTGGAATCTGCTCGGCAACCTCACGCAACCGATATTTCGAGGTGGTCAGCTGCAGGCTCAGGAGAAACAACAGGAAGCCGAACTACGCCAAGCCGAACAACAATATCTCGATGCCTTGTACACCGCATTCAGCGAAGTCGAGAACGGGCTGACCAATGAAACCTACCTAAGAGAGCAGTTAAAACACCTGCTCAACTCCAAGGCCGATGCCGAAGCCGCCGAAGAGCTGGCCTTTGACGAGTATCGCCAAGGATTACAAACCTATGCTTACGTGCTGGAAGCCCAGCGAAGTGCCTTCACCGCACAAAACAGTGTATTAAGCCTGCGCAACGAGTTGCTGCAAAACCGTATTAATCTTTATCTCGCTCTTGGGGGCGATTTTTAACTTATGGAACAGTCAGACTCTACGGATATCCGTTTAAATCGCCGCAAAGTTTTTGGAGCCCTCGCCGTTCTCGGAGCCTTTATTGGTTGCGCCTACTTATTTGGCACCTTTAAACCGCACCCCCAAATGCGACCACCAGAACAAATGGCCGTGCTAAAAGTGGACAGTCAGATAATACAGCCGGTCGACTATCAGATTACCCTCAGTAGTTTTGGCAACGTGCGCCCACGAACGCAGAGCCTTTTAGTCTCACAAGTCAGCGGTCAGATCGTCAACGTCAATCCCGCCTTTAGAGACGGCGGCTTCTTCGATAAAGATGACATCCTGGTTGAAATCGATGATCGAGATTACCAGTACGCTGTCTCTGCTGCCGAAGCGGATCTGTTGCAGGCAAAACTGGCTCTCGTAGAAGAAAAGGCACAATCGAATCAAGCGGCCCGAGACTGGGAACGATTAGGTGACGGTGAAACCGCACCCGAGCTGGTTCTACGCAAACCTCAACTTGCCGCCGCCGAAGCCGAAGTGATGTCGGCAGCATCGAGCCTGGAAAAAGCGAGACTGGATCTGAGCCGCACCAAAATCCGCGCGCCCTTTTCCGGTCGCGTACTGTCGACGTCAGCAGACCTCGGCCAATACATTGGCAGCAATAGCGAGATTGGCGAAATTTTCGCCACTGATGTGGTCGAAATCCGCTTGCCGCTGAAAAACAGTGAGCTGGAACTGATCGACCTGCCGGAGTACTTTCGCGGAGAGGACGTCCGTATTGCCAACTTTCCCTCAGTGACACTGACCAGTCGCCTCGGCAAGGCGGAGACCTGGCCCGGCAGTATTGTTCGCGCCGAAGCCGCACTGGATGACGACAGTCACCAGCTCTATGTTGTGGCGCAAATCGAAGATCCATTCAACCGCGAAAACCACGATCAAACGCCGTTGAAAATTGGCCAATATGTTACTGCCAACATCGATGGACGCCTGATTCCGAACGCTCTGGTGGTACCAACCAGCAGCATTTATCAAGGCAGCTTCGTCTACGTCGTCACCGACGGCGTTCTGCAGCGGCGGGAAATCGACATCTTGTATCAAAGCGCAGAAGAAACCGTCGTCGCCAATGGGTTGGAGGCAGGCAGCGAGATCGTCACCACACCGCTGGGCCAAGTTGCCAGTGGCACCCCCGTGCAAACATCGAGTGCTCAGACGGCCAACGCTGACAGTCGTCCGCCCTTTCAACCTGAAAAGCGGAATCTCTGATTATGATCGCCTGGTTTACTCGCAATCATGTTGCCGCCAACCTGCTCATGGCCCTACTTCTGTTTTTGGGTCTGTATTCGCTGAACAATAAAATTCCGCTGGAGGTGTTTCCCGATTTTGGTTACGACACCATCAGTGTGTCCGTCAGTTTGCGCGGCGCAACACCAGAAGAAGTGGAACAAACTGTTTCTATTCGAATTGAAGAAGCCGTTCAGGATCTGGAAGGCATCAAAAAAATCAGCAGTCGCTCCAGCGAAGGCAGCGGCTCCGTCACCATCGAAGTCGACAATGGCTACGATCCACGGGAATTGCTTAACGATGTCAAAACCCGTGTCGACGCCATCAATACCTTTCCGACCGATGCAGAAAAGCCCGTCATCAGTCTCGCGATTCGTACACGGGAGGTGATCAGCGTCGCCGTTTCCGGCGAGTTCAGTGAGAAAGAAATTCGCCAGCAGGGTGAGCGGGTTCGCGACGAACTTCTCAGAGTTCCCGGCGTGACTCAAGTGGAACTCAATGACGTCAGAGATTACGAAATCTCCATTAATGTCTCTCAGGATATTCTGCGTCAGTACGGGCTGTCTCTCGCCGACGTCGCCGAAGCCATTTCCAACAGTTCACTGGATTTGTCCGCGGGCAATGTCAAAACCAAAGGCGGCGAAGTGCAATTGCGCCTTAAAGGTCAGGCTTATACTCGCCCAGAGTTCGAACGCATTGTGGTAAAAACCAACAGTGACGGCAGTATCATTCGCGTGGGAGATATCGCTCAAGTCAGCGATGCCTTTACCGAAGACCCGCTGATCACACGTTTTAACGGCCGCCCCGCCGCGATGGTTGAGGTCTATCGTGTAGGCACCCAGAGCGCAATTGCGGTTGCAGACGCTGTCAAAGACTATGTTGCAGAGCGCCAGGCAAGCCTGCCGAGAGGACTGGAAATCACCACCTGGCGAGACAACTCAGAGGAAGTGCGCGAACGCTTACACACGCTGACCAGCAATGCGATCCAGGGCGGTGTTCTGGTTCTGGTACTGCTCACCTTGTTCCTGCGACCATCCGTTGCCTTCTGGGTGTTTATCGGTGTACCCGTCAGTTTTATGGGCGCCTTTATGGTGATGCCCTTGTTTGGTGTCACCCTTAACTTGCTTAGCTTGTTTGGATTTATTCTGGTACTCGGCATTGTGGTGGACGATGCTATTGTCACCGGTGAGAATGTCTATCGGCACCTACAACACTCTGACAACAGCCTGCAGGCAACCATTAACGGCACCAAAGAGGTTGCAGCACCGGTAACCTTTGGTGTGTTGACCACAGTGTCGGCGTTTATCCCCATGTTGATGATCGAAGGCCCGAGAGGATCGCTGTTCATGAACATGGCCGTGGTGATTATTCCAATTTTGCTCTGCTCACTGGTCGAGTCCAAGCTTGTTCTCCCCGCCCACCTGAAACACATTAAAGTTCGCAAGCAATCTAAAACCAATCGTCTAACGCGCGCACAGCAGGCATTTGCTGATGGCTTTGAAAAACTGATCATTCGCTATTATCAACCCATTTTGCGAACGGCCATTTCCCAGCGCTACGCCACCCTGGCGGTTTTTGTTGGCATCTTTATTCTACTGGTTGTTCTGCTAAGCAGCGGTTGGATGCGCTTTATTTTCTTCCCGAGAGTACCGTCTGACAATGTGCAGGTCGTCTTGACCATGCCGGTCGGCACGCCTTTTTCGGTCACGGATCAATACGTGCAACGCATCACAGATGCCGCGCTTGAGTTAAAAGAAGAGTACCGGGATAAGGCAACAGGAGAATCACTGATCGCCGATGTTCATTCCAGCAGCGGCAGTGGCGATCGCGGCGCACAAGGCACTTACTACGGGAAGGTTCGGTTTCAGTTAAATGCCAACGATGATATTGCACGCCCAAGCAACGATGAATTAGTTCGCCAGTGGCGGCGTCTGATTGGCAATATACCGGGCGCTGAAACCATCGAATTCCGCGCGGAGATGGGCCACCCAGGCAGCCCGGTAGAAATCGAGTTGAGCGGTAATGACCCCGACAGTCTGCGCGAGGTGGGCGATCTTCTCAAAGAACAACTGGCATTGCACACTGGGGTTTTTGACATCGCCGACAGCATGAGTGACGGCAAACAGGAACTGCAATTACGTCTGCGGCCGGAAGCCTATGCCTTGGGTATGAGCGAATCGGAAGTCATTGAGCAAGTGCGCGAAGCCTTCTATGGCTATGAAGCTCAGCGCATTCAACGCGGCCGCGACGATGTCCGGGTTATGGTGCGTTTTCCTGAAACCGAGCGGCAAGCTGTTGCCAATCTGCAGGATTACCGTATCACCACCGATGATGATCGCACGATTCCTGTCGCTCAGGTCGTCGAATTGGTCCCCGGAGAGAGTCCCAGTGCGATCTACCGTAATAACCTGCAAAGAACACTTACGGTTACCGCAGATATCGACAAAAATACGGTTAATATGACCGTGGTAAATACCAGCTTACAGGCATTTCTGGATTCGACGCTGGTGAAATATCCGGGCATCTCCTACAACTTTGAAGGCGAAGCCAAAGAACAGGCTGATTCTTTCCACAGCCTGACCTACGGCATTATCTTCGTCTTATTTGCCATCTACAGCCTGTTGGCAATTCCGTTTAAGTCTTATTCGCAACCACTCATTGTCATGTCCGTCATTCCCTTTGGCACCATCGGTGCGTTCATGGGCCATTGGCTAATGGGCACATCGCTGACACTGTTCAGTATTTTGGGAATGCTTGCGCTGGTAGGTGTTGTGGTAAACGACAGTCTGGTGCTGGTGGATTTCATCAACAAAGAGCGCAAAGAGCGTGGTCGCCCGCTGTTAGAAGCCATTCAAAACGCGGGTGTCTTGCGCTTCCGCCCGGTCATGCTAACGTCTCTCACCACCTTTTTTGGACTGGTGCCACTGCTGTTTGAAACCAGTCAACAGGCGCAGTTCCTCATCCCCATGGCTATCTCGTTGGGGTTTGGAATCTTGTTTGCAACCTTCGTAACCCTGTTGTTGGTTCCGGTAAATTACCTGATTGCCTGGGAGATTAAAAACTGGTTCCGGGAAGCGCCCAAGTCGATGGGGTCACAGCCACCACAGACAACAGCGATAACCGAATCCTAATTCTCATTTAAGCGGCCGATTGTTTGCTGGCAACTTTTTCTGCAGCAGCACGAAGTCGCTCCCGAACGTCCTGCGCTCCATGCTCTGCATGGGGTGCAATCCTCGGAAAATAGATGGTAAATCGCGTTCCCTTGGCTGGAATGCTGTGCACCCGAATACCACCTCCCAACAATCGTTTGGTCAATTGATGAACCAGATGCAATCCCAGCCCTGTGCCACCATCCCCCCGCCGGGTGGTAAAGAAGGGATCAAATATTCTCGGCAAGACATCTGCGGAAATTCCCCGTCCATTATCGGCAACGCTGATGAGGACATGCTCCTGATTCCGCTCTGCACGACAACTGATTTTGATGGTGCCAATCCACTCATTCTTAAAGCCGTGCGTAACCGCATTGGTCAATAGATTTTCCAAAACCTGCCCCAAGGCACCCGGATAGCTTTCAAGCTGAAGCTCTTGTGGAATATCCACCTCAATTCGATGCCCTAGTTTACGCAGCGGCATGCAGGTCGTCTTAAGCAAGTCATCCACCAATGACTTTAAATCGAACTGACGACGATCTTCGGTCGAGCGATCGGCGGCCAACCGCTTAAACCGCATGATCAAATCTGCGGCTCGCTGCAGATTACCTTGAACCAACTCTAAACCGTCGGGAAATCGCTCCAGAAAGCGATCAAGATCAGAGCGTTTAAGACCATTTTTAACAGCCTGATCCAGTTGATCACCATCTTCCTGTAACGAGGTCAGGGCAATTAACGCCGCGCCAACGGGTGTATTCAACTCATGAGCCACCCCGGCGACCATCAAACCGAGTGAGGATAAGCGCCCGGCTTCCACCAATTCATCCTGTGTTTCTTGCAACCGTTGAACGGTGTTTTTTAAATCTAGGTTTGCTTTTTCTATGTCTTGCTTACGTTGCCGGACTTCTTGTAATGCCTCATCTCTCTGCAACAATGTCAAAACGACACTGCGAATGATAAACAGCATGCTGAATAACATGATTAGGCCGAGGCCAATCGCCATCAAACTTGCTCGATAAACCACCGGTAACACTTGATCAGGATCGATTCTTCCTACCAGCTTCCAAAGATGATCCCGCTGCGATGATGGATTCAGACGCAGCGTAGAAAAGCTCCACAAGCCCCTGTCATTTTCAAATCGGTGATGATCATCAAGAGTCAGCTGCAGCCAGGTTTCAGCGTCTTTTACTGACAGCCGATCTGTGGTTTTGCCGAACATAAACCCCCAAGGCTTTTCGCCTGGGGGCGCGATCAGCCAATCACCCTCTTTATTTAACAGCGTTAATTCAAGCTGATTACGCTCGGCAATTTCAATAATACTCTGCAGAATTGCATCCGCTTTGTAATTGAGGACCACCATCCCCTGTTTGATTCCTGTGGCATCAATCACGGGAGCCACTGCTCGAACAACGGGTTTGTGGGGCGTCTCGATTGCGCCATATTCAACGTTGAGATCCATTGGGGAAAAGTAAATCTCATCTTTTTCCAACCGCATTCCTTCCATCACATAGTAGCGGTCGGCTTTCATTTGCAGACGGTCCGTAGGCGCAAGAGTTACGTCATCCCCACGACGATCAATGCGAATTTTTTCGTAGCCAATAGCATCAATCCAACGAATTTGATCATACTCATTCATGGCATTGGCGAACGACATAAAGCGCTCTTCGGCTTCAGCAAAGCTTCCATCTTCATTGAGATAGGCATGTAGGTCCGCATTGTTCGCCAACCATCGCGCTTCATCCTGAATGTTCCCCAGCATACGGATGATGGTTCGTTCGGCTTCAGAAAGAGACACCTGCAAACGATCGTGTAAAGGCGCACTCAACTGGCTGTAAAATATTCGATAAAGCAGCGTGCAAACCAATAAGGTCACAGCGCTGGCGCCAAACAACAGACGCAGTGACGTAGATTTCGCGGAGCGAGACTGCCGAATGGCGTTAATGAGACGTCTCATACAGACACCCCAAACTCAACTGTGACTCAAGGCCAGGGATCCATCCACTGTTGGTTGGTTTTTAGCCCAGGCGAGGGTTTGATCAAGGGATAAAGGTTTGGAGAAATAATAACCTTGAGCTTCGTGACAGCCCTTGTCGAGCAGCATTTTCGACTGGTCGATGCGCTCTACACCTTCGGCGAGAATGTTCATGTGAAAACTTTCGCCCAATCGAATAATGGTGTCAATAATGGGTGACTCATCGACCCGGTCATCCAACTGATCCACAAACGCTTTATCAATTTTCAACCGGTCTGCGGGCAGCAAGTGCAACTGCGCCAGAGAGGAGAATCCCGTACCGAAATCATCAATAGCAACTCGAACGCCCATACTGCGCAAATGGTTTAATTGACCACACACGTTTTCAAAATTACTCATGGCGGCGGATTCGGTAACTTCCACCTCTATAAGGCTCGGTTTAATTCCCGTATCTTTGATAATTTTCAGCAGCCGGGGGGCCAGGTCACTGGCTTCAAACTGCAAGGCGGATAAGTTAATTCCGATACGAAAGTGTTTAAGCCCGCCCTGCTCCAGTAGCTTGGCTGCGCGACAGGATTGAGTAAAGATCTGCTCACCCAATTCCATAATCAAGCCGCTGGTTTCCGCCAAAGGAATAAATTCAAGCGGTGACACTGGCATACCACTGTCGAGCTTCCAGCGAGCGAGGGATTCGAATCCTGTCAACCGACCAGTGGCAATATCCAATTGGGGTTGCAGGACAATTTGCAATGAGTGTTGCTGTAAAGCCTTGTGCAATTCCTGCAGCAATTGAAATTGCCGGGTGTTGCGCAGATCATTATCGGAGCTATAGATAACATGCTGACTGATGCCTTTTCGTCTTGCAGTTTTCAACTCAATGCCCGCCCTGGTAAGAACTTCCAGCGCTGAATCTGTTGCCAATCGCAAGGGAAACGAGACAGAACTTAAGTTAACCGTTACCGGATGCTCGGTGTCACCAAACATCGCGACAAACAGGCTGTCAATCTGACCTTTGGCCACCACATCCGTGCGACCCAATGCTGCGAACTGGTCGTCTTTTATGCGTGCCACGAGAACACTTTGGTCAAAACACTTGCGTAAACGCGAGCTGACCTCCTCCAGCAGAGCGTCACCCCAAATTGCCCCCAAAGACGCATTAAAGCCGGAGAAATTGTCAATATCCAAGAGTTGCAGGGTGTATTCCTGCTTAAAACCCGAATGCAAAACCTGTTTTAACGAACGCAACAGAAAATTGCGGTTGGGAATTTTTAGAAGCTCATCTTCATAGGCGAGACGATCCAGCTGACTGATGAGCGAGACATTTTGAAAGCCGCTGCATACATTCATACTGAAAACACGCAACAACTCAATTTCTGTAGGCTCAAGATCGCGCCCCGTCGCCAGATAAATGGCATAGTCTGCACCGGCCATTTCATCCGGAAAAAACAGACAGGTATGCTCAGGCGATGACACATTATTGCGCTGCTCCAAACACGTTTCGATGGTTGCAATAATGTCGGGCTGACCAATATCGTCCAACGAACAGTTGTTACAGCCGACGAACTTTCCACTCGCCGTTATGACTTGGTTTTCATACAGAGGGCTGTGGTTTTCCGGCTCTGAACGCACACATACGATACCCTCTCTCGGGACATGTAAAATTCTCGAAAGCTGATCCAACACCTTATCGGCCAGTTCTTGAGTATTGCGGGCGGCGTAAATTAAATTGCCCGATTCGACGATCAATTGCAGGCCACGCTTAGCCGCCATTGTCGCCCGGAGCTGTTCATAGGAACGCCAATTAGCGGTGAGAATGGATTTCAATCGAGTGGCGCTGAGTTCCGATTTTATCCAATAGTCATTGATGTCGTAATTCGCCATGACATCATCCACCGGCGCAATCCCCGGCTGGCCAGTAACCAAGACGATGCGAACTTCCTCATTGCCGAGAAGCTCGCGTACCGACTTTACCAAACGCAAACCCGCCCGGTCGGTCTCCATCACCACATCGACAAGCATGATGGCGATGTCGCGGGTTTCCGACAAAATGCGCGCAGCCGCAAAGTAATTGTTCGCCTGAAGTAACTCAACCGGATGCCCCAGTATCTTTAAGCGAGCAATGGCAAACCGGGTGGATTTTTGAAAGTCGGGATCATCATCAACAGTGAGAACTTTGATGGTACGCTTTCGGCATACAGGACTTTCCGAAATTTCTTCTGCAAATACGAGAGGTTGTTCAGTGGACATGGGATTATCGCCTTAGGCACGATCACTCAAAAAAGGGGGAAAACGTCATTGACGGCATAGAATCAAACGAAGCTTCCAACTAAAAAGACGTCAGCATTCCTCTAGTCACGTTATAAATTAGAGATTCCTTTTATTTAAAGCCTAGGCGATTCCGCTCATGGAATCAGATTGATTACTTATATCGAGCAATCTGTTGCTGAGGAGAAAAGATCTATCAAGCCACTGATTTCCAGTAGGTTTCTGGCCAGCAACTTTGTAAAAACTTCACCAATTTTACCGAGCAAAAAGAAAACACTTCTGTGTCCCTGTAAAAACCCACCAAATTTGAGACTCACCACGAAATAGTTGCCCCGTCCACACGCTGCATCTCAGGCGTTTTTCGCTTTTCAACGGTGGCCATCCACAATCTGGCACATCGCCTGCATAAGTCATCGAAACCATTGAATAAACCGACTGAGCTCTTAATGATTTTTTCACCATTACGGAGCAGTCATTTGAATATCGGAGGATCCATGATAGAGCCAACGATTATTGAAGAAAAAAAGCCATCCAAAGTAGGCGCCAGTTTTGAGTCTGTGGATGAAGCCAGACAAGCTGCCAACGAGCTGCGACAAACACTGGATATCGACAGTTTAGAAATACATATCGTCACACCGGCAGATGAAACTCTAGAATCAGCGCTTGAACCTGAGGCCCGAGGCGTGAAGCGAACGATGTTCCAGGCCCATAAAACCATGGGCTACTTCGGCATCGGAGGCGGCGTCATCCTGTATCTGTTGCTAACGCTGTTTGATGTCAGCTTTATCAGTGCCAGCCCTCTATTGAGTCTGCTTGTGCTGGCAGCGGTAGGTGGATTCATTGGTCTGCTGGTTGGCGGGTTAATCACCCTGCGGCCCGACCATGATCCACTGATTCACTTTGCCCGCAAGGCACACGCCAGTAAGCAGAGCCTGGTATTGGTACACGCAGAGACACACCATCAGAAAAAGCTGGTCAAAATGTACCTTCGCCACAGAGCCGATCACGTCATCAGCACCTTATAACCCCCCTTTATGGCGCCAGAAACTTCTTATACTGATTTTCTGGCGCCCCTCGCTTCATCCCGCCCTCCCCGCGACAATTGGCGGCCAAGCCCCTCAGCCGCTGGTTAAATTTCCAACAAATTTGTTCGCCTCTGTAAGGTTTCTACACGACTCCTGGTCTTGATATTCGACGCTGCACAACGCAGTGAAACAACTCAAGGAGATTTCGATGAAACCACAACAATTGCTTACCCTTACTCTGGCAGGCCTGACCACAGCGGTTTTGACCGCATCGCCCGCTGCACTTGCCGCCAAGCCTGGTTATGAAAAATGCATGGGCGTCGTCAAGGCCGGAAAAAACGATTGTGGCACCTCGCAGCACGCCTGTGCCGGTATGGCCAAAAGTGATGGCGGCGAAGAGTGGGTCTATCTACCCGAAGGCGTTTGCGAAAAGCTGTCTGGCGGTGAAGTTAAGTCCTAATTCGTTGTGCTAAGCCGGGGTTAACCTGTTTTTACGCCTCGGCAACCAACTCTGGAAGATACAGATGCATTCCCTATTACCGGCGCTCGGACTGCGTACACCTCATTACGACGCGTTTTTTGCAGCCAAACCCGCTCTATCACTGGTCGAGTTACACAGCGAAAACCATATGGCAGAGGGTGGCACAGGGCGTTCTATTGTCGGCGACATCGCCGCTATTGCCCCCTTGAGTCTGCATGGCGTCGGCCTGTCGCTCGGCAGCGCCGACGGCATTGAACCTGGCCACCTGCGCAAGCTTAAGTCTCTGGTTGATGAATTTGACCCTCTTTTGGTTTCAGACCATCTGTGCTGGTCACGCATCGGAGAGGTGCATTCCCATGGTTTGCTACCCCTGGCTATGAACCGAGAAGCGATCGATAGTGTTGTCGCGAATATCGATCGGGTTCAGCAATTTCTGGGGAGAGAACTGCTGGTCGAAAACATTGCTACCTATGTCATTCCTGATTCCAGTGATATTCCCGAATACGACTTTATCGCTGAAGTCATCGAAAAGGCCAATTGCGGATTACTGCTCGATATCAGCAACATTTTTGTCAATTGCCACAACCATGGCCTGTCACCGGGAGATTTCTGGCAAACACTGCCCTGGCAGCGGATCAAAGAAATTCATCTGGGTGGCTATGAATATCACGATTCACTACTGATTGACGCTCACAACGGTTTTATTGATCGTAAACTCCTCGATCAGCTTCCCGAGATTTTAAAGAATCTGACGGCTCCGGTTCCACTCCTGGTGGAGTGGGACGAAGAGCTATCCGATTTCGACACCTTGCTGTCGGAAGCAAAAACCGTCAACGCCTGCTACTGCAACAGCAATTTCGAAGAGGCATGCCGTCATGTCGTCACTGGCTGAACAACAGCGATCCTGGCTTCTGTCTCTCTTTAATACCGGCACGCTGACACCGGGAATGAACGTCTATCGGAAACACTTTCTCGGCGTCCATGGCAGAGCCCTGCAAGACACCTACCCGCTAACCGCAGCGCTGCTCGGCAAGCACCATTTTCGGGTTAAAGCACAGCAACTGCTCTGCCAGCATCCTGTTTCCAGTGGTGATCTGAACGATTTTGGCGATGCGTTAAGTGCCGTGTTAGAGCAAGATCCCAAAGCACCTTCGGGCAGTCACCAACTGGCAGATTTTGAATGGCAGAAGCATTTATGTCTGCGACAACGGGATAGTACTGAAGCATCGCGCATCACGCCCGATAATTTGCCAGCGCTCAACCTCACGAACGTACGGCTTGTTGCATCCTGCATTTTGCAGCACTACTTGTGGCGGGTTGACTTATACGCGGCCGGGCTAACCGAATCACTAGAGCGAGAAAACGTACGCTTGTTACTTTTCCGACAAGGGAATTCCGTTTTCCAGCGCGAACTCTCACAACAAGAATGCGAACTTATCCAGCTATTGAACCGCCCGCAGAAAAACAAACAGCACTCTGCCGGTATCTTGAAAGATTCCCAATCCATATCGGATTTATCCGTTGCAGATACACAAGAATGCATCGATTTATTGCAATTTTTACTGCAAGCCCAACTTTTGACCAAAGAGGAATAACAACATGATCCACTGGCTCTGGGATAAATACGCCAACCAAACACACTGGGTACACAGCCTTGCGCTGCTGGCCGTGCGTCTGTGGCTGGCGTTGATTTTTTTCAAATCCGGGTTGGTCAAAATCTCTTCCATGGAATCAACCACGGCCCTTTTTGCCTACGAGTACGCTGTACCCATTTTGCCCGCCGCAATCGCCGCCTGGTTGGCAACAGCGATTGAACTGGTTCTACCACCACTTTTGGCGATTGGTTTCGCTACTCGCCCGGTAGCTGTTCTTCTCTTTCTATTTAATGGTATTGCTGCGGTCTCCTATCCGGATATCTCTGCAGCGGGATTGATCCAGCATCAACTTTGGGGCTTGGCTCTCCTAGTTGCCATACTGTGGGGACCGGGGCGCCTCTCTTTGGCACCAATGGTAAACTCTTTCTATCTTCGCTCGCATTCAGGAGTGCTTTCGTGAAGAACGCTGAAACGGAATTTGAACTGACGGTACGCGCCTACAGCAGCGACTTGTACCGCTACGCATATTGGCTGTGTCGACAGAGTCACCACGCCGAGGACCTGGTCCAGGAATCACTCCTCAGAGCGTGGAAACACTGGCATAAAATCGAAGATCGCGACGCCGTGAAAAGCTGGCTTTTTACCATCGTTCGCCGTGAATTTTTACGCAGCCTAAGCAAAAGCCAACGCCACAATTTCGAGAGTTTGGACGAAGACGCTTATGCGCGTATTCCAGACAAAAATCTCAATCCGGAAGATGCCCACGGCCTGCGACAACTGTTGATGGAAATTCCGGAGAACCTCAGCGAACCTCTGGTACTGCAAGTACTCGGCGGTTTTACCGGCGCCGAAATTGGCGCCATGCTGAGCATCAGTGAAGGCGCCGTCCTCACCCGACTCAGCCGTGCCCGCCAATGGTTACGGCAAAAATTTGAACCACGCAGCGCTCGGACTCAAGCTCTATGAACAACAAAATCACTTGTCTGGATGTACGTCGTCTGGTCACGGCCGATCCGAAAAACGGAGCCCGCCAGGTCGCAGATCACCTGCAGGAATGTGACGCCTGCTGTAAATTCACCCGCAAGCTTCTTAAACAGGAAGACGTACTGCGAGAGGCGCTTTGCGTCCCTGTACCTGAAGGCCTAAATGAACGGCTGCTGTTGCGAAAGCGACTGCGATTTCAACGCCTGCGCAACGGCATGGCGATGGCAGCGGCGGTTCTGGTGGCTGTGGCGGTGGTTTTAACACTACCTGAAACCCGCACGCGTAATACCTCCGAGTGGGCAATGATTGCCGCGCAGCATGTCAGCGCCGAAGCCTCCCATTTGAACGACACGAACACTCTCAGCTGGGTGCACGTATCACATCAATTGGCGAGATTTGGCGTCCGACTGCCTAATGACTTTTCAGAAACCATTGGCAAAGTTGTCTTTCTGGAAAATTGTCCAATGCCGAATGGCAAAGGATTACATATGGTGATTGATTCGCCGTCTTACGGTCGCTTTACCTTGATCATACCGCCACCAGGCAGTCATGCAGAACCGGGCGAAGCCAGATATGGTGATTTTTATGCGGCGATTTTACCGGCACAAGGCATATCGCTTGCTGTCATTGCCGAAGATCCAGGCACGCTTGATAACCTGATCGACCGCTTTGAAGGGCCTCAATTTGCGGTTCAGAATCACCTGGATCACCGGCGCACTCTGGCCTATTTGAACCTCTAGTTACGCGCCAATCTTACGTTTCGTGAGCGCCATAATTTCGCCCCAGGAATCATCCATCTGGGGCAACCAGCGGGCAAGGATGGGGGACGTGGCCGCCTCCTTGTCCCAGTTTTTATAGAGCGTCAGATATTTGTAGATAAACACGGAAACACGAATATTCATGGCGCAGTGAATTAAGACCGTTTCGCCCTCGAGGGCTTTCATCAGTCGTATAAAACGCCGCAGATCCTCTACGGTCGGATTGTCAAAACACACCGGTAGGTGAATATAGGTCATCCCTGCCCCGACCACCTCTTCGCCTTCGTTAACCGGAGCATCCTCATCGCCATAATTGGATAGATTGATGACAACTGACACACCTTCATCGCTGATGTATTGCCATTCGTCGGCTTGGGGCTGGCCAGAAGTAAGCAAATGATCGGAAAAACGGTGAAAGTGAAGCAACTGCATAGTGGATTCTGGCTGGAACTATCTATCAATGGGAGGAAGAGCGAAAGAAACCCTTGAGGACAAGGAGATGACCCGGATGTCTGTTGTGAGATTTGTCTATCGTTGAATAAGCTGCATCCTGGCGCGTTATTGTGTGATTTACCGAAAATAGTCCGACCGTTGAGCCCCAGAGCTCAACTGAATTTCAGTAGGATTCTCTCACATTATAGAAGCCAATCGTCAACAAAGGTACTCGAGGTTCCAAAATCGCCGCGAGAGTCATCCTAATGAACAGGAAAATGAGTAAAATCCTCCCGGCTGTTCACTGGCCGTTCAGCCACAGAAGCCCACACTATCGACCTTCTCAGAGCCTGCGGGTTCAGGTGTGGTTGACGAAAATACTTCCAGCCACTCGGTTTGGACGTATCATTCGTCATGGAAATGCCTGAATAACATATAATCTGCTCATCTGGATGGAACGGAAAACAGATAATGAAACGATTTTTTATCACAACAACCTTATTCTTATTGCTTGCCGCCTGCGCAACCAGCCCAACGGGACGCAAACAGCTGATGCTGATTTCCCCGGAGTCCGCCATTGTCGAATCTCAGAAAGCCTATATTGGCACCATGAAGGAACTCGATGAGCAGCAAAAGCTGGTGACCGACCCCAAACTCGTCAGTCGCATTAAAACCATTACTGGCCGTCTGGTGACCGAAGCGACCGTCATGTATCCAAATACAAAGGATTGGGAATGGAGTGTGGCCATTATTGACGACCCGGAAACGCTCAACGCCTGGTGTATGGCTGGCGGTCGCATGGCCATCTATACCGGCATCATCAACAAATTAAATCTGACCGACGACGAAATTGCTCAGATTATGGGCCATGAGATTTCCCACGCTCTCGCCAACCACACGGCAGAACAGATGTCCCGAGCTATGGCGATGAACGCAGGTATCCTGGTTGCAGGTGTAGCAACCGACAGTAATGCTCTGGCTCTGACCGGCGCAGCTCTCGCCGCCAAGGTTGCGCTGCAACTGCCCAACAGCCGTACCGCTGAATCTGAAGCGGATCGTATTGGAATCGAACTGGCCGCCAAAGCCGGCTATTCACCAGACGCCGCCGTGACCCTATGGCAGAAAATGGGTGAAGCCGGTGGCAAAGCTCCCCCGCAATTCTTGAGTACTCACCCATCACCCGCCAACCGTAAAGAGCGGCTATCAGAGCTTGGACCAGAGATGAAACAGCTTAATCCTAACGGGACCAAAGCAGACGTCTTTCCCATTACTATTGTTCAATAAACAATCTCCATTCCCGCGGGCTAATCTCTGGCCCGCGGCCAATCTCAGCAAGCCTTCTCACATCATCAAATTAATTGAATAACACCTTTCAATTAATCAAATTTATAAGTCCCAGCGTCCCCCCTAGACTAATAGTTATCAACTACAGGGGAGTCACCATGAAAAAGACCATGACGTTCGCCGCCGTACATATGTCTGTGGCATTTACGGTGGGTTATGTAATGACAGGCGATATTGCTGTTGGCGGCGCGCTCGCCTTGGTGGAGCCGGCCATCAATACCGTTGCCTACTACTTTCACGAAAAAGTCTGGCAGCGGCAACAGCCTGACATTCAACAAGCGCCGATGACGACAGTCGGGTAGGACAGACGACCGGGCTGGAACCGCAGCCCGCTGCCGGTTACCATCGTCCACTTACAGGTCTGCCGCAACCAGATATCTGGTCTTTACGTAGAAAGTGAGCATGTAAAACCCCAGGCTCAAAACAAGCCGACTCTCTTTTGACTTTACCCTGGCGATCGACAAAATCCTCTTGGCATAGCGACGAATCGCAACTGGAAGTAACTATGGTATTTTACGGAAAACTCATTGGCGCCATATTAGGCTTATTAGCCGGAGGCCCTATCGGTGCCGCAGTCGGCGCGCTTATTGGCCACATATTTGATCGAGGCTTTTTTCGCACCCTATCGGTCAGCGATGAAGCCGAAGTGCAGCAGATTCAAGAGACCTTCTACGAAACCACCTTTGCCATGATGGGATACCTCGCCAAGGCAGATGGCCGCGTCAGCGAAGAAGAGATTGCCGGTGCCGAGGCACTGATGAACCGCTACCAAATAAACGGCGCCGACCGGGAACGGGCCATCGGTTATTTCAAAGAAGGTTCCAGCACCGATTTCGATTGGAATTCCCGTCTCGACGGGTTCAGAACCAAAATTGGCCTGCGACAGCAGCTTGCCAATCTCCTACTTGAATTCCTCATCACCATTGCCATGGCCGATGGTGAATTACACAGCGCCGAACGGCAAATTTTAATTGATGTCGCCGCCAAGCTGGGCTTTAACCTGCAACAATTCGAGCGCATGCTGGAAATGTTGACGGCGCAAAGTCATTTCCAGCAGAACCAGAGCGCTCAAACCAGCGCGTCTCGATTGCAGGATGCCTATGCGGCACTTGGCGTAAAAGAATCCGATGATGATCGCACCATCAAAACCGCGTACCGCAAATTAATGAGCGAACATCATCCCGATAAACTGATTGCGCGTGGCGTGCCAAAAGAAATGGTGCAAATGGCAACCGAGAAATCTCAGGAGATTCAAGCGGCCTACGAGCTTATTAAAAAATCTCGTAAATAATTGACAATTACGTAAAGATGGGGCTTTTTCCTTAGCAATTATTTTCAAAATCGTGTGTCTAACGGAAATACCGCTGGTAGTAATCCAACGTAAAATACCCTATTCTTTAAACGTACCTCGTTCGAGAAGCCATTTAGTAAGCGACTTAAACGCACAGACTATCGAACGAATTCACTGAGTAATACTCAGACTCCATGTGTCATAGCGTTATCCATTTCTGATGTCACACCACATCTCCCAAATCCGCACCGCATCGCTCAAGAACAAGCCGTTTTTAGGTTTGCTTTTTGCGCTTTGGCTGTTGGCTGCCTGGGCCGTGGCGGAGCACGTGGGTCAACATTTGCTGAAAACAGAAAGTGAATGTGCTTTCTGCCTGGCTTACGACACACTCAGCGATGCGATAACCTCACCCACGCTTGCAGTTCCCGCGCAAGGCGATACCTATACCGATTATATTTACCCACTTTCCACCCCGGTGACGCTTGCGCTGCAAACACCCGGTAATCGTGATCCACCTGCTCTTCTGGCGACTAACCCCGCCTAATTCCAATCATTAACGACTAAGTGTTCTGCGCTCTGCTCAACGTCATTTGAGCGGAAACCGTTTTGTGCGCGGAACCAAACTATGTATTGCGGAATGCCAGGAGAAACCATGCTTTCCAAATCACCTATTGGGATATTGCTGTGCGCAGCGATCGCCACCAACGTTCACGCTGAAGAACACTCGGCTCATATGGAAGCCATCGAAGAGATTGTCGTCACGGCCTCTCCCATCTCTACAGATCCCGATCAATCCACCGGCATTATCGGAAAAATTAATCGTGAAGATATCATGCGCCAGGGTGGTGCCAACCTGGCCGATGCGCTCGCCAATGTTCCCGGCGTCACTGGCTCCGGCTTCGCTGCTGGCGCCAGTCGTCCGGTCATTCGAGGTTTCGACGCCAACCGTGTAAAAATTCTGGAAAATGGCGTTGGCAGTTTTGATGTTTCCGATGTCGGCCCCGACCACGGCGTCCCTATTGACCCTCTGTCGACACAGAGCATTGAAGTTATCCGAGGCCCAGGCACGCTTCGCTACGGCAGTCAGGCCATTGGCGGTGTCGTAAACGCCATCAACAATCGAGTGCCTATGCAGCTACCGGAAAAAGCCATCAGTGGCGAAGTCACCGGCAGCTACGGAGACAATGCCGACGATCGACAAGGGTCTGTCTTATTGGACGGCCGCGTTGATCAATTCGCCTGGCACGCCGATGGCTTCGCGCGGAAAACCGGCGACTATGAAATTCCCCATGGCACCCAGAGCAATTCCTATTTCGAAGGCGATGGCTATTCGCTCGGCAGTTCGTACTTTTTCAATGACGATAAAAGCCACGTGGGCGTTGCCGGTATTCACTATGACTCCGAATACGGTATTCCCGGTGAAGATACCTATATTGATATGGAACAGGACAAAGGCCTCTTGAGTGGGTCCTTTGCGATTGATGGCGACATACTGCAAACCATCAACGTTGATGCCGGTTATGCCGACTACACCCACAGTGAAATCGACCCGGAAACCGGTGAGCGCCTGGCTACCTTTAATGACGAAGAGTGGGACGCCCGAGGCGAAGCCATCCTGGGTGCTGTCGGACCATTTTCGGCTGCGGCCATCGGCGTGCAGCTGGAAGATCGCGATTTTTCCGCACTGGGTGAAGGCACGGAATATCTCTCCCCAACCAACACCAAAACCCAAGCCGTTTTCGGCTTTACCGAAAGTCAGTTGACCGACGCCCTGGATTTACAATTGGGAGCTCGCGTTGAATCTGTCGATGTGGAAGGCACGCCGCTAGACGGCTCAAAACGTTCTCTCGATTTTACACCGGTCAGCGGATCGGTCGGACTGCTTTATGACGCCAGCGATATTCTAACGTTAGGTTTCACCGCATCCAGCACTGCGAGAGCCCCGGCGCAAACCGAACTCTTCGCCCGCGGCGCACACGACGGCCCCGCAACGTTTGAATACGGTAACGCCAACCTCGATATGGAACGCGCCAATTCACTGGAGGCCACCGCTCGAATTCGCAAAGACAACGTCCGTATCGACGGCGCCTTATGGGCAACCGCATTCGACGACTACATCTATGGTCGAATCACCGGCAACACCTGTGACGAAGAAGGATTCTGTTCCGCTGGCGATGCCGGTGAATTGCGAGAACTCATGTACGAACAGCAGGATGCCACCTTCCGCGGTGCCGAAGTTAAATCCACCATCGGCCTCGCGGATACATCGAGCGGCGCCTTAAGCCTTGACCTGCTTGCCGACTATGTTCGTGCCACCTTTGACCACGGAGGAGGCGATGTTCCGCGCATTCCCCCTTATCATCTCGGCGGTGGGTTAACCTGGGAAAACGCCACAGTATCAGCGGGCTTTTTACTCAAATACAGCGGCGAACAAGACGATGTGCCGGAGACAGAAACCATGACCAAAGGCTTTACGTCATTGGATGCTCACGTCTCCTGGCACCCACTCGCCTCTACGCCGGGATTTGAGGTATCGCTGATCGGACACAACCTGACCGACAGCGATCAACACAATGCCGTTGCGTTAAACAAAGATGAAGTCACCTTGCCAGGAAGAGATATCCGCCTCGCCGCGCACTGGGATTTTTGACCGCTACCAATCGCTGAGACAGCCCTTTAAGGCATCCTTGAAGGGCTGTTCTGCTCAACGCTAATGTCTGGTGGACGTTTTCCAGCTTACTGACACCAGAACCAGCTCACCAACGATAACAATTATCATTTGCCATACGCCTCTCATCCACATATTATACCTTTGTAAATATACCCACTTTCGATTTGCCCAGCGCCAGATTGGACTTTAGAGATACCGGATGAACGAATCAGCCGCTGTTTTTAGACTTATGAGAGGCGCCCTAAGGTCTCACCAGTGGCTTATTAACAAGCGCTTATTTGTACCTGTTAGCTTGTTGGTTTTCTTGTGCTGGCCTGTAAGCCGGGAGACGACCATGCAGGTCCTTTCGGATGCTTTCTTTCAGGTGGGAGCTTTCGTCTATGCGTCTCTGGCCCTCTACTATTTGTGCACCCTGCGAATCTCCAGCCAAGCAATCAGCCGATTTATTGCGCGCAATCCCTTTTATGAAGTGGGTCTGGCGGCATTTTTAGGTGCTTTGCCTGGCTGTGGCGGAGCGATCATTGTTGTCACTCAATACACCAAAGGCGTCGCCAGTTTCGGAGCGGTGGTAGCGGTGCTCACAAGCACCATGGGAGATGCAGCATTTCTTTTGCTTGCTCAGTCCCCTGTCGATGGGCTTACCGTCATGGCTATTGGTATGAGCGTCGGCACCCTTTCTGGGCTTGCGGTGAATCAATTTCACAACCTCAGACCAAACCAACCAGAAACATCCGACGCATCCGAAGAAACAAAAACCACAACACATCTGACCTCTCGTATTCACGAAGTCATGACCGAGATATCGACACAGTTTTGGTTAATCGTATCTATACCCGTTACGATTATTGCCATGATGCTGGCGTTGCAAATCGCGCCATCCACTTATCTGCCCATTTCGGAAAATGAGCTAACGTTTATCGGCGCACTGCTCGGCATGACCTGCGTACTGCTGTGGGCCATCAGTGGTACAGGAATCGCGGGAGGCTATTCGTCTTTAACTAGCGAAGAAGATATAACACGGCCTACTTGCTGGAAGAAAAAGGCGGCTCTCGATACGCAATTTGTGATGGTGTGGGTTGTTGTCGCCTTTATGATATTTGAAATTTCTATGCTCTTATTCGGGCTTGATCTCGCGCAGGTTTTTCAATCGATGGGCTGGAGTGTCGTTGGACTGGCCATTCTTATTGGTTTTTTACCCGGCTGCGGCCCCCAGATTTTAGTCACCAGCTTATACCTAAATGGCGCACTCCCATTTTCAGCGCAGCTGGGTAACGCCATCAGTAATGACGGCGATGCGCTTTTTCCCGCGATTGCTCTCGCCCCGAAAGCCGCTCTGCTCGCGACAATTTATTCCGGCATTCCGGCTTTTATCGTCGGTTACGGCTATTACTTTCTATTTGACGTTTAAGCCTTAGTCAAAGGGGCTTTTGTGCAACAAAAAAGAACAGCGGATAGGATTTCTCTATGCCGTCAGTATCAGTTTTTCTAATCGAATAGTACTCATCCGCGCCAAGTACGCTAAAACCTGACGCTTCAGAAAGAGATACTAGCTCTGGAACATCAAAGCCATTATGCCCCTCAAATTCAGAATGATGCTTATGAAAGGAACCATCTTCTTTGTATAGGTCAGCAATGATCAATGTGCCATCGCTTTCGAGGACGTCATACGCATCTGAAAAAAACTGTCCTAAGTCCAAAACATGATGCAGAGTCATTAAGGTAACGATTGCTGAATGTTTAGACGTTAACTCAGACAAGCGATCAATATGATGAGTGTAGATATTATCAATGTTTGATGCTTCAATTTTACCTTGCGCAACCTCTAACATTTTTGCAGAGGCATCTGCTAAATGTACCTGAGAAAATGTCTCTCGCAGCTGCACGCCTAGCAAACCAGTACCACCACCAAAATCAACAATGCTCTCCCGAGATGTAAAGTGAATATCTTTTACTTTACTTGCCGTTACAGACGCTCGCTCAATCTTCGCCGGATTCGCATCCCAAGAATTTGCGACAGAATCAAAATATGTGCTCATAGTACCTCCTTTACTTGTGCGCTAAAGGCCACAGAAAATTGAATTCATCTAACTCTGATTTAACCCCAGCTCCTTTTGTTTTTTCTTAGTCAATCCCAGAGAAACAATTCGATAGGATTCTTTCAGATAGAACCTAATATCTGTTTTCGCGGTTTGGTATTCACCAAATTGTTGAATCCATGTCATGCCCCGTGATGCCAGGTAAGGTGCAGGTCGGTAACCGGGCTCCTGCTTAAGAATATGAAAATCCATCTCGGAGACCTTAAAGCTATATGCCGGATTACCGCTCTCTTTATTCCAGCCACCAATCGCAAAGACCTTGCCCCCAACCTTCCACACATGGGCGTTACCCCACTGCATCACATAGGTGGCGGCCGGAAGGGATCGACAAAAGTCATTGTACTGGTCATAGGTCATGTTCAATGTCCCTTGCAAAGAGGATGCGTAAATACCGGCCAGTTTGGACCTGCAGAGACTGAAAACCGAATCCCGCATATCTTCACTTATCGTTAACCTGATACAGCAAAGGCGTCGGCATTAAAGGTACATCTACTGACGTACAACCTCCGATAGCTGCAATCAGGATTCCTGTTGCCAGATAGCGCAGGAGCGTCCCGTTAACAATCACATTAGCAATAGCCCTAACCACCTTTCCTGCGAGCAGACAAGATTGGGGGGGTATGGTTTCGCGCTTTATTTACGCAGGAATTGAGAGGCTCTGTCATGCCGATCAACACTCCCTGTGTAAAGGCGATCAGTTCCTATGCTATCACCGGTCGGGTTACAGAAATAAAACAACCGACATCTGATGTAGAGAGCGCAACTGTACGATTAGGTCCCCTGGTCATTACTGCGGCCAATAAAGACAGATCCTATCGCCGTTATCAAATTGATAGATTTCCGCGTCGCGGCCACCTGGCCGACACTGTCCTGTCGCCCGAGTCATGGACTGAGTACGCAACAATTGATTGCGTTTGTCGAGGACCTCTATAGAGTCCGACTCAGATTCAATATATCGATAACGCCGGCCCTGTAGTTCAAACAATACCCAACTCACTCCCTGGTTCATGCCACTACCAACGATAAGACAGATATCGGTGCCCTGCACACCATCGGTTTTATAGTCACAGCCCAGCACTTGCGGCCCGTTATCCAAAGCCACAACGCCAGGTGCCAGCAGTAGACAAAGGCAACTGCAAAACAGCTTCATTTTAAACATTCCGCGGTAGCGGCGAATACCAATTTGCATACTACGCATCTCGCTTTAGGACAAAGGCAGAATCACCAACACCTGAAGCCCTCCCCCTTCCCGGTCTCGCAATTCAATATGACCACCCTGTCGCTCGATAATCATCTTGGCAATGGATAAGCCTAACCCGGATCCTGACACATTTAAATTGCGCGCCTTATCCGACCGATAAAAGGGATCCAGCACCTTGTCTTTTTCAGCATCACTGATACCCGGACCACGATCCATAAATACCACCTGCAAACCAGCGACGGTCTTTTCGCAGTAGATCTCTACGCCACCGGCATACTTCAATCCATTTTGGATAATATTGATAAATGCTCGCTCCAGACGCGAACGTCGACAGTAGAGCGTCAGCTCACAACCCGACCCGATATGAATCAAGGATGCGGTCGAACCATAGCTGTTAGCGATGTCCTGTAACATCTCCCCAAGAAAAACCTCCTCATCCTGAGGTTCGCTAGACTCCATCTCAGCCAGCGCCAACGTATCATCCAGCAGTGACTGAATGGCATCGATGCTGCGGGCTGCCGCATCGCGATCATCTTCCTCCAAACTCTCGATCCGCAGTCGTAAACGGGTGAGATAGGTGCGCACGTCGTGGGACATACCCGACATAATCAAGGTTCGGGAAGCCATCAATTGGGCGATGCGATCCTGCATATGATTGAATTCATCAATTAGATTGCGCAGCTCTTTGGATCCACCAGGCTTCACTGATTTGGGACGACCGAACTGGGCAAAAGACCGTGCCGATCTTGCCATATCACCAATCGGGCGCACCTCCGTCAGAATCGCCAACAGCGCCAAAATCGCCACCACAAACGCCGCCAGTCCTACCAGCAAACCCGCGGGGATGCGCCGCAGGCGAGCATCGAGAATGTCCGGCGTTTGTATGACCAGATATTCCGTCGGGGTTAATTCCACCACCAAGCGCATGGGATATTGTGCTTCGAGCCCGGCGTCCCCTTCTTCGGGGGCCGCAAAATCCCCCAACCGATTGCCGACCATACCGAAAACTCGCCGTCCGTCTAAAGCATCGGTGTAATTGGCTACGGCCCGACGAAATGCTTTAAAAGCGATTCCGCTGCGTGTTTCAACAACGCCAGGATTAGCAGCGATATAGACTTCAAAACTACCGGAATTAACCGCCTTAAGAGCTAAAGACCGTTGCTCCGGTGAGGAACTTTCAATCAGCTCGACAATCGCCGCCACCTGGGCGGGTATCGGCAGAATAAACATGGAGCCACTGTCGGATTTACGAGATAGCCAAAACGAGGTGGCCATAATCGTCATCAGTGCGATCATCACCGCCGCTGCGGCGATAATGGATCGAAACCCCAGCAGTGATGACAGGCGGCTAGAAAACATGGCGTCAGAGATTATTGACCACTTCGGTCAACATATAGCCACCATTGCGAATGGTTTTAATCAACGTCGGTTTAGTAGGATTGGGCTCAATCTTTTGCCGCAGACGGGAAACCTGGACATCAATCGAGCGATCAAAGCTGCCCGCATGCTGACGTCCATTAACCAAGTCCATCAGCAGATCCCGATCCAAGACCCGCTGGGGACGACTTAAAAACACCGTTAGCAAAGAATACTCGCCGCTGGACAATTCAATGGCATCGCCGTTCTCCAGAGTCACTTCTCGACGCTCAAAATTAATGATCAAGTGTCCACAGCGTGCACTCTTACCGCTGTTTACAGCAGTACCATTACTGTTACGGGTGCGACGTAAAATGGCTTTGACGCGAGCGGTCAGCTCTCGGGGATTAAAGGGTTTGGTGAGGTAATCATCGGCTCCCATTTCGATACCAACAATACGATCAATGGCATCGCTTTTGGCGGTGAGCATAAAGATGGGAATCTCGCCTTCCGCCCGCAGACGACGACAGATCGACAGGCCATCCTCACTGCCGGGCAACATCAGATCCAGAACAATCAGATCCGGTGTTGGCCCCATCATCAATTGCCGATGTTCATCGGCATCTCTGGCCAAGGCAACCGTAAAGCCTTCCTTGCGCAGAAGGTTTCCCAGCAGCTCACGAATTTCGTCATCGTCCTCGACAACGTGCAGTAGTACAGGTGCGTTCATGGGAGGGATTATGCCTCAATTTTTTACCGCGATGCTATGAGTCTAGCCCTTCCGTTACAAACTGTTACGTAGCGATACAGACCTGCAAATCACGGGTTACGCAATTGTGGGAAAGTGTCCCTGTCGGCGCTAATGCCAAGGTTAAAAGGACAATTACCCCATGTTTAAACGTTTTACTTTACTCACACTCCTCAGCTCAACTCTGTTAATAGCTCCCGCGTTCGCCGAGACCCTGTCTGGCGACCGTCCCGATCTTAATGGTGATGGCAAGATTACCGAAGACGAAGCCTTAACTCTGGCCAGATCCCGCTTTGATATCGCCGATATTAATCAGGATGGCATGGTCTCCGTTGAGGAAATGGAACTGGCAGCCCTGAGACGCTTTGCCGCTCACGATACCGATGGCGACGGCGAAATAAGTCGCAAGGAAATTCGTAAAAACTTTATGGCGAATCGTTAACAGCACTTTCATCAATCCGCACATCATGACAAGGAACCTCATCATGTTATTCCGTAAAACTTCTTATATTGCTCTCTCAGCACTCTTGTTGGTGGCATCAGCCACAACCCTGCCTGCCCAGGCAGCTCCCGATCGTCAACGGGATGTCACCTTCTCTAACAGCCAGGGCAAGAGCGCCACCCGCACCACCAATATCATGCGCAATGACGGCGTGAAAACGAAAACCATCTCTACTCAAACGGGTAAAGGTTACGGCGCCTCCGCCACCAAAGAACGGGGTTACGACTCAGAGACAGGATCCCGCTTTGCCAACAAAACCATCACCACTAATTCTGGTGAGACGGCCACTCGAGCGACCAGCGCTGATTGTGCAGATGGTAGCTGCTCACGAGCATCAGAAATAACGGGCGTAAATGGCAACACCGCTTATCGGGACGTAAGCCGCAACGGCGAGGGTGAGAAGACCACCACCATTACAGGACCCAATGGCGAATCCAAAAGCCGTACTCGTTGGATCAATGTGGAGTAATTCATTCTCGGTAAGATTCCGGCGATAGCGATATCGCCGGATGGTTTCCCGTTGACCATGGATGGATGGTTACGATGTTTAAAAGCTCTAACTCACCAATGACCGCTTACAACAAATCACTAACAACGATCCTGGCTATTGCCAGTATGCTGTCTACTGATGTGCGGGCGTCACCTACAGTTAGCTTTTATACCGGTTCTGAATTTCAATCCGGGGATTACGGCTATGATGAAACCACGGAAATTCTCACTATCCCCTTGGGGCTGTCAGTTACCCAAGAACGGCTAACGCTCTTTGTCGAATCGGCTTTTATTCGAGCGGATGGCTACCAAGACGCTATAGCCCAAACGACCACTAACAACACAAGCCACTTACGTAGCCGCTGGCAGGATCGCCGAAGAGACACCACTGCAGAAGAAACCGTTACCGTCTCCGGCTTAGGCGATACGATCTTTGGCACAGGGATACGGCTTACTCCCAACGGGCAAAGCTATTACCTGGGCACCACCCTAACGACGTCCGCCCCTACTGGCTCAGAAGACGACGGCTTGGGCTATGGCGAATGGGTCAGCTATCTAAGCCTGGATGGAGAAAAGCGCTGGGGGGCTATCGCCGTTACCAGCTCAGTCGGTTATGCCTTTGCCGGTGACATCGAAGACTTCGACAACACCGGTGATGGCAATCCCGAGTCCATAGACGGTGATTACAGTTTTGCCAGCTTCGGCACTTATATGGATACCAATGACCACTTAACACTGGGAACTCGAGTTGACTGGACAGAATCCATTTTTGAAGACCGGGATGTCCAAGCCACGTTGAAATTAACCGCCAGCTGGCGTCTCGACAACGGCTTCTATCTCTCCAGCAGTCTCGCTAAAGGTTTGACCGACTCGAGCCAAGACCTTGGCGCCAGTGTGACACTGTCTTTTACCCCTTCCAACGGACATTAATGCCATGTTTGCCACTGCTGTTGCCCCCTGGATATTTGTATCCACACCGGTGCTCATTATCTTAGAAGCGCTTTGGCTGAAGTTTAAAAAGGATCACTACGACTGGCGGGAGGCATTGGCGTCTTTAGGGGTCGCCGCCGGTAATATTTCCATCGGCTTTTTCACCGGTAAGCTCATTACCGCCAGCTATCAAGCCCTGGGTCAGAAGCCCCTGGTCACCATTAACATCAACGATTGGAAAATGTGGGTAATTGGCTTTTTCGCCATGGAATTTTTTTACTATTCCATGCATCGATGTAGTCATACCATTCGCTGGATGTGGGCCAGTCATAGCGTACACCACTCCGCCAATCATTTTACCTTCCCCGCCGCTATCCGCCTTGCCTGGACCAGTTTTATATCCGGCTCCTGGTTGGTCTTTATCCCCCTGGTATTGTTGGGTTTTCCACCGTTAATGATTGCCGTCTTACTCGCAGTGAATTTGAAGTATCAGTTTTTTCTCCATACGGAACTTATCGGTCGGCTGGGCCCGTTGGAGTGGGTTTTGAATACCCCCTCCCATCATCGAGTACACCATGGCTCTAACCAGGAATGTCTCGACAAAAACTACGGTGGCATTTTGATTATCTTCGATAGGCTGTTTGGTAGCTTTACTGACGAAAACAGCCTGCAAGAACCGATTCGCTACGGCCTGACAACACCAAATACTTCTCACAATCCTTTTGTGATTGCGCTGCAGGAATGGCGTAATTTGTTTACCGATTGGCACTCGGCCAACACTTTCAAGCAAAAAATTTCCCATTGTTGGCATCTCAATAGGAACGACCAGCCCACTCCTTCTAATGGGATCGCTTCAATAAGTTCACCCAATGGGCCAGAGAATTGTTTGGGCTTTCCTCACAAAGAAGCGTAACCCCGACACACAGGCTTTATCGAACAGGGACAGGATGTCTCCAACATCAACGTCGTGGTGTGCTTCAATCAAAAGATTGCTAGCGGCAAGTACGCAGCACTTTGTGAACAGATAGCGGTCATCGCTGGGAATGACAATGCAGAGCAAACAGCTAACCGGTTAACGCTTTTACATGTGCTACGACACTTCTGGAAAGCGCGCTGAGGTCGTAGCCACCTTCAAGCACCGAGACGATTCTACCGTTGCAATGTTTATCTGCGATCTTCTTTATTGCTTCGGTTAACCAGGCGTAGTCACTTTCGACCAATCGAATATTACTCATTTCATCTTCCGCATGGGCATCAAAACCCGCCGAAATAAAAATGAGCTCAGGCTGAAATTCATCTAATCGCGTAAACCAATGGCTGACGAGTTCTCTGTACTCTTTGCCCGAGGTCCCAGCGGGCATAGGCACATTCAAAATACCGGGTCTTGTCTCTTCATCGCCACTGAAAGGGTAAAACGGATGCTGGAACGACGAACAGAACATGATTCGCTCATCATCAAGCACAATATCTTGAGTGCCATCGCCATGGTGAACGTCAAAATCAACAATGGCGATACGCTTTAGATTGAGCTTTTCTAGTGCGTATTTTGCACCGATAGCGACATTATTAAAGACACAAAATCCAGCAGAAGACGCCTTTTTTGCGTGATGCCCTGGGGGCCTCACCGCACAAAATGCACTTGAAGTCTCATCTGCCATGACCATGTTTATGGCGTCTATCACTGCACCGGCAGCATACAGAGCGGAATCAAGGCTTTTATCCATGAAGATGGTGTCTTCATCGATCCACACCCGCTCATACTTATCTTTCGGCGCTTTTTCAAAGACATTATCAACAAAGTCTTTATCGTGCGCGAGCGTAATAAGGTCTTTGTCTATGGGATTGGAATCGGCAAAACGCACGACATATTCCAGCCCCGAGGCGATCATTTGGTCATTGATTTTATACAGCCTCCCAGGGGTTTCTGGATGCTCTTCTCCCATATCATGGAGTGCGCAATGAGGACTGCCTATTATTGTTACTGTCACTGCCTGGTCCCATATATCAACAATGAAAACCTGTTTTCTAAGATCTGAACGTCGTGCTTTGCTCAATACTCTCCAATGACTCTTTCGTCAGATCCCGTACCAACTTTATTTCGTCAGCATCGTCCGTCATTGTACGTTTAAATCCATTGCTTTCAAACACGGCAATCATGGGCTTATTATTGGTTTTCACCATCGCAAAGACGGTTTCTAGTCCTCGAAGCTTGGCAATTCTTACCATCTCAGCCAACAAACGCTTTGCCATTCCCTTGCCTTGGTTGGTCTCTCTCGTTACAAAGGCTACTTCACAGGCCTTTGCTTTTTCGTAGAGATAATAACGGCCAACCGCCTCGATACGGATGATGGCGCCTTCTTGAACCACGATGGTCAGGGCGATATCTTTGGTTTGATCAACACTCACCAGGTCACAAGACTTCTCCCTCGTCATGGACTGAGGAATATAGTTGTATCGCATTTGAATGGTTTCTTTCGTATGCGAATAAAAGAATTCCTGCAAACGACGTTCGTCAGACGGGTTGAGCGGTCGTAAATAAAACTTTTGACCATCAATACGAATGGGTTTGATTTGGACATCGCCAAATTCTGCCACATCGGTCGGGAACTGTTTTTGGTAATCGGGCACCCAGTAGTATTGGCGTATTTTTTTAAGCAGGTCTGCTCGGAACTTGGGATGCGCAACCCGGATTAATTCCAACGCTCGCTCTCTGACACTTTTCCCTTTTAAATAAGCGATGCCGAATTCCGTCACCACATACTGCACATTGCCCCGAGACGTGACAACACCCGAGCCCTCGCTAAGATGGGCAACGATTCGGGAGATCTCGCCATTTTTGGCGGTAGAGGGTAAGGCGATGATCGACTTTCCATTCTTGCTTTTTGAGGTGCCGTCGATAAAGTCGACCTGCCCACCGATCCCGCTGTAAAAGTCATAACCGATAGAATCTGCAACCACCTGGCCACTTAAATCAATTTGCAGCGCACTGTTGACAGACACCATGTTATCATTTTTGGCGATATTGGTGGGCTTATTGATGTAAGACGACGGGTAAAATTCAACATGGGGATTGAGATTCACAAACTCATAAAGACTTTTACTGCCAAGCGCAAAGGATGTAACGGTTTTACCTGGATGGAAGGTTTTTTTGCGATTATTGATGACCCCCTTCTGTATGAGCTCCATCATCCCATCACTGATCATTTCTGAATGCACGCCCAGATTTTTATGGGTGTGTAGATAACGCGTCACCGCCTCGGGTATTTTGCCTATGCCCAACTGAATGGTTGAACCGTCGTCTATCAGCAGAGAGGTATATTGCGCAATTCTGTCACTTATCTTGGTCTCACTGGCCATTTTGACTTCAGGCAATTCCTGAGAGACTTCGATACACGCACTAAATTCATTGATGTGAATGAACGAATGCCCGCAGGTACTTGGCATTTCAGGATTAATTTGCGCAATAATATGCTTAGCGTTTCTGGTAGCAGACATCACAACATCGACAGACACCCCCAAAGAACAATAACCGAGTGAATCGGGTGGCGATACCATGATTAACGCGACATCAAGAGGCATGACATCGTTGACGAACAGGCTCGATATCTCCGACAGAAAACAAGGGGTGTAGTCCGCCCTCCCCTCATCGACGGCTTGTCGTACCGCGTCACCGTGAATAAAAAATGTGTTTACCTTGAAACGGTCGTTATATTCGCGACGGGCCCATTTATTTTCACCAATGGTGACGATATGAGTGACCTCAATATCGTCAATGCCTTTACCGTCGGCAATCAGGCTATCCATCAGTGCGTTTGGAACGGCAGCATTGGAGCCGATAAAGATTCGATCACCGGATTTGAGAAACTGATGCCAGTCTATTTTTTTCGCGTACGGGTAGTTGTCTCGTTGCATAGCCTATGATCTGCAAAAGGTTCTATAAACGGTTTGTATTCTATCACTTAATAGCGAGTTCGGCTTTGTTGGTAGGCGTCAGTTTCGCAACCCTTAAAAAAATAGGCGTGGACTCACCCATAAAACAGCTTACAGTAGCTGCTCAAAGCCACTGAGCGATAGACGTTTACGATTCAGATTGGGAACGTAACGCTGTCACAGCTCACGATTCACTTCCCGGATCGACTGGAGAAATACATCAGCTTATGATGCTAATGGCTGACACAGAGTTTTGAACACCCTCAACTCAAAGGTACCCGGACGAATCTGCTCTTCAAAATTGATGACAACTATGGCGGCTGATTGTAATTGGGTTTCTTGAAGCTTGACATCCTGCAACTCGCTTTAGCGATACCCAATTTTAGAGAAAAAGCCCTTGCTTTTCGAGTTATTCTACAAGCTCAACGCCGCAATCAGTCGCGCTGTATGCGATGGCGCTTGCATTACAGGGAAGCACGGCCATTCATGCAGACGGACAGTATGTACAGCGTCGATCTGCATGGCTTTGTTAGCATTTTTTAGCCTCCAGCGTTCAAATTTACAAACGCTACCCTAAACTGATTCATCACTCTTTCGGTGTCGCTGTTGAGCCTCGGAATAACATTTCTATCCCATTTCTTAGAATGCTTACTCAGGATCTTTTCTACACTTTTCGAGCTAGTGTTTGAGACGAAATACACCTTTTTAGCGGCAAATTCACTATCCAAACCTAAAAAAGAGCGAGCAAGGTCAATCCCAAGGTGAGTAAAATAGTACTTACATTCGACAGCGAATATTACTTTGGTATTACGAGGATTTACCTTGCCACGCCTGCACGTCTCGCACTCTGCTCTATCAACAACGGCAACATCTGCCTCATGGGACACACCAGATTTACCACTAATCTTTATCCCTACATGAATCTCAACAACTGTGCCATTGGGAAATTCCACAACAGCATGTGTGTATTTACGTTTGTTTGAATAGATAGTACCTGGACTGGTTCTGAACAGAAGCTTCGTCGTTTTATTGCCGGTGTTGTCTTCAAAATAAACCGTAGCGCTCTCCACTTTTGCGGCTCGCAATATTAGTGAGAATATGTATGCTTCATACAAATCTGAATTTGAGTTACTTAGTAGATTTTTAACTTTTGAATCTCCTAAACACTTCTTTAGAATTTTGATTAAATCGGATCTAGAAGTCATTTTCTTTCTCATACTCTCTAAGGACAGACTCTATTTCAGTTGGCCTATTATCTAGATCTTCTTTCGTGATTGTCTTGTCATCATCAAAGTATATTTCTATATTAAAGTCTTCACATAAACCCGATAGAGCATCCGCAAGGTGCAATGCGTCATGAATACCCGTGATCAATGAACGTGTTATCAGCGCTTCACTTTCTTCTTCCGTGTAGGGCTCATAACCGGTGAACTTTGCTTTACGACTTCTTTTGAATTGGACATCCCGTTCATCGGCTAAAACATCTAAAGCTTGCTCGTCTTTAGATCTTAGTGAGACTGCCTCCACCTCTTTTTCTACCAATTTTCCTTGGTTAAGTTCATTCTCTATGGCGGTGACGGCTTTTTCTAGACCAGTTCCCTGAACCAACTCCTTTAACTCTTCTATCATCCGATTACTGCTCTCTTTATCTTGACGCTACCGCCGCCATATGTGGCATGGTTTGCGGAGTGGAGCTTTGGGGTAAATTTGCGAAGCCTTCCCAAAGCACCGCGGAGCAAACCATGCCCCTATGATGGCCTTGTGTACGCCCGGCATGGGCATGAACTACTGGGGTGAAAGTCCTCTGTAGTAAGATCACCGTTAAATCAATCTCAAAAGATTTAACGCCAACTACTAGCGAATGGCAAGGGCTAACCTGCGAGGGGCAGTCTGAAGTAAGCCGCTAGCAAAGCTGTGAGCGGATGAACAAGAACATCATATGAGGCCCAGGCTGAAGGCGAGTTGGCACAAGACAACGAAGCCAAGTGATCATACGGCTACCGTAAAAGATGCAGCTGTGCAGTGAAGGTTCATGCCCTTATCGGGGCAGTCCGACGATTCGGGATCTGCTTAACCAGCGATCAGTAAGTAACCAGTGAGGCTCTGGTCAATAAGTGCCTCGGCTCCGTAGAGTGTATCGCCTTCGGAGAGCGAACCAGATACACACCGATAGCGCTGACAGGGGTAATTCTGTGAGTGATTAAGTAGAAGTCAGCCTTTAGTCATGATCTACTCGAAAACGTACTCGCCCGTGCGAACCTGCAGAAGGCATGGGCAACTGTTCGAGCCAATAAGGGGCCTGCTGGTATCGATGACATGAGCATCGATGAGTTCCCCGCCTGGGTAAGGGCCGGTTACTGGCAATCCGTCGCCCGAGAGCTGGAGCTAGGCCCCTATATGCCCGCCCCAGTACGGCGCGTTGAGATTGGAAAGCCCACAGATGGCGTCCGTTTACTCGGTATCCCCACCGTTAAAGATCGGGTTATCCAGCGAGCCATTGCCCAGGTCCATACGCCCCTCTTTGATCCAGATTTTTTCGACAACAGCTTCGGTTTTCGTCCGGGTCTTAATGGCCAGCAGGCGGTTAAACAGGTGCAGAGCATCATCAAGGAAGGACGACGCACTGCGATTGATGTCGATCTTTCAAAATTATTTGACCGAGTTAATCACGATCTGCTGATGTCACTCTTAAGCCGTAAGGTGAAAGACAAACGTCTTCTCAAATTGATCGGAAGGTACTTGCGTGCCGGTATCATGGATGGTTGCCAGTTCATTGAGAGTCGGGAAGGTGTGCCACAGGGTGGGCCAGTATCGCCACTACTGGCCAACATCATGCTTGATCCTCTGGACAAAGAATTAGAGAGGCGCGGTCACAAGTTCGCTCGTTACGCTGATGACTTCACGATACTAGTGAAAAGTCAGCGTGCTGGTGAGCGGGTATTGCGCAGCTTCAGCCGTTACCTGCAAGATCGCTTGAAACTGGTCGTTAACGCGACGAAAAGCCAAGTCGTCAGAACTGCGCAAAGTCAGCTGCTTGGGTTTACGTTCCGGTATGGACGCATACAGGTTCACCCGAATAAACTGGAACAGTTTAAGCGACAGATTCGTCGTTTGACGAACCGCAACTGGGGTGTGTCGATGCGCTACCAGCTTTTCAAAACCAGTCGATACATGCGAGGCTGGATAAACTATTTTGGTATCGCCAACTGCTACCAACTTTGTGTCGATCTTGATCATTGGATCCGACGCAGAGTACGAATGGCTTATTGGCGGCAGTGGCGTAAGCCTCGCACCAAGGTTAGAAATTTGATCAAGCGTGGCATATCCGTACAAGCTGCCGTTGCGTGTGGCATCACCAGCAAAGGACCATGGCGTAGTTCGAAAACCCTAGGGATCAATCAGGCATTATCTGATGCTTATCTCAAATCTGAAGGGCTTTATTCGCTACGTGATGGTTGGATCAAGCTTCACTATCTTGTTTGCAACGCCCTGTGCGGACCCGCATGCAGGGTGTTGTGGGGGCCGAAGGCTAAACACCTTCGGCTACCCGATTGGGCCGCTATCCGATTAGTTGATACATTGCGGTACATCGAAAGATATGCTCACATCTGCAGATTACTGTCGATTCACCCAATCTATTGCGGTGGCAAATGTATTATCCATGTTGTTGTGTCCCAATCCTGAGAACACTACGTAGTCGTATCGATGCCCTTCTTTGCGGAGCGTGCGTAACCTTTCGATCGACAGATCTACCGGGATGCTACCATCATTGTCACTGAACAGCCAAAGTCTCCGGATCGAGAGTGTTTTCAAAGTCTCGCTCGAGTCCGTAAAAAATGAACCTAAGTGGCAAAAAAAATATTGGAAAGCGTACCGGGAGTTGGCTTAGCCCCTATGAACAGAGGCAGCGGCAAATCTCAGGGAAAACGAAGGATCCTCGGAGGTCGTCACAACGCAAGAACAACCTTGCATATGGCGACGCCTATTGCCTCACAACGCAACCCCATCATTGGCGGCTGTTATCGACACTTGGTTCGGCAAGGAAAACATAAAAAGGTGGCATTAACAGCGGCAATGAGAAAGTTCCTGATTATCCTCAATGCGAGGATAAGAGACATCCGGGATTGTGCATACTAAAAGTTATTCGCTAGGGTTGGACCACAGTTGCTTGCTATGACTGGCCGTGAACGCGAAATAAACGCATACCAAGCAATAAAAATTACAGCTTGAAGCCCAACTAAAGAAGCATGTTTTACCGGTAGCGTAAAGTAAAATGTTGCCACAACGAAGGCAGCATAAACGAGAGCGCTGACATTTAACCAAAAGAATACGGTTTTCTTTGTATCTATAAGCGCAATTGTGAAATACACAACGGGATATGTAAAAAGAAACATAAATACAGCTAGTGCGTAAAATTGGGGGTATATTTTGGTGCTAGTTAGTGTTGTGGCCATCAGTAAATGGGAGCAAATAGCAATTCCTAAAAGATTTCCGCCAATGACAATTCCCAGAGCAATAGCAGCCTCACATATAGGTAGTGCAACCCAAAATATCCGTTTCGGCCTGTTAATTATAAAGTCACAATTTTTTTTCCCAAGCTTTGTTACGATTGCTAATAAAACTAGACCAACAAAAGAAAGGCAGCCAAAAGTATAAATTGAAATAGGCCCCTCCAGAGTCGCCACTACAGGCTTAGGCAGAATTGACTCTAGACCATATGCGAAAGCTATAACGGCGGTTGTAATAAAACCATATAGCAAAAAAATCAAGAAACCCTTGAATGCAGCAACAATTCCAACACTTTTTAATACGTCCATATTTTCTCACTTATCAAATTGTC